>BTUM01000040.1:0-71474 GCA_045863235.1 Candidatus Xenobia bacterium | reverse complement strand
TGGCGCGCCTCCTCGGGCAGGCGCTCTGCCTCCGGCTGGCGGGCCTCCTCGGCGGCGCGCACCTCGTCGGCCTTGCGCGCCTCCTCGGCCTTGCGCTCCTCTTCGGCCTTGCGCTCCTCTTCGGCCTTGCGCTCCTCTTCGGCCTTGCGCGCCTCCTCGGCCTTGCGGGCCTCCTCGGCCATGCGCTCCTCTTCGGCCTTGCGCGCCTCCTCGGCCAGACGCTCTTCCTCGGCCTTGCGGACCTCCTCGGCCTTGCGCTCCTCTTCGGCCTTGCGCGCCTCCTCGGCCAGGCGCTCTTCTTCGGCCTTGCGAGCCTCCTCGGCCTTGCGCTCCTCCTCGGCCAGACGCTCTTCCTCGGCCTTGCGCTCCTCTTCGGCCTTGCGGGCCTCCTCGGCCTTGCGCTCCTCCTCGGCCAGACGCTCGTCCTCGACCGCGTGACTCGACTGGGGCACCGGGGGCGGGTCAAGCTCCGCCTTTCCTTCGGCCAGAGCAGAGCTCACCGTGGTCGCAGTCACTTTGCCCGACCCGTCGGGGTCGGCAAGCGGTGCCACAGCAGGCGGCGGACCATCCTCGGGGGGTGAGTCGTTCGTGTCTAAGGGAGCGGAGTCAACCCGGGCCGCCTTTTCCTCGGCCAGGAGCTTCTCGCGGAGCTTTCGCCAGTCCACGGCATTACTTTCGAGACACTTCCCTCATGCCTCCTACCTGGGTCAAGAAACAATTTGGGAGGAATGCTCTCGCTCGGAACGAGAAACGAGTCTGAGATGAAGAGACATCTCGTGGTCATCTGCGGGGGAGCCCTGGTGGGAGCTGTCTGCGGCTGGTTTGCCCCCGAGCTGCACGGCCTTCCCATCCAGGACGCGAGCGTGCGCGGTGCCCTGGCCGGGAAGTATGCCCTCGTGGTCGCTTCCCTGGCTTACCTGGTGAGCATGTACCTGGTCATGCGGCGCCGGGCCATCGATCGCTGGATGCGCCGAGGGTAATCAGCCCTGACGCAGCCGCTCCATCGGGGCCTGCATGCCAGCCAGTGCCTGCTCGCCGCGGGTCGCTTTGGAGCCGCTCAGTCCGCCCACCAGGTCCACAGCCGCATCCTCGTCCTCGAGGGCGGCCAGGTTGTTCAGAATTCGACGGTGGGCCGATTGGTCGCGGCTCTCGATGTCCTGCCGGGACTCGGCTGCGTCCACGGCGATCTGTCTCAGATCGGAGTCTTCGCGCAGGGCGGCCCAGAAGGGGCGTAGCTCCTCGAGATTGGCCAGTTGCCGGCGCTGGCCTTCGAGTCGGGTTCGGCGCACTTCGGTCGAGGCGGCCCGGGCCCCCAGCGAGCTCCGGTCCTTGCTGACCTGATGGCGCTGCTGCTCGAGCTGGGCCCGGCCGTTGGAGAGGGAAGCCTCTACCAGGCTGGCTTGCCGCTGGGTCTCGGTCAGCTCGAGCTCGGCCCGGGCGGCCGCCGCCGAATCATTCTCCAGCTCCACGCGGACATGGTAGCGCATTCCTTCCAGACGCTCGATCTCGTCGTAGTGGTCGAGGTAGTCCTGGGTGCTGGACAGGGCATTCAAATCCTGCTCGATGCGGGTGAGCATCGATTGTTTCTCGCGGACCCGGCTGCGCAGCTCCTGGACCTGCTGGCTCTTGACGCTGACCGCCTGGCGCAGGTCGGATAGCTGAGTCTCGCGGCGCGAGAGGTCGGACTCGAGTTTGACCGTCTCGGACTCCTTGCGCTCGACCTGAGCCGCTTCGGTGTGGGCTTGCGCCTGCGCCTGCTCGGTCTGGACGGCCTCCTGGCGCTGGGACTCTTGCTGGGCGCTGGCTTCGCTGGCCACCGTCTCTACCCGGGCGGCCTCGGTGGCGCCGCTGTCGGTTGTCTGGCCCGGGGTCACAGTGGCCTCCGAGACCACCTTTTCGGCCACCTCGACCGGGTCGGACTGGGCCACCTCCGTGCGGACGTCCGCACCAGGGTTCCCCATGGCCGGGCCCCTGGTGGGGTCGGTGTTGTCACCCGGCAGGCCGGCCTGGGGGTCACCCGTCTCCTTCAGGGGGTCGGAAGGGGAGCCAAGGGCGGGCGCTGGCCCGCCAAACCCCGGCGTCGGACCCGGCCGCACAACCACTGTCTGGTCGGTGCTCTTCTTCGGACCTTTCTTGGAGCTCCCGGCCACCTGATCCCAGACTTCTGCGAGCTCCAGACCCAGCGTGCGGGTCAGCAGATCGGGCGCCTCGGCGGCTTCTTGCTGGGGAGTCTCCTGCAGCTCGACCTGGGTGCCCTTGTTTTCCGCAATGGGGGAAACGATGGACACTGCCAGGCCCTCCGGGCGCGGCCCGGGTGCCATCACAGGGTTGGGGAGACGGGTTTCACGACTGCTCTCGCTCAGCATGCTGCCCTCTTCATGTCCCGTCAGTGGGATGTCTGGTCGAGATCCAGAATATGTCTGTTTTGTGTAATTCGTGAACTTTTTGTAAACCCTGCCCGGGACAAAAGAAAGAAGCCTGACGGTCGGGGGGGGTCATCCGTCAAGCTTCTGAACTGAGTATAGCATCAGGTCGAGGGGGTGCAACAGGCACAAACGAACCATATTGTCCCGTAGGAAACCACCCCCGGCCTCCGAACCGAGTGTCCTATGGAACCAGAGATCGCCGCCCGACAGCCCGCACTACTCGACCTCCAGGCCGGTGAATACTGGTGGTGTCGCTGCGGGCGTTCCCAGAAGCAGCCCTGGTGCGATGGGAGCCACGCCGGCACCGGCTTTACGCCCCTGAGGCTGGAGCTGACCGAGGCCCGCAAGGTGGCCCTGTGTCAGTGCAAACACAGCCAGAACCCGCCCTACTGTGACGGCAGCCACAAGGGGCTGTAGTTAAATCAGCCGCCCACCTGGTCCCGCTGGCCGCTGACCGCCACGTTGTCGAGATAGACTCCGTCGAAGTCGCGCGAGTCGTCCGAGCGGAAGCGGAAGCGGATCTTGATGTCCTGACCCTCGTACTCCGAAAGCGAGACCTGGTAGCCCTTCCAGTCGTGGATGCCGCTCAGGCTTGCCACCGAGCGCCACTTGGTGCCACCCCACCACTTGCGCCCATAGACCTCCACCTCACAGGTGTCGTACTTCTTCTCGGTGTTGACCTTGGCGTCGAAGGAAAGGACGGGGTTCTTCCACTCCTTGAGCGAGATGCCGGTGGAGGTGAGCGAGTCGTTGCGCTTGCCCACGTAGCCGCCCTCCGGGCTGTCGGTCCAGACGCGGCCCCGGCCGGCCAGGCTGATCAGGCCCCAGCTGCCCTCGGGGGTGAAGCGCGAGGCACCGTCTTCTGGCTCTTCGAAGGCCAGCTCACCAGCCGGCAGGGTCACCGACGAGAGTGAAATGGCCGAGGGGTTGCCCACTTTGTCGATGGCGCGCAGGGCCCAGTAAAGCTTCTGCTCCTTGCCGCTGGGGCGCACGTCCACTCGGGCCGTTTCCTGTCGGCCGCTCTCCAGGGGAGCCTCCAGCGGAGCCGGCAGGGCGTCCTGGAAGCCGACTTCGCCCGGTTTGACCTCGCTGTTGACGGCGATGGGCAGGTGCGAGTAGCGCAATTCGTAGCGAACGGCAGAGCCCTGGGTGCCGTCGTCGCCGGAAGCCGTCCAGCGGAGCTCGACCGTGCCGGGATCGAGAGCCCGGGCCGAGAAGTCGGTCATGGCCGCGGGTGCCACCGAGTCCTCGGTCAGCGCGCGGCCCGCGTTCAAACGTCCCTTGCTGATCAGGAGGTCCGCATCGTTGCTGGGCATCCGGTCCACTGAATGCAAAATACGGGTCTTGATGGTAGCGTTGTCCGCTTCCGGATACTTGCTGGCGATCAGAGCGGCCACGCCGGCCACGTGGGGGGCAGCCATCGAGGTGCCGCTGAGGGCGCCCCACTGGCCTTGCTTGAGGGTGGAGTGAACCGCCACTCCGGGAGCGGCGATGTGCACCGTGCTGGCACCCCGGTTCGAGCTGGGAGCGAGCTGGTTGCGCCGGTTGTGGGAGGCCACCGAGATCACGTTATCGAGGTCGAAGCTGCCCGGGTAGGAAGGATGGGTGTCGTTGTCCCAGCCGTCATTACCCGCAGAGCAGATGTGGAGCGCCGGGGAGGCGGCCAGAGCGTCCTTCATGGCCTGGCTGTACTCGTCAGTGCCCCACGAGTTGTTGGTGATGCGGGCCCCCTTCTTGGTCGCGTAGGCCAGGGCTGCCACCGCGTCAGCCGTGTCACCCATGCCCTGGCTGTCGAGCACCTTGACGGCCATCAGGTTGGTGTTCCAGTTGACCCCGACCACTCCGCCGTTGTTGGCGGCGGCCCCGATGATGCCGGCACAATGGGTGCCGTGGTTATGGTCGTCGAGTGGATCCCCGGTGTCCTCCACCAGGTTGGTGCCATAGATTCCGTCGGTGGGGTCGCCCAGGTCGGGGTCGGGGTTGGTCCACATGTTGGAGGCCAGATCGGGGTGATTGTAGTCGATCCCGGTGTCCAGCACGGCCACCACCGGGCCGTTCTCGCGCACGCCGGTGGAGATCTTCCAGGCATCCAGGGCCTTGATGTCCACGCCGTTGGGGTTGCGCAGGTTCCACTGCAGGTCGGTCAGGTCGGTGGGGGGCAGCTTGGGGGGCTTGCGCTCGAAGGTCTTGATGCGGAAGTTGGGCTCGGCGTAGGCCACCCGACCATCCTCGGCCATGGCCACCATGGCCTGGGCCGTGCTCATGGTGGCGGGCAGCTTGAGCTGGATCAGCTCGCCCTCGAAGCGGGCAGCCATCTCGGCGGGCATGTCGATCCTGCGGGCCACCCTGGCGCCATAGTCGGCGGCGAAGCCCTCGATGGCCTGGGCGGTGGTGCCGGCGCGCAGCTTGACGAGCACTTCCCCGGGCACGTAGTTCTGCAGCTTGGGTTCGAGATTGGCGGCGACCTCGGCGGTGGACGCCAGGCGTGCCTGCAGGTCGAAAGGTTGCCCCAGGCTGACGCTGTCAGCCGTCCCGGCTGCCGGGGGGGCGGCCGGGGCTGCCGCTCGAGGCGGGAAGGCGGAGTAGATCGGGCTCAGGCTCTCGATTCGCATGGTCGTCTTGGGGAGTCTACTCGGCCGACCGCGCCAGAATTTGGACATTGTGTTACAGTTCGGCCGGGGGGAGGGGAAGCAGCGGGCGAACTGAAGGCAGCCCCATGGCGTATCCGCCTCGGGGGCGCAGGGCGTTCGAAAAGCTGGTGGACGAGGCGGTGGATTCTCTGCCGGACCGCTTCTTTGCGTATTTGGAGAACGTGGTGATCGCCGTCGAGGATCGACCCGACCCCGAGTTGCTCGAGGATCTGGGCGCCGAGGACCTGCTGGGGGTCTACCTGGGCGTGCCGCTTACCGAGCGCCAGGCCGGCGGAGCCTACATGCCCGACCAGATCCTGCTCTTCCGCAAGCCGCTCCTGGAGGTTTGTGGCAGCTTCGAGGAGCTGCGCACCCAGATCCGCATTACGGTGGTGCACGAGGTGGGCCACTTCTTCGGGCTCAACGAGGAGGAGATCGTGGCGATTCTGGGCGAGTGAACCAGACCGAGAAGTTGTTGGCCGGCATGGCGATGCGCTCGAGCAGCTCCAGTCCGGCCGTCTCTGCCTCCTGGCAGACGGCTTCGAAGTCGCGCACCCCCCAGCTCTCGTCTTGTCCGCGCAGCGAACGGTCGAAAGCCTCGTTGGACGGGGCCGTGTGACAGCCTACCAGCTTGAGAGCGCCATACAGGTACAGGAGACCTCCAGGCCTCAGCACCTGGCTGGCGCCCCGCATGAGTGCCGCGGTGGCCTCCCAGGGGGCAACATGGATGAGGTTGATGGCCAGCACGGCGTCATACTCGGCCGCGGGCCACTCTCCCAGCACGTCCAGGTCGAGTGGCTCGAGCACGTTGGGAAGCTCGCATGACCAGGCCCGGATGCTGTCTCGATGGCGGGCCTGCGGGTCGCTGGGCTGCCAGCGCCAGTCAGGCCGCTGAGCGGCCATCCAGGCGGCGTGCTGGCCCGAACCGCTGGCCACTTCCAGGAGCTCGGCAGTGCCCGGCAGACGAACATCCAACACTTGCAGGATGGCCTCGCGGTTGCGCTCGGTGGCGGGGAAGTCGAGTCGGTCGCTCACCCGCTCGGGTTATCCCCGCAACAGGCTTACTCCTCCGCCTGGGCGATGGGGGCCCCCAGCACCCGTGAGGGAATGCCGAACGAGCGCACCAGCTCGACCGCGTCGGGACGCACCTCGGCGCACAGCTTGAGCACCAGGTCGCGCACCGCTTTGGACTTGGCGGGCTCGAAGTAGCCGTGCTCCAGAAACCAGGCCCGGTCCTCGTACAGTCGGCTGAGGGCGTACAGGTCGCACAGGCTCTTGAGAACTCCCCGCAGCTCCTCGGGAGCCCGTTCCACCGCGGCCAGGAACTGCTCCACGGCGATCCGCTCGGTGTAGGCGCGCGCCAGGGTCAGCATGTGATCCTGGCACTCGTTGAAGGCCACCGTGGGCAGTTGGCCCTGGTCGAGGCGCTTCTTCATCCGGCGCGCGGCCGACACCAGCAGCAGGCTCTCGCGGGCGCGGAAGATCGAGCGCAGGAAGGCGGCGTCGCGCAGGTGCTCTTCTGAGGTCGTGCGAGGGACCAGCGGGTTGAGCTCGCTGAGCATCTGTCCGGCCCGCTTGACCAGCGTGCGCACCACCCTGCTGAGGCGGAACTGCTTACGGTAGGCCGTCAGCAGCCCTTTGGCCACCAGCTGCATCAGCACGGTGTTGTCGCCCTCGAAGGTGGTGAAGACGTCCAGGTCGGCCTTCAGGTCAGCAAAGCGGTTCTCCCACAGGTAGCCCTGACCGCCGCAGCACTCGCGGCAGGTCTGGAGAATCTGCATGGTATCCCAGCTCACCATCGACTTGAGCCCGGCGGCCATGATCTCCACCTCGGGGTCCTCGGCCAGGTGGCGCTCGATCAGGTGGCGGGAGGCAAAGTCGAGCGCAAAGCAGGTGGCCAGCGCCGGCATCAGGCGTCGCTGGTGGGCCTGGTAATCGAGGATCGTCGTCTCGGGCTCACCCCTGGCCGGACCGAACTGGCGGCGCCTGTCCCCGTACTCGACGGCGATGGCAACGGCCGTCCTGGCTCCGCTGACGGCCGAGGCGGTCAGCGAGACGCGGCCCATGACCAGCGTGCCCAGCATGGTGAAGAAGCGCTTGGAGGCGCTCTGGATCGAGCTCTTGTAGACGCCCGTGCGGCTGACCTGGGCGAAGCGGTCGAGCAGGTTCTCGCGCGGCACGCGCACCTGGTCGAACCAGATGCGCCCGTTGTCCACCCCGTTCAAGCCCAGCTTGGGGCCGCAGTCTTCGATGCGGATGCCCGGCAGCAGTTGGCCCGACTCGTCGCGCAGCGGCACGATGAAGGCGTGCACCCCGTGGCGCCGTCCGGCCACCTCGAGCTGGGCAAAGACCGTGGCCGTGCGCCCATGGCGAGCGGCGTTGCCAATGTAGTCCTTGCGGGCTCCCTCGTGGGGGGTGTGGATCACGAACTCATCGCTGAGCGGGTCGAAAACGGCAGTCGTGGCCAGGTCGCGCACGTTGGAGCCGTGGTCGCGCTCGGTCATCGCAAAGCATCCCGGCTCCTCCAGCCGGAAGGCTCGCTTGACCCGGTCATGGTGACGCTGGCTGCCGAGGTTGTAGAGGCTGCCGCCGAAGAGCCCGATCTGCACGCCCAGCTTGATGACCAGCGAGTAGTCGAAGGAGGACAGCTCCTGGAAGGCGGCCAGCATGGAGGCCGGGTCTCCCTGACCGCCCAGCTCGCGGGGCAAGGCCATCTCGGTGGCGCCCCTTTGCACCAGCTCCTGGCACCACCGCAGGGTCTGCTCGCGGCGCTCGTCCAGGCTCAGGTCGGGCCGGCGGGTGAAAATCGGGTCTTCCAGCCAGCCCCGCACCCGGGCCCGCACGTCGGCCCGAGGGCCGTCCAGGAATCTCTTCATCGTCTGGTGGTCCCACTGGACTCGTTTCAAGAGCGTGGTCATGTTCCGGCCGGCCTCCAGTCAGTTTGTTCATATCTAAACTAACACAAAGTTTAGATCTAAACTAGAGGGGGCGGGTAGGACGTTCCTACTGGACGAAACAGAAAAGGGCCGGGGGCACATCGCCCCACGGCCCTTCTGAAAGCCCCGAACGGCGATCAGGTCGCCGCGCTGGAGAAGGTCCAAGAGCTGGTGGGCAGTTGTTGACGGGAGCCAAAATACTCGATGGTCTTGCGCAGACCCGCTTCCAGCGAAACCGTGGGCTCCCACCCGAAGCGGGTCCTGGCCAGGGTGATGTCGGGTTGACGTTGACGCGGGTCGTCCTGGGGCAGCGGTCGGAACTCGAGCTTGGACGAGGATCCGGTCAACTCGAGGATCTTCTCGGCCAGGGTGAGCATCGTGATCTCGTGAGGGTTGCCAAAATTGACCGGCCCGGTGAAGGAGGTATCAGGGTCGTCCATCATCTTCAGCATTCCGGCCACCAGATCGTCCACGAAGCAGAAAGAGCGGGTTTGCTGTCCATCTCCATAGATCGTCAGCGGCTCGTTGCGCAGAGCCTGCAAAATGAGGTTGGACACCACTCGGCCGTCATTGACAGCCATTCTGGGCCCGTAGGTGTTGAAAATGCGCACGATGCGCACCTGCACACCGGTCTGGCGATGGTAGTCCATGCATAGGGTCTCGGCGACTCGCTTGCCTTCGTCGTAGCAGCTCCTCGGGCCGACAGGATTCACCTTGCCCCAATAAGACTCTGGCTGGGGATGGACCTCAGGGTCACCGTAGACCTCCGAAGTCGAGGCCTGCAACAGCCGAGCCTTCGTGCGGCGGCTGAGACCGAGCATGTTGATGATGCCCATGACGTTGGTTTGGACCGTCTTGATGGGGTCGAACTGGTAATGCACAGGTGAGGCCGGGCAAGCCAGATTGTATACCTGGTCAACTTCAAGTTGGATCGGCTCGACCACGTCGTGGCGAATGACTTCCAGGCGACGATTGTCGAGCAGGTGATAGAGGTTCTCCTTCGAGCCGGTAAAGAAGTTGTCGATGCACACCACTTCATGACCGCGCTCGAGCAGTCGCTCGACAAGGTGCGAGCCGATGAATCCCGCGCCCCCGGTGACCAGGATGCGCTGCCTCACGGGGCGATAAGACTCGAAGACTCCGGTTGATGCTTGCAGGCCATTCTTATGGCGTCCGTTCGTGTGTCCCATAGTCCGCGGGTTTACTGCGACTCTGAGGAGAACTCCTGCCGGGAGTGAAACTCTTTACCTCCCCTTTAGCATCTCCTCAGATTCGGTTATGGACGTTCTGAGTCAGCCTGTTCGTCCAGGCGCTCCTCAACTTGCTCGAGAATGCGGCAGAGACGCTCGAGGTCTGTCTCGGTCAGCGGCTGCATCAGAGCGGCGATAAAGTTTCGTTGCACCTGGACCGCCTGCTCGGCCAGCCCAACACCTGTGGCGGTCAGTTGCACCAGTTTGGAGCGCCCATCCTCCGGGTTGGGACGGCGCGTGATGAGACCCCGCTCTCCCAGCCGGTCGAGCAGGCCCGAAACGTTCCCTTTGGTGACCAGCAGACGCTGCCCCAACTGATCCTGGGTCAGACCGTGCGCCGGGCCGGCCAGCAAATTCGCCAGGACGTCGAACTGGGCGTTGGTGAGAGCCAGGGGTGCCAGGCGATCGCTCAGGCGCCGGCTGGCCTTCTGGTAGCAACGGACGACCTGCAGCCAGGCGTGGAAGCCATGGGGGCGAGGCGGCCGGTTGGTCATGGTGCGCCGTCCGAGCTCAAGCCGATTGCTACCAGGCCAGCCTGACGCGCCGGCGCTGCAGACTGGCTCCCTCCTTGAAGGAGACCTGGTTGCGACCGGTCCTGGCATCGCGAGTGCTGGATATCTCGGTGAACAGCAACCAGAAGTCCGACTCATTGCCTGCCTGGAGTTTGGGGCCGTAGAGGTAAGGATAGAGGGCCGAGAAACCCTCGCGCACGGTGGCCAGTGCTGTGTCCTGGGACCAATCCACGCCGTTGGTGGAAGTTCGCAGACAAATTCTTTCGTGGGCGAATCCTACCACCATCAGGTAGCACTTGTGCTTTGGCAGCCAGGTGACGTGGGCGCTTCGATATCCCAGGCGCCCGAGTACTCCCGAGGACCGCCCCCCTGTTCCGTGGTCGAGCATGCCGGGCTCACTGAAGCCGTCTTGATAGTACTTGAGAAAGCGGGGCACCTGGCCCGCTTTGACGGCATCGACCAGGTCCTTCTTCTTGACCCGCGCCACCGTCACGTGGGAGCGGCCCTGCTCGGCGGCCGAGTCTGAGTAGTAGAGGTAGATGAATCCGTCACTCGGGTTGTAGACGGCGTTGGCCTCGTCGGCCAGAGCGAAGGTCTGCCTGCAATTGGCCGGGTCGTTTCCCTCCGAGGTGACGCCGTTGGGGGCGTTCATTCCGAGAATCTGGCCACACTTGCGAAACATTTGAGCATCCGGCTCCCAAATCGCCAGACCGATCCCCCCCCACCCGTTGGACTTGCTCTCCCTGGAGCGGTCTCCGGAGGGTTCGAATCGAAAATTATTCTCTCCGTGATAGAAGTAATAAATTTCACCGTCCAGGTCGAGAGCCGTGCCGCCGCCGGCGTAGTCCCGGTCGAACCCGTTGTAGACACCGGCGGGGCCTTCTATCCCCCCAAGAGCCACCGGCACGGGTTGCTCTTTCCCTGGCCGGAGCACCGGCCTGGGAATGAGCCGACCGTTGTGTCGCTCGGCCGGGTCGGGGGTCAGTTGCCCCAGAGGTGTGCCCGCAAAGCGAAACGTGCCGCGCTCTCGGGCCACTGTCATGCCCGAGAAGAGGGTGAAGGCACTTCCATTCATCGTCACCACCGCCGCAATGCTGTCGGGACCGTTCTGAATCCCAATGGCTTTGCGGCGTTCATTCGTCAAGGCGGAGACCGCCGCAGGCTCCACCGTTGCAGTTGGGGCGGGCGAGCTAGCCGCCGGTGTCATCACGAGGGCGAGCGCGGTGACCAGCGTGAAAGAAGCGACCGCAAACGTGGAGCGTCTCACGACACCAACTTCTTGCAGGCGGGCTCTTGCCCTGCCTTCAGGCAGAGGACTCCAGCACTCAAGCCTCCAGGATTGACAATCCGAGCCTCAGTCGCTAGACTTTGCGGCGGGCCCGTGGACGGGCCCATTTTCAAACCTGACGAGTGGAAAATTACTAAAGCTGATGCTCCTTCGCTTTCCTGAATCCAGGGTGCTGGCCTCGCTGTTGCTCTCGCTCTTACTGGTCTCATTGACGGCGCTTGTCTTCGCCCAGGAGTTTCCCGTGGTTCCCACCGAGGAGATTCCAGTTCAGGTCTCGCCGAGCCCCTCTCCTGCCACTCTGCCGGGTCCGAGTCCGAGCCCGACCTCCCCCCGCGTCCGGATCAACGAGGCGATCCCGCCGGGCCTCACCCCCACAACGCCAGGCACCCCGGCCTCAGATGCCGAGATGACCACTCCCCAGCCCAATTCCATCCGCACTTTCATGCCACCCACGCTGGCCCCGGCGCCTCCGCCCGAGAGTAACCCCGAGACCTGGCAAAAAGTTCATACGATCGAGGCCCTCGAGCGTGCCCAGGAGGTCCGGTCCACCCGGTCGCTCAGCCGTCTGGACCGGTTCGGAGAGGTCTTCTTCGTCCGCTCTCGAGAGGATTTCACCAGCTACACGGACGCCGTGATCCCCGATGACTACCGTCTCGCCCCGGGCGATGAGCTGCTGGTCACTACCTACAACGTCAATGGTGGCGAGTCCATCACCCAGCTGACCATGGACCAGAACGGCGAGGTCGTGCTTCCTGGCGCCGGCCCGGTTTCGCTGAACGGCCTGACACAGAAGCAGGCCCAGGTCGCGCTGGAGCAGCAGTTGCGCGCCCGTCTCCCCAACCTGCGGGTCAAGCTTGGAATGACTCACGTTCGCAAGATTCGGATTTTCTTGATCGGCGACATGAAGAAGCCCGGCGCCTTCCTGGTCAATCCCGGGTCCACCGTCATGGACGCCATGCTCCTCGGAGCTGGACCCAACGACGCTGGCTCCTATCGTCGCGTCCAATTGCAGCGCGGTGGCGTCGTCGTGGCCACTTTCGATCTCTACGATTTCCTGCTCAACGGCAAGGTCAATAGCCCGCGGGTGATGGAGGGCGACCGGATCTTCGTTCCGGTGGCCGGACCCCAGGTGGCAATCAGCGGCCCTGTGTACCGGCCGGCGATCTTCGAGCTCAAGAACGAGAAGACCCTGGCTCAACTCCTGAAGCTGGCCGGTGGAGTGCGGCCCGATGCCTACGCCAAGGTGATCCAGCTCGAGCGCGTTGTTGACAACAACCAGCGCTCCATTTTCGACATCCCGCTCGATCAGGCCCCGCGCTTTCGGATTCGCGCGGGCGACTTCTTCCTGGTCCAGGAAGTCCTCGACGACCTCTCCAACGGCGTTTATCTCGACGGTGCCGTGAGACGGCCGGGGTGGTACTCCCTCGGTGGCCGGCTGAAAGTCTCCGACCTGTTGCGCAAGGCGCAAGGAATGAAGGAAGGGGCTTTTCCCGGACACGCCGAGATCTATCGTATCGATAGCCCGGACAAGCCGATCCGCGTGATTGGCTTCGAGCTGGATCTGGCGCTCCGGGGCGACCCCCGTTTCGATCTGGCGCTCCAGCCCAAAGATCGCGTGGTCGTCTACGACACGAATACGGCGACGTACAACCGCGAGCGAGTGCGCATCCAGGGGGAGGTCTCCCGCCCGGGTGAGTACACCCGCTTTGCCGATATGCGGGTGCGCGACCTGCTCTACCAGGCCGGTGGTCTTACCCCGGAGGCTTCGGGGCAGGCCGAGATCGCGCGCCGGACCCCGGTGGGGATCCAGATCATCCCCATCGACCTGGACCGCGTCCTGCTCTCACCAGACGTCCCGGACAATGTCGCCCTGGGCGACCTGGACGTGCTGCTGGTGCGCAAGTCTTTGCGCTCACGCCTGTGGCCGGGGTCGATTACGCTCGGTGGCGAGGTGGTCAGACCGGGCGTCTATGCGGTGGACCCGCAGAAAGATACCTTGCGCTCGGTGATCGAGCGAGCCGGCGGCCTCACCGACCAGGCCTATGCGCCCGGTGCGGTCTTCGTGCGCAACAAGACCGAGCTGGTCCTGCCCGAGCGCGAGAAGCTGACCGAGCTGATCTTCGTCAACACCGAGTACATTGCGCGGCAAATCTCGGCCGTCGAGGCAGAGGCAGCCAACGCCACGGCAGCCTCACTTCGGATGTCGGCCGCCAATGCCGCCCTTACCGAAAAGGGTTTGGATTTCATCCCGCGCATCATCAATCGTATCATCGCCAGCAATCGGATCCCGCTGGATCTGGAGGCCATCATGGCGAGTGGAGCATCGGATCCGGGCGTGAGGGACGGCGACATTCTGCTCGTTCCGAGCGCGCCGACCACCGTGCTGGTGGCCGGAGCGGTGAATATGCCGGCGGCGTTCGTCTTCAAGCCGGGTCTGCGTCCACGAGACTACATCGCCACGGCCGGTGGCCGGTCCAAGGATGCCGAGGAGGACGAAACCTTCATCATGCGAGTCAACGGCGACATGCTGAACGCCGAGCATGTAGATCAGCTTCTGCCCGGGGACGTGATCCTGGTCCCGCCGGCGGCCATCGTGGCCGAGCCGGGTGCCTGGGAGAGATTCCTGCAAGTCTTCCAGGTGGCAGTGGGCGGCATCGCTCTCTACCGACTGATTGACCGCTAAAGGGTAAGATCGCATGCCTGACACTCTCGACCTGTCTACCTTCATCAAGCGGTACCGCATTCTGGTCTTATCGTTCGCGGCTACCTGCTGCGTGATCGCCACCACTCTGCTTGTCCTGTCGCCCAAGAGATACGAGTCCTTCACGTCTCTTTACGTGATGAGCACAGACCCTTTGCTGGGCATGTTTCAGACGGCCTTCGAAGGGATCGGATTGCCCTCGGGCTCAGACGACAAGCAGGGCTACATTCTGGCTGTCCTTCACAGTGCCGATCTGAAAGCGGAGGTGCTCAAGAAGCTCGACCAGAAGCAGCTGGCTGCCTTCTGGGGGGAAACGGAAGAGGCGGATCGCACTATCGAGAACAGCCGCGAGCGGATGAACGAGCTGGTGCGCGTGGATGACGCCACCTCCTTCGAGCCCGTGACGGTGGTCTGCACGACGGAGGATCCGGAACTCTCGTTTGCCCTGGCTAAGAACTATCTCGAGCTGCTGCTGGCAAGAGTCGATGTCGAGAATCGCAGCCAGGAGCTCTTCTTGAAGGGCCAGCTGGCCAATGCCCGGGCCGACCTCAAGAAGGCCGCCACAAGGTTCCAGCAGTTCCAGGAGGACAATGAGCTTCCGTTCACCATGGAGGCTCAAGGGGAAGCAGAGTTCACGGCTCTGTCTCAGCTCTATTCAGAGTATGCCAAAGCGGCGGTTGAGCTGTCGGCCACGGAGGAGCAACTTCAGGCCCCCGGCGACCTGGAAGCCCAGATCCAGTTGACGTCAGCCCGCGCCGGGTACAAAGCCCGCGCTGACATGCTCAAGAAGATGCTCGACGAGCAGAGTATGAAGCTCGAGAAAATGCCGAGCATCATGAAAGAGTACACCTCCATGCAGCGAGACATCGCCGAGAAGAGCAAGATTGTGGAGACATTGGCCGCACAATATGAGCTGGCAAAGTTCCAGGTCAAGAAGACCACTTCGCCTTACAAGATCATCGAGCAGCCTTTCTTGCCCCAGCAGCCTGTGCGCAAGCCATTTGTCCCGGTGCTGATCAGCGGTTGGTTCATCGGGGCCATTCTGGGCATCGGGCTGGCCTTGTTGCGCGAGAACTTCGCGATGAGCCGCACCTCTTCACCTTAGGTCTGCGCCGATGCGGGTGCCCACCACGTTCTTCATGTTCCACCTCGTGGGCTTTGCGTTGCTCACCAGCCTGGCGACCGTTTTCTTCGGAATCTTCATCTACACAGGCGATCCTCAGCTCATTCTGGTTTCCATGTCCTGCCTGGCCACGGCAGTGTTGCTCATCCCGGCCGTCATGCGCCGAGGCCAGGACTACGACCTGATGGAGCCCATCAACTTCGCCATTCCCGCCGTCTTCTTTGGAACCACGCTCAAGACGCTGTTCATCGTGCTCTACCCCAGCGAGCGCACCACCAACTTCTTGATGATCGGCTATTCCAACGACATCCTTTACGGTCCGATGGTGTGCATCTGCCTGGGGCTGCTCTGCATGGTGATCGGCTACTGCCTACCGGTTCCCACCATGCCGGTCGCTCTGTTTACCAATCTTCTCAAGAACCGCCAGTGGAGCCCATGGCGTCTCCGGCTCACGATGGTGTTCTCCTTTGCTCTGGCGGTTTTCTGCGCCATCACCTTCATTCGCGCCCTGGGTCCGCTGGCTCTGTTGCAGTTGTCGGCCAAGCGGCGCTTGAGCCCGGAGAACGACGAGCATGGCGGTCTGCTGCTCATGGGCGTGGCACAGCTCACGTTCTGCTGCTACTACTGCTTCATCCAGATCATCACCAACAGACGCGGGACCTGGCCGGAGCGGGTCATGTTGCTAATATCCTGGGCCTTCCTGGGTGCCTTCTACACCTTTACCTCCACTCGCACCTTGATCCTCAACATGGTCGTCTATTGCCTGTTGATGACCCACTACTTGAAAGGCCAGATTCGGGTCCAGCACGCACTCTTGAGCTTGGGATTCATTCTCGCAGTGGTGGCCTTCATCGGCGGCTTGCGGGCCAGTCCGCAGAACCGCAATCCGGGAATCATGGATTCGCTCACCCAGGGCACCTCGCGCTTCGTCGAGCTCTCGGTCACCAACCGCAACTATCTCGGCTCGCCCGAGACGGCCATTATCCTTACCACGGTGCCCAACCAGCTGAATTGGCAGTATGGCAAGACCATGATCACCTGGGCCTACTTCCCCATCCCGCGGGCAGCCTGGGCCGGCAAGCCCGAGCGCCTGCGCGTCGGCTTTCTGCTCAGCCCGCTGTTCAAGCGCCGCACCGACCTGACCGGAGCCACCCCGGGCGTGGTGGCCGAGTTGTACGTAAACTTCGGTTACTTTGGGATCTTCCCGGGGATGCTGCTGGTCGGCATGGTCTTGCGCTCGCTTTACCTGACTTTCCGGCCTCACTTGAATAACAGGAACATCGTGATGGTTTACATGGTCACGGCCTTCCCGCTGGGCTACACCTACGCCGCCTCTGACCTGAGCGGCGCGGTCATCACCACCATGCAGGGAGTTTTCTTCATCCTGGTCTTCTTGTTTTTGATCTCTCGCAAAGCCTCACCACAGAAAGCGACAGGACCACCATGAATCGATTTGACCGCCTGATCCGCCGGATCGTGCCCTCGACCGTCGTGCTCTCCCGCAATCCTCTCATCCAGTTCCTCGGGTGGGCCAATGATCTCTGGCTGCGCCTGCTCTACCCCGAGATGCGAGCCCTTCCTCCCAACCACCTGCGGATGCGCGTGGGGGTAGGCAACCGAATATTCTTCAATCAGATCTTGTGTCTGCGGAGCGGCTACAATTTCTGGCTGTTCGCTTTCGCCAAAGGCTTCTGCCGGCTAGACTCCAGTATCGTGGAGATTGGCTGCGGCTACGGGCGCAAACCCGAGCACTTGAAGAACTTCCGCATGGGCGGCGAGCGCTTCACCGGGCGCTACGTGGGGGTTGACATCGATCCCGACTTGCTGGGTTTTGCCCGAAATCACTTTCCCCCTGACCAGTTCCAGTTTCTGCAAACCACGCAGGGCAGCACGACCTATGCTTCCAACGGTGCCCGCCTGCCCGGCTCGGAGTTCCGCTTCCCCTTGCCAGACGCCAGCCAGGACTTTGTCTTCTCGACTTCTCTGTTCACCCATTTGTTAGAGGCCGAGCTGGCCAACTACGTGCGCGAGTCCCTGCGCATCCTCAAGCCGGGAGGGACCATGCTGATGAATTACTTCTGCTACGACCATCTCTCCTCGCTCCAGCAACTTCGAGGACGCTGGACCTTTCATCACCAGGTGGGCCAGGCGCGAGTGGAGTCCTTGGAGTCGCCTGAAGCCGCGGTGGCCTACGGTCGCTCATTCATGGAGGACCTGTGCCGGACCCTCGGTTTCTCTGAGGCAACCACTCTGCTTGATCACCAGATGATGCAGTCGCAGGTGCTCTGCCGCAAGTGAGTCAGTCCTGCGGCACGTCGTAGCGGCGGGTGAATCCGGAGCGGTCCAGGTGCTCGAAGAAGCCAGGTGTGCGAGCAGCCAGCACCTCCGTGCGGCCAGTGGCCTTGAGCAGGTTCTTGCAGTAGTGAAGCAGGCCCCGGTTGCCGGTGGATTTCCAGCGTGGGAGCTTGTGCCAGAAGGTTGTCCGGAATTCCTTGAAGCCCATGTCCATCAGCAGGCGCTGCACCACTCGGGGGCTGGTGGGGAACCAGTTGGTGCCGTGGATGCCGCTCATCAGGTGCTGAACGTTCTCGTTGGCAAGCACCAGGCCGGGCGTGATGGACAGTCGGGTAGCCGTACCCACAATCAGTAGCTCACGCGTCAGATCTGCCACCAGTCGCAGGCCCCCGATGGGGTCGGGCAGGTGGTAGAAGATCCCTTTGAACAGGGTGATGTCGAACGGCGAGAGCCCGAGCCTGGGAAGAGCGTACAGGTCACTGACCTGGAACTGGCACCCCTCGCTGAAGCCGGCCCGGTGGCTCTTGAGGAAGTTGGCCTGGTCGATCCACTTGTCGCGGGCATCAAAGCCAAAGGTTCGGGTGGCGCCGAGATCGGCCATCCAGAAGGAGTAAGCACCGCAGTTGCAGGCCGAGTCGAGAAAGCTCTTGCCTGCCAGACCGCCGGGGTAGATAGCCTGCATGAGGCCTTTGAAGTTCGTCTCGTCTCGCACCATCCGAACCGGCCCGCCGCCTTCCACATGGCCACCGGCGCCCGCCACGGTAAGAGTACTCAGGCCCGGCTGCAGCTCAACGTTGTGGTGCCACGGACCAAGCTCCTTGATACGCTGCGCGAGTGAATCCGAAGAGCTCATTGGGCGCCGGCCTTTCGTCGGCTCCCATTGGAGTCCTCCCGATGCGGGTCGTGTGCCTCATGGTGGGCTGGAATTCTGCTTGTTTTGGGCCTTTCTGGCAGGAGCCCGGGGGCTTCCGAAGAAGCGGCAGGCTTCCTGAACGCCTTGCCGGGAGCGCACTGTTGGAATCAAAGACGAAAGTCACGGATCCGTCCACGGCCATACCTGAGGCCCTACCTGGGGGATATTCTCCCAGGTGTCTGGGAGAATGCCGCACCAAGCGCTTGCTCGATCTTGCCCTGGTATGCCTGAGCGTTCTGTTCTGGCTCCCGCTGCTCACCCTGCTGGCCCTGGCGGTCACCCTCGAAAGCCGCGGCTCGGCCTGGTATGGCCACGGCCGCATCGGCTACCGTGGGAAGAGATACACCATGTGGAAGTTGCGCACCATGGTCATGAACTCCCAGGAGGTCCTGGAGGCCTACCTGGCCGAGCATCCTCAGGCCGTTGAGGAGTGGATCGCCACCCAGAAGCTCAAGGACGACCCGCGCATCACCCGTATCGGACGATGGCTGCGGCGCTTCTCTTTGGACGAATTGCCCCAGATTTTCAACGTCCTCACCGGGGAGATGAGCCTGGTAGGCCCTCGTCCCATCTACGATCCCGTTGAGGTCAACCGCTGGGGCGCGCGTTTCCAGGTTTATCAGGAGGCCCGGCCCGGGCTCACAGGTCTGTGGCAGGTGTCGGGCCGTAACGACACCACTTACGAAGAGCGGATCGCCCTCGACATGCGCTATATCCGTAGCTGGTCCCTGGGACTTGACCTTCGAATCCTGGCTCGCACCTTTGGAGCGGTGCTCTCGGGCAAGGGAGCTTACTGAGACATTTCCGCCTCACCCGAGCAGTCGGTCCTGCGCTCGTTGTGGCAGGCGACTCGACGCGACCACCCCCTGGGCCGCAACTGTACCTCCGTTTGCTTTGTGACGGTTCTGGTGGTGGGTTTCCTGACTCCTTTCCCGAGCCCGAACTGGGGCTGGGTGACGCTGGTGGCCCTGATATTCTGCACCACGGAAGACTTTCGAGCTGCACTGGGGCGTCCTCTGCTCTGGGCCTACGTCGGCCTGGCCCTCCTCTCCTCGCTCTGGTCTCCTGGCCACCGAACCCTGGAAGCGGCTCTGGTGCTCGGCGCCGACTTCTGGTTGGGGCTCTGCCTGGCGCGCCGCTATCGAGCCTCGGGCGTTGCCCGATTGGTGCTGCTCGCCCTGGCATTTACCCTTGGTCTGAACCTGGTAGCCGTATTCTGGCTGCCAGCCGAGGGTCTGAGCCCGAACGGCCAGTGGAAAGGGCTCTTGCCTCACAAGAATGCCCTGGGACGCCTGGCCGGACTGGCCTTTCTCATCGCCACGCTTCTGCCCGCCCACCGTCTGCGTCTGCTCTACCGCATCCCGGTCCTGGTTCTGGCCATCACCATGCTGATCGGTTCGGACTCAATGACCCCCACCGTGGCGGTTTGCTTCTGCTTGCTTGTGGAACTCGTGGTGCGTGGCCTGCGCAACCCGCGCCTGCGCCTGGTCACATTGCTGCTGGCCCTGACAACGGTGGCCATGCTGGTGGTCAACTGGAAACCGGGGCTCAACCTGCTCGATCGTTCCCCTGTCTTGAGCGGGCGCGTAAAAATCTGGAGTGGCAGCACTCGCTGGGCGCTGGAAAGTCTCTGGTGGGGTCACGGCTTTTCTCATGTTGAGCCCCCCGCGTTTGAGAACACCGTCCACAGCCACAATGGAGTCTTGAATCTGGTCGTGCAACTGGGCATCGTGGGATGCTTCCTCTTGTTATGGGACGGTGCCTGGTGCGTTCTGGCCGGGCTGCGCCAGATGTGGGGGCGGCCCCTGGACTTTCACCTGGCGGCGCCACTTCTCTACCTGCTCTTCTACTTCCTGATGAACCTGGTGGAGGTCAGCCCGCCCCACGCAGGACACTTCTCCGAATGGATCCTCTACGTGGCGGCCACCCAGCTCCTGGTGCAGCGATTCAATGAGTTGGAACCTTCCGCATCTCCGAATACAGATAGCTCGGAACAGTGACGATTTCGGCTACGTCCAGGGGCTCTGGACCGGTGGCGCTGAGCACCAGCCGAAGGGTGGTGGATTCTGGCGGCCGGATCCAGATGGCCTCGCGCTGGTGCCAGTCGTCATCATCGGCATCGCCGAATTCCAGACGCTGCCTGCCAAGGACCTGCTCTCCTCTCATGAAGAACCCAAGAATCGCGCCAGCGGGCTGTGGGCCTGGTTTTGCCCGGCGAAACCAGGCCGAAAGGTGGATGAGACGCCACCCTTGTCCCAAGGGCAATTCTGTCCAGGCGGCCTCGGAGCCCATCTCCAGGTGCAGGTAGTTGAGAGGCAGGTGCCCGCTGGTTCGCTCGAAGCGCAGACAGGCCAGCCCGGTCGTATGCCAGCCCTGCGGCTGCCCATGAAGGTCTGGTCTAAAAGAGCCCTGGGGCAGCCAGTTCTGAGCCGGCCGGCGGTAGATGCGAACATACTCGGTCAGCCCCCAGAAAGTTCCAAGCAGCACCAGAAGGGCCAGGATGGTCGCAAAGAGGATGTCCCAGGGTCGCTTCATGGGTGTGCCGACTATTCCGGGACCTACAGAAATAACCTCTCGGGAGAGGAATCCGTGGCCGGGCGGTTAAGAGACGTGCCCCTGAGTACCATGCCGCCCGCCCGACCGAGCTTTCTTATCATAGGGGCTGCCAAGTCCGGTACCACTGCCCTGTTCCAATACCTGGCCCAGCATCCGGAGATCTTCGTGTGCGAACCGAAAGAGCCTCATTTCATGGCCATGGGGGGGACCACGCCAAACTTCCAGGGCCCGTATGACGATCAGATCATCAATCAGCGGGCCATCACGCGGATCGAGGACTACGAGGCGCTGTTCGCGAGATCGGCTGGCTACAAAGCGGCAGGAGAGGGCTCGGTTTCTACGCTCTATTACCCGGAGAACAGTATCCGGAACATCAAGACCTACACACCCGACGCCAGGCTGATCTGCATCCTGCGCAACCCGATCGACCGGGCTTATTCAGCCTACATGTACTACCTCTCCCTCACCCGCGAGCCGGTGCAGAGCTTCGAGCAGGCCTGGGATCTCGAGCCCGAGAGATTGGCCAGGAATTATCACCACATCTGGCACTACCGGCGAATGGGGCTCTACTCCGAGCAACTGGGCCCCTTCATGGCGGCCTTTGGCCCTGGGCAGCTCAAGGTCTTGATCTACGACGATTTTCGCCTCGATCCAGAGAGGGTGATCCGCGAGTGTTGTGAGTTCATCGGAGTCACCCCTGACCACGAGTACGACAATCGCCCCGAGGCCCTTGTCTCGGGCCGTCCCAAGAATCGGCTGATCCAGTCGATTCTGGGCAGGCCCTCAGGCTGGAAACGCGCGCTTCGCAATATCCTGCCCAGATCGCTCACCTCCGGCGTACGAGACTTCGTGTCGCGGCGTAACCTGGAGCGCGAGCCCATGGCACCCGCGATGCGGGCGCGCTTGCGGGACTACTACTCGGATGACGTGAGAAAGCTCGAAGGACTCCTGGGTCGCGACCTGTCTCATTGGATAGAAACTGACGGGACCTGATGCGAGTCGTCCACGTCATGGAGCCTGGCTTCGGCGGCGTGCTGCGCCACGTCGAGGGCCTGGTGGCCAGCCAGCCCGCTGCCGGGCATCAGGTCAGCCTGGCCTACTCGACCGCTCGCACGTCTCCCCGGCTCTGGGACCTGATTGAGACGGTCCGCCGGGCGGGCGGAGGGCTGTGCGATCTGAGGGTGGGCAATGCGCCCGGCTGGCGCGATCTGGCCGCTGCCCACCAGCTGCGGAAGCTGATTTGCCAGCAGAGCGCGGACATCGTGCATGCCCACAGCTCCAAAGCGGGTGCCCTGGCTCGACTGACGGCCCGTTCGTGCCGTTGTCCTTGCCTGTACACCCCGAACGCCTATTATGGAATGGGCAGACGCGGCCTCAGGTCTCAATTCTTCAACGCGATCGAGCGAGTGTTGAGCAGGCTGGCAGTCACCGTGAACGTCTCGCCCGAGGAGATCGACTTCGCGCGCCGCCATCTTGGCGTGCCCGCTCATCTGCAGAGATTGGTGCCCAACGGGGTGGACACGAGCTACTTCGAGCCCGCTACCCCGGCTCAGAAGCTGGCCGCTCGCCAGGCACTGGGTCTTCCCCCGGACGCCCCCGTGCTGGGCAGTCTGGGCCGCTTGAGCTACCAGAAGAACCCGGAGGTGCTCTATCGCAGCTTCGCTCTCTTCGTCCGCCGGCATCCCCGGGCGCGCCTGCTGCACCTCGGAGAGGGTGAGCTGGAGGGGGTACTGACCGCTATCCTTCAAAGCGAAGACCTGGGTGAGAAGGTCCGTCGCGTGGAGGGCCTGGCCGATCCGCGCCCGTTCTACCACGCCCTGGATGGCTTCGCCCTGACCTCGCGCTTCGAGGGGCTCCCCATCTCGGCCTTGGAAGCGCTGGCTTGCGACCTCCCCCTGGTGCTGACAGACGCGCCCGGCAATCGACTTTTCGGTACGCTCGGGCTCAACCGCCTTACCTACGTCCCGGTGGGGGATGTGGAGGGAGTGGCGCGAGGATTCGAGTCCTGGCTGGAGGGCCAGGATACTCCGCCCAATCACCGCCAGGTGTGTCAAAGCCGGCTCTCGCTGGAGCAGACCTGTGCTCAGGTCCTGGCGCTCTATCACGAGCGGTTGTCCGCATGAAACCTCGCGACGGGCTTGTTCGCCGCGCCGGAAGACGATCGCTGGTCTCTTTTGCCTTGACGGTGTCGGGCATGGCGGTGGGGCTCGTGATGCAGGCCCTGGTTGCGCGCGAGCTCGGATCCGCGGGTTACGGCGTGTTCGGCATCATCCTCTCGGCTCTGATGGTTCTCTCCTCGCTCCTTCCCCTGGGCTGGTTCGAGAGCACCCCGAAGTTTGTGGCTGAGTACCGCGAAGGCCAGCAGCACTCCCTGATGTGGGGCCTGGTGACCCGCTCCCAGCAATTCTGTGGCCTCACCACCCTGGTTTGCTCGCTGGGGTTCCTTGCGCTCGAGCAGATCTGGCGACCTGACCCCAATACTGCCATGGTCTTGCTGGGGATCGCCTTGCTGCTCCCTTCTTACACATTGATACGCATCCAGCAGCAGATTCTGCTTACCCTCCAGCACGTCAGGGATGGGCTGGTCTTCGTCCACCTGGTTTCGCCGACGGTGGTGATCCTGGGAATGGTGATCTGGAGGAACCCGGGCATCGATGGGGTTGTGACCCTGTATCTGGTGGGTAACCTGGTGGCCTTGCTCCTGCAGGGCCTGCGCTTGCGTCGGGTCCTCCCGGGGCCGCCCGTGCGCGAGTATCGCACTCGATACTGGCAGAAAGTGGCCTCTTCCCTGATGGCCGGGTTGATGGGGCAGCGTCTGATCAACCAGGGTGATGTCATGATGCTCTCGCCCTTCGTGGGTGTGAGCCAGGTGGGTATCTATGCGCTTGCCCGGCGTTTGGTGGATGTGCTGGCCTTTGCCAACCAGGCGCTGGCGTCCGCCGTCGCCCCGATGCTGGGAGGCGCCATCGTGGGCAAGCGCTACGCTCAGGCACACAAGTTGCTCTGGATGGGGTGCCTGGGGTCGGGGCTGTGGGCTCTTCCGTTCACGTTGATGGGAATGTTCTTCCCCACCGAGATCCTCTCATACTTCGGCAATACCTTCCAGGGCGGCGAGCTGATCTTGCAGATCTCGTTGGTGGGTGCCTTCCTGAATGCGGCCAGCGGCCCCGTTGGGCAGGCCCTCTTGATCGGAGGCCATGAGCAGTTCTGGCGCCGTTCGGCTGCCGTGACCACCGTTTTCGGACTGACCGGCTGCCTGGTGGGGGCAGCCATGTTCGGGGAGATTGGCATCGCCGTGATGCGCTCGCTCTACATCGCCAGCATCAGCATCTGGCGCCTTGCCTACCTCAACGACTCTTTGAGCCGGTCGCTCCGGGAGTCGGAGCCCTCGGCGTAAAGAGGGCGTCGATATGGATCGCCTTGCCCCTGGAACGACCCACCGACAGGACGTCGCTGAGCTCGAATTCCCGCTCGGACATGGCAGCGATGAAGTCACTGAAGGAGTAGCTACCCTCAAAGCGTTCGATAACCGAGACTTCGGCGAGCACGAACTGGGTTTCACGCAGCAGGTTGGTGGCCCCGCGGATGACTTCCAGCTCGAACCCCTCGGTGTCGATTTTCAGGCCGAAGGGACCCTGCAGGTGGCGGCCTGCAACAAGACTGTCTAGCGTCTCGATTGGCACCTCCCGTCGCTCCAGCCTGACCCCCTTGGAGGTCTGGGCTGTGCGAGTGAGCAGGGAGCTTCCCCGTCCTTGCTGGACGGGCTCGACGTTGATGATGCCCTTGCCCTGGCTGGCGCCGGCCGCGGCGATGACGTAATCCCCCCGGTAACGGTGTAGAATCTCTCGTAAGTGGGGCTCATTCTCGCCCAGGGCTTCGATGAGCAAGAAATAGGCCTCGGGAAAGGCCTGATAAAGGCGCGCGGTCCCGGAGGCTACACCAACGTCCACCACGACTCTGGGGGCAAAGCCGGGTCTGCGCAGACGGCGCGGGCTCCAGCCATCGGGCACGACCGTGTAGCCACTCGCCTCCAGCAGTCTTTTGAGCAGCCTCTTCAGCATTACAGCACTCCCTCTGTCAGCTCCACGAACCTCGGGGCGATAACCTGCTCGGCGTCATATCGTTCTTCCACCAGTCGTCGGCACTCGCGACCGAGTTCTGCCCGCCGGGCAGGCTCGAGCGAGGCGAGTTGCTCCAGGGCCCTGGCCATGTCCGCCACGTCTGCGTTGCGGACGAGCCAGCCGTGGCGGCCCTCCTCGAAACCCGGAAGCGGGCCGGAGCAGTCGGTGTAGGCGACCGGAAGGTGGGAGGCCATGGCCTCCAGCAGTGCCAGGCCTCCAGGCGGCCCTTCCCAACGAGCGCTGTGGATGTAGAGGTCGGCTTCGGCCAGAAGGCGCGGGGTATCGTCACGCCAGCCGGTGAAGACCACGCGATCGCTCAGGCCCTGGCTCTGGACCCGGGCCCGGAGATTGCGCTCGAACTCGGCGCCGAGGCCGGAGGCCGAGCCGATCAAGCCAAGCTTCAGCCTGGGAATGCGCCCGGCCACTCGAGCGAAGGCCTCAAGCAGCAAGTCCTGGCCCTTCTGGCGGTCGAGGCGACCCAGATTGGCTGCCACCAACTCGTCCGGGCCCACGCCCCACTGCGACCAGAGGCGCCCCTCCCGGGTGGCGGCGGGGCCGAATTTTGCCGGGTTGATGCCGTTGGGCAGCACCGTGGTGCGCTCTCGCGCCGCGCCAAATCGACCCACCATCTCGTCTTGGACCACGTTGGACGTACAGACCAGCAGCCGTGCTTTCCGGATCACGCGGGCGTAGAGGGCTGCCTTCACTTGCTTGACGATGGGAAGGCCGTGAAAAGTGTGCTGGTTCTGGACGCTCACGATGGTGGGCAGCCCGGCCTGGGCACCTGCCCAGATGGCAAATTTCCGATCGCGTTGGTTGAAGGCCACCAGGGCGTCGGCCGCCTGCTCGCGCGCTCGGTCGGCCAGAAGGCGCACCAGTTGGGGGGACCAGTTGGTGGCGAACCCGTGCTCATACCACGTTGAAACTCCGTGCTCAGCCAGCTCGGCCATCATCTGTCGGGCCGACTGTGGCAGGTTGGCTGGCTCCAGGATGCGTCCGAAGACCATCCCCACGCGAAAGCCTGCCGCTCGAAAGGCCAGCGCAAACGTATGGGCCATGCGATGCGCGCCCGTGCTGTCGGGTCGAGCCACGGTCATCAGGATGCCGCGGCTCAGAGTACTCCCTCCACCAATTGTACGAACCGCTGTCCCAACGCCCGCACGTCATATTGGGCCCGAGCCAGTTCACGTCCGGCCGCTCCCCAGCTCTGACGCTCCGGGTCGGTGAGGGCGCACGTGCGGGTCAGGGCCCGGGCCAGGGCCTGCACGTCCTCGGTCCTGACGATAAAACCGTGCTTGCCATCCTCGAAGCCGCCCGGCCGGCCCACGCAATCAGTGGCAACCACGGGCAGACCCGAGGCCATGGCCTCGACCACGGCCAGCGGCCAGCCTTCGTAGCGCGACGGGTGGACATAAATGTCGGCCGAAGCCAGGAGAGCTGGAATGTCCTCTCGCCAGCCGGCGAAGAGTACGCGAGGGCCCAGGCCGAGGCGCTCCACGGAGCGGAGCAGGCCCTGGCGAAACTGCTCGCTGCGATCTTGCCCGGCTCCACTGGTGACACCGCCCACGATCACCAAACGCCACGGTCGTTCGGAGTGAACCTGTGAGAGCGCTTCCAGAAGAAGATCCTGGCCCTTCTGCCGGTCGATGCGGCCCACGTTCAAGAGCATCAGCTCGTCAGCCGCCAGGCCGAGATCGGCGCGCACGCGGGCCTGGGACTCGGGGGGGAGGGGAACATACCTCTCCAGGTCGACCCCGTTTGGGAGCACGGCAGTGCGCTCGGGTTGGATGCCAAACTCCTGCACCAGCTCGGTCTGTACCGCGAGTGAGCAACATACCGCCAGCCGGAGATCGCGCTGCAGGGTGCGCGTGTAATAGGCTCTCTTGAGAGCTGCGATGGGCCACCCTCCCCAGAACATGTGCAGACTCTGCATCATGAGCAGCCCTGGTACTCCCAGCCTGCGGGCCGCCTGCAGGGCAACAGCCCGATCGCGCTGGTTGACCCCGATCACGGCACCCGCCCCCCACTGCCGGGCCAGCTCGGCAACCCGGCGCGGAACCGCCGGGCTGAGCGGAAAGGTCAGGCGAGCCTCCAGTTTAGGGTCTACGCCGACAGCGCGCATGTCGTCGAGGATGTTCGAAGCGGGCGGTGGGCCATGGATCAGGCGAACTCGATGACCAGCTTCGCCCAGGGCGCGACAGAAGACCTGCGCCATGCGGGCGGCGCCGGTCTTGTCCGGAGAGGCTAGAGTCATAGCTATGCGTGCGATGCGGCCTGCTTCTCGACTGTCAAGGATTTGTCCGCCCGGTGGGCCAGCGCGGGCTTCTCAACGCCTGGCTCAGAGGGCGCGCGCTTCATCGTCTCGGCCGATAACCCGAGCGATCAAAAGCCTCGAGGTATCGTGGCTCGCGGGCTGCCAGCAGTGTGATCCGACCGGTGCCGAGCAATAGACCCTTCAGCCATGCCTTGAGGCCACGCTGCCGATTGAAGCGAATCAGGCGCCTCCACTCCAGCACGCGCACTTCGGGAAAACCCAGCCAGGCAAAGATGTGCTTGAGGACAAGAGGGTCGGAGGGGTACCAGTTCAGGCCGTGTACGCCGTTCATCCCGAAGTTGACGTTCTCGCGAGCGACTGAGAGCGCGTTTCCGAATAGCCGAAAGCGGGAGGCAGTGTTGAAGATCATGACCTCAGAGGTCAGGTCGGCAGCGATTTTCAGCCCCCAGATGGGAGCCGGAAGATGATAGAAGATCCCTTCGAACATCGTCAGCTGATGGATCGGCAGCTCGAGCTTGGGCAGATCATACACATCGCAAACCTGAAACTTGATGCCGTCGCTGGGCCAGGCTCGTCGTTGCCGGAGAAAGTTGGCCTGACGGATCCAGTGCTCGCGCACGTCAAAGCCAAAGCAGCGCTCGGCCCCCATCTCCTTGCACCAGAAGGAGTAGGCCCCGCAGTTGCAGGCGCAATCGAGAAAGCTCTTGCCCTGAAGGCCCTGAGGATAGATCGATTTGACCAGGTCTAGAAAGTGCGAGCGGCTATCCAAAAACGATACCGGGCCCAATTCGTGGGACGGGCCGGTCTCTGGTCGGCACTGAAGGGCTTTGGCCACGTCCAATTCCGAGTTGAGGGCCACATTGAGGTGCCAGGGTGCCAGGGCATTGATCTCGTCGGTCAGCTCGCCATTCATTCGGGAGGCCCGATTCGGCCCGAGGATTGAGAATCCTCCGCCAGGGCGGCTCTGAAAGGCGATGGATCGCGGGCGGCTTACCCGTGCACGCCCGCGCCGCCATCGACCACGATGGTCTGGGCCTGAATCAAGTCGCTCAAAGGGCTGGCCAGAAAGAGCACCGCGTCGGCCACCTCGGCGGCCGTCAGGGCCCGACCATCGGTCATCATGCGGGCCTGAGCCCGCTCGAACAGCTCGGGGGGCACCTCGCGCGTGGAGTCGGTGGCCACCAGTCCGGCCAGAACCACGTTGAAGTTGATTCGCTCTCCCAGCTCCAGGGCCAGATGCCGCACCAGGCTCTCCAGGGCTGCTTTGGAGGTGCCAATCAGGCCGTAGGCCGGCAGGGCCATGTGCGACCCGTGGCTGGACAGGGCCACCACCTTGGCTCGCTCGACCGAGTTGCGCAACTGGGGCAGCGCCGCCTGAACCAGGCTGAGCAGGGCCAGCACGTTGGTGTTCATGGTCGCCGCGAACTGGGCCGGGGTGGAGTCGACCAGCAGGCGGAACCCGCCCGTGGCCACGTTGCTGACCAGCACGTCCAGACGGCCGAAGCGCTCGGCCACGAAGTCGACCATTGCCTTGACATCCTCGGGCTCGCTCACGTCCGCCTTGACGATGGCGGAGCGGCGCCCGTGGCGGGCGATCTCGTCGGCCACCTGACGAGCGGCAGCTTGCGAAGTGAGGTAGTTGACCACCACGTCGGCGCCAGCCTCGGCCAGGCGGAGAGCGCAGGCCCGACCGATGCCCCGCGAGGCGCCGGTGACCAGGCAGACCTTGCCGCTCAGGTCGATCATGAACTTCCGACCGCTCCTGTCGTCGCTGAGTTTCCGACCGCTCCTGTCGTCGCTGAGTTTCCGACCGCTCCTGTCGTCGCTGAGTTTCCGACCGCCCCTGTCGTCGCTGCATTCCCCACCAGGGCCGGAGCGGTCAGCAGGGAGAGCTCGTAGCCGAGCGCCTCCGCCAGGAGCTCGCCGGTGTTTCCATAGAGGCGGAAGTCGAAGCGGGCCCCGCCCTCGCTTCGCTCGAGGAAGCGCACGTGCACCAGGCAGTCTTCCCGAGGAATAGGGAAGCGTCCCAGCGTGAGCTCCGCCATTCCGGCCGGAACGGTCTGGGTGGGCTCGACCCGCATCCAGGCCAGGTAGCCCACAGCATAAAGACATGCGTCCAGCACCGCGCAGGGGACGCGCCAACCCACCGTGGGGCGCTGGGTGCCAGAGAGCTCGACGACAGCCGGAGCGGTGATCTGGCCCCAGAGCTCGTCGCCCTGCAGGCAGACTTTGCGCAGCGCTCGGAAGGCCGGACCGTGATAGAGCCGGGCTCCCCGCTCGGAATAGGCCACCGGGCTCCAGGGTCCTTCCGGGGCGGGCACGGTCGGTCCCTTACCAGGATGAGCCGCCCCGTTCACCTCAAGTCGCAGGATCGGTTTGTCGGCTTCCAGCAGGGTGCCGTCACGCGCGGTCAGATCGCAGGCCACCGTCACCTCGGATCCGTGCTGATGAACCCGGACCTTCTTGGGTTGCAGGTCGTGAAAGCGGAGCGGGCTGACGGCCCGGACCTGCTGGACCGAGAAGGGACCCCCTTGAACGGCGGCTTCGCACGCGAGCTCCAGGGCAACCACCAGGGGCAGAATCGGCCGGTCGTCCAGACGGTGCTCGGTCAGGAAAGTCTCTTTCTCGGGGTCGAGCAGCACCTCGTTGCCCTTGCCGAGCAGCGGTCGCAACTCGCCGCCCGCCTCGGCCCCGATCAGCTCATTGGGATAGAAGCGGGCGTAGTAGGTGTCGTCTGTGATCAGCACCTCGGACTCGGGCGCCCCCGCCTCGAGCTCATCGATCAGGTGAGTCAGACCCTCGAACGCCGGCATGAACTGCATGTCCACGGCCTGCAAGCCCAGCTGGGTCTCGGCCTTGGTGGCCATCCCCACATCGCCCCAGGCGTGCCAGTGAAAGGTGACTGCCGCCACGTCGGGGCGCTGACCGCGATACCAATCCACCAGCTTGGCCAGAGCGTCGTTGGCCGAGCTGTAGTCGGCATGGCCGTTGGCCCCGAAACGGCCGCTGATGGAGCCAAAGCCCACAAAATAGCGGATCGGGTCGTTAGCGGTCAGCTCCATGAGGGCTAACGTGCCGTCCACCTTGGCCCGGAAGCACTGGTCCACCCGGTCGGCTTCCTTTTGCTCGAACTTGGCGTCACGGCTCGAGCCAGCGCCGTGCAGGATGCCCTGAATGGGTCCCTGCGAGCGAATCTGGTCCAGCACGCGGGCCAACTGCTCGCGATCGGACACGTCGCAAGAGTGATAGTGCGCTTCGATGCCCATCTCGGCCAGCCGGGCCAGGGTCTCCTCGATCTCCAGGCCCTTCTGGGCCGACTCCCAGGCTTTGACAGCGTTCTGCCCGGCCGAGCGGGCCTGGTTCATCACCAGCACCTTCAGCTCACGACGCTGATCGGTCCACATCCGTTGCCATTCATTCGGCAGCTCGCTACGCGGGATGCGCCCGATCAGGTGCAGGGTCAGGCCGTAGCGGCGGCCCAGCTCGGTGGCTACGAAAGCGGTGATGCCGCGAGCCCCGCCGGTGCAGATCCAGGTGCCCTCCAGCCGAGCTCGCGAGGTGATCTGCAGCGGCCGACGCACCGGGCGCACGACCCGTCGCCGACCCTGGCTCAGAGCCACCTCGGTTTCGTAGGAAGGCAAAGCCAGCTCGGCCAGCGCCGCGCCGACCACCTGCTCGGGTGACTCGTCGGCACTGGCGTCGATCAGCTTGACCGGCAGGTGTCGAAAGCCGGCCACCCAGCTCTCGATCAGGATCGCCTTCAGAAGGCCGGTGAGAATGCCCCCTTCAAAGTGCTGGGGACTCGTCTCAAAGCCGAAGTCGCCGCCCAGGTTGACGGTTGCAACCAGGCTGGCGTCCTCCATGAGAGCGGCCGCTTTGACCAGGATGAGCCACTTCTGGCACAGCTGGAAGGGAAGCTCCAGGGCTGCCTGACGTCGGACCGCCCACTGCTCGGGCCGGGCCTCGGGGTCGTAGGGGGTGGTCAAAAAGAGGTGGGGGAGAGGGGCCTCGGTCCACAGTTGCTCCAGCTCGGCCACGGAGGTGGCCCGCCGGACGGTGACCCCCTGGCGCTCCAACTGCCGGATCAGGTCGTCGGCCACCCGGTTGTGGCCGACCACCAGGGCGTCTCCGTGCCAGCGTGGAGAGAGGCCCTGGACTGGCTGCGGAAGGTCGATCAGCTCCATCAGGTAACGCGCCGTCACCTGTTTGTCGCTGCTCGGCGAGCCCTCGCCCGGGAACTGGCCGAAGTGGAGCCGGTAGGCCAGCAGATTGCCCTCGTGGACTCCGGCTCCCTCAGCCATGCCCTGCAACCGGGCAAGCTCGGAGGGATTCAGAAGTGCTTTCAGCTCGGCCGGGCTGCGCGTCTCGGCTCGGGTCTGGCCCATGGCGGCCGACTGTCGCAGTCGCTGACGAATGGACACGGCCTGGTGCAGGCCTTGCTCGAAGCCCTGTCGGAAGGAGGGCAGACTTCGAGGGTCGGGGGCTTGTGGCTCGGATGCCGAGCGGGGAGCCTGACGCGCCATGAACTCGAGGATCTGGCGCAGGGTGCGGAAGCTTTCCAGCTGCAGATTCCCCTGGACGCTCTCGCCGGCCATGGCCTCGGCCACCTCGCCCAGCAACTGGGCCCGCTTGATGCTGTCGATGCCGAGATCGGCCTCCAGGTCCCAGTCCAGGCTGATCACCTCGGGGGGATAGCCGGTCAGGTCGACCACGAAATCGATCAAAAGGCGCGCCATGCCTGGGTCCATCGACTCGGGCTCCGGCGAACCGGGGATCGCGCTCACAGGAGCGGCGCTGGCCTCGGCTCGACGGCGCTGGCGGCGCGGCGTGGTGGCATCGAACTCCAGCACATCCCCGGTGGCCACCCCCGAACTGGCCGGGGTCGTCTGGCTGGCCACCACTCCCACGCACTCGAGGGCCGCGCGGGCTCGGGCGAGCTGCTCGTGGGCACCTCGCCGAGGGTGATCGGTGGCAGCCACCACCAGCTCGCGACCGGCCAGGATCTGGCGGTGCAGCCCGGTGAGCACCTGGTTGGGACCGATCTCGAGGAAGGCTCCCACGCCCTGCTCGACCATCCGCTCGAGCAAGGCGGGATATCGAATCGGGTCGGTGACCTGGGCCACCAGATTCTCGACGAACTCGGCCGGGTCGGCCACCAAGCGGTTGGTCACATTGGAGTAGAAGAGCCGGGTTGGGGGGCGCAGCGTCATCTCCTGGAGCACTTTGCGCAGGGGGGCCTGGGCGGCTCTTACCAGGGGAGTGTGCAAGGCTCCCGGCACCTTCAGGAGCCGGGTCTTGACCTTCTGCTCGGCGAGGCGCTCGGCCAGCTGGTCGAGGTCCTTCAGTCGTCCCCCTACCACCGACTGCTCGGGAGCGTTGTGGTGGGTCAGGAAAAGCTCCAGCCGGCTGGCCTGGATGGCCTTCTCGGCCACCTCGGGACTGGCTGCCACCGAGAGAAGGCCCCCGTCCGGGCTGGCCGCCAGCAGCGCTCGGGCCCGCTCACGGGTCAGCGTGATGGCCTGATCCAGGGTGATCACGCGCGCCGCCACCATGGCCGGGATCTCCCCGAAGCTATGCCCGCCCACGCAGTCCGGCTCGAGACCGCGCTCGCGCACGGCGGCGTAGACCAGCATGTCGGCCACCAGGACGGCAACCTGGGTGGTGACCGGATCCTCGTCCAGGGCCTGTCCCTCGCTCCAGGCCAGCTCGGCAAAGGTGGGCAAGCCGGCGGCGACCAGCAGTCGGTCCGCCTCGGCCAGCAGCTCACGGGCGGCCTGCGAGATCTGCACCAGCTCCTGCAGCATCCCCTGATACTGCGAGCCCTGTCCGCTGAACATGAAGGCTAGCCGGGGACGCTCCTGAGGCACCTGACCCAGGAAGATGCCCTGTTCCTCCAGGAGGCTTCGCGAGCCCCTCAGCTGGGTGCGAGCCAGCTCGAGGCGGGTCGGCATGTCACCGGGGTGCCTGGCGACCACCACCAGTCGATGCCGATCGCGGGGACCGAACTCGTCCGTGAAGGCACCTCGCGTCAGCCGGGTGGCCAGCTCCTGAAGGGTCGCTCCGCCCACCCTGGCCACCTCGCGGGGAAGCTCGCGGCGCGCCGCTGCCGCCGGGGGAGCCAGCAGCAGGTGGCAGGCCAGTCCGCTCTCGGAGACTCCGTGCACCCCCTCGATGCCGTGACCGGGCTCGAGCGTCGCTCGCAGCACGGAGACAATCCCCTCGGCAGCGCCCAGGTGACCGATCAGGCCTGTCAACTCGGGTCGTGGCACCGGCTTGTCGGCATAAACGTCACTCAGGCCTCGTTGCTGGTCGGCCCGGATGGAGAGCTTGCCACCCCCCGGCTCGAGGGTCTCGACCTGGTCGAAGCCCAGACCAGCGCTCTGCAGCGCCCTCTGGGCTGCGGTGCTGCTGGCTGCGGCCGGGCAACCCGCTCGATAGCCGCATCCATCCCCCAGCAGCAGGCCCAGAATCGGGTTGCCGTCGCGGCGGGCGTCCTCCAGGCGCTTGAGCACCAGAACCCCGACCCCTTCGCCGGGGAGGAAATCTCCCCCCTCGAAGTAGCCCTTGAGCTGAAGAGCCTCATAGGCGGGGAGGTCCAGCGAGCGCATGGCCCCGGCGCAGACCACGGCCGAGCAGACGCCGCCGCGCAGCAACGCGGCCCCGGTGGCCACGGCTAGCAGCGAAGAGCATTCGCCGGCCTCCAGCGCCATGGCGCCCCCTTCCAGGTGGAAGGTCTTCGTGATCCGCGAGGCCAGGGTGCTGCTGGTGAAGCTGCCGGTTTCGTCCATCAGGGCCGGGAACTGGCGTAGAAATGACTCTCGGTAGCTCTCTCGGAGTCTCTGGCGGGTAGCCGGCTCAAGGCCCTGAGCGGCCAGGACCTGCTCGAAAACCAGGTCGATCTCGGGCAGTCGCAGACCGGCCACCAGCTGGTTGCCGAACTCGCCTCCGAACTGGGTCCCCACCACCACGGCCGCGCGCTCGCGGTCGACGGTGCCGGCTTCCTTGAGGGCCTGCTCGGTGGCATCGAGCAGCATGAACTGCAGCGGATTGGCCTGGGCCACCTGCTTGGGGGGGACGCGGTGGGTCAGGTAGTCGTACTCGTAGTCGGTGATGAAGCCGCCCCGCGGGGCCCCTCCCCCCGGCCAGCGGGTCTCGCTGGCCTCGCTGAGGGCCGGCCGGCGGCTCTTGAGCAGGGTCTTGAAGGCGTCCACGCTGTAAGCCCCGGGCAGCACGACCCCGCGACCCACGATGGCGATCGGCTCGCTGTCGGAGGGAGTGGGCGCGGGCAAGTCACCGCCCGGCTCCTCGATCACCATGTGGACGTTGAGCCCGCCGATTCCAAAGGCGCTCAGCGCCGCCCGCCGGATTCCGCAGTCGGGCTTGCTCCAGGGCTGGGCCTGGAGGGCCACCGCGAAGGGGAGGGCGCTCCAGTCGATGGAGCTGTTGAGATTCTCCACGTTGCAGGTGGGTGGGATGACCTCACGCTGCAGGGCCAGCACCACCTTCAAAAGGGCGGCCAGACCAGCTGTCTCAAGCGTGTGACCCAGGTTGGACTTGACGCTGCCGATGGGCAGCTTGCGGCCCTTGAGATGCTGGCCATAGAACTCGCTCAAAGACTCGAGCTCGGTGGCGTCCCCCACCTGGGTGCTGGTGGCGTGGGCCTCGACATACTGAATCTGGCCAGGATCCAGGTCGGGCCCGTAAGCGCGACGGATGGCCGCCAGCTGGCCTTCCTTGCGGGGGGCCCACAGGTGCTTGCCGCGCCCATCGGTGGACAGGCCGATCCCGCGAATGACGGCCAGGATCTTATCCTGATCGCGCTGGGCCCGTTCCACGGTCTTGAGCACCAGGGCCACGTACCCTTCCGAGCCGATCAGGCCATCGGCGCCGTCGTCGAACGGGCGGGTGCCGCTGGCGCTGCATGACTGCGCGTGCGAGAACAACACCAGGCTGTCGGCCTTGGCGTAGGAGGCCCCTCCCACGATGGCCAGGTCGACCTCGCCCGACTCGAGAGCCATCGCGCCCAGGGCCACGGCCACCAGCGAGGAGGCGCAGGCCGCATCCACCACCAGGTTGGGCCCGTTCAAGCCCAGCTCGCGGGCCACCAGCTCAGCGCCCCAACGGGCTTCCAGCCACGGACCTCCATCGCTGGTTCGCCTGGGCCGCCCTTCGCGCAAGCGGCTGACCACCTCCCGCACGATGGCCTCCTGGCGCTCGCGGGCCAGCAGCTCGAACTCGGGTGCCTCGCGCAGTGGCTGCAGGATCTGCTCGGCCAGAGTTGCCAGCGCCAGCTCACCCGGGCGGGAGCTGCCACCGGAATGGCCGACGAACACCCCGGTGCGCAGCTCGGGCAGACTCGAAAGGTCGAGGCCCGCGTGCTGGCAGGCTGTTCTCGCGACGTCGGCCAGGAGGCGATGGCAGACGTCAAAGCTCTCGTCAGCGCTCTGGGGGGTGCGCTCGGGCACCAGCCCGCCCAGAGTGGAGTAAGTCTTGCCCCTCTGCCCTTTGCGCTCGTCATAGTAGAGCGAGCGGTCGAGCCGGTCGGGGGGCATCTCGACAATCGCATCGCGGCCTTGCTCGAGGAGCTCCCAGAAAGCTTCCAGGCCATCGGAACCGGGCAGCAGGCAGGCCATGCCCACCACGGCCAGCGGCTTGTGGAGGGACGTGCCCTTCATCGCCGCACCCGCCTGTCGGGAGCTGTCCGCAGCCCTTCCAGCAGGTCCTCGAGCAGTTTTACGGAGCCGTCGAGTTGGGCCGGAGCTCCCTCGAGAACCAGCAAGCCCGAATAGAGGGCGCTCTCCAGGGTCAGTCGACGGGCCAACAGGTCCTCCAGCGTGGTGGGGTTGCAGAAAGCCCGCCTCGAGCCGTCGGCCCCCTCGGCCAGGGCCACCTCCCCCGGCTGGGCCGAGGGCGCCAGGCTCCAGGCTCCGCCATCGGGACCATTGACCTCGAGCAGCAGGGCCTCGGCGGGAGAGCCCGTGGCAGGCAGGGTCTCGAGCAGTGTCTTGAGGGGCGGCTCGAAACCCTCGCGGCTGGCGAAGTCGATCAGCCGATCGAGCAGGGCGTCGTCGATGGCCGGACAGGGCAGGTCGGGAGCGTCTCGCCTGGTGTGGCTGACATCGAATTCAGGATGATGGCTCAAGTAGGGCTGGTAGACACTCAAAGCCTCCTCGAGCAGACCCGGCGGCACCTCGGGTGGGGCCACCGGCGCTCGGGCGCAGGCTTCATAGAGAGCGGTGGCGGTGGGGGGATGGGGGGAGGTCAGGTGATAGGTCTGGCCCGCGCTGGCGGGATGCTCGACGAGCTGGCGAATGGCCGCCGAGACCCAGTCCACGGGGACGATGTTGACCCGGTCCTTGTCGCTCAAGCCGATCCGCTCCAGGGTGCTTTCCCGGGTCAGACCGGAAAAGAGCCAGCCGGTGCGAAACAGGGCATAGGCGCCGTTGTAGCTGGAGGTGTAACCGCTGACCGAGTCGCCCACGATGACCGAGGGTCGGTAGATGGTCCAGCGGTCCAGCCAGCCAGCCTCGCGCACCAGCACCTCGGAGACGAACTTGCTGCGCTCGTAGTCGTTGGAGAAGTCCTGGCCGCACTCGAGCTCGCTCTCCAAGATCTGGCCCCCGCGCCGGCCGCAGACGTAGGCGGTGGAGACCAGGTGGAACTCGCCGATTCCGGTCTTCTGGCAGAGGCTCAGCGCGTGGCGAGTGCCGTCCAGGTTGGAGAGGTAAGGCTCGCCCGACTTGCCATCGGTCTGAAACTGCAGCGAGGCGGCCGAATGGAGGAGCCTGGTGCAGTTCTGCCTGACCCAGTCCAACTGCTCGGCATCGAGTCCGAGCAGGGGGCGATGCAGGTCTCCCTCCAGGACCACCGGGGCGGTCAGGGTCTGCGGCCCGGCCAACCGGTCGAGGGTTTCCTGCACCCGCTCCCGGGCCGTCAAAGTGCGGCTCCCTCGGGCCAGCACGGCCACCTGCTTGCCGGCACGCAAGGCGTCGCGCAGAAGATAGCTGCCCAACAAGCCTGTCGCCCCCGTCAACAACTCGTAACCCATCAGGCAGAAGCGGCGCCAACCTCGCTCGCGTAGCCCTGAGGATGGGTGCGATGCCAATCCCAGGCCGAGCGAATGATCGGCTCGAGGGTGGTATGCTCTGGCTCCCAGCCCAGCTCGCGTCGAGCCAGCGAGCTGTCGGCCACCAGAGTGGGCGGGTCGCCAGGTCGGCGGGGAGAGAGCTTGACTGGAATGGGATGCCCGGTGACCTGACGAGCGCATTCGATGACCTCGAGGACGCTCGAACCGGTCTCAGTGCCCAGGTTGCAGATGATGCGTGGTTTTTCGGCCAGGGCCTGGAGGGCCAGCGTGTGGGCGCTGGCCAGATCCAGGATGTGGATGTAATCGCGTACGCAGCTTCCGTCCCGGGTGGGGTAGTCATCCCCGTACAACTCCACGTGAGGGCGCTGTCCCAGCGCGACCTGGAGCACGATCGGAACCAGGTGCGTCTCGGGGGTGTGGTCTTCCCCGCGCTCGGGGGTGGCCCCGGCGGCATTGAAGTAGCGAAGAGAGGCGAAACGCAAGCCGTGGATCTCGGCATACCACTCCAGCGCTTCCTCCACCACCTTCTTGCTCAAGCCGTAGGGGTTGGAGGGCCGCCGAGGCAGAGTTTCCACGATGGGCAGACGTTCCGGGACCCCGTAAACGGCGCAGGTCGAGGAGAAGACGATTTTCTTGACCTGCCCGAGCAGCATGCCTTCAAGGAGATTGAGGCTGCCTATCAGGTTGTTGCGAAAATATCCCTCGGGAGAGAGCATCGAGTCTCCCACAGAGGCCCAGGCAGCAAAGTGCAGGACGGCCTCAAAGCGATGTTCGCTGAAGAGAGAAAGCACATCGTCGCGCTCGCGCAGGTCGCCGACGATCAGTTCCGCTCCCCGGGGCACGGCTTCTCGATGGCCTGCGCAGAGATTGTCAAGGACTGTAACGCTATGACCCGCTTCGAGAAGCTGGGCTGCTACATTGCTGCCGATATACCCGGCTCCGCCGGTCACGAGGACGTTCATGGGCGCAGTCTTTTCGGACCTGGAGGCGAGATTCCTCGTTGCCAGGCTCAAGCGCCGGTCCACGGCCCGTTACAATGGCGCTAGGAAAGGCTGTTCTGGAGGTATCCCTGAAAGGCGTGGATGCGTTCCTCGCAGCGCCCGAGCAAGCCCGGATGCGGGCTGGCTGAGAGGCCCCTTTGGATGCTCTTGAAAATAGCCCGGTCTTCCTCGAGGACCTGGCGGGTGATGGCTGCTTTCAGCTTCCCCCAGGTGTGGGCTAAACCCGTTTCCAATCTGGAGCCGAATGGCTTTTCGGGGCTGAACTGGCGCACCACAGCGCGACAGGTCGCGGGACCGGTGGGTAGGATGCATTGGCAGAGGCTCACGGCGTCGGTGAAGGAAAAGAGCAGATTCGGAAAGACGTGATGCTGCCAGTATTCCCCTCTGCTTTCGCCGGTCAGGCGACGGGTGACCCAGCTCTCGCAACGCTGGAACCATTCGTCAATCCTGGAGTGGGCAAACGGGAGACGGGTCTTGAACGAGGTGTGGCCTGACTCGAGCCGGTGGGCGCTGCGCCCCTCGCCCGGGTCTTCCTTGAAGGTGCGGGCGTGAATGCAGGGTACGTGGTAAGCCTCCAGCGAGTTCTCCACGGGCACCTTCCAGTTGGCCTCGTAGTCGGGCTCCCAGGTCAGGAAGGGACGCCACCGTTCGCCAAAGCGTTGAGCGCAGAGAGGGTGCAGGGGCCCGAGCTGCTCGGCCAGACTCGGCCCTTCTCTCGACAGGCGCACAAAGACCAGCTGCCCGGCGGTCTCCAGCTGGTAGGCCGGCAGGCAGGGCCGCTCTTCTGGCATCGGGACGAAGTTCTCGGGCGCAGGGATGCGCCGGGTAATGCCCGAGGGGCCGTACTCCCAACCATGATACTGGCAGCGCATGGCCTTCGAATTGCCCCGGGCCCGGTCGGTCAGCAAGCTGTGCCGGTGGGCGCAGACGTTGGAGAGGGCGCGCAGTCGCCCGTCGAAGTTACGCACCTGCACCGGGGCGCCGAAGAGGTCGCAGGTCAGAAAATCGCCGGGTCGGGCCAGGTCGGCGGTGGTGCCCACCAGGTGCCAGGCCGAGGCCAGCAGCTTTCGCTCCTGCTCATACTGCTCGGAGCACCAGTAAGCGCGAGGAGAAAGCAAGTGTGGCAGGCTGCCGGGGCTGATGAACATGCGATCGCCTCAGGCGGCGAAGCAGACCTTGTTGCGCCCCTTGTGCTTGGCCTCGTACATCGCCTGGTCGGCCTTCTCGAGCAATTCCTTCTTGGTGGTTGCGTCCTCGGGGAAGGCGGCCACCCCGCCCGACACGGTGATGTGCACGATGTTGGAGCCGAGCACGAACTCGTATTCTTCTACCGCCTGGCGGATGCGCTCGGCCACGACCACGGCAGAAATGCGGTTGGTCTCGGGCATGGTGATGGTGAACTCGTCACCGCCATAGCGGCAGACCGTGTCCATGGGACGGGTGACCGACTTGATCACCCCGCCGAGTTGCTTGAGCAGCGCGTCGCCCTGCGGGTGCCCATAGTTGTCGTTGACCTTCTTAAAGAAGTCCATGTCCATGATCATCAGGGCGCAGCTCTGGTTGGCGTACTTGGCCTTGGTCACTTCCTTCCCGAGGTGGTCCTGGAAGTAACCGTGGGTGTAGAGGCCCGAGAGCGAGTCGGTGATGGCCAGGGCGGCCATGCCCAGCTGGAGCTGCACGTTGCGCACCGCCAGGGCCACCTGGTTGGCCATCATGCTGTAAAGGCCGAAGACCTCTTGAGAATACCTGCCTGGCTGGTGATAGCTGACGAGCATGACGCCCAGGGCCTTGCTCTCGAACATCAGCGGGCTCATCATCACCGAGCGGAGATCGGTGCCCTTGGCCAGCGCCTTCTCGTTCTGGGCCTGATCCTTGAAATCGGAGAAGAGCACGCCCTTGCGCTCTTTCATGACCACCCACAGGGTGGAGCTGGTGACCTCGGGGTTGAAGTCGGTGAAAGTATCGGCGTGGGCCGATTGGACTCCTTTGGCGCGTAACACGGGCTGGTCGGGGTTCTCTTCGTCGAGCAGGTAGACGGCCACGTTGTCAGCCTTGAACAGGGCTTTGACCATGTCGCAGACGACCTGCATCACCTTTTCGATGGTGGCCGAGGAGCCGAGCTCTTGGGAGGCCTCGATCACTTTGATCAGCGCTCGGGTCTTGTAGTCGGCTTTCTTCTGCTGCAGGTAGAAGTAAGCGACCATGCAAAAAAGCAGCGCCACCACACCCCACAAGATCATCTGCATGAGATCCATACTCTGGCCAGCTCCTTGAAAATTCCGCGAAGTCGAACAGGATGTTTATGTTCTGGGCCGACAAGTCCTTCCCAGATGATCAACTCTTGTCAGTGGGGTCGGCGGCTGATGCTGCGCCGTCTGTGCCCGGAAGACCGGGGCGAGTGGCTCGATTTGAAGCGGGTCAGCATCGAGTTGCACCGCCCCTGGGAGCCGTGGCCCGAGTCCGGCTATCGTCCGCCGGACGCAAGCGACTTCCAGAGCCAGTTGGGGCGGGATGCCTACCTCATGATCCGTCGCGCCGACAACCTGTTGGTGGGCCAGGTCAATTTCAACCAGTTGGTGCGGGGCAACTTCGAATCGGCCTACCTGGGCTACTGGGTGGGGCAGCCCTTCGCGGGGCAGGGCTACGCCACGGAGGGGGTGGCTCTGGCCGTGCGCCATGCCTTCAAGGTGCTGCGGCTGCACCGATTGGAGGCCAACATCGTGCCTACCAACCTGGCCTCGTTGAAAGTGATCCAACGCTGCGGCTTCAAGAAGGAAGGCTTTTCGCCCCGCTACCTGCGGATCGCCGGGCAGTGGACCGACCACGAGCGCTGGGCGCTCACCGTGGAGGACTGGGAAGGTTGAGGTAGCTGGCCAGCGCCCGGTCGAGCTCGATGATTCGGGCAGATGGGAGTTGTCCGAGCGGGGGCACGACCAGTTTCGACCGGTCGACCGTGGTGATCTGGTGGGCAAGAGCCGCGCAATCCTTGTTCAGGCCTGCCTCGCCGGCACGCAACAGGACGGTCGTGGGCGAAGCGCTCAGCCACCGTGTCGAGGAGGTCAGGGGAACCACGGTAATGCTCATCCAGGCACGAGCCTGATTGAATCGAGCATGGGAAACGATGACGCAGGGCCTCATTCCTGCCTGCTCGGACCCCGACCGAGGCTCGAGGCGGACCCAACAGATGTCGCCTCTTACCATTCGGTATGCTCATGGAGCATTCGGTGGACCTCAGCTTCCGTCCACCGGGTGAACTCATTGCTGGCCGGGCCCATTTCCTCGGCGTATCGGCCCATTTCGTCCTCGATCATCTCGCGCTCGCGCCTGAGCACATACTCCACCACGGCCTCCCGGACCAGGGTGGTTCGGCTCCGCTCGAGCCGGTGGCTCAACTCGTCAAGCCGACCCAACCAGTCTTCGGACAAAGTGATGTGCATGTTTTTCATACAAAAAAATATACATCGATAGGCTCAGGACTTCCTGCAGGCCAGACTCTCCTTGAGGCGCGCCAGCAGCTCCAGGGCTTCCTCCCCGCTCATCTGCTCCACCGGAGCCTCGCGCACAGCCCGCTCCAGATCGTTGCCGAACAGATCCATCTGGTCGGCGCCGCGGCGCGAGGCTGGTCGGCCGCGACCGCGCTCGAGGGCCTCCAGGATGGCCCGGGCCCTCTCCAGCACTTCCCCTGGAAAGCCGGCCAGCTGGGCCACGTAGATGCCGTAACTGCGGTCGGCCCCGCCCGGCACGATGCGGTGCAAGAACACGATGTCGTCGCGGTTCTCGCGCACGGCCACCCGGTAGTTGCGGCAGGCGGAGAGCTCTTTCTCCAGCGCCGTCAGCTCGTGAAAATGGGTGGCAAACAGCGTCATGGCTCCGGTCTGGTTGTGGAGGTGCTCGGCCACCGCCCGGGCCAGGGCCAGCCCATCGAAGGTGCTGGTGCCGCGCCCGATCTCGTCCAGGATGACCAGCGAGCGCGGGGTCGCGTGGTGGAGGATGTTGGCCGTCTCGCTCATCTCCACCATGAAGGTGGACTGGCCCAGGTGCAGGTCGTCCGAAGCGCCCACCCGGGTAAAGACCCGATCCACCACCCCCAGCCGGGCCGCCCGGGCCGGTACGAACGAGCCCATCTGGGCCATGACCGAGATGAGGGCGGTCTGGCGCAGGTAGGTGGACTTGCCGCTCATGTTGGGCCCGGTGAGAATCAAGAGGCGCCGGTCGGGGGCCAGCTTGCAGTCGTTGGGCACGAAGCCCGACTCCAGCCCCAGCTCCACCACCGGATGGCGCGCTCCCTCCAGCTCCAGGCCACAGTCGGCCACCAGCTGGGGACGGGTCCACTGCTCGCGCACCGCCTTCTCGGCGAAGCTACCGAGCACATCCAGCTCGGCCACGGCCCGGGCTGCCTGGCGCAACAGCACGGCCTGCTCGGCCACCGCTGCGCGCAACTCGAGGAAGAGCTGATACTCGCGCTCGCGGATGCGCTCCTCGGCACCGAGCACCTTGGACTCGAACTCCTTGAGCTCGGGAGTGAAGTAACGCTCGGCATTGGCCAGGGTCTGCTTGCGGATGTAGTGCTCGGGAACCGATTTGAGGTGGGTGCGGGTGACCTCGAGGTAGTAGCCGAACACCTGGTTGAAGCCCACCTTGAGCGACTTGATGCCGCTCTCCTCGCGCTCGCGCGCCTCCAGCGAGGCGATCCACTCGCGGGCATTGGAGCGCAAGGAGCGCAGCTCGTCCAGCTCGGCGCAGTAGCCATCTCGGATCAGCCCTCCCTCGCGCAGCGAGAGGGGGGGCTCCTCGGCCACGGCCCGGGAGAGAAGGGCCTCCAACTCGGCCAGCTCGGGGGCCGCCAGGGGCTGAGTGCGCTCCTCCAGCGGGGTGCCGGAGAACACGGTGTGGATGTGGGGCAGGCGTTGCAGGGACTGGGCCAGGCCCAGCAGGTCGCGGGCGTTGGCCGACTGGTAGACCACGCGCGAGAGCAGGCGCTCCACGTCCAGCACCTTTCCCAGGTCCTCGCGCAGCTCGCTGCGACGGGCGTAGTCATGCACCAGGTACTCCACGGCCTCGAGCCGCTCCTCGATCTCGGCCAGCTCGAGCAGGGGGCGCAGCATCCAATCCTTGAGCACCCGCGCCCCCATCGAGGTGCAGGTGGCGTCGATGGCCCACAGGAGACTGCCCTTGCGCTCGCGCCCGAGCAGGGTCTCGGTCAGCTCGAGATTGCGGCGCGAGGTCTGATCGAGCACCATGTGGGCGTTCAGGCGATAGCCTCGGGGCGGGTCCAGGCTGAGGGCCTGCGAGCCCTGGGTCGATTTGAGGTAGCTCACCAGCCCGGCGGCCGCCAGCACAGCCGCGGGTCGGTCGACCAGGTCGCAACTGTGCAGTGAGGTGAGATGGAACTGGCGCAGCAACTGCTTCTCGGCCTGCGGCTCTTCGCTCAGGCGCTGGGTAGCCACCCCCAGGCGGGCGGCCACGCCCGAGAGCATCTCGTCGCCGCCAAGCACCAGCACCTCGGCCGGCCGGAAGCGGGCCGCCTCCTCGAAGAGCCGCTCGCTATCACGAGAAAGCTCGGTGGCCACGAAGTAACCGGTGGAGATGTCGGCCGCGGCCAGGGCCGCCTCGCCGCCCCTGCAGGCCAGGCAGAGCAGGAAGTTGTGGCTCTGCTCCTCGAGCATCGCCGGGTCGAGGATGGTGCCCGAGGTGACCACCCGGATCACCTCTCTCCTCACCAGCCCCTTGGCCTGCCTGGCATCCTCCATCTGCTCGGCGATGGCCACTCGGTGGCCTTTTTGAATCAGCAAGCGCAGGTAGGTGTCCAGGGCAAAGAAGGGCACCCCGGCCATGGCAGTGCGCCCATCGCCGCACTCCTTGGAGGTCAGCACGATCTCGAGGTCTCTGGCCAGGGTCTCGGCGTGGGGGCCGTAGGCTTCGAAGAAGTCGCCCACGCGCATCAGGAGCAGGCAGTCGGGATGGGCCGCCGCCAGGTCAAAGTACTGGATGAAGAGGGGGGTGAGCTTGCTGGTATCCATGGCGCCAGCGCCGTTCGACCCGGCTTTGGAACCGTCCCTCCGAACAAGGCGGCGAAAAAGTTTTCAACCAGGAGGAGATGGAGTCATCAGCAGGAACTGCACGGTCAGCATATCGCCCCGGGCGGCCGAGCAACCCCCGTGCCAAGCCGATTCGACGCAATGTTCAGTCCCGGGAAAAGGAGCAAAACTTGAATAACTTGAGCTTTGGCGAGTTCTGGGAAGAGTCCATCGAGCCGACCTGGCCCGAGTTGTCCGACTGGGACGACGAGGACGAGGATGAGGATGAGGACGATGAGGACGATGATGACGACGATTGGGATGACGACGACGACGACGAAGATTGGGACGACGATGATGACGACGACTTCGACGACGACGACGATGAGGATGATGACTTTGACGACGAGGACGATGACGAAGAAGAATAGAGCTTGAGAAGCTCTCGTCTCAGGCGGCAGAAGGGGCCGGCGGTTGCCGGCCTTCTTCTTTTGCCTCCGAGGCGGGTACCGTGAACAGGAAGGTGGAGCCACAGTTGGGAGCGCTCTGGACGGTGATCTGACCTCCGTGGGCTTCCACGATCTTGCGGGCGATGAAGAGCCCGAGCCCGACGCCATAGTGAGAGCGCGTGTTGCCGATCTCCACTCGATGGTATTTTTCGAAGATCTTCTCCTGATGGTCGAAGGGAATGCCGCAGCCCTCGTCGCGCACGCTGATGGCGTACAGGTCGCCGTGCCGCTCGCAGGTCACCTCCACCAGGCCCCCCTCGGAGGAGTACTTCACGGCATTGGAGAGCAGATGATCGAGCACATAGCGGATCTGCTCGGGATCGCAACTGGCCGCTAGCTCGCCGGGCGATTCCCAGCGCAGCACCCGGTCGGGCTCCTTGAGCCGGTAGTTGTCCACGACGCGCGAGACCAGGGCTGCCAGGTCGATATTGCGGGTGCGAACCTCGAGCACCTGGCTGTCGAGGCGAGCAGCCTCCAGAAGATCCTGGATGAGCCGGTTGAGCCGGTCGGCCTGGGTGTTGATGATGCCCAGGTGGCTGCGGGTGGTCTCGGGCTCGAAGCGATACTTCTTGTGCATCATGTTGTGGAGGTAGCCCTTGATGCAGGTGATGGGGGTGCGCAGCTCGTGGGAGAGCGTGGCCGTGAAGTCGCCCCGCAGCATCTCCAGCTCGCGCAGCCGGGTGATGTCGCGGAAGACCACGATCAGCGCTGTCCGGTCGTCGTGCTGCACGTCGGGGTCGAGCACCGAGGGGCTGAAGGCCACGATCTTCTTGAGCCCGTCCCGCACCGAAACCTGGCGCTCGAAGGTCGTGGCCGGCTGGCGACCGGCGAGCACGTCGGCGAGATAGCGATGGCCCTCCAGGTCGCCGAAGACGTCGGCAAAACTCTTGCCCAGCAGCTGGCCGCGCGACCAACCTGTGATGCGCTCGCCGGCCTGGTTGAAGCTGGTCAGCTCGAGCTTGCGGCCCAAAGTGAAGACGCCGTCAGCCATGTGCTCGAGAATGGCTTCGCTGGATTGCTTCTCTTTACGCACCTGGGCGTAGAGCCGCCAGTTCTGAACCGCCACCCCCATCACCCGGGCCAGGCTGAGCAACAGCTCCTGCACCTCCGAGCTGAGCGGCTCGTTGTTTTGAGGGAAGAGCTCGAAGAATCCCTGCAGCGTGCCGGTGGTCACCAGCGGCACGGCCTGATAGGCCACCAGTTTCTCATCGGCGGCGAAGCGGCCCTTCAGCAGGGGCTGCTCGGCCAGGGGCTGGCGCTCGACGCGCAGGAAATCGCTCGAGCGGGCCAGCTCGGAGAACCCGGGGGATTCTTGGGTGAGCGTGACCCGACCGAGCGCTTCCGCCTCTTGCGGGCTGAATCCGCGGACGGCTTCCAGGCGAAATCGGCCGTCATCCTCCAGGATGTAAAGGGTGGCCCTGTGCAGCGGTACGAGCTCGGAGCTCTGTTGCAGGACCATCTCGGCCAGAAGCCGCAACTCCAGGCTGCGACCGAAGACCTCCAGCAGCTGGTGCACCTGCTGCAGTTCCTGGATGCGTTTGAGCAGGTGTTTCTCGGTCCGAGCGACGGCTTCGTCCTTCTCAACGCGTGCGGCCGCCTCGAAGGCCTCGGCTCGTTTGATGCGCTGGCTGAGGAACTCGAACTCCTGATAGGGAGGGATGGGCTCGTCGCTCTTGCCCAGACGGGCCAGGTAATGGTTCAGCGGGGAGAAGACCTGGCGGGTGAGGTTCCGAAAAAGCAGGCCGAACAGCCCCAGCCAGAATGGGGTCAGCGCCGCCAGGGCCACCAACCCGAAGGGCAGGGTGCTCAGGTAGTAGGCCAGCACCAGGCTGAGAAGCAGGCTCAAGCCGGCCAGCCTGACCAGCTTCCTGGCCAGGGTCCGGCTCATCAAGTCCGCCTGAGGGGGCGTCTCCCGCTTCACCGGTCTATAGCGTCTCCAGAGTGATCTCCCGATTGGTGTAGAGGCAGATCTCGCTGGCGATCTCGAGGGCGTGACGGGCGATGTCGCCCGCCCCCAGCTTCGAGTGCTCGGTCAGCGCCCGGGCCGCTGCCAGGGCGAAAGGCGCGCCTGAGCCCACCGCCGCCACACCGTGATCGGGCTCGATGATGTCCCCGGTGCCGCTCAGGAGCAGCACCGTGTCCTTGTCGGCCACCAGCAGCATGGCCTGGAGGCGCCGCAGCATGCGGTCCTGACGCCAGTCGCGGGCCAGCTCGACGGCCGCCCGGCGCAGGTTGCCCGAGAACTCCTCCAGCCGGGCCTCCATCCGCTCGAACAGCGTCAGGCCGTCGGCCGCCGAGCCGGCAAAGCCGCCCAGCACCCCGCCGTTGGACATTCTCCGAACCTTGCGGGCGGAGTGCTTCATGATGGTGCGCCCGAGGGTGACCTGACCGTCTCCGGCCATGGCCACCTGTCCCTGGTGGCGCACACAGATGATCGTGGTTGAGCGTGTTCTCATGGTGGTTCTGGCAGTTGTGCGCGAGGTGAGCACACTCCTGCCCCGTTCAAATTCTAGCAACACGGCAGAAATCTTCTGTTCACTTCCGAGTTACATCCGCGGTCGAGCCCGCGGTGCCCAAAGGCCTATCCTGGAGCCAGCATATCGTATGGGAGGTAGCCCAGTGCAAGTGCAGATCAGCTCTATGGCATTGTTGGAAGGTCGCTGCGTTCGTGCCGTGGCCGAGCTCGACTACGCCGGCTTGAGGTTGCGTGGCCTCAAGCTCGAGGAACGGGACGGAAGCCTGCAGCTCAGCCTGCCCGGCCGTCGTCTGAAGAACGGCTGGCAGGTGGTCTACGAGTTCGTCAACGAGGACCTGCACCGGCTTTTGCGCCGCGTGGTGGTGGAGGAATACTACCGGCGGAGGGCAGCATGACCGAGCGTGCCGCTTACCTTGCTCTCTCTCGCATCGGCGGCAAGCGGCGCCTGGAGGCGCGAGAGCTTCTGACCGAGCTGGGCTCGGCCCGCGCCGTCTGGTCGCGGATGGGGTTGGCAGGACCCGATCCCGAGGCTGAGCTGGCCCGGGCGCTGGCCCGCCCGGGCCGCATGATCGTGCCCACCGACGCCGAGTATCCCCCCCTCCTGGCTCAGCTGGAGGACTACCCGCTGGTGCTCTTCCTGCGCGGTCTCGCCCTGCCCCCCGAGCCCCTGGTCGCTCTGGTCGGCTCGCGGATGGCCACGCCTTACGGTCTGGTCGTGGCTGAGCGGCTGGGACGCGACCTGGCCCGCTCGGGGGTCAGCGTGGTCAGCGGCCTGGCCCGGGGAGTGGACACGGCCGCCCACCGGGGAGCGCTGCGTTCTCCCGAGAGCCATCCGGTGGCCGTGCTCGGCTGTGGCCTCGACCATGACTATCCGGCCGAGAACCGGCCCCTCAAGGATCAGCTGGAGCGCCACGGCACCCTCGTCAGCGAATACCCCCCCTGGGAGCCCCCGGTGGCCTGGCGCTTTCCGGCCCGCAATCGCATCCTGGCGGGACTTTGTCGCGCGGTGGTCGTGGTGGAGGCGGGGGAGCGCAGCGGAGCCCTGATCACGGCTCGCTGCGCTTTGAATGCGGGCCGGGAGGTGATGGTGGTGCCCGGGGACGTGGGCCAGCCGACCAGCCGGGGAACTTTCGAGCTGCTGCGCGACGGCGCGACCCCGGTGGCCTGCGCCGCCCATATCCTCGAGTCCCTGTTCGTTCGAGAGGTTCCCCGCCCGACTCCGCCGCTGGAGCCCGAGTTGGCCCGGGTGCTGGCCGGGCTCTCGCCCCGGGGCAGCTCGGCTGACGAGCTGGTCTCGCGCACCCGCCTGAGCATCACTCAGGTTCTGGCGGCGCTGGGTCGGTTGCAGGTGGAGGGTCGGGTCGTTCGCTTTGGCTCGGCGTTTCTGCCTCTCGACCAGGCCCCTTGACCACACTGGGCTGCCTGCATCCTGTGGTGTCGGAGGTTTCCTCCGCCACCACAGGGGGGGAGGCGGCCGCCCGGGTGTCCTCGCGCACGGCCCTGAGAAAGCCGGCGGCGGCGCTGACCAGCACCGGACCGAGCACCACCCCCAGCATACCGAAGGCCCGCAGCCCGCCGACCACGCTCAGGAAGACCCACAGGGCGTTGAGACGAGAGCGTCCGGCGATCAGGAAGGGGCGCAGCAGGTTGTCGGCCCCGCTCACCACCCCGAAGCCCAGAGCCAGGAGCAGGGTGCCCTTGAGGTAGTGCCCGTTCACCAGCAGGTAGATGCCGGTGGGAGCGTAGACCAGCCAGGGGCCAAGGACCGGAAGGAGCGAAACCATGCCCATCACCACGCCCCACAGCAGGGGGTTGCTCAGGCCCAGGGCCCAGAACATCAGCCCTCCCAGGGCTCCCTGCGAGGCGGCCACCACCAGGGTGGAGGAGACCGTTACCCGCACGTCGTTGGCCACGTCATGCAGCAGGCGCCGGCGACGCTCCTCGCCCATCAGGCCAAGATCGGAGATCCAGTGGGTCAGGTAGTGCCCGTCGCGAAAGAAGTAGAACAGCGCGAACAGGGTCACGCCCAGCTCGAAGAAGAAGCGGGCCAGGTTGCCGGCCAGACGGGCCGACTCCTGGGCCAGATTGCTGCGAGCCCAGTCGGCCACCTCGGCCACGATGCGCTCGAGCTGCTGGCCGGAAAAGAATCGGGCCAGCGGCTCGGGCAGGATGTCCAGGCTGTGGCGCAACTTGAGCAGCAGGCCCGAGCCCGGGATGCCCGAGGCCAGCGCGATCCCCTCGGCCACCACCGCCTGAAGCACCAGCAGGGCGGGCACGATCAAGATCCCGGTGACCAGAAGGGTGGCGACGATCGCCGCCAGGTTCCGATTGTGGATGCGGGTGCGCAGGCGGCGGTGCCAGGGCGCAAAAAAGGTCGAGAGCACGGCAGCCCAGGCCAGCGGGCTGAAAAAACCTTCCAGGATTTGGTACAGGCACCAGGCCAGCGAGCCCAGCAGCAGCCAGGCGAGTGCCTGCCGGAAGCTAGCCAGGCTCACCAGCGGCATGTCAGTAGCCGGGACGCCCGGCCCCGGGCCAGACCGGGTTGGTGACGGGGGCGGTGCGCCAGCGCTTGCCGGGCTCGAGAGCGTAGTTGATCAGGGCGCTGACGGCCACGGGATTGGTGTCGTCCTTGCAGTTGAGCCGAAAGACGGTCTCTTGCTGGCCGCTCTTGAGAGGGATGGCCACCCAGACCACCCGCTGCCACTGGTTGGACAGCGTCGGATTCCAGCTGAACATCAGCCGCTGCTCGGGCGGCTCGGGTCCGTCGAAGGAAAGGCTGAAATTCGGCTCGCCCGGCAGGTCGCGCGGGTTGGAGGGCCCCACGCAGGGCTCGGACACCATGATCTGCAGGCACGGGTTGGGGAAGTCCTGCACCTGGGGCTCGTGGTCGCGAAACTGCAGCTCGAGAGCCATCATGGGCGGGGCGTAGTAGTCGACCATGAAGTCGGGCGCGTAAGGGTCGAGAGTGAACACCTTCGGGCTGCCGTCCTCGCGATAGGGTTGCTGGGGAGAGCTCGCGTCGGGAGCCAGGGCCTGAACGGGGGAGTAGTCGATCTTGAGCTGGCCATCGCTCTTGAGGTCCACCCGTACCCCACCGAGGTGTCGGTCCCCGTTCAGATCCACCTCGTAGAGACTGCCGAGCAGGCTGTCCTCGAGCAGCTCGCCCCTGATTTGCAGGGGAGCCTCAAAGCGCAGGTAGCTCCAGGCCAGGGGTACTTTCGGCACGCTCAGGCCCGTCACCACCGTCTGGACGCGCACCTCGAACAGGCCTGGACCCACCTCTCGGGTGGTGATGGGGCCGACCTGGGGCTGGGCCAGGGCCAGGCCGGTAAGCATCAGGAGGCAGAGCAGGCAACGCATCGGCCCGCGTTCGCCACCGACGGATTCTCAGACCTGCCTGGCGAAAGAGTCTGGCATGCGACTCCTCTTCTTGCTCGGGTTCCTCTTGTGCGGGTGCATCACGGCCGAGCGCCCGCTCGGCTCCGAGCCCCCCGACCCGGCCCTGGCAGGCCTCTGGGTGTGCCAGGAAGACCCCAACAACAACCTCTACCTGCACGTGCTGCTCCACCCTTCGCTGCCGGAAGCCACCGTGGTGCGGGTGGTGGAGCCGCTCAACGAGCAGGGGGCCATGGCCGGAGCCGAGCAAGTGCGTGTGCTCTTGACGCGGGACGGCTACGCCAGCATGAAGCTGCCCGAGCAGGGCTACCTGCTCGCTCGCTACGAGCTCTCGGGCGAGCGTCTGGGGGTGCGCTTTCCCGTCTACGACCCGGTGGCCCGGGCCATCGAGCAGGGGAAGCTGAGCGGCAGGGCCTGGACCACCACGTGGGGGGAGAACGTCACCCTCTCCTCGGGGGTGGCCGAGTTGAAGGAGCAGCTGGTCTGGGGGCCGGCGCAAGTCTTTCAGCGAGTCTCTTTGCCCCTCGCTCGCTGACGGCAGGGCGCGGGGCGGGAAGGTCTGTCGTGGTCGCGAATGTCCTTTGATGCGGTTCAGGCCATGGATGGACCACGCCCGCTACTGGCTGCGAATGAGGTGCACAGCCGCCCTGGCCTTCCTCATCCTCTCCGGGTGCGGTGGAGTGATGGAGAGCGCAGGCCCGCTCGACCAGCCTCCTCAGGGAACTCTGGAGGTCCGACTGTCGGCGCCTTTGGGCTCGGCCCTCAGCGCGAAGCTCGCGTTCGAGGGGGAAGCACTCAGCCTCTCTCGGCGAGAGGCGATTCCTGAGTCTGGCTTGCTGTCCCTGGAGGTTCCTCGAGATCGTTACGAGCTCGAGGTTCAAGTCCTGGATGCAGGGGGAAGCGTTGTTCGCCTGACCCGGACCCGGATCGATCTGTTGGAGCAGGAAGTGGCCACGGTCGATCTGGGAGTGGTCCAGGACTCGGGCCAGGAGCGGGCGCTGGATTCCCCCCCGGTCGCGGCCGCCCCGACTCAACCCCCGCCGAACATCGTCCTGATCGTAGCCGACGACCTGGACTTCTTCGACCTGGGCTGCAACCTCGGATCGGAGGCCCGGACGCCCCGCATCGACCAGCTCGCAAGTCAGGGGATGCGTTTTCGAAACTACTATTCGAATGCCGCCAAGTGCTCGCCCAGCCGGGCCGCTCTGCTCACCTCCCGTTCGCCCGCCTGCTTCGGTTGGACGGATGTGATCCAGCCCTACTACCGCTCCGACGGGTCACGGTTGGAACCTGCCCGTGGACTTCCCGCCTCGGTGCCCACGATGGCTCAGGTCCTCCAGGGTCAGGGGTACGCCACGGGCATGATCGGAAAGTGGCACGTCGGTTTCCGGTCCGACTACCGGCCTGCCGTCAGGGGATTTGCCGAGGTGGCAGAGTGGGTTACCCATTCCCCTGACTTCAGCACAGGCGGGGGCTTCTACTGGGGATTTCGGATCCTGGGAGCCGCCTGGGGGTCTGGCACGATCATGCCCGCCCTTGGCCAGCCTGGCGCAGACGATCACTACCTGAGCAAGGAGCTGACCGACCGCGCCATCGACTTCGTCAACCAGAACTCAGCCGGACCCTTCTTCCTCTACCTGGCTCACGTCTCGCCCCACCAACCCCAGCACGTTCCGGCTCGTTTCGACAATACGTCCTTTGGCTACGACCTGACCACGGTCGAAGGGAAGACCAGCGCGATGATCAGCGACCTCGACCGCGAGGTGGGTCGTCTCGTGGACCACATCGACTCGCTCGGTCTGGGGGCCAGCACCCTGATCGTGGTTGTCAGCGACAACGGAGGGATCAGTTCCGGGCGAGCCGGGAATTTGCGTCGCCAGGCCGTCATGCGCGGATGGAAAGGGTCGCTCTATGAGGGCGGAATCCACGTCCCGATGATCGCGCGATGGCCCGGACGAATCCCTGCCGGGACGGTGAACGCCACGGTCTGCTCCAGCCTCGACCTGCTGCCCACTTTTGCCAGCCTTTCCGGCGCCTTGCCGCCGGCTGGCGTGGAAGGAAGAGATCTGTCCAGCAACCTGACCCGGGGCCATTGGAGCCCGGCCCCGGAACATTTCTGGGTGGCGCCTCGTTTTCGTTCCTATGCTAACGCGAAGGCTGCCGGAGCAAGTCCCGAGCAACTCGACCAGTTCGCCATCCGCTCGGGAAATTTCAAGCTCGTGCGAGGCCCCGACCAGAGCCAGCCCGGTCTCTATGACGTGACCAGCTTCCAGGGAGAGCTCACCGACCTGTCCGCCGCCAATCCCGCGCTCGTTGCGACCATGCTGGCCCGCTACAAGAGCTGGCACGCCAGCGAGAGCCAGGTGCCCGCCGTGCTGACACCGGTCGGAAGCACGCTGGCCGTTCCCTTCGACTCGCGCTTCGATTTCGCCGACGGCGATTTCACCTTCTCCATCGACGCCAGCACCACCGACCTGACCCAGCGGCGAACTCTGGCCTCGCGACCGGGTTGCTGGGAGCTGAACTGGATCGACGACCGGGTCAGGCTCAGGCTCTACGATGATCGCCCCGGCACTCTCGAAGAGAGGGCAGTTCACCTCCAGACTCAGCCCTTGAGCAGCGGAGTGACTCACCGCATCTCGTTCTCCGTTTATGGCCAGACCTGGAGGAGCAACCGAATTCTCTCGCTCTACGTCGACGGCGCTCTGGCTCAGCGCCTTTTGCCGGACGCTTACCCTCCGGGGAAGTCGTTCTACGCCGCCACGCCCAGCGACCAGCCGATCACCGTGGGCTCGAGGTCGGACGGGACGGCTCGATTCCTGGGCACACTGAGCCCGCCCCGGATCTTCACCCTGGCCCTTCCGGTGGACGAGTTGTCCACCCCCTGAGCTTCGAGCTCCGGGCTCTCAAGTCGCCGTGGCCGGGCAGATCTCGCGGTAGGCGCAGTAGCGGCAGGCCATGAAGGTCGGGACAGCCGCGAAGTTCCGCGAGCGGATGCCAGCCGCGGCCTCGAGCACCTTCTCGCGCGCCTTCGTCAGGTCGCGCGGCTTGAGCTCGGCCCGGCCCACCAGGCCGGCCTCCAGGAAGTGGAGCTCCACAGCCTTGGGCGTCACCGCGTAGGTCTCGCGGTGAGCCAGGGCGTAGAGCGCAAGCTGCAGGCTCTCGCGGGCGCGGCGATCGGCGTCGGCCTGGGTGCGCACCTCAGAGGACTTGTAGTCGACGATCACCGGGCCGTCGTCGACCCGATCCCAGCGACCGATCACCCGGTTCTGATCCACCGTGAAGGAGAAGTCCTGCTCCACCATGGCCGGCTTGACCCCGGCCAGCTCCTCGCGGGCGTGGAACTGCTCCAACGCGGCCCGGCCCACCTTGAAGCGTTGCTCCTCGTGCTCTCGGGTGAGAAAGCCCTGGCTGACCCAGCACGACTCGTAGCGGGCCAGCATGGCCTCCAGGGTCACCTGGCGCCCCTCCTTCTTGCCCACCAGGTACTCCGAGATGGCCTCGTGCAGGGCCCGCCCGTAGGCCACGCTGTGGTGCTGCAGGATGGGCACGCGCAGGATGTGGATGTACTTGTATTTCAGGGCGCAGGTCAGGTAGTCGTCGATCTGCCGAAAGCTCAGGTTGAGCACCCGGTCGGAGGGCATCTCCCGGGCGGATCCGCCCACGGCCGGGGGAGGAGCGAAGCGCTCCAGGGCCACCAGCGGCGAGGCCCGGAAGGCGGCCGCGTCGGCCCGGGGTCGGTCCAGCGCCTCGAGCAAGAAGGGGCTGGCCTTGCGGGCGCGGCGCCCGCCCACGTCGCGCGACCAGGTCATGATCAAGCGCTCCTTGGCCCGGGTCATGCCCACGTAGAACAGGCGGCGCTCTTCTTGCATGTGGAAGTCGCCCTCGGGCAAGGACTCTCGCACCAGCTCGGCCGGGAACTCGATGGGATCGGGGCGGTTGCGGGAGGGGAACTTGCCGTCCACCAGCCCCACCATGAACACCACCGGGAACTCGAGGCCTTTGGAGCGGTGCACGGTGAGCAGCTGCACCGCATCCTCCTCGGCATCGGCCTCCACCACCGCGGGCGAGTCGCCCGCCTCCATCAGGAGATCGAGGTGTTGCACGAACTGGGGCAAGAGCGCCTGGGGGTGGTTCTCCTCGAAGCTCTTGAGGATGTCGAAGAAGCGGGCCAGGTTCTGGATCTCGACCTCGCCCCCGTTCTCGGTCAGCTGGCGCAGCCAGCCCGATTCGGTGATGTAGTGGTAGAGCAGCCGCCCGGGGGACTCGTCGGCGATGCGGCCGATGAAGCGGTCGATCTCCTCGAGCAGGCGCTGCACGGTGGCCAGATCCTCGGCCGAGAGGGTCACCCCGTCCTCGGGCGGGGCCTCGGCGGCGTGCTCGCGCATGACCTGCAAGAGGGGCAGGTTGCGCCGCATGGCGTAGCTGTTCAGCAGCACCAGGCTGTTCATGGGGAAGCGATAGGTCTCGCCGGAGGCGAGGTAAAACAGGCTTACCGAGTCGTGCGGGTCGCACAGGCAGCGCAGGAAGGCCATCACCAGGCGGATCTCGGGGCGGGCGTAGAGCCCCCGGTTACCCGTGAAGCGGAAGGGGATGCCCAGCATGTTCAACCCTCGCAGGTAGGGGTCGGCGTCCTTGTTGGTGCGCACTAAGATGGCGCAATCGCCGTACTTGCAGGCGCCCTCCTCGACCAGGCGCTTGATCTCCTCGGCCACCTGCTCGGACTCGGCCGAGAGGTTGTCGAAAGCCCGGTGCTCGACCTCGGGCCCTTCTTCGCGCGGCGAGATGAGGCGCTTGTCGATCTGGTTGCGCACCTCGAGCCGGTCGGGGTTGTTGTGCACGATCAGCCGGTAGCTCGCGTCTAAGATGAGTTGGGTGGAGCGAAAGTTGTCCTTGAGCACCACCTGCACCGCCTCGGGGTATTCCTCGGTGAACTGCAGGATGTTGGAGATGGAGGCGCCCCGGAACTTGTAGATGGACTGGTCGTCGTCCCCGACCACGGTCAGGTTGCGGTGAGCGGCGGAAAGCTGCTTGACGAGCTGGAACTGGGCGTAGTTGGTGTCCTGGAACTCGTCCACCAGGATGAAGCGGAAGCGCTTCTGAAACCGACCCAGCACCGAGGGACGCTGGCGGAACAGGCGCAGCATCAGGTAGACCTGATCGCCGAAGTCGAGGAAGCCCTCGCGGGCCATCAACTCTTGATAGGCGGCGTAGACCTGAGCGAGCTCGGTCTGGGTGCGGGCCCGGTCTTCGGAGTCGGGGTCGCAGGCTTCCTCGCTGAGCCGGGCGGCCAGGGCCAGGTAGTCGGCCGGCGAGACGTCCTCGTCCTTGGCACGCGAGACGAGAGAGAGCAGGGCCTGCAGGTGGCCGGTGGGGTTGCCCAGGGGGCGGTAGCGGTCCAGAGGCAGCTCGAAGAGGTGGTCTTGCAGGAAGAGCACCTGCTCGGGCTGGGAGAGCACCTTGAAGTCGGGGGTGATGCCCAGCTCCATGGCGTTCTCGCGCAGCACCCGGTCGCCAAACGAGTGGAAGGTGGAGATCTGGATGTCGGCATAGCCGTAGGGCAAGAGCATGTCCACCCGCTCTTGCATCTCGGCAGCCGCCTTGTCGGTAAAGGTGAGGGCCAGGATCTCCGCCGGGCGAGCGGCTCCGCTGGCGATCAGGTAGGCGATGCGGCGGGTGACCACGGTGGTCTTGCCGGTGCCCGCCCCGGCAATGATCAAGAGGGGGCCCGCTCCGTGGCAGACGGCCTCTTCCTGAGCCTCGGTGAGGCCGTCGAGGATCTTGTCGGAGGTATCCGGCAGGATGCGCGGCGGTCCCTCGGGCATGGGCGGCAAGAGCGGGCGCATGGCCCGCGTGTTGCGTGGCCGGCGGCGGGTAGGGGAGGCGGGCTGCTCGAGCCGCTCTCCAAAGAGGCCCAACTGCTCCATGGTAGGAAGAATTTTCCTCCCCCCGGGTGTTGAATTCCTTTCGAACAGAGGCCCAAAAATGGTGGGTCACCTTCCGGTCCCCCGGCCATGCGTGGAGCGTACCCGGGACACGTGACTCCGCGCTCGTGTCCTGTCACCCGGACGTCCTGAAGGACGGTGAAGTTATTTCTTTCTCCCGCTTGACCTGGATCAATCCCTAAACCTCCTGGATGCAATAGCCTGGGGCCAGGAGGTGCCCCATGAAAAAACAGTTGTTCTTGCTCCTGGTGGCAGTGGCGATGCTCTCGACCGTGGCCCTGGCCGAGCAGGCATTCAATGAAGACAAGGTGGTCGCCGCCATCAAGGTGCTGATGTATCGCGAGCCATGCTGTGGGTATTGCGCCCGTCTCACTCCCGAGCAGGCTCGCCAGATTCTGACCTACCTCAACGGCGAGGTTGAGCCCACCGGACGCGAGCTCTGGGCCAACATCGGAGACAAGATCCTCATCGAGCTCGACAAGATCGATCCAGAAGAAGGCCAGCGTGTAAGGCGCCAGGCCAAGAGTATCCAGGGAGGGAAATGAAATGATGAAGAAGATTTTGCTCTGAGCCTGATGGTTGGTTGCCTGGCGCTGGTGGGCTGCCAGACCCCGGCCGGGCCCCCGGTCACCCCGACCACCCCGGGCCAGACCACCGGCGGCTTGCCGGGGTTACCCAACAGCCTGCCGGCCCTCACCGAGGAAGCGGTGATGACCACGGCCCCGGCGGTGCCTCCACCGATCACCCGCAAGGAGAGAGCCCTGGTCAAGCTCACCCTGGAGACCAAAGAGGTCGACGGAGTCATGGCGACCGGTGTCAAGAAGGACACGATGTATCGCTTCTGGACCTTCAACGGCACGGTTCCCGGCCCCATGATCCGGGTGCGCCAGGGCGACGTCCTCGAGGTGACGCTGACCAACCCCAAGGACAGCACCATGCCCCATAACGTGGACTTCCACGCCGCCACCGGCACGGGAGGCGGGGCCTTCATCACCACCGCTCCGCCCGGGCAATCTAAGGTCGCCCGGCTGGCGATGCTCAACCCCGGCCTGTACATCTACCACTGCGCCGTGCCACCCGTGCCCGAGCACGTGGCCAACGGGATGTACGGCCTGATCCTGGTCGAGCCGGAAGCTGGCCTCAAGAAGGTCGACCGCGAGTTCTACGTCGTCCAGTCGGACTTCTACACCAAAGAGCCGTTCGGATACGAGGGCATGACGCACTTTGACAACGAGAAGGGCTTGAACGAGGAGCCTACCTACGTGGTCTTCAACGGTCGCGTCGGCGCCCTGCTCGGCGACGGGGCCCTCAAGGCCAACGTGGGCGAGACCGTGCGCATCTTCTTCGGCGTGGGCGGTCCCAATCTGACCTCCAGCTTCCACGTCATCGGGGAGATCTTCGACAACTGCTACGACCAGGGCTCTACCGGCGAGCCCCAGCGCAACGTCCAGACGACCCTGGTGCCGCCCGGCGGCTCGTGCGTGGTGGAGTTCAAGCTCGACGTGCCCGGCAGCTACACCCTGGTCGACCACGCCATCTACCGGTTGGCCAAGGGCTGCGTGGGCCAGCTGAAGGTCGAGGGACCCGAGAAGAAGCTCATCTACGAGTCGGTGAAGTAATGTGTTGAGCGTTACGTGCTGAAGGTTTTGCCTGTCCTTCGGGGCGCCTCCATCCAAGTCTGTCGGCGCAAAATCAGCGACGATAGGAGCGGTCGACAATGACTGTAAAACCTTCGGCACTTCACTCTGATCGAGCGGTTGGCCCCGGCGAGTTGATCTAGATCATGTTTCAGCCTCGCCGGGGCCTTTATACTGACGATTAAACCATGAAGGGAGACTCCAAGTGGCCGACACCGACACCGAGAATGAACCGGTTCACTGGCTTCAAAAGCTTTATGACAACCCGTTCTTGCTCCTGGGGGCGGGGCTGGTGGTGATGTTCGTCTTCTACACCGGTTGGGGCGCCTACGAGCTCATGACGCTGCCCCAGAGCACGCTGCCATGAAGGGGATGCATTCAGGCCTCGTCTCCCCCGAGGGCAACTGGTGGGAGCCTGTCGGCAAGCAGGAGAAGACCTGGGTCACGATCTCGTTCTTCTGGTGCATGATCCTGTTTGCCATGATGCCTCTGTGGCACTTCAAGGGCGGTCAGAACCCCAGCTCGGGCGTGCGCAGCAAGGTGGACGCCCAGGCCTTTCGCGAGCGCCACCAGCGCTTTGTGAAAGACTACCAGGTGATGGTCGACGGCCAGCCCCTGATGGAGAAGAACATCCCCGTGGTGGCCCCGCCTCCCGGGGCGGAGGTCTACATCCAGGCCTCGATGTGGACCTGGTCACCGGTGCTGCGCCTGCAGAAGGGGGCCACCTACAGCATGCACCTCTCCTCGGTGGACCTCAATCACGGTTTCAGCCTCTATCCGCTGAACCTGAACCTCCAGGTGGTGCCTGGCTATGACTACAACCTGAAGATGACGCCCAACCAGACCGGGGATTTCCGCATCATCTGCAACGAGTTCTGCGGCATCGGTCACCACATGATGGTGGGGAAAGTGGAGGTCGTGGAGCCGTGACGTCAAGAACCTGCCCGGTCCTGGGCCTGAAGATCGACCGTCAGGCCGAATGGTTGGTGCGAGTCAACGCCGTCACCGCCATCGTCTTCTTCCTGGTGGGCGTCATCGCCGCTCTCCTGCTGGTGCTGACCCGCTGGCAGGCGGTGCACCTTCTGACCGCCCCCTGGTACTACCGCGTGCTCACGGCCCACGGCCTGAACATGCTGATCTTCTTCATCATCTTCTTCGAGATGGCGGTCCTCTACTTTGCCGGACCGATCATGCTCAACTGTCGGGTGCCCGCTCCCAAGCTGGGCTGGGGCTCTTTTGCTCTGATGCTGCTCGGTGCCCTGATGGTCAACTTCTACGTGTGGACCGGCAAGGCAGACGTCCTGTTCACCTCCTACGTTCCCATGAAAGCCCATCCGGGCTACTACCTCGGCATCATCTTCTTCGCGGTCGGGGCGCTGGTGGTCACCGCCCTCTTCTTCGCGGCCCTGGTGGTGGCCAGACGCGAGAAGACCTACAAAGGCTCGGTGCCTCTGGTCACCTTCGGAGCCCTGACGGCGGCCGTGATCGCCGTGATCACCCTGCTGCACGGCGCCGTCATCTACATCCCCACGTTCCTCTGGTCGCTCGGCCTGATGCCCCTGGACGCCGAGATGTACCGCATGGTCTGGTGGGGCCTCGGGCACTCCTCCCAGCAGATCAATGTGGCTGCCCACGTGGCCTGCTGGTACCTCCTGGCGGGTCTGACCGTGGGCGGCGTGGTGCTCAACGAGAAGGTCAGCCGCACCGCCTACGTGCTCTACGTGCTCTTCATCTCGATGGCCTCGGCCCACCACCTGCTCGTCGACCCGGGGCTGAGCGCCCCCTGGAAGATCTGGAACACCAGCTACGCGATGTACCTGGCCGTGCTGGCCAGCATGATCCACGGCTTCACCGTGCCGGGAGGCATCGAAGCCGGAATGCGCCTGCGCGGCTTCAACCAGGGCCTGTTCCAGTGGCTCACCCGGGCTCCCTGGTTCGACCCCGGCTTTTCTTCCCTCTGGCTCTCGCTGGTCATCTTCGGCTTCGGGGGCGGCATCACCGGCGTGGTGATCGGCACCGAGCAGATCAACATCATCGCCCACAACACCCTGCGCATTCCGGGCCACTTCCACATGACCGTGGTGGCCGGCACGGCGCTCTGCTTCATGGGCGTCACCTACTACGTGATCCCGCTCATCTTCCGGCGTCGGGTGGCCCTCTGGCCGCTGGCCCGCATCCAGCCCTTCCTCTTTGGCATCGGCATCTCGCTGATGGCCATCGGGATGACCTATGCCGGCGGCTTCGGGGTGCCTCGTCGCCACTGGGACATCTCCTTCACCAACGCCCCCTTCTCTATCGAGTTCCCGCCCATCGTGGACCTGTTCATGGCCCTGGTGGGGATCGGGGGCATCCTGGCTGCCCTGGGCGGCCTGATCTACGTGGCTGTGGCCGTGCTCAGCCTGCTCGGCCGCCCGCTGAGTGACTCCGAGCTCAAGGAAGGCGGCCCGGGCATTCCCCAGGGAATCTCCCACCTGCCGCCCCAGTCCTACAGCCCGGAAGAGGCCGAGGCTGCCCACTCGAAGGGGTGTCCGGGCACGATGGTGCTGGTGTTCGTCTTCTTCGCCGCCTTCGTGGTCTATTACTTCGCCAACTGGAAGCTGCTCTCACTCATCTGGAAGGTGGGCTGAGTGCGGCCGGGCCTGGTTGCCTACGGCCTGTGGCTGACCAGCACCGCCAGCTGGTTCGCCCTGGCCCTGGCCCCGCTCCCGAGCTCGGCGCCCGACTGGTTGCTGCGCACCCGCCAGGTCTGCTTCGGAACCCTGCCCAACGGCCTGCCGGATGGGGCCGGGTGGCTGACCATGGCGGCTCCGCTGCCCATGCTCATCGCCCTGCTGGTGCTCTACGGGCACGAGTTGCGCGCTCAGCGCCAGCGCGTGATCATTCTGCTGCTGGCCCTGCCCTTGCTGGGGCTGGCCTGGACGGCCCGGCGCGTGGAGCAGGCCTGGCGCGACCAGACCGTCTTCGCGCTGGGTCAGCCCATGCCCGAGGGGAGCCTGCCGGAAGGGTACCCGCGAGGGGATAAGCCCATGCCGGGGTTCCGGCTGCTCGACCAGCACGCCCGGGTGGTCACCCCCCAGCTGCTGGCCGGCAGGCCGGTGCTGCTGACCTTCGCCTACGCCCACTGCACCACCGTCTGCCCGGCCCTGATCGCCACCCTGCGCCAGGTGCGGGGCGACGTGCAGCGCGTGGTGGTGACGCTGGATCCCTGGCGCGATACCTGCGGCTCACTGCCCGACCTTTCGCGCCAGTGGGATCTCCCCGAAGGCACCCTGGTGCTCTCGGGCCAGGTCGAAGAGGTGGATCGACTCACCCGCGCGCTCGAGATTCCCGTGCAGCGCGACCTCAATACGGGGGAGATCACCCATCCGGCCCTGGTCTACGTCGTCGACCCGGAAGGTCGGGTGGCCTACACCATGCTGAGCCCGAGCCCGGCCTGGATCGAGGAGGCGATCGCCCGCGCATGTGGCAAGAGGTAGCCCAAACAGGTCCTGACAACCGCCCCCCGCTGGCCGCTCCCCTGACGCGATGGTTGCGCCCCATCGACCGCTTCTACCTGTGGATCTACGGCGCCAGGCTCAATCCCCTCTACCAGAGCGGAACGGTAGCGTTGCTCTGCCTCGCCGTAGCGCTGGTCACCGGGCTCTATTTGCTCTTTTTCTACCGGGTGGGAGCGCCCTACGAGTCGGTCCAGGGGCTGCAGGGACAGGTCTTTCTCGGTCGCTGGATTCGCGCTCTGCACCGCTACTCGAGCGACATCGCGCTGGTGGCCATCCTGGCCCACGCCGTCAAGATGCTGATGAGCGGGCGCACCTGGGGCACCCGGGCGCTGGCCTGGGTGAGCGGGCTGGTGCTTACCGCCACGGTGATCTTCGTGGGCATCACCGGCCTGGTGATGGTGTGGGATACCCAGGCCCAGCTGCTGGCCGTGCAGGGGGTGCGCACGCTGGACCTCTTGCCCGTCCTGTCCGAGCCGCTGGGCCGGCTCTTCAGCGATAACAGCACGGTGCCGGGCTCGTTCTTCTTCATGGTCATGTTCTTGCACGTGGCCGCCCCACTGGGGGGAGCCTTCCTGTTCTGGGTCCACGTCTCGCGGGTGGCTCGCCCGACCTACTTCCCGCCCGCTCCCCTGACCCGCCTGCTGCTGGGGGCCATGCTGGCCCTGTCGGTGGCCATGCCCGTCGCCTATCTCCCCGAGGCCGATCTGCGGGCCATCCCGGGCCGGGTCTACGTCGACCTCTTCTACGGCTTCTGGCTGCCCCTGGTGGCCGGTCTGGGCCCGCTGGGGGCGACCCTGGCGCTGGGCGCTCTCAGCCTGGCCCTGGCCTCGGTGCCGCTGTGGTGGAAGCCGCGGGTGCGTCCGGCCCCCTCAGTGGTGGATGAGCGACTTTGCACCGGCTGTACCACGTGCTTTCAGGACTGCCCTTACCAGGCCATCAGCATGGTTCCCCGCAGCGAGCCTTCCAAGCTGTCCGAGCTGGTGGCCCGGGTCAATCCCGATGTCTGCGTGAGCTGCGGCATCTGCGCCGGGTCCTGCGCCCCGATGGGGGTGGGGCCGGCCCTGCGGACCGGCCGCGACCAGCTGCGCGAGATCGAGGCCATCAAGCCGAGCGCCGACCAGGTGGTGGTGCTGGCCTGTCGCTACGGGCCGGGGGAAGTCGCCCAGCTCGCTCAGTTGGAGGGCGTCATCGTGCACGAGACCGGCTGCGGCGGCTCGCTCCACACTTCGGTGGTGGAGCACCTGCTGCGCCACGGTGCCGGCGGGGTGATGGTGCTGACCTGCCCCGAGCGCGACTGCAGCCACCGCGAGGGCCCCAAGTGGCTCGAGCAGCGCTTCTATCACGAGCGGGAGGCCGAGCTGCAGGCCCGGGTCGACCGCCGCCGGGTCCGCCTGGCCGGCTTCTCGGCCGCCCAGGAGAGGCAGATCGTCCAGGCCGTGGAGCAATTTCGCGGCGAGGTCCGCGCGCTCGAAGCTCCTCCCGAGGCGAGCGGGAGCCTCGAGCGCGAGTGTCCGGGAGCTGCCAGTGCGACACCTTAAGGCCTATCTCTTCACGGTGGTCTGGATGGTGCTGGTCAGCCTGATCTCCCACCTGGGCGTGGGCCAGGCTCCAACCCTGGCCGCGCTTCGCCTGAGCTGGAAGACCACCGGCGAGAAGGTGCGCATCCAGATGCAGGAGGATCCCAACCTGCCGGCCCACATGCGCGCTCCGGGCGGGGCCTTCAAGACGGTGCTGCTGCCGTACCGCCTGGAGATCGAGCTGGACGGTAGAAAGCTGCTCAGCCAGCGCTATACGGCTCCGGGCGTGCAGCACGACCGCCCCCTCTCGGTGCTGCAGGAGCTGGCTCTGGAGCCGGGGCGCCGGCGCCTGCGGGTCACCTTTCTGCCCGACGACCCGGGCGCGCCTCCCGAATCGCCGCGCTACGAGTTCGACGAGGAAGTCGAGCTTCGAGCCGGGAGGGTGGCCCTGGTCAGCCTGGATCCGGTGGCCGGAAGGCTCCTGTTCAGTCCCTGAGGCTCGGGGAATTTCTACCTCCTGCGCGAAACAATCTTGATGCGCAGGATGCTCTTTCTGTTGCTGCTCTCGAGCGCGATGGCTGAGGCCCGGCTGACCGAGGTCAAGGTCTGGTACTACCCGCCTGCCGGCTCGCCGGCCCTGGTCAAGCACTGGGTTGGCGAGCAGCTCAAGGTGGACCGGCGCTTTTCTTACAGCCGGCTGGGCAAGTTTCGCATCCGGGTGAGCTGCGCCCCGGCCGACCCGCTGGCCATTGTATTCCAGGACGAGCTCGGCACCCGCTTCGACCTGCCCGATAGCGATCGCAAGGCCGCCGGCGGGGTCAAGGACGTCTACTGGATCGTGCCCTACAACTTCAAGACCGGCCTGGCCCGGCTGCAGATCAAGGCGGGCTCGGATCAAACCCCGGAGATGACGTTGGGCACGGTTACTGCGCGCTAGGCTTGCGGGTGCGCAGCCAGGCTCCCCCGATGATCACCCGGTTGGGACCGAGCTCGATCTGGGTGGGCCGCTCCTGTTGCTCCTGGAGCTCGGCTGCCTCCACCCGGTGCTTGAGCGCGTTCTGGCTCAGGGCGTGCACGTCCCCCTCGTGAGTGGAGAGATAGACCATGTCGCCCCGGGTGGCAATGTTCGTGTACTGCTGGTGGGCGCCGGTGTGGAACTCCCAGCGCGTCTCGCCGGAGTCCGGGTCGAGGGCGTGCACGCCCCCGTTCCCGTCGCACAGGTAGACGGTGCCGTCCTCGCCGACCTGGACGCCCCGATCGTTGGTATGGAGGTCGAACTCACGCACCCATCGCTGGTTGCCCTGGCGGTCCAGGCTGGTCAGGGTGCCCGAGCTGCCGGCGACGAAGATGCTCTGTCCGTCCGGCGACAGCACGGCCTGCGAGCTGACCACCGTGTTCCCCCAGGTGCCCGCCTCCTCGCCGTCTTTCAGAGGACGGCCCAGCTCGGAGTCATAGTGCCACTTCGTCTTCCCGTCGCGGTCGTAGCAAGCCAGGCTGTTGCCGTCCAGGGTCACCAGCAGCTCTCCTTCCGGAGTGACGGCAACCTCCTTGCAATCGGGTGAGTCCTTGAATTTTGTCCAGCGATGTTTGCCATCCTGATCGAAGCAGTGCAAGATGCCCGGGTCCTCATTGGCCACCACCTCGCCGGTGGGAAGGCTGACCATGGCCCAGTTGATGTGGGTATTCTCGTCCTCAGGATTGACGTGGCGCTCCCAGAGCTGGTTGCCCTCGGCGTCGATCCGGCGCAGCATTCCGGAATAGTTGCCGTGGTAGAGGGTCCCCTCCGGGCCGAAGACGGGGGCGACCTCGGTGCTGCCGAAGGGCTTCTGCCAGCCGATCGTTCCCTGCGGGCGGACGCAGGTCATCCCTTCCAGGGTGGACAAAAACACGTTCCCCTGCTGGTCGCGCAGCGGAACCGCGTAGCTGGAGAGCCCCTCGATCCTGGTCTCACCGGTCTTCTCTCCCCTGGACGACAGGGTGACCAGCCCCTGATCGGTCTGGATGATCAGGCTGCCATCCGGCGTCAGAGCCGGGGGGGTGTTGTTGCCGGGGGCAATCTTGGCACGCCAGACCTCGAATTCGCCAAGGGCGCTGTCGCTCTGGTGGAACAGCTGGCGGAGCTGAGCCGCGGTGGGCGTTCCGGCCGGCTCGGGCGAGCTGCTGAAGCCGTCCTGCGGGGGGGAAGGCGCGCGTTCGGGGCGAGTAGCCGAGAAACCGGCGTAGCTGGCGCTGGGCTGGATGATCATGCCCGCAGCCTACCGCAAGGCTCTGAAAGGTCGCTGAACTGACAGGAGCGGCAAACACCTACTGCTTCTGAAGCTCGATCAGGCGGGCCGCGCAGTCCTGGCCCTCCTTCGTGTTCCCCAGCCAGGTGGTCATGAGGGCCAGCACTTCCGGATCATAGGGGTGTCTCTCGAGCCGCTTGCGCAATACTTTGACCGCCCTGGCCTTCTGCCCCGCCTGCTCCAGGGCCAGGGCATAGACCAGCGCGAAGCCAGCCCCATCGGGTCGGCGCCGGTAAGCCTCGGCCAGGCTTGCCAGGGCCTGGGAGGACTGCTTGCGGCGGATCTCGAGCAGGCCGAGGGCGTGGTAGACCTCGGCCCGATTGTGGTCCGGGCAGAGCTCGAGCGCTTCGCGCAGAACGGGCTCAGCCTCCTCATCGCGGCCCTGCTCGCGCTTGAGGTCGGCCAGGTTGACGTAGGCCGGGGCGAAAGCGGGGTCGAGCCGGAGGGCTTCCCGATACGCTGCCTCGGCCTCGGCTGGTTTGCCCTGGGTAAGCAGCAACAGGCCCCGGTTGAGGTGCGACTCGGGCAGGTCCGAGTTGCGCAGCTGAGCCTCCAGATACTCTGCCAGACCTCGCTCGAGCTCTCTTTGTTGCGGCTCGCTCAGCTGCGAGGCCGAGCCGGCCAGGCCCACAGCCGCTTCCATGCGCACCGCCCGCACCGGGTCTCCCAGCACCCCGCTCAGGCTCTGCACCCGCAGGTCAGGCGGCAGGGCCGCCATTCGGCGGGTAGCCGCCAGGCGGAGCAGGGGATCGGGATCTTGCAGGGCGGCCAGCAAGGCCTGCAGAGCCCGGGGCGAGCCGGCCAGCAGCGACAGCGCCGTGGCCCGCACGATCTCGGACTGGCTCTGGTCCCCGGCCAGTCGGGCGAGCCGGGCATCGGCCCCGGGGGCTCCCCGGCGGGCCGCATGGAAGTCCTCGACGAAGTGGGGCCGGGGCTTGTCGCCATACCATTTGCCGAACCATTCGGCGGCCCAGCGGGTGGTCTTGTCCTGGTGGCACTGGTTGCAAGCGTTGGGGGTGCCGTACTTCAGGCTCAGGTCGGGGCGCGGCACCCGGAAGCTGTGATCGCGGCGCGGATCGATCTCCATGTAGACCCGGGCCGGGGCATGGCATTCCACGCACCGCCCTCCCGGGCTGCCGACCGGGTGGTGGGTGTGGCTCGGAACGTCGAACCGTTCGGCCTGGTGACAGCGCAGGCAGAGCGCGTTGCCCCGGGCGCGCAGCTCGAGCGAATGGGGATCGTGGCAGTCGCTGCAGGCCACCCCCGCGCGATACATCTTGCTCTGCAAGAAGGAGGCGTAGCTGTAGACCTCGTCTCGTTGCTGGCCATCGGCCTCGTAGAGCTCGCTCTCGAGCATCGAGGGCACGAAGGCGTCCAGCAACGGGTCGCCCGGAGTCCACTCGTCTCGGAACTGGTGACGCCGCGAGTGGCAGCGGGCGCACAGATCGGCCTCGCGGCGGGCGTAGCTGTTGTCTTCCGGTCGCGGGCTGCCGGTCTTGGGGTCGATGTGCTGAAAGCGTCCCGGAGGGGGCGTCAGCCGGGCCGGCAGGCCGGGGCCCTCCGGATGCTGCCCGCCGGGACCGTGACAGGCTTCGCAGGTGACGTTGATCTCGAAGTAGCGGGTATCATACTGGTGCGACTCGGGTTGGTAGCCCTTGACCAGGCGGGTGGAGTGGCAGTCGGCGCACATGTGGTTCCAGTTCTGGGACCGGGCCGTCCAGTGCAACTCATCGTCGGGAGCGAGCTTCTCGTCCGGGTAGAGGTGGAACCAGCGCTTCTTGCGGGTGTCCCAGGCCACGCTCAGGGCCTGCAGCTTGCCGCCCGGGAGCTCGAGCAAGAGCTGCTGGAGCGGCTCCACCCCGAAGACGTAGCGCACCTTGTATTCCTGTCCCTCGGTGCGCACCCACCAGCCCCCGTCGCGCCGGAAGAAAGTGGTGCTGACCCCGTGCGAGGTGAAGGTGGCGTTTTGGAAGTCGCCCAGCACCGACTTCTCGGTCGGCTCTTGCATGGCCAGATCGTGATGAGAGCCCCTCCAGGCCTGCATCTCGTCGTGATGGCAGGCGGCGCAGCGCTGGGTGCCGAGGTAGTCGGGAGAGCCGGCCGGCGCCGGGGAGGGCGAAGGCGGCCCGGGGGAGGGAGAGCAGGCCAGCAGCAGCGCCAGCAGGGCCAGGCAGACCCGTTTCACTGCCGCGCGCGGACCCGCAGGCTGGTACCGCCCACCTTCAGGTGGTTGCCCTGCAGGCGGATGCCGCTCACCGATTCGCCGGCAGCGGGCAACAGCTTGCCCAGCGCCGCTCGCAGGGCCTGGTCGGGAGTCTGGCCCTGCTCCAAGGCCTGCAGGGCCTTCTCGGCGGCCGGCAGGAAACCGTCTGAGCTATCTGCTTTCTGGATGCGTTCCAACACCTCGAACCCCGTGTCCAGCTTCTGAGCCGAGTCCAGGCGGTTCAGCGCGGGCAACAGGGCCAGCGCGTCGGTGGTCCTGGGAGTGCACTGGCAGGCCCGCTGAAAGCGCTCCAGGGAAGGCTCGATAGGACTGTCGCTCGCGCGCATGGCCTGATAAAAGCCCAGAGCCAGGTCGAACTGCTTCGGCTCGAAGTGGCGCAGGATGCCGTCAAAGAGCTCCAGGCCCTGGCCGGGAGCGGCTCCCGCAATGGCCTCGAAGATCTGCTCCAGAGGCTTGCTCGACTCCCAGCCCAGGGCCTTGAGCCGGGCCACTCCCTGCAGGGACGAGGCCAGTGCGTCTTCGGGGAGATGGTTGAGCGCTTGCAGGATCTTGAGGCTGTTTTGAGTGCCCCCGATGCTGCCGTGAGTATCGTGCAGCGAGTCGAGCACAGTCGCATAGCGGCGCTCCATCTCTTGCAGGGGGCGGTCTTGAGCCAGTCGGGCCAGACCGGCCACCAGTTGCTCGTGCCCGCCCACCAGCCCCACGGACATCCGCTCCAGGCTGCCCTGCACCTCGCGCACGGTGGACTCGAAGCGATCCTGGCGTACGGCCTCCTCGAAGATGGGGAAGAAGGGAGCGGCGTGGCTGGTCCAACTGGCCACTTTGGCCAGGTCCGGCTTGTCGCCGGGTGCAATCGCCTCGAGCAGGCGGTCGAGCAGGAAGTTGTGAGCTTTGTCGCGGTCCACGCCGGTCCGGGCGGCCAGCTCGTCCACGCGTTCGACGGCCTGCCTGGGGGAGAGCTGCCCCAGGCGTCGCCGCAGCTCGGCCCGGGCGAACTCGCCGGGGGTGTGGTCGTTGTCGAAGCGGGGGCCCTTGCTCACCTCGAGCTTGAGCCGGGCCCACTCCCCCTCGTCGAGGTCGGCGTGGGTCAGAAGGGCCAGCGCTGCCGGATGATCAAGTCGCTGCATCAGGCGGTCTTTGAGAAGCGGATGACCGACCGCCACCTGGCAGACGCCGGGGTAGTGGTTGCCGGCATAGGCCGGCCAGAGCACCTGGGGATGGCTCAGCAAGCCCTGCTGGACCTCCTCGCGCACCGAGAGCTCCAGGCTGCCTGGATGCCGCTTTTCCACCGCCGCCAGCAGGTCGCAGAGGGGTCGGAAGGTGGACCGGTGGCCCTCGAAGCATCGCGACCCCTGCACCGCCAGCTGGCCCAGCTGCTTCAGTTGCTCGGGGCCGGGCTTGAATCCGGTGTGGCGGACCTGCTCGGTCAGACAGTCGAGGTGATCGGCCTTGGGATCGGAGCCTTTCAGGACGAGATCCATTGCGCGCGAGGGCCCGTAGTGGGCGATGACCAGCTCCAGGGCTTCGGTGGATCCTTCCTGGCCGTGGACCAGCGGCTTGAGCTCGCGCTCGAGCAGTTCGTCGTCAGCGCGCTCAGGAAGCGTGCTCAAGAGCTTTCGCAGGACCGCCACCTGGCTGTATCCGGTGTGGGGGGGATGGCCCTTTTCGGCCAGGCGGCTCATCTGCTCGGCCGCCGCGACCAGCTCGGGGCGCGAGGCCGAGTCCATCGTTCGGGTGAGCAGGTCCAGGCTTTCGCTTCCGGCCACTCGCTCGAGCTCCACCGGCTCTCCGCTCTCGGGGGCGGGCATGGTGATGATCTTTCCCACCACTCCAACTCCCGGGCGAGTCAATGCGTCTTGCAGGGTTCCCCCCTCCAGGTTCAGCCGGTGGCAGTCCTGCCAGCGTTGCAGCCTGTACTCCAGGGCCTGTCCCACTGCCGGCTCGGTCTCGAGCTGCAGGCGAGCGGCTCGGGCCGCCTCCAGGGTGGCCCGCAAGATAGGGGAGGGGACGTGGTTGACCACCTCCAGCGGCAGCGTGCCCAGCGCATCGAGCAGAACCTTCGGGTCCACCCTTCGGGTGGCCGAGAGCTGCACCACCTCGCAGGGCGATAGCTGGCTCAGGTCAGCCGGGTCCGGCTGCCTGGTCCGCGGTCGACCTGGCGATGGGTTCAGATTGCCCAGTGTGACGAGCATGCCAGCATGCTAGCCCTGGCGCAGGAAAGAAACCTGAACGAGGCCTGCGTCTCTCGCCTCGATGTCGCGTCTCTCGCCTCGCTGTCGCGTCTCTCGCCTCGCTGTCGCGTCTCGCGTCTCGCGAGTCTCGCGTCCCGCGCGTCTCGCGCGTCTCGTGCGTCTCGTGCGTCTCGCGAGTCCCGCGCGTCTCGCGCGTCTCGCGAGTCCCGCGCGTCTCGTGCGTCTCGTGCGTCTCGCGCGTCTCGCGCGTCTCGTGCGTCTCGTGCGTCTCGTGCGTCTCGCGAGTCTCGCGCGTCTCGCGAGTCCCGCGCGTCTCGCGCGTCTCGTGCGTCTCGCGAGTCCCGCGCGTCTCGCGCGTCTCGTGCGTCTCGCGCGTCTCGCGAGTCTCGTGAGTCTCGTGCGTCTCGCGCGTCTGTCTGCAAGAAGCGCCCTGCTCGGGGGGACTCCCCTGACCGAGCAAGAATCTCGGCCTATGAAAAGAGCACTCTGCACCGTCGCTATGATCCTGGGAATGGCCTTCCCCGCTCTGGGCTGGGGCGAGCAGGGCCACCGGGTTGTGGGCCAGATCGCCCTCGACCAGCTCACCCCTCGGGCACGGGCCCAGGTGCAGGCCCTGCTTTCGGTGGGCCTCCCCACCGTGCGGCGCGCGTTCGACAACCTGCCCATCGCCTGCACCTGGCCTGACACGGTGCGCAGCGGAGGCCCCCTGCAGCCCTATAATCATCCCATCTGGCACTACTCCAGCGTCCCCTTCTACGATGGAATGCCCGCGCGAGGAGCCAGGACCCAGGGCGAGCTGGTGCAGGCACTGAGCGACAACCTGACGATTCTGGCCGACCGCAATCGCCCGCGCAAAGAGCGGGCCCGGGCCCTGGCCTGGGTGGGCCACCTGGTGGGCGACATCCACCAGCCCTTGCACGCCACCACTCGCTACACTCCCGCCCAACCGCGGGGCGACCGGGGCGGCAACCTGTTCAAGATCGACGGTCCGGCCTTCGTGAACTGGGCCGGCCAACCGGACACGATCGACAACCTGCACAGCTATTGGGACCAGGGCTGCGGCCTGTTCCTGGAGGAGCTGACCCCGGTCCAGGTGCGAGAGCTCTCGCGCGAGTGGCGGGCGGCCAACACCCGCAGCTCCTACGGGCCAGGGCTGGACGACCTGTCCGCCCTCACCTGGCGCCAGGAGAGTTACAAACTGGCGGTGGAAGTGGCCTATCCCGGCATCCGGGAGAATCAGGCCCCCTCCGAAGCCTACAGCCGATACACTCAGAACCTGTGCCGCCGGCGCATCGTGTCCGGGGGGTACCGGCTGGCCACCCTCCTGAACGAAGCCTTGCGCTGAGTACGTTCGCACCGAGCACGCGTTCGTCCCCCGCGGGGACAAACTGGCGTTCGTCTGCGAGCCAAGCACGCGTTCGTTCCCGCCGGGGACAACCTGGCGTTCGTTTGCCAAGCCGAGCAAGCGTTCGTTCCCCGCGGGGACAAACTGGCGTTCGCTTGCAAGCCGAGCACGCGAGCACGCGTTCGTTCCCCGCGGGGACAAACTGGCGTTCGTCTGCCAAGCCTGCAAGCCGAGCACGCGTTCGTTCCCCGCGGGGACAAACTGGCGTTCGTCTGCCAAGCCTGCAGGCCGAGCAAGTGTTCGTCCCCCGCGGGGACAAA
>BTUM01000039.1:0-72024 GCA_045863235.1 Candidatus Xenobia bacterium | reverse complement strand
CGATTCAGGAGGCTGGAAAGGCCGCAGGCTGGGAACCCGACCGCACGGAGCAGAGCCATCCCGGTAAAGCTCGCAGGGCCGCGGAACACGTGTCAACCCCGGAGTGACAGAAGCCTTCGTCGAAGTGAGTCCGGTAACCAAACAGGTGCTCGTTTTTTGAACCGGCGGTATCGACCCTTTGTTCGATTCAGGAGGCTGGAAGGGCCGCAGGCGGGGAACCCGACCGCACGGAGCAGAGTCATCTCGGTAAAGCTCGCAGTGGATGAGCTGGTCTTTCGTCATCAGAGCCAGATGCAGAGGCGTCGCAGTTACCGTGGGAAAGCTGAGCGCGTGGGAGCGACGACGTCCTCGCGCGATGCCTTCGCCCGGCAAGCTCGATCAGGACACGCCGTCGTAAAGGGCCTCCACCGGGACCTCGATCTCGAGAGAGCTGAAGGGCGCCTCACCCGCGGTCCACTTGCGCGGGCCCTGGCGACGCCAGCACTCGATCGCTCGACTGTCCTGGGGCACCAGAACATACTCCTTCAGCGAGGGCAGCTTCTGGTAGAGGCGAAACTTCTCGCCGCGGTCATAGCTTTCGGTGGAGGGGGAGAGCACCTCCACGATGACGCGGGCGTCGCAGAGCGTGTCCTTGCGCCCCGGCAAGAGGACCGCGGGGCCGCGCACAACCGTGACGTCGGGGTAAGTGAAGAGCTTCGAGCGCTGGACGTAGACTCGCATGTCCGAGCCGAGCACCCGGCAAGTCGTCCCCTTGAGAGCCAGGCCAAGCTCTCGGATCAGGTTGCTTGCGATCTGGGCATGGGCCAGGCTGCCCCCGGTCAAGGCGAAGATCTCGCCGTCGAGGTACTCGCTTTTCGTTTCCGAGCGCTCTTCCAGCCAGAGGTACTCCTCGGTGGTGAAACGTCGGCGCTCGCGGGCAGTCAGCATCATGGCGAAATTCCCTGCCCGCTTCCCCGGGGCCTCCCGCCCCCGACGGGAAGGGGAGCCGCCCCGCCGGACGGAAGCGCCCTTGGATCCACCTTCCTCAGGAGGCCCGATGAGCACCACCGTCGTTCGTCCCACCCGGATGACCACCGAAGCCAAGGCCTGGCTCTCGAGCACGGTGCGCAGGCTGCGCGAGCTGCTCTTGAAAGATCTCGCCGACGAGCTGCAGTCGGTCTACCGGCTCAGCCTCCCCCTCGATCGGGCCGGGCTGAGCCACGACCGCCACCAGCGCCGGCGGCGCCTCGAGAGGTTGCTCGACGAGCAGGCCCGGGCCGGCACGCGGGGGGCGAAAGAGACGCTGGAAGAAGCCCGCAAGCGCCACCTGGAGGGGGCCGTCAAGCTGGCCGGGGCCACCCTGGTCAACCGGCTGGTGGTGCTGCGGCAGATGGAGGCGCTGGGGCTGGTGCGGGTCAGGGCGGTCACGGGCGGGTGGAGCAGCCCGGGCTACCGCGAGCTGCGCGACTTTGCTCCGGCTCTGGCGGCCGATGCCGACGAGGGCTACGGGTTCTTCCTGCGCCTGGTGTTCGAGGAGCTGGCCCTGGACCTGCCCGGCCTTTTCGGCGAAGTGGGGCTGAACGCGCTCATCGGCGTGCCCACGGCCACCCTGCGGGCGGTGGTGGAAGCGCTGGAGGCAGAGGAGCTGAGCGAGGGCGACCGGGCCAGCCTGTGGGGCGACGATACCGTGCTCGGCTGGGTCTACCAGTTCTGGAACGACCCCGAGCGCGAGGCGTTGGACGAGAAGATCCGCACCGGCGGCAAGATCGAAAATCACGAGATCGCAGCCAAAACCCAGCTCTTCACCGACCGCTACATGGTGGAGTGGCTGCTGCAAAACAGCCTGGGCCAGCTGTGGATGGCCATCTGCGCGCGCCACGGCTGGACAAGCGAGGTGGCGCGAAACGGCACGCTCGAGCGGCTGGAGGAGCGACGCGCGGAGTGGCGCGGCAAGCGCGAGCGGGGCGAGGTGACGCTGGAGGCGCTGATGCCGCTCGATACCGACGAAGAAGAGCGCTGGAAGTACTGGGTTCCAAGAGAGCTGCCCTCCGATGCCGCCGGCTTTGCGCCCGCGAGCCTGCGCGAGCTGAAGCTGCTCGACCCGGCCTGCGGCTCGGGGCATTTTCTGGTGATCGCCTTCTCGCTTTTAGTGCCCCTGTATGAAGAAGAAGCGCGCCACCGGGGAGAGCGCTGGACGCGCGAGCAGATCGCCGGCTGGATTGTGGAGCAGAACCTCCACGGGATCGATCTCGACCCGCGCGCGGTGCAGATCGCCGCCGCCGCCGTGTGGCTCAAGCTCAAGACCTGCGCCCCGCAGGCCGCCCCCGCCCGGCTGCACCTGGTGGCCTCCAACCTGGGGCTCGGGACGCTGCCCAAAAACGACCCCGCCCTGCTCGAGCTCGAGCAGGCGGTGGAGCGCGAGACCGGCATCCCGGCCGCCCTCACCGGCCGGGTGGTGGAATCGCTCAAGGGGGCCGACTACCTGGGCAGCCTGCTCAAGGTGAGCGAGGCGGTGGATCGGGCCCTGGAAGAGCACGAGAAGACGGTGGGATTCGCCCGCTCGCTGCCCACTCAGGGAGAACTGTTCCGCGCCGCTCCGGCCCGCGCGCAGGAGCTGACGTTGGAAGAGGCGCGGGTCAGCCTGGTGCAGCTTCTGGAGGGGTTCGTGGCCCGCCACACGCGCGGCGACGACCTGGGGCTGCGGCTGCGGGGAGAGCAGCTGGCGGCGGGGGTGCGGTTTGTTCGCATGCTGCGCGAGGGGCAGTACCACCTGGTGGTTGGGAATCCGCCTTATCAGAACGCGGGCAAGGCCAGCGATTTCGGTTATCTTGCCCGGCACTACCCCGAGGCCAGGGTTGACCTCTATGCGGCCTTTCTGCTGCGCGGGTTGGAGCTCAGCTGTCCAGGCGGATACTCGGCGCTCTTAACGCTGCGGGGATGGATGTTCCTGGGCCAGTTCGAGAAGCTGCGCCGGAAGCTGCTCGAAGGCTTCGACCTGCGCCTGCTGGGCGATCTTGACCGGGGCGGGTTCGAGCTGGTGCTCGATGAGCTGGTGGCCGTGGTCATCAGCCTGTTCTGGCGCCACGAACCGACCTCGACGGCCTGCGTGGGGATTCTGCCGACGCCGCGCGAAGACCGCTCGCGCGATGCCCGGCGCACCCCCCGCAAGCACTCGGCTCTGCTGTGCGGCTATGAGCGCTACGAGTTCGTGCCCGAGCGCCTGGCGGTGGTCCCCGGGCATCCCCTGATCTACTGGTGGGACGAAGCCTTCCTCCGCCGCTACGCCAACACGCCCAAGCTCGGTGACGTGGCCCGCGTTGGGAAGGGTCTCTGCACTTGCGATGACACGCGATTTCTTCGGCTTAACTGGGAGATCATGGCCCAGGACATTCTCATGGTGCAGGCAAGTCAGCTGCTGCCAAAGAACCACCAGACTTGGGCTCCCTACATTCGGGGGGCGACCGGGCGCATCTGGTATGAGGATCTTGAATGTGTAGTGCGCAGTTCCTGCTCGTTGCTGGAACTTAAAACTCTGCACGAATTTCGATATTCCAGCTACACGAAGAGGATCCAAAACGAGCCCTACTACTTCGTGCCCGGCGTGGCCTTCTCCATGATCGGCTCCAGCTTCACCGCCCGCGCCCACCGCTACCGCAGCGTCTTCGGCAACAAGGGCTCCTCCGTCTTCCCGGGCGACATCCCCCAGACCCTCTGCCTGATGAACTCGGCCACCGCCCGCCAGGTGCTCGAGTCCCTCAACCCCGGCATCGGCTTCGAGGTGGGCGACGTGAACCGGCTCCCCCTCTTCCCCATCGAGTCGGCCGAGGCCATCGTGGCCCGGCTCGAGGAGGCCTTCACGCAGCACGAGGAGGCCCGCGAGACCTCGGTCGAGTTCCGCCGCCCCGGGCCCTCCCCCTGGCGCACCGCCCAGGAGTGGGCCCAGCGGGCCGTCGACCGGCCGGCCGGCGCTCCCCTCCCCGCCTACGAGCCGAAGCTCGACCCCGAGCCCCAGGTCGACCACCTGAGCTTTGCCCTGGGCGTGGCCCTGGGCCGGTTCGGGGCCGAGGGGCAGGGCATCCTCGAGGTGGCCCCGGCCGGCGCGCTGCCCCACGGCATCCTGTACCTCAGCGCCGCCGGCGGCCCCGACAGCCTCGAGCACCCCGCCGCCGCCCCCCTGCTCCGCGCCTGGCAAGAGCACGGCGCGCTCATCGCTCCGCGCTGCGCCGACCTTCGCGAGTATTTGCGCACCAGGCACTTCCCCGACGACCACCTCAAGCGCTACGAGAAGCGTCCCATCTACTTCCCGCTCTCTTCGGCGCGCCGCTCGTTCGTGGCCTGGTGCTCGATCCACCGCTGGAGCGACCACACCCTGCAGGTGCTGCTGGCCGACTTTCTCCAGAGCGAGTCGGGCCGGCTCAAAGCCGAGCTGGCCGACCTTGCCCAGGCGCGCGCCACCGGCGATCGCGCCTCGCAGACCCGGGCCCAGGCGCGCTCCAATGAAGTGCAGGCCCTCTATGAGGAGCTGCTCGCCTTTTTGCGATCGGTCCAGGAGATCGCCGAGCGGGGCGCCCCCTCCCCTCCCCGCTGCCCTCCACGCGAGGCCGACGCCCGCTTTGCCATGAGTCTCGACGACGGCGTCATGATCAACGCCGCCGCCCTCTGGCCCCTGCTCGAGCCCCAGTGGAAGAAAGACCCCCTCACCTGGTGGACCGAGCTCTGCACCGCCAGAGGGCGCAAGGACTACGACTGGTCCAAGCTGGCCCGCCGCTACTTCCCCACCCGGGTGGAGGCAAAGTGCCGCCAGGACCCATCTTTAGCCGTGGCCCACGGCTCGTTCTGGAAGCACCACCCCGAGAAGGCCTGCCAGTGGGAGCTGCGCCTGCAGTCCCCCGACGAGCTCGGCCCCGACTTTCGCCTCGACGAGCCCGGCTCCGACGCCGCCCGGGCCGACTTTTTGGCCCGGTTCCCCGACAAGGTGCGCGAGCTGCGCGAGGCTGAGGAGAGGCGGCGCGCGCGCCGGGGCGAGCAGAGCCAGGAAGACGAGCTCGACTTCGGGCTCGAGGATGAGGAGGAAGAGGAGTGAGGCGGCCAGGTCCGGGCTTTCTGACTTTGGCCGGTGGCTCCGGTCTGGTTCAACCTGGACCACTGCGGCCGCACTTTCGCCGATGTCTATCCCTGCCTCGTCCGGGCGGTCGAGCTCGACTGAGCCCCGGCTGCTGAGCGAGTTGGACGAGCTCGACCGCAGCCTGCTGTACCTTTTCGTTGCCGGTCCCGGGCAGGGAGAAGCAGTGGCAGTCGCTCTTCCCCAGAGCGGTTGGCTCCTGGTCGATGGCTGTCGCGTAAAGAGCGGGGATTACCCCCTGTGGAATCTCTTTGAGCGCTTTCGCCTGGGGAACGAGTCCCCTCCCGGGCTCATTTTGACCCATCCTCACCGCGATCACGCTCTGGGTATTCCCGAGTTGATCGAGCGGGCTCAACCACGGTGGGTGGCCTACACCGGCACCACGCCGGAGCCCCTCAGCCAGGAGCTCGATGAGGTCAAGGAGCACCCACTTCGACTTGACAGACCCCTTCCTGGCAGACGCCCAGGAGCTGACGATGACAGAGTGTACGGGCCTTGAGCCAATCTGGTGCTGCGCTTTTGAGGACAGGGGGCAGCTCAGAGGGCGCTGGCGCGGGAACGCCGCAGTTCTGGTGACCACTGGCCGACTTAAACTGAAGGACAATGCTTCGCAGGAGAAATTTTCTGCCTGGCCATGGCGAGATCTCGCCTCTCCCCTCCGGCGAGTTCTCGCCGCCATCATGGAGCTTCCCGCCGGTGGGGGTTACTCATCCTCCTGATTCCGGGCCGCAGGGAGATGCTCCCACCTCGCGCGCCCTGCCAACGTGCGACGTACCGACCTGGTCTTCTTTCCGTGGTGGCAGAGTAGGTGTCCTCCCTGGCGGCCGGAAGCCCGGTAAGGCTCGGCCACCTGCTCGACCGGGCCCTAAGGTGACGGGGGGAGCGCCGCCTCCGGGGGTAGGCCACCCTCCGGGAAAGAATGAGCCCCCGGGTTTCGGCCGGGGGCCCGGGTCCTAAGCGACGGTAGTTCTTCCTCTACGCTTCAGGGACAGGAGCTGGGACCTCCTCAAAAAGGATGTCAGGCTCGATTGGGTCAAACGGCCCGGCGTATTCGTAGACCGGGGAAATCTTCAACCTGCCCTGCTGCCCAGGCTCTCGCGCAACTTCGGCTTGAACGTCCTCGAGGCGAGTCTTCGCTGCCGGAACGCCCATCTGGCACTGGGTCGGAAGCGAGTCACCCCAATATCGGGGTCCTCATAGACCGCTTCGATGTTCTCCCAGCCCCCGTCGTATCTCTGCCACGCGATGAGCCTGTATCTCAATCTTTCCAGCCTTCTTGCGTCCGCCACTCGAAAGACCGACGAGCACCGGCACGCTCCTCGGATCGGATCCACCACATCCGGTTTTCCCTCTCGTTTGGCCGCTTTCTGAGCGAGCCGCACATCGCCTTTCCAACCCTGGATCACGTGCGAATCGTGTTCGTCTCTCCCTGGCGGCCCACTGAGGGGTTTGCTATCAATGAACCGAATTCACGGATATTGTAGCCTCTTTCTCTCGCTACGGCTAGCAAGAGCTCCGCTTCCTTTAGTAGCTGACCCCTACAGTCTCGACCAGGCTCAGCACCTGAGAAAAGGAAACATCCTCCAACTCACTGTCCTGGGTATTCGTGCTGTGAAGCGTGTTGCACGCTCCGTCAGGATAGAACTCGACTTCAAGCTCGAGCTCGGCCCGGTAGGCTTCCGAGCCCGGCTTTTCTGAGCGGAAGTCAACTCGTCGGGAGCCTGCAGGCGCAGCTCCCATTGGTAATGCCTCGCCAGAAACGAGTCGCTCCGCCAAGATTTCTTCACATGTCGCATCGTCAATCTCACCAGTCAGACCCTGCGTCCGCAGCCCCCCTCCCTGGCCCGAGAAGGGGCCATCCCTGCCCTCCAACGCACTTTGAGAGATTTTCCTCTCCCGACCCCCATAGAAGCCCCCGCAGCACACTTCAAACGCGCCAATGAAACGGCTCCACAAAGCCATTTTCCCCCATCGCCCGATTGGACAGGATCAGCCCGACCGGCTATACTTGAATCGTGCTCTACGTGCTGGAGGAAGCCCCCACGGTCGAGCCCGGCGCCCTCGAGGTGCCGGACCGCCAGACCATGCGCGGCATCGACCGCAGCCTGGGCGGGCTGTTCCTGGACACCGAGATGTGGAAGCTCGCCCACGCCGACGCGCGACTGAGCCTCAGGCTGGGGGAAGCGCTGGCGCCGATGCTGCAGAAGAAGGGCTACTCGGCGCTGGGCTACTCCAACCCGGGCGACTACTGCCGCGAGGAGCTGGGCATGAGCCTGAGCACGGTTGAGCGGATGGTGCGCCTCTTTCGTCGGATGGACAAGTTCCCGCTGGTGCGCGAGGCCTTCTTGGAAGGGGCCTTGAGCGAGTGCCAGGCGCTGTTGCTGCAGAGCTATCTTCCGAAGCTTGGCCACGAAGGCGAGTGGGTGTCCCGGGCCCGCGAGCTGACGGTGCGCGGGCTGGAGGAAGCGCTGAAGCTCGCCTCGGACAAGCCCGTCGAGGATGGACCGGAAGTGCTGGCCGTGCCGCCTGCCCGCGAAGTCCGCCGCTACCGCCTGACCCCGGGCGAATTGCTCGACTGGCAGCTTGCGCGCGAGGTAGCCGGGCGGGTGGCGGGGGCCGACCTGAAAGACTGGGAGCTGCTCGAGTTCCTGGCGGCCGAGTTCCTGGCCGGGCCGCACCCGGTGGCGAGCGACGAGCCAGTTCCCTCCGAGCCGCCTCGCGCGGGCACCGACCCCGACGAGCGCCGCCAGCGGATGGCCGAGCTGTGGAAGGTTCTGGAGGAAGAGTTCGCCCGCTGGGACTTCCTCGAGTGGGAGCCGGTGGCCGTGGAGCTGAGCACCGAGATGCGAGCCCCCCTGCCGGAGGACCCCCACCAGCGCCAGGCGGCGATCGACCAGCTGACTCTCTGTCGGCGCCGGCTGCAGCTCGACCTGGGGCGGATGCTGTTCACCTTCGACCGGATGAGCCTGTGGCGCGACGCGGGGTTCGCGGGGCTCAAGCACTACGCGCTGGAGCGGCTGGGCCTGTCCTCGAGCTCGGTGCACCGGATGATCGCTCGCGAGCGAGGGTTCCTGCACCACCCGCTGGTGTACGATGCGGTGCGGGAAGGGCGCCTGACGCTGTCGCAGGCGGACCGGCTCTTCCCGGTTCTGGCCGAAGTGCACGACAGCTTCGATGGGGCCTGGGTGGAGTTTGCCGAGTCGACCACCTGCCGTCACCTCGAGGCGGTGGCGAAGGCCTGCTGCGATCTGGCCGAGGCCGACCGCGAGTCGTTCCGGCTTTCGGGCTACGCTCCGCCCAAAGAGCGGCCGGCGGCCATCCGGCTCAAAGCCCGCCGTGACTGGAGGCCGGTGCTGGTTCCGGGGCTCGGCGGCCCGTTGAGCCTGGCCATCGGTCGAGCCATGGCCTGGCTTCCAACGTTGACGGATCGCCGCGGCGGAGAGCGGACGGTCAGTCTGCAGGTGAAGGTGCCCTCCGAGGTGCTGCCGGTGCTCGAGGCGGCCGAGGCGGCGGCCCGGTCCCACGGGGCAAGCGATTGCTCGGCGGCGCTGCGGATGTTCCTGGCCGGCTTCATGGCGACATGGCAGAAGGCCGACCGACAGATGAGGGCGCGCACGCGGCGCATCATGGAAGCCTGCGACTACCGCTGCCAGGTGCCGGGCTGCACCCGGCGAGCCTTTCTGCACCAGCACCACCTGGAGTTTCGCTCCCACGGTGGAGGCAACGAGGACGCCAACCTGGCCGGCGTGTGCGACGTGCACCACCAGGGTCACCTGCACGGGGGCACGATGAAGGCCCGCCGCGAGGAGCAGGGGAGCATTCTCTGGGAGGTCGGCATCCGAGGGGGGCAGGCTTACCGGGTGTTCCGAGACGAGACCCGGATCGGCGGGAAGGCCTGGCGAGCGGTCTCCTGACCGACGAGCCTGGCTGTAGCCCTGTTCAGGAACCATCGCGCGCGCCGCCGGGACTTCCGATTCCAGCAATGAAGGGAGTTGCCAGCGTCGTCGACTCGACGTGGGTTCTCCCATGATTGAGCCGATGCTCGAGGGAGGTTCGATTCGACGGGCGTGTCTCCAGGGGTAGCGGAGGCCTGGCAATTTGTCGCCTCGATCCTGAACTTGCAGAACGACCAGGTCAGCGCGTCCTCCAGGTGCTGACTCTGGAGGTCCTGAACCCACCCGAGGTTGCCGGTTGCTGATTGAGCCTCAGGCCGGGCTCACGCCCGAGGCCTTGACGCAGGGGCTTGCGCAGCGCTAGCGACTTACCGCCTGGTAAAGCTGAGCCCACGCTCAGGGTGAAACTCAACCGGAATCTGGCTCTCGGTGTATCCGAAGGCCGCATACACCAGTCGGATCCAGCGGTACGCGCAGCGGTCGGGATTCTGCTCGAGCTCGCTCCAGCTGTAGAGGAGGGGCCGCGACCAGATCAGGTCCTGCTCCTCGTAAAAGGGGGCCACATCCCCCACCTGAAACCGGATGCTGCTCACCGTATAAGGGCGAAGCGTCCATCCGGCCACGCCCAGCAAAGCCAGATCCACGGCGACCTCCTCGGGCTCGTGGGGGCCATAGACCGTCCTGGCCAGCCGGAAGACTGAGGTCGGGTGCTCGAGCAGGGCCGGGGGCCAGAAGGTTCGCTCCGGGCCCTGACGGTAGAGGTGCACGAGTGGGAGACGAAGCGCGATCAGACCCGAGCGATGCACCTCGAGTCGCCAATCCTCCTCGCCCACCTTCTCGAGGCGTTCCTTGCGGCGACGAACTTCGCCATACTCGTTGGCGAAGCTCCAGCCGTCCCGGCGGTTGCCGGTGCGGGCCGGGTCGCGGAGCAGCCCTTCCACTTCATCGAGGTCAAGCTCGAGTTCGGGCCGGGGAAGAAATCCCAGCCACAGCATCTCCCCCTGGCACTTCTTGCGCTCCTTGCTCAAGCGGCTGGTCCAGGACTCTTCGGCGGCACCCGGGCCTCGAAAACCGTCCCTGATCTCCTCGCGGGTCATGGGGCGAGTGCGCGCATCGACCCGCTTGACAAAGAGCCGGCCGTCTCGGCCGAGCAGGCAGTACGGTCCCCGCTCCTTTCCGGGCCTCAGCTCGAGCCGGATCGCTCCCTCGACGACCCGGCTCCTGAGCTCGGTGTCGTTCAAGGTGGGCTCGACCGTGTCCACAAGGTAATCGAGCAGCCTCCTTCGGGCCTGCTCCGGATCGGGAAGGGGCGAAACGCGCACGGCTCTGGACTGCTCCTCCTCCAGGCCCACCCAGAGAACCCCCCCGGCCGCATTCAAGAAGGCCACGACCTCCCGGCCAACCTTACTCGGGTCCTTCAAGACCTCGCCCGACTTGAACTCCAGCTTTGAGCTTTCGCTCTGACCCAGCGGCAACTCGCTCAAGGTGCGCCCTCCCAGAGGGAGTCCGGAGCCAGGAAGAGCTCTTCCAGAGTGCGCGAGCGCGGTCCGTCCCGGAGGGGCCCGGGATGGAGCTGGCAGGCAACCCGAGCTTTGAGCTTGGCGCGCAGGCTGTCGAGCCGAGCGGCCTTCTCGGCTCGATAGCGGCTTCCGACCTCGAGCAGGGCGACTCCCCGGGGCCCGTCCCAGACAAAGTCGACCTCCTGGCCTTTGGCGTCGCGATAGAAGGAGAGCTGACCACCTTCCCTGCGGCAGAGCTCGCGAAGCTCTCTGAAGACCAGGGTCTCCAGGGCGCGCCCGAGCACCTCCCCGCTGGCCAGGGGGTCGGGCGCGGTCGAGAAGGCGCACACCAGTCCGGGGTCGGCGACGTAAAGCTTGCGCCGCTCGCGCAATGATTGTGAGGCGCGCGTGGCCAGGCGCTCGAGAGGGAAGGTCAGCATGGACTGGATGAGCGCGCCGATCCAGTCCTTGACGCTGCGCTGATCGGCCTCCAACTCGCCGGCCAACCCGGCGTAACTCACCAGGCCCCCGGAGGTACGGGCCAGGTAAGCAAACAGTCGCTGAACCCGGGCCACATCGTAGCCGATCAGGTCGCGCCCGATCACCCGGTCGGATACGTCGCTTCGCAGACGCTCATCCACCCGGCGCAGGTCCTCGCTCAAGAGGTGCTCGGGAAAGCCGCCGGCTCGCAAGAAGCGGTACAGAACGCCCGAGCTACGCCTGAGCACCGACTCGGGGGTCTCTCCCGGACGCGCCTGAAAGGTGAGAGCCTCGCGAAAAGTCAGCGTCTCCATCTCCAGCTCGTCCCAGCGGCCCACGCCTGATTCCTGTCTGCCCAGTCGCAACAATCGAGCCGACGAGTCGGTGGCCAGCACCCGGTAGCCCCCCCGGTCGACGGCCAGCTTGAGTCCCCGGGACCACTCCTCGGCTCCCGTCAATTCGTCCAGGAGACAGACCACCGGGTGGGTCTCATCCGCCGGCTCAAATCGGCTCAGTATCGTGCGAAGCGAGACTCCGGCCGGGAGTCTCTCGTCGTCGAAGCGAAAATAGAGCAGCCTCGAGGCCGGGAACCCCGCTCGGAGCAGGTCTTCGGCGACCTGCAGCAAGAGCACGGTCTTGCCGACCTGGCGCGGACCGCGAATCAGAAGCGCCCGCCGCGGCTCCTCCTGGACGTGCTCGAGGGCGACCTGCTGCAGGGAGCGACGACAGGGATACCCCGGGATTGCAAAGGTGCCGGTCTGCCACCAGGGGTTGTATGACTGGAGAATCTCGCTTAGCCCATCAGAATGTAGCATGATTGATCAAAGTATAACATTGTGATGTTATACTCGGCAAGCCAGGCCCATCCGCGCCCGTGCCCGCGTAGACAACTCGCGCGGGGCTATCGACCCGCGCGAGCAGGCTACGTCCTCGCGCGAGCCTGCGTAGAGGGCGTTCCCTCGCCTTGAAAGCCTGAGCTTTCCAGCTTTCTTTCCGCCCCCTGCCCCAGAATGTGAAGATGGTTCGCTGGCTGCTCATCCTCCTCGTCTTGCTGGTCCCGGCCGGGGCTCAAGAGACGCGCGAGCTTCACCATCGCCTGGTCCTGGAGTATCTGCCCGATACCTCGCAGGAGGAGGCCCTCTGGCCTGTCGCTCGGGACAGCGGGCTGCTGGAGAAGGGCGACCCGGTTGCGCTGCGGCGGCTGTACCTGGGGGCCTACTACTCCACTCCTGCGGGCCGGGCGCGAGCGGGGGCGCCGATCCAGGCCCCCGCGGTCGTGAGTGCGCCCGCCCCTCCCCCGCTGCCGCGCGTGCTGGCCCTGCAGGGGGATGAAGTGGTGCGAGTGGACGGTCCCATCGACTTTGCCATCGTGGGCAGCGGGCCGGCGGGCTGCGTGGCTGCCCGCGTCCTGAGCCTTCGGGGGTATCGGGTGGTGGTGGTAGAGGCGGGGTCGATGCCGGTGCCGGGCAGCCTGGACGCCCGCCGGGTGCCGGCCTTCAAAGAGGCCCACTTTACGCGCAACGGGTCGGTCTATGTGCAACGCGGTCGGGGCGTCGGAGGGGGCGCCACGGTCAACGTGGACCTGGCTTTCGCTCCGACCCTGCCTCGCGTGCAGAAGCGTTTCGACAGGTGGGGACTGGAGCTGCCCCTGGCGGAGGGCTACGCCTGGGTGGTGTCTCAGCTGGGGACCCGGACGCTTTCGTTGCAGGAGATGAATGAGAACAACGCGGTGCTCTACCGTGGCGCCGAGGCAGTGGGGTTGAAGCCCTCGCTCTACGCGCTGAACACCTGGCCCCCCGGCCGGTCACCCGACCCGGTCACGGACAAACGCTCGCCGGTCGAGTGCCTGCTGCTGCCGGCTCTGCGCTCGGGGGTGGGACTGCTGAGCGATACCGAAGTGACCCGCGTGGTCGACGGGCAGCTCGAGCTGACGACGCGGACGCCCTGGCCTTACGCCTGGAAGGACCCAGCGGGACTCGGGCTGCCGGCTGGAGGATGCTACCGGCTGAAGGCGCGCAAGGTCGTGTTGTGCGCGGGGGCCCTGGGGACAGCCGTGCTCCTGCAACGCAGCGGCATCGAGGCGGGGTCGGGGGTGGTGCTGCACCCCTCGATACCGTTGATCGGGATCTACCCCGGATTGATCGAGAACTGGAAAGGGACGCCCGCCTCGGTCTACGTGGAGAACGACGAGTTCACGTTGCTGGAAGCGATGAGCGGGGGACCGGAATATGTGGCCAACCTGATCCCGGGTCAGGTGCACGAGCTGATGCGGGAGTATCCCCGGATGGCGGGCTTCGGGGTGATGCTGGTGGACGAGGTCTCGAATTCCAATCGCGTGCTGGCCGATGGGACGGTGGAGTACTCGCTGTCTTCCGAGGATCGGCGCAGGCTGGCGCGGGGGGTGGCGCAGGCGGTGCGGATTCACTTCCGAGCCGGGGCCACGAAGGTGATCCTGCCGACCACGGAAGTGCCCTGGCTGCTCGAGAGCGAGGAGCAGGCCCGGATGGTGGAGGAGCGGCTGCAGTTCGTGCCCGGGAAGACGCTGCTGTCTTCAGCGCACATCCAGGCAACCTGCAAGATCGGGCAGGTGGTGGACGCCCACGGTCAGGTGCTCGGGCACCCCGATCTGTACGTATTGGACGCGAGCATTTTCCCCGCCTCGGTGGGGGTGAATCCGATGCAGACGATCTACACGGTGGCCTATCTGCTGGCTCGGGAGCTAAAACCCTACGAGCCTCCGAGGTACCAGCCCCACGGCGCGCTGGAGTTGTAGGCGGTGACCTGCTTGGTCTCCAGGTAGTTCTCCAGCCCCCAGCGACCGAGCTCGCGCCCTACCCCGCTCTCTTTCACTCCGCCCCATGGGGCCTCGGTAAAGGTGGGCTGGGAGCAGTTGATCCAGACGATGCCCGCCTCCAGGGCCCGGGCCACGCGCTGGCAGCGATCCTGGTCGGCCGACATCACGGCCGCGGCCAGGCCGTAGGGCGAGTCGTTGGCCCGCTCCACCGCTTCCTCCTCGGTGCGGAAGGTGGCCACGCACAGCACCGGGCCGAAGATCTCCTCGCGCCAGGCGGTGGAGCTCTCGGGCAGGTCGGCCAGGATGGTCGGCTGGTAGAAGTATCCCCGCGGGAAATCCGAGGGGCGAGCCGCCCCGGTCAGGGCTCGACCACCGTCTTGCAGGGCCTGGGCCACGAAACTCTCCACGCGCTGGCGCTGGGGGGCGCTGACCAGAGGGCCCAGCTTGACGCCCGGCTCCAGGCCGTTGCCGGTCTTGATGCGCTCCGATTCGGCCACCAGGCGCTCGAGTAAAGGCCCGGCCAGCTTCTCGTGCACGAAGAGGCGGGAGGTTGCGCTGCACACCTGGCCCTGGTTCCAGAAGATGCCAAACAAGATCCACTCGACGGCGGCCTCGAGATCGGCGTCCTCGAACACCACGAAGGGCGACTTGCCGCCCAGCTCGAGGCTGACCGTCTTGATGGCCTGGGCCCCGGCCTGCATCACGCTGCGTCCCGTGGGCACGCTGCCGGTGAAGGCCACCTTGCGAAGCTGAGGGTGGCTGGCGATGGGAGCCCCGGCGTCCTTGCCAAAACCGGTGACCACGTTGAGCACTCCCGGGGGCAGGCCGGCCTCGGCCGCGATGCCGGCCAGCTCGAGAGCGGTCAGCGAGGTCAGCTCGGAGGGCTTGAGCACCGAGGTGCAGCCGGCCGCCAGGGCGGGGGCGACCTTCCAGGCGGCCATCAAGAGCGGGTAGTTCCAGGGGATGATCAGCCCGCTCGGCCCCACCGGCTCGTGGTAGACGCGGCTGGTGAAGCGCTCGTCGGGCACGGTGACGACCTCGCCCTGGCGCTCGTCGAGCTCGCGCGCAAGGCCGGCGTAGTAGTCGAAGCAGCCAGCCGCGTCGCCCACGTCCCACTCGGCCTCGGGCAGAGGCTTGCCGTTGTCTCGAACCTCCAGCACCGCCAGGCTCTGTTGATGCTCCCGAATGAGCGAGGCGATGCGGGCCAGAATCTCGGCTCGAAAGGCGCCGGTGGTGCGCCCCCAGCTCTTCTGCGCGCCAACGGCGGCGGAAACGGCCGCCTCGACGTCCTCATAAGTGGCCGCGGCCACCTCGGCCAGCGGCTCCTCCGTGGCCGGATCCACGGCGGGAAACTTTCCGCCCCGGATGGGATCCACCCACTCGCCGGCGATGAAGAGCTTTCCAAAAGCAGTCTCCCCGACCATGGCTAGAACGCCTCCGTGCTGACGGTTTCGATGGACACCTCGAAGTGGCGCCTGGTCACCTCGGCCAGGAAAGCGTCCGGGTCGAAGCACTCCTCCGGGGCCCACACCCCGGGAACCAGCGGCCGGTCCAGCATCTGCTGCACGCCGATGGACAAGAACATGGAGGTGGCCGCGTCGGCGTAAGGCTCGTAGGCCGGATGGGGGCGCCCGATGACGCGGGCGGTGACCCGGGTGGCCCGCCCCTGGCGCTGGCCCACCCCCACCGCAAAGTGGATCTCGTGGCTTTCGTAAGCGGGGGGAGGGGTGCGCTGGCGCTGGCGCTCCATCACCGCCTGCAACACGTCGAGCGGTTTGACCGTGCCTCCCGGCACGCTCACCGGGGTGTCGTAGTCGCCAAAGCCGGCCCGGGCCAGAGCCACGTAGGCCTGGTGGTCCTGGATGGGCAGGGCGAGACGCCAGGTGAACTCGCGGATCCCCTTCTCGGCGATCCCCCTGGCGAACGGGATGGTCAGGGGCTCGGAGTGCTGGGTGAAAAGGAAGGTAGTGCGGCCGAACGGCTCGGGCAGGTCCAGCGTCTCCACCCCGCCCCGGGCCGGGACCTCGCGCAGCTCGCCGTCCAGGAACTGCATGCTGGGGTTAGCATATTCGGACAAGATGGTGGACAGGCTGTAGGCGGGCACCAGCACCGGGCTCTCCGGACCGATGCGCACGCCCGTCCAGTAGAGGTTGATCTTCTCGATCGAGTCCAGACGGTCGGCCACCGCCCGGCAGATCACGTTGGAGAGGCCCGGGTCGGCGCCCAGGCCCACCACCGCCGTCACCCCCGCCTGCTCGAAGGCCTGGTGCATGGCCTTCTGCTTGACGGTGTAGACGCCCATGCCGCCGTAGTCGGTGTAGGCCCGCCGGGCCTCGAGGCAGGCCTCGAAGATGGCCATCTGGTAGCCAGCGAAGGTGGGCACGGCGTTGACGCAGAGGTCGCAATCTTGCAGGGCGGCCAGCAGGGCCGCGCGGTCGGAGACGTCCAGCACCCGGGTCCTCAGCCGCTGGTGGTCCGGCAGGCGGGAGAGCCGCTCTTCACTGGAGTCAGCTGCGATGATCTCGTGAGGGCTGGTGTCGAGCATGTCGCGGATGCTGCCCGAGCCCATCAGCCCGGCTCCGCCGATGAAAAGAACGCGCATCAGGAATAGAACTCGCTCTCAGGGTAGGGATACCACCAGTCGTGCACCTTCGGGGTGGCGTCCACCACCACCATCTTGGTGCGCCGAAAGGCGTTCAGGCCTTCGCGGCCCAGGGCCCGTCCCACCCCGGAGTGCTTCCAGCCTCCAAAGGGCAGGGCGTCGTTGTCGATGAGGGGATTGTTGACCCAGGCCATGCCCGACTCGATGAGCTCCACGAAGGCCATGGCCTCGGAGAGGTCGGTGGTGAAGAGCGAGGCCCCCAGCCCGAACTCAGAGCGATTGGCCAGCTCCAGGGCCTGCTCGAACGAGTCCACGGCGCAGATGGAGGCTACCGGACCGAACACTTCCTCGTGGAAGATGGGCATGTCAGGCGACACCCCGGTCAACACGGTGGGCTCGTAGAACCAGCCCACATCGCGTCCGGGCGGAATGCGCCCGCCCGTCTCCAGGCGCGCCCCGCGGGCCACGGCGTCGTCCACCAGGCGGACCACCTTGGCCCGGGCCGCCTCCGAGACCAGGGGACCGAGCTCGGAGCGCTCCAGGCCGTGGCCGATGCGCAGCTTGCGGGCACCCTCCACCAGCCCGGCCACGAAGCGGTCGTGGACATCCCGGTGCACGAAGAAGCGCTCGGCCGAGGTGCAGATCTGGCCCGAGAGGTGGAAGGCAGCCGTTACCGAGCCGGCGATGGCCACCTCCAGAGGGGCCTTGTCGGAGACGATCAGCGCGTCCGAGCCGCCCGCCTCGAGCAGACAGGGCTTGAAGCGCTCGGCGCAGGCGGTGCCTACGGCCCGAGCGGCGGCCACCGAGCCGGTGAAGGCCACCACGTGGGTGCGCTCGGACTCGACCAGGGCCCGCCCCACCGCCGGTCCGCCGGCCAGGGCCGAGAGGACGCCCGGGGGCAGCACCTCGCCCAGCAGCTCGCAGAACGCCCAGGTGCAGAGGGTGGTGGCCTCGGCTGGCTTGGCGATGGCCACATTGCCGGCCGCGAGCGAGGCGGCCAGGGTCCAGGACAAGAGCAGGATGGGGAAGTTGAAGGGCACGATGTGCACGCTCACGCCGTACGGAAAGGCGCGTGAATACTGAAACGACCCCGGCTGGATGGGACCGGCCACCCGGCCCACCTCGTCGCGCGCAAGCTCGGCGCAGTAACGGAAGATGGAGGCCACGTTGGCCAGCTCGCCCATGGCCTCGGGGAAGGGCTTGCCCATCTCGCGGGTCATCAGCTCGGCTACCCGGCGCCGGTCCCCGTTCTCGATGGCGTCGGCCAGGCGGTGGAGCACGTTGGCCCGGCTTTTGGCGTCCATCTGAGCCCAGGCGGGCCGGGCCCGCTCGGCCGCCTGCAGGGCGGCCTCGATCTCCTCGGAGGTGGCCTCAGCCACCTCCCCCACCTCTTGCAGCGTGGCCGGATCCAGCACCTTGCGAGGGGCGCCGGCGGCCTTCACCAGCCTGCCCCCCACGTACTGAAGAGCGCTCATGCGATGAAGTAGACCTTGCGCACCGTCTCGTGGACCACGCACGTGCCCTTCCAGTCTTTCGGGAAGAAGGCCGCGGTGTCGGGCTCGATCTCGATCACCTCGCCGCTACGGTCGTGGGTGTAAGTGCAGCGCCCGCTCAGGAAGTGGCAGAACTCGTCCCTGGTGACGTGGCAGTGCCACTTGCCGGGGGTGCAGATCCAGATGCCGCTCTCGGCCCCGCCGTCGGCGTCGCGCGAGAGCAAGATGCCGCTGGTGCGCGACTCACCCTCGAGCATAGTGGGGATGATCCCCCAGTCTTTCTCGGCCGGCACCGTGGCCACGTCGCGCAGCACCGGCGTCTTCTCGGCCGGGGCGCCGGGAAAGCAGACGTAGACGAAGTGCACCGTCTCGTGAACCTGGATCTCGCCCTTCCAGCCGGTCTTGAAGTGCACCACCGTGCCCGGCTCCACCTCGATGGTCTCGCCCTCGCGCGTGCAGGTGGCGCGCCCCTCCATGAAGTGGCACAGCTGATCGCAGCTCTCCAGGGTCATCGGCCAGCGCGAGGGCTCCGAGCGGATGATGCCCATCTGGGGCCAGTCGTTGGGGCCGACCGGGATGGGGGCCACCTTGAGGGTGGAGTCCACCTCCAGCAGTTCTTGATCCACCCGGGCCACGCCGCGCACGTGGGGGGCACTGGACTTGAGCATGATCGCCATGTTAGAGCAGCCTCACAATCGCTTCGGCCGCCCGGGCGGGGCCCGGACTGGCCTGCATCTGGGCCGCGCTGCGCTTGAGCCGCGCGGCCATCTCCTGGTCGGTCAGCAGGGTGTCGAGGGCCTCAGAGAGCTCCTCGAAGGTCCAGTTGGCCCGGTGCATCTTGAGACCGTGACCGGTCTCGTGAACCCGGGTGGCATTGTCGTGGCCGTCCCAGACGTAGGGCATGATCAGGGCCGGCTTGCCGAAGTAGAGGCACTCGGTGAAGGTGTTGTTGCCCCCGTGGTGGATCACCGCGTCCACCTGGGGGATGACCGAAGGCTGGGGGAACCACTTGTCGAGGTGCACGTTCGGGGGCACCTCGCGATAGCTCTCGAGATAGCCGCCCACGTTGATCAGGGCCCGCAAGGGCAGCCGGCCCAGGGCTTCCACCAGGCGCTGCAGGGTGGGCACGTCGCCGCAGCCGAGCGAGCCGAAGCTGACGTACACGACAGGCTTGTCCTGGTTGGTTTGAAAGGCAGGGAGCTGGTAGGGCGCGTCCTGCCGCACGCACCCTTCCAGGTATTGGAAACGCTGCGGGTCGAGGGGCTGGCGGCGGCGGAACTTGACCGGCTCGGGATAGAGCAGCAAGTTCAGGTGAGGCGAGGCCTCGAAGAACTGGCCCAGGGGATAGGGGGCCTCGCCCTGCTCGGCCAGAAAGACGTTGAAGCGCTGGTGGATGGGGCCGATCACCTGGTTGAAGCGCTCTTCGAAGGCCTGAAAGCAGGCTTTGTCGTCTTGCCCGCAGCCCGACAGGTGCGGGGGAATGTCTGGATCGGGGATCTCGTTTTCGCTGCAGGAGATGATGCGCACCCAGGGCTTGCCATACTGCTTGATGGCCGGGAACAAGATCACGTTGTCCACGCACACCACGTCGGGCTGCACCCGCGCGAGCACCTCGGGCAGCGACTTCTGGGCCCACACCGCCGTCTCCACGATGGCGTCCCAGCAATCCTTGACGTAGTTGTCGATCTGCTCGTAGGGAGACTTGTTGAAGTTGGGGATGTGCCCATCGATGAAGGTCTGCCAGTAGCTGGCCGCCTCCTCGGCGGGCATGGGGGCCGACATGGGCACCAGGTGCTCCTCGAAGCCGTAGCCGGAGTAGGTGCCAGCCAGGTCGGGCGCGGTCAGGAACACCGCCCGGTGGCCCAGCTTCTCGCAGGCCTGGGCGATGCCCACCGAGTTGAGGGCGGGGCCGTAGGCGGCCTCGGGGAAGAAGGCGATGGTCTTGGGGGGCATGGCCGGGCCTTCCCGGCCCGGCCGGGAAAACCCTAGCTGGATGATGCAAAAGCCCTCTTCGAGGACTTTTGCATCACTCTGCTAGTTGGTGGGTGCCGGCCCGAGCACGATCAGAAAGTTGGGAGCGCCCGAGGCCAGGGGCGTCACCGCCTCGATCGTGTAGCGCTGCAGCGTGTCTCCCACCTGATTGCTGGTGGCGCTGTTGGTCACCTGACCGGTCGTTTTGGCCTTCCCCGGTGAGAAGGGACCCGAGCCGGGGGGATTCCAGGTGATGGCCTGAGGCGCTGCATTCGTGGGAAGGTCAGCTTCGTTAACGGTCAGGCTGATGGAGGAGCCGGTGGTGGCTCCGCCCGGGGCCGGTCCCGCGAGGGTGTAGACGTTGGGGCTGCCGGAGGTGCCCTGCTTGGCCGTATCGGTGGGACCGGGGAGCTGATTGAACCAACCGGAGGGGAAACCTTTGGCCGGGTAGGAAATGACTCCGGTCGTCTTGTCCTTCTGCTCCGGCCCGTTTTGCACCAACCACTGGAACTGGGGAACCCAGCTGCCGAGCTGGCTGACCTGAGCGGTCCAGGTGTAGCTGCCCGATTGCAGGGCGAAGCTCTGGGGCACCCACTTCCACCACACTTTGGCGACCGGCAAGTAACCCAGGGCGCCGGACCCGTCCGGGTCAAGGCACAGGGTGGCGGCATACATCTGCTTCAGGGAGCTGTCCGTCTTGGGAACCTGCACCCACCAGAACGAGTTGGAGTTCTCCAGCCGCAGGGTCTCGAGCACGTTGGCATCGGTCGGGCTGGTGACCTGCTGGGAGGCGCCCAGCATGAAGGGCTTGCCGGCCTGGCCACCTTGCTCGAGGTAGCCCAGGTCATTGGGCTGCGGGAGGATACCGGGGGGAACGATGTAGCCTTGCATCCAGGCCATCACATCCCACGGCTGGTCACCTCGCAGGCCAAGCCAGCAGTCCGTGTCGCGCTCGTCGGGCTGGGCCACCCCGGTGGCGCTGACCAGCGTCATCCTCGGGTAGTGGGTCCAGCGGTTCACCAGGCCCGCTTTGCCCGGCAGATAGGTGTTCCCCAGGTAATAGTACTCCTCGCCGGGATACTGGTCCTGGGTCGAAGGCACGGCCTGGGTCAGGGCGTTATAGACCGCAAAGCGCTGGTCAGTCCAGGTCTGTAGCACCAGCGGCACCGGACCGCTGACGGTGGTGCCCGAGGAAGCTGCCGGGATCTCCACCTGACCGGTATTGCGCACAAAGAGCATGCTGGTATTCTCGGCCATCGTGTAGGTGCCGGCCGGCGTGTTCTGGCGCAGGAGATTACACTGGAAGCCGGGCATTGGCTGGTAGGTCACGAAGGCCCCGAAGGCCAGCCACGATGGCAGTTGCTGCACGCTGGTCCAGGTGCTGTTGTCTTGATTCGCGCCGGTATTGACCCAGCCGCTGAACAGGGTGGCCAGAGCACCGGGGCTGGTCGTGCTCAAAGCCATGATCGTCGCGCTGACCAGGTCTTGCCCCGCGTTTGCAGCCAGTTGCAGGGGCGGGGCACCGCCAGGGTTCGCGGCGTTGAGATTGGTCGCATCCATCCGGTTCCACTGCACCGTCTGGTTGGCATTCTCCGAGGGAGAGGCCCAGCCGTGACAGAAACGCCAGAACAGACCCGTGTCGTAGGTCTTGTCCAGAAACGTGTAAAGGAAAGGATTGAAGGTCCAGGAGACGTTCTCGGTCAGCCCCAGATGGTCGGTATAACCGTTGGCGTTGCGTCCGTTGGGCAGGTTGGGCAGGAAGAAGAAGGCGTTGTCTGTGGCGTTGTTGGAGGTGAGATACACCGGCGTATTGGGATCATAGGCGCTGGCGGTCGGGGCGGGACCCACGCTGGACTTGGAGCCCTTGTTGATGGTCCCGGGCTGGCTCGTGGCCGGCATCGGATCGGGGTGAACAGTGTTCTTGGAGTCGTCGAGGTAGAATTCCTTGAGATGCGCGTAAGCAAAATCGGTCGTTGCCATGACCGGAACCATGGAGTAGACCACCGCGCTGAACTGGTTCTTCCCGGTTCCGATGGTAATGGAGTCACCCTGGCTCAAGCTGCGCAGGTTGTAGGTGAGGCCGTCAAAGAGGATTGTGCCCCGGTCGATGACCGGGTTGCTGGCCAGCGTTCCGTCGGGGTTGAGCCCCGTGGTCAGGAAAGTGTCCGGAGAAAGCGGAGCGATCAGAGGGGCATTTCCGGTCGTGGTGCCGGGAGAGAGCGGGGTATTGGGGGCGACGTTCGGTCGGGGGGAAGAGGTCGGCGTGGGTGCCTCCCGGCGGTGGCGCAGGCCCTGGAAGGTCGAGAAATTGAAGCTCTCGAGCTCGAGCAAGCTCTGACCCTCCGCCATGGCCAGTGGCTGGATGAGGGTCTGATCCTGCGCATCGAGGTGACCGGCCAGGTAGTCGGAAACCAGGCTTTCCAGAGGCGGAACGGGGAGCGTGATCCGAACCGGGAGGGCAAACTGCAGGCCGGGAGGGCCGAAGGCAAGCGCCGGTCCCCAGGTGTCGAAGCCCGGCTCAGTCAGCCCGGTGCCCGGGGCGATCGTGATCAGCTCCTCGGTCTGGAGGGCTCCGGGAGGTATGGTGACGGAGGCGCCGGCAAAGGGACCCTCGGTCACGGTCACGGTGCCCCCGGCCGGGCCGATACGGGCCGAAGCCAGGATGGCCGAGACCGGCGCCTGTCCGGTGATGGATTCTTCCGAGCCGCAACCGCTCAGTGCGAGGGAAAGAGCGAGCAAGGCCAGGGCCAGCAGTCGTGTCAAGAGGTCCTCCGTCAATACTGGTTGATGACTACGATACGTGGCAGCCTGGTTCCGGGTCATCGACAAGGGCCCCTCCTCAGCAGCTCACATGGCTGAGAATCTCTCGTCGACTACAGGTCAACTCGCGCCGGATGGCTCACAGGACTCCGGCGGGTTGCTCCGACTGGATCCCGCTCGAGGGTGGATTGCGCCGGCGTCCGGGCCACTTCACCGGAGCTCGCCGGGAGCTTCTCGAACGCATCGACGGTCCACTGGAGAATCGACCGAGTTCATGAGCGGGAGAGATGTGCGACGATCAGGGCAGTCCCTGCAAGATCTTCAAGCGCTCCTCGATAGCCGCCATGGTCCCCGGACCGACTGCGCCGAGGCGACGCCCCAATCGTTCTCTGGATATGCTGCGAATGGCATCGCAAAGCACATCACTCGGATTCGTAAGCCCACCTTCTGGCGGCTCGACCGTAACGTGATATCGCACACCTCGCTGCGTTGATGTGACAGGTAGAACAAGCACGAGACCCGCCGGACCACGGTTGTAAGCGTCGACGGAGATTACCAGAACGGGTCGATGCCCGCCTTGCTCGTGACCGCGAACAGGGTTCAAATCGGCAAACCAGATCTCACTCCTGGCGGGAACATTCACTCGCGCCCGAGACCATCCAGAAGCGTTGAATCCCAGCCTTCCAACTCTGCCTGCCACTCAGCCCAAGAGATTGCATCGCCCCGTAATGCTTCATACGAGGCATTGGCCTCCTCGAGAAAACACTGACGACGATAAGCTTCGATAGCCCGGTCGAGCAATTGCTGCATGGTGTCACCCGAGCTTTCGGCCAGGGCCTTGAGAGTCGAATGGGCTTGTGGGCTGATCCGAACCGTTGGGTTGCTCATCTTCCTCCAGAGTACTGATCAGTATACTTGTCGGTAGCCTGAAAGGTCAACTCGGACAGACAACTCGCGTCCGTTACCCCGGAGTTCGCGGTCTCCCACAGCAAGCGCCTCCCGGCCTACGGGCGCACTCGACTCTGACCATCCGGCGGCAACGTAGTGGCTTCCGCTCCGTACGAGCCTTCGCCAGGACAGGGCCGCGGCCCGGTGGACGCCATTCAGGAGCGCCCGCTCGCAAAACTGGTCGACTACAGGTCAACTCGCCAAACTGAAGAAAGGGCCGATCGGATGGCACACAGGACTCTGGCGGCGTTGCTCCTCCTCGGGGTCGTGCTGCGCCTCGCCCTGGCCGCCTGGATTCCCCAGCGCTTGCTGGGCGATGCTTACCACCACGTCATGCTGGCCCACAACATGCTCGAAGGCCACGGCTTTTCGCACAGCCCCTGCGAGCCTTACTACCCGGACATCTCGCGCCCCCCCCTGATGCCGATCGCGGTGACTCTGCTGATGATGATTCCCGTGCCGCTGGAGCTCTCTGTGGTTCTCTTTCAGAGCTTGCTCACGGTGGTCATGGCCTTGCTGGTCTACTCTCGTCTGCGCAAGCTGGGCGGCGAAGGTTACGCCCTGCTGGCGGTGAGCATCCTGGTGCTCAACCCTTACTGGGCACTCTTCTCGATCCCGGCCCTGAACGACGTCTTGAGCACGGTGCTGCTGACCGCCGTGGTGGAGGTGGCCTGGCGCTGCACAGAGCAAGTCAATTGGCGGCGTTTCGCGCTCCTGGGGGTGCTCTCGGCCCTGCTCAGCCTGACCAAGCCCACCATGCTGCCCTTCGCGGTCGTGGCACTGCTCCTGGCGACCGGCCTGAGTCGCGCCTGGAGAATGGGGGCGCTGGCCGTGCTGTGTTGGAGCCTGTGCATGGTGCCCTGGGCCTACCGCAACTACCAGGTGGGGGGGCGTTTCACGCCCATGACCGTGACCGGCTTCGGGTATGCCATCTACATCGGAGTCACCTTCGATCAGGGCGTCTTCTTGACCCGTGATGGCCTGGAGGCCTACAAAGAGGGCCTGATTCAGTGGTCACCGGTGTTGCCTGGGGGTGGCATGGAGGACCTGCCGCCCGAGCGGGTGCGAGCCGTCAACAACGAGCTGACCCGGGTGGGCATCCAGGCCATCAAGGACCATCCGGGCCGCTATGCGCTGCATGTACTCAACCAGGCCTGGCACCTCTGGTGGGATGCCAGCGATCCGCTCCTCTACGCCTTCCCCCGCGATGAGCGCGTGCCCATCCTGGTTGAAGTCGCCCGAGGACTGCAACGTCTGGTGCTGCTGCTGGCCCTGGCGGGTCTGGTGAGGCGCTTTGATTTGCGGGCCATGGCCTTGCCGTTGGGCTTCTTGCTCTGCCTGACGACGGCCTATTCGCTTTTGCACGTCGAGACGCGCTACACGCTGCCGGCCGCTCCCCTGCTCTCGGCCCTGGCGGCCGGGGCGCTCACTCGATTGCGCCCCGCTCCTGAAGCAGGCTCGCCACCTGACGCCAGCCTCCCCGACGTGCCTGCAGCACCAGCCCCAGCGGAGTAGTCCCGTTGGCGTTGCGGGCGTTCAGCTCGGCCCCTGCGTTGACGAGCAGATAGGTGCGCTCGTAGCCCCCGGCCATCACCGCCAGGTGGAGCGAGGTATTCTGCTCTGCGTCGGTGGTCCGCAGCACCAGATCCCCATGCTCGTCGAGCAACGCCTTGAGACGCTTCACGTCAGTGGCCTGCAAAGCCTGGAGGATGGCGGCTTCATCGGGCGGACCCTCGGGCTCGGGCGGCGCGGGCGTGGGCAGGGTCACAGTCAGCACGGGCTTCTTGCGCGGGGTCAAAAACCCCAGGACGGCTCGGCTCCAGAGGTCGATCCGCCACATCAACCCGCGTCGCAGCTTGCGGAAGGTGGGGAAGTGGGTCTCCTCGACGGTGGGAGTCTCAACCACTCGCAGCAAGTGGGGCCGGTGGATGCGAATGTAGTTCTCGAGCTCGGGCACAGGCACTCCCGACAGCCCGCCGCGCAGGACGCCCTGGCGCAACATGTCCTTGACGTCGTTGACAGGAATCCTCAGCCGCGTGGCCACCTGACGCAGGGTCAGCGTGGCGACGACCACTTGCTCTTTTTTGGTCTTGGCGTCAGGAAGGGTGACAGTGAGCTTGGAAACCATGCCCGAGCGGGCAGTCGCTGACTGGCCCAGAAGCGGCTTGACCGGCTTTTGCGCAACCGGCGCGCTCGCCTCTTTGCGTGGCTTCAGCTCCTTGCTGACCAGCCCGACCCTTCTCACGGCCGGACGCTCTTCCAGGGCCGCGGAGCATACCCGCGTGGCCCGGCTTTGCACGTGCGCATGTCTGATTCGAGTATAGCACTCGAGGGAGAAGTTGTCCCACCTCGGCTCAACATTTCGAGGCGAGCACGCCCCTGAGAGTCGCTCACAACCCTGGAAGGATATTCACGAACTCGCCGCCGCGTCGCTGTGTCCGAGGAAGCCCGCTGACAAGGAAGAATAGCCGCCTTCATGGCTCGGCCCGGCACCTACAAAACCCTGCGCAGTCAGCTGGTGCTGGCCATCGTGCCGTTGCTGCTGGTGTTCATGGTGTTCAACTTCGTGATCATCGTTCGTCACGAAGAGGACATCCTGCGCCACGAGACCGAGAAGCGGGCTCTGTCGCTGGCCGATGCGCTGGCCTTTCTGGCAGGCGAGCAGATGCGCACCTTCAGCTTTTTCCAGCTGGAGAAGGATGTCGAGCAGTTCATGCGGCTCGAGGACGTGGCCTACGTGATGATCCTGGGCAAGGATGGCGAAGTGATCGCTCATTCCGAGCCTTCCGAGCGGGGCAAGCGAGAGATGGACCCGGATACCCGCTCGGCGGTTGCGGCTGAGGGCCAGCGAGTGCAGTTCACCGTGTACCGAGGGCTGCCGGTGTTGGACGCCTCGGCGCCCGTGATGGTGGATCGGCGTCAAGGCACGGTGCGGGTAGGCCTGCGCCTGGACAGCCTGAACCGGGCCCTGGACCGCTCCCGGCGCTACCTCTCGGGGCTGACCCTGCTCCTACTCTCCGGCTCGGTGCTTTTCATGGGCGTGATCACCCGCCGCTTCACCGAGCCTTTGTTGCGCCTGGCGCTGGTGGCTCGCGATCTGGCCCGGGGCAAGCTGACCGCCCGTGCCTCCTCGCGTCGGCGCGACGAGGTCGGCCTGCTGGGCCGCTCGCTCAACCTGATGGCCGAGCAGCTGCAGGACCGCATCCAGCTCGAGAAGGCGGCCCGCGAGAGGCTCCAGTATCGCGTCAAGACACTGCTCGACTTCACCGAGCGCGTCATGGAGGGGGATCTCACCGGTCAGGCCCCGGTGGGCGAAGACGATGAGATGGGCCAGCTGGCCATGGGGGTCAACGAGACGGTGCGACACCTGCGCATCCTACTCGAGGAAGAGCGCTCGATGCGGCGCGATCTCGAGGTCTCGCGCCAGGAGCTGCAGAGGGTCAATGAGAAGCTCAAGGAGCTCGACAAGCTCAAGTCCGAGTTCCTCAACACCGTCAGCCACGAGCTGCGCACGCCCCTCACCTCCATCAAGGCCTTTGCCGAGATCCTGCTCGACAACCGGGGCGAAGACATCGACACCCAGATGGAGTTCCTGGAGATCATCAACAAGGAGTCGGATCGGCTCACCCGCTTGATCAACAATCTGCTCGACCTCTCACGCATCGAGGCTGGTCGCATGCAGTGGGACATGGAGCCGGTGGACATCTATGAGGTCATCAACGCCGCCGCCAACTCGCTGCGGGGGGCGGCCGACAAGAAGGGGCTGGTGTTCGAGGTGCTGGCCGAGACCAAGCTGCCCATGACCGGCGACCGGGACAAGCTGATCCAGGTGCTGACCAACCTGATCGGCAACGCCATCAAGTTCACCCCGCCGGGAGGCCGGGTGCGCCTGCTGGCCAGCCGCACCCCCTCCAACCAGGTCGAGGTGGTGGTCGAGGATAGCGGCATCGGCATCGCTCCCGAGCACCACCAGCGCATTTTCGAGAAGTTCGGCCAGGTGGACAGCTCCGAGACGCGCGAGATCAAAGGGACTGGCCTGGGCCTGCCCATCGCGCGCAGCATCGTGGAAGCCCATCAGGGCACGCTGACGGTGGACAGCCAGCTGGGAAGGGGGAGCCGCTTCATCGTGCGCTTGCCGCTGGAGGACGACGCTCCCCTGCCGGTGCTGACCCTGCCCCGCCACCGCCTGGCCGACTGGGGACTGGGCCGCCGGGTGCTGGTCGTGGACGACGAGGTCAACATCCGCCGGTTCCTGCGTCACGTGCTCGAGCTGGAGGGCTATCAGGTGCTCGAGGCGCGCACCGGCGACGAGGCCATCACCCTGGCCAGGCAAGACAAGCCTGACCTGATCTGCCTGGACGTCATGCTGCCCGACGTCAACGGGATGGAAGTGCTCACCCGGCTCAAGCAAGAGCCTGCCACCCGGGACATCCCGGTCATGATCATCTCCATCGTGGAGGACGAAGCCAAACTGTTCCGCCTGGGCGCGGCCGACTTCCTGGCCAAACCGGTCGACAAGGACAAGCTTCTCGAGCGCATCATCCGCCTGATGGCCTGGTCCAACCGCCAGGAGAACGAGATCCTGCTGGTGGATGACGACCCCGACATCCTGCTGGCCCTGAACACCATCTTCCTCAACCGGGGCTACCGGGTGCGCACCGCCCAGAACGGCGAGGAGGCCCTGCAGTCGGTGCGCGAGCACCCCCCCGACCTGATCCTGCTGGATCTCAAGATGCCAGGCGTTTCGGGCCATGACGTGATGCGCGAGCTCAAGCACAACCCCGAGACGGCCAACATTCCCATCGTGGTGCTCACGGCCGCTCCCCGAGACGACCGCACCGTGGCCCTGGGAATGGGGGCCAACACCATCCTGACCAAGCCCTTCTCGGAGGGGGAGTTGGCCAGCCTGGTGCGCAATCTCCTGACCGAAACCGCTCTCTCGCCAGGGGGAGATGAGTCGGCCACCGAAAGCTGAGGACCTATGGGCAAGACCATCCTGGTAGCCGACGACGAGCCCTTCGTGCTGCGCTCTTTGGAGTTCATCCTCAAGAAAGAGGGCTACCGTGTGCTGACGGCCGTGGATGGCCAGGAGGCCCTGGAGAAGGCGCTGGCCGATCGACCCGACCTTTTGCTGCTCGACATCCAGATGCCGCGAATGGACGGCAACTCGGTCTGTCGCCAGCTGCGCGACCACCCCGAACGCAAGGACGTCTACATCGTGATGATCACCGCCAAGGGCCAGGAAGCCGACCGCCTCAACAGCCTCGAAAGCGGGGCCAACGAGTACATCACCAAGCCGTTCTCGCCTCGCAAAGTGATCACGCGCGTCAAGGAGATACTGGGAGAATGACCCTGTTCGAAAACCTGTTTGAAAGCCTCAAGTCGCTGCTGGGCGGCAACAAGGATGACGCGATGAGCATGGAGGAGAAGCGCACCTCCTATCGCCTGCCCTGCCATATCAACGTGCAGTGCAAAGCCGAGGGAGCTGCCTTCCACGCACTCTCCACCGACATCGGCAGCACCGGTATGCGATTGGAAGCCTCCGAGCGCGAGAAGGTCAAGAAGTCCTCCAAGCTGGTCATCACCATCGCCGACAAGAAGACCGGCTCGCTGGGCCCGCCCATCCCTGCCGAGGTGATGTGGCGGCGGCGCATCGGCGAAACCGGGCGGGTCTACCTGGGCGTGCACTTTGCCTGCCGGCCCGAGAACCTCAAGTCGACCTGGGTGGGGCCCTACCTGGAGAAACTGGGCTACCACGAGAAGGCCAAGGCGGCCGAGCGCCGACGCTTCATTCGCCTGGGCTCCGGGCTGCCGGTGGAGATCACCGCCACCAAGGACGGATCCCGCATCGGCTCGGGTCGGCTGATCGACCTCTCGGGCGGGGGGGCCAAGGCCCAGCTCAACGGTCACTGCGCATCCGGCATCGAAGTGATCTTGAAGATCGGTCCCCTGGAAAGCCTGGCCGCCATCGAAGTGCCGGGCAGCGTGGTCATCTGTCGCGAGGACCGGGAGAAGGAGGACCTGTTCGTCATCCGCACGCGCTTTGCCAGCCTCGAGCCCACAGTCCACAAAGCTCTGAAGAAGTATCTGAGCACCCTTCAGAAGCGTAACTCCACCCTGTAACCGGCCTTAGCTGAGCGGAAGAGGAACCTCCTGCAGGCGCTGGGCCACCCAGTCCAGCCCCATGCCGCGGGAGGCTTTGACCAGCACCGTGTCGCCCGGCGAGAGGCGAGGGCGCAACAGCTCCCAGGCCTGCTCGCGGTCGGGGGCCCAGTGCACTTCGCCTGAGCCGCCCCGGGCGGCCTCGGCCAGGGCCCGGCTCTCCTCCCCCACCGCCACCAGCACGTCCAGTTTCTGGCGTCGAGCCGCCTCGCCCACGCGGCGGTGCAACTCGGGGGCAAAAGAGCCCAGCTCGAGCATATCGCCCAGCACGGCCAGACGCCGACCGGTCGCCGAGCCCAGCACCTCCAGAGCCCCCTCCATGGCGGCGGGGGAGGCGTTATAGCTGTCGTTGAGCAGCACCACCCCGGCCTCCAACTGGCGCACCTCCATGCGCAGCTCGGCGCCCCGGAAAGCGGCAATAGCCGGGGCCGCCTCCTCGGGAGTCACCCCGAAAATCGCCGCCACGGCCAGAACACCCATCAGGTTGCTCAAGTTGTGCCGGCCGGGGGCGGGGAACTCCAGCTCCGAACGCCGCCCCAGGCAATCGACCTCCAACCGCCAGCCCAGCACCCCGCGTGACTCCAGCTGCACTGCCCGCACGTCGGCCGGACCCTCCACCGCGAAGCTCAGCACCTCGCATCGGGTGCGGCTCTTGAGCCGCTCGAAGAACTCGCACTCGGCCGGCAGCACGGCCGTCGCCCCCGGCCCGAGCTCCTCGAGCAGCTCGCCCTTGGCGTCGCAGATGGCCTCGCGCGAGCCGAGAAGCTCGATATGAGCCTCCCCGATGCTGCTGATCAAGGCCACCCGGGTATCGGCCAGGCGGGCCAACTGGCGAATCTGGCCGGCCCCGCGCATGGCCATCTCCACCACCGCCACCTGATGGGAAGGCTCCAGCTCGAGCAAAGTCCGAGGCACGCCCACCTCGTTGTTGTAGTTCTTAGCGGTCTTGTGCACCTCAAAGCGCGAGCCCAGCACGGCGGCACACAGCTCCTTGGTGGTGGTCTTGCCGGCCGACCCCGTCACGGCCACCACGGGGATGGCCAGACGGCGTCGGTGAAAGCGGGCCAGATCCTGGTACGCGGCCAGGGTATCCGCGACCTGCACGGCGGGGCGCCGACCCGGCTCGCCGGGACGGGCCCACAGCGTGGCCGCGGCACCGGCCTCGAAGGCCTTCTCCACGAAGTCGTGGCCGTCATAGTCGGGTCCAACCAGGGGCACGAACAGGTTGCCAGGCACCAGGCTTCGAGTATCGGTGGAGATACCCGTCAGCTCCAGTCCCGAAAAAGGTGTCAGCGTGCCGCCGGTAGCTCGCGCGACCTGGTCGAGCGACCAGAGGCTCATCGACGCAACGCCTCGCGAGCCACCTCGGCGTCGTCGAAGGCGAGCACCTGGCTGCCCACGATCTGGTAGTTCTCGTGGCCCTTGCCAGCGATGACCACCACGTCGCCTGATCGAGCCTGGTCGATGGCCAGGGCGATGGCCCGGGCTCGATCAGGCTCCAGGGTGTAGCTCTTGCCCACCAGCCCGCCTTCGATGTCAGTCAAGATGGCCAGCGGATCCTCCGAGCGCGGGTTGTCGCTGGTCACGATCACCACGTCGGCCAGATCTCCGGCCAACTTTCCCATCTGGGGGCGCTTCCCGCGGTCGCGGTCGCCCCCGCAGCCGAAGACCACCAGCACTCGCCCGGCGCTCACCCGGCGAGCCGACTCGAGCAGGTTCTTGAGTCCGTCCGGGGTGTGAGCGTAATCCACCACCACCCGAAAGTCCTGACCCTGACGGATCTCCTGAAAGCGGCCCGGCACGCTGTCCACCGACTCCAGCGCAGCCACGGCCCTTCCGGGCTCGATGCCAAGCGCCCAGGCGATACCCAGAGCGGCCAGAGCGTTGGCCACGTTGAAAAGACCTCCCAGCCCCAACTGCACTGGATGGGTCGCCCCAGCCGGGTCGGTGAAGCGAAAGAAGACTCCGGCCTCGCGCGGCTCGATGTCGCTGGCCCGCAGCATGGCCTCGGAGCTGCGTCCGTAGGTCAGCTTCTGGCCCCGAAAGCCTTCCAGCATCGAGGCTCCGGCCGGATCGTCCAGGTTCACCACGGCGGCCGGCTCATGGCGCCGACCCGCCACCTGGTGCTCGGTGAAGAGGCGCCGTTTGGCTTCCTGGTATGCCTTCATGGTCTTGTGGTAGTCGAGATGGTCTTGAGTCAGGTTCGTAAAAACAGCTACATCGAAAGGAATCTGGTGCACCCGCCCGGCCTCCAGGCCGATGGAGCTGACCTCCATGACCACGGCGTCCTGTCCGGCGGCCACCATCTCGGAGAAGAGCCGGTACAGAGTCAGACTGTCCGGTGTGGTGTTGGGCAGCGTGCGCCGCTCGCTCCCGACCCGGGCCTCGATGGTGCCGATCAGCCCCGGGTCGTAGCCCCCCGCCCGCAGCACCGCCTCGGCCAGGAAGGTGGTCGTAGACTTGCCGTTGGTGCCGGTAATCCCGACCGTGGTCAAACGGTCGGTGGGGCGACCGGTGAAGAGCGCGGCCAGGTGGGCCAGAGCCAGCTGCGAGCTGGGCACCACCAGCTGGGGCACGTGCAGCTCGGGGAGGACCCGCTCTACGACCAGCCCGACAGCTCCGCGAGCCACCGCGTCGGGCGCGAATTGGTGGCCGTCAGTCCGGGCTCCGGGCAGGCAGACGAAGAGCGATCCGGGGTTGGCCTCGCGCGAGGAGGCGGTCAGGCCGCTGAACTCGGCGCCACCCCCGCCGTGCAGGTAGGCCTGGGGAAGGACAGATTGGACGGCCGAGAGGGTGCAGGGCATGAAGGGTGGTTCGCCTTGAATAAAATTCACTCCTCCTGGATCGTCACGCTCACCCGGAACCATCCGGAGGGCCAGCAGATGTGGAAGGAGATCGGGTCAAGGTGGCGGCGACTTGCACGGCGTCAGATCCTCACCGTCCCGAGATAGCGGCTGACCAGGTCGTGGAAGCCCACCATCGCAAAGCCTATTTTTACGCCTTCGGGAGTCATCGTGAGGTAGAAATCCCCCATTCGCCCTTCCTGGTCCAGAACCTCGCGGGCCTCCTCCAGCAACAGCGCCAGCTCCTCGGCCTGGGGCCGGCCGGCGGTCGAAAAGCGCACCTCGATGTCGATGCGATCATCGGAGACCACGTCGGCCTCCCAGGACGCGCTCTCGACCAGCTCGGCGGCTCGCTCGAACCGCTCCGAGCCAAGCTTCTCCCGCACTCGCTGGGTATCGGCCCGGTTGACCCACTCCAGCACCTTCAAGAGCGAGCCGCTGCGGTTGAGGATGACTCCAAAAGCGTCTTTGTCCTGAGCCAGCTGCGAGTACGCGTGCCAGAGCGGGCCCTGGAGCGGGCTCTGATCCTTGCCCAACAGGCGATCGATCTGGTAGCGGGCCTGATCGGGTGTGGAGCAGTTGAGAAACGTGCCGTTCACCCTTGCCAGCACCAGGCGCGCCCCCGGACTTTGCCAGCCATCGCGCAGCACGATCTCCTCGCCCTGGTGCAGGCGCTTCTCGTAAGGCTTCCCCTCGGGCCCGGCGGTCAGGGCGTTGTAGATCAGCGTCTGAAAGCCGCGCCAACCGGCCAGGGTGATGGCCACGTTGGAGAGCAGCCGGCCATCGGGGCCCACCGAATCCACCCGCACCCACTGCAGGGGCAGGGCCGCCAACAGCATCTCCTCCTGGCTGCGCAGGCTGAGGAATGACGAGAGGAAGCTGGCCAGGGAAGGAGCCCCCTTCTGGGCCTGGGCCCCGTTGACGGCGGTGGCCAGCATCTGGCGAAAGCCGCTATCCTCCGAGCGAGCCCGCACGACGAAGATGGCCAGGCTGTCCGAGCGACCGAAGGTGGAGGGGTCGGGCAGCGACTCCTGAGCTCGGCCCGGCAGCAGCAGGGCCAGAACAACCAGCCAGAGTTTGAAAAAGCTCTTCACGACAATATTCTACACGATCAGGGGGCGATCAGAAAGCCGTGGCGCGCTCGGAACCACTCGCTGTCCTCCGGCAGGGCGATTCGGGTAGCCTCATTCAGGTCCTGGCAACGTTCCACGGGATCAAAGCCGACCAGGTGGTGGAGTCGGCGCAAGCACTCGGGACAGAGCTCGAGGGGCCGCGCATCGCTCTGGGCCACGCTGCCGGAGGAATTCATCAGGCACCGGTAGCGGGTGCAGTGACGCAGGCCGAAGGTGTGGGTCAGCTCATGGGCAGCCAGCTTGAAGGCTCGGTGATAAAGCAGCTCGCTGTGCCGGGTATGGAGGCGGTTCAGGCTGGCCACGGCGGTGCGGTTGTAGTAGTGGCCCTGACCGAACAGTTGTCGCCGAGGATCGGAGTCCTCGGCATAGAGATCGACCATCGTCAGGCCCAGCACCGAGAGGGCGTCCGGAGGCAGGTCAGCCCTCAAGGAGCGCTGGATGGCGTCGGCCGACCACTTTCCGATCAGCCCCGAGGGGCCCGTCTCGCGGCCCTCGGAAACCCGAGCCGGCACCTGGAAGAACGCCTCCAGGAAGCCCACCAGGGGCTCGAGCTCGAGTTCGGAGGGCAACTCTCCGATGGGCACCAGCACGATGGTGCGACGGCTCTCGGTGGGGCGGATGTGATAGCCGCGGGTGAAGCTCTCGAAGGAGCGGTACCGTCCGGGTCGACCAGGGTAGGGGCGAAAGAAACCACCGGGCTCGAAGGCCCGCTCCAACGCGGGGCTGTCGGCCAGGGCCAGACCCGACGTCAGGATCAACACCATCGCCAGAACCGCAGCTCTCACCTGGATGCTAAAACCGTCCTCCTGGATAAAGGTTGCACAAAAGTTCATCTTTCCCTGGGCGAGACGAGCTACGATGCTCCCGCCATGATGATCCGACCGCTTGCCAACCAGCCCATCGCTCTCCCGACTCGCAGCGCCCCGGCAGCCGCGAGAACCCCCTCCGACCGGATGGAGTCGGCCCCCCTGCCCGACCACGTGCCCGGCGAGGTGCTCGTCAAGCTCAAGAGCGGCTCCGGCCTGTCTGACTTCGCCTCCGACTATGGCGCCAGCGTGGCCGAGCGGTTCAAACTTGGACCAACCCTGCAAGAGAGCGCGGAGCAGTGGCTGCGTCTGTCCCTGCCGACAGGCACAAGCGTCGAGCAGGCCCTGAGCCGGATGGGCGAGGACGGCCGGGTGGCCTGGGTCGAGCCCAACTTCACCTATGCGCTGGCTGAGGCCCCCAACGACCTGCACCCCGACCTTTGGGGCCTGAACAACCAGGGACAGACCGGCGGCACCGCCGGCGCGGACATCTCCGCCCCGGGGGCCTGGGCCACGGTGCGCGGCTCCAACCAGGCGGACGCTCCGGTCATCGCCGTCATCGACACAGGGATGGACATGAGCCATCCGGACCTGGTCAACAACCTGTGGACCAACCCGGGCGAAATTCCTGGCAACGGCATCGACGACGACGGCAACGGCGTGGTGGACGACGTGCACGGCTACGACGCTTACAACCAGCACGGCAACCCGGTGGACGAGCACTTCCACGGCACGCACGTATCCGGCACCATCGGAGCCGAGGGCAACAACAATCAGGGCGTGGTCGGGGTGAACTGGCAGGCCCGCCTGATGCCCATCAAGATCTTCGCTGGCTCCTCCCCCACCACCAACGCTGCCACCATTCTGCGGGGCGTGGCCTATGCCACCCAGATGGGGGCCCGCATCACCTCGAACTCGTGGGGCGGGGGGGCCTATTCACAGGCCCTCTTCGACGCCTTCGCCAGCTCGCCGGCACTGCACATCGCCGGTGCCGGAAACAACGGCACCGATAACGACCAGCGTCCGTTCTATCCCAGCTCCTACGACATGCCCAACATGGTGGCCGTGGCCGCCACCGACCACAATGACCAGAAGGCGCGCTTCTCGTGCTACGGCGCCCAGACCGTGCACCTGGCCGCGCCCGGTGTCAGCATTCTCTCCACCGTGCCCAACAACGGCTACGCGGCCTACAACGGCACCTCGATGGCAACGCCTCATGTGAGCGGGGTGGCTGGCCTCATCGCTACCGCCTACCCCCAGGCCAGCAACGAAGAGATCAAGCAGCGCCTGTTGCTCAGCACCGACCCGGTGGAAGCCATGCAGGGCCGCAGCACGACGGGCGGACGGCTCAACGCCGCCCGGGCGGTGGAGAACGACCAGGTGGCCCCGGCTGCTCCCAATGACCTGCGGGCGGTCGAGACAGCTCCCGACCGCGTGACCATGCAGTGGACCGCCACCGGAGACGACTCCTGGTGCGGCCAGGCCGCCGCTTACAGGCTGCGGGTCAGCGACCAGCCGATCGAGGATCTGCAGGCGGCCCGGCTGATCGCCACCGCCCGTCCCGCGGCCACCGGCACCCTGGAGCGAGCCAGCATCGCGGTCGAGCCAGCGGCCGAGGCACGCACCCTGCACGTGGCCCTGGAAGTGCTCGACAACGTGGGCAACGCCTCCCAAGTGCGCTTTGCCCAGGTCGAGGTGCCGGCCGCGCCGCCGCCGCCCGAGGGCTGAGCGCTGAGCAGCAAGCCCTGCCGAGGCGTCCCATGCACTGTCAGGTCGAAAGCCCGCGCCACGAGCCAGCTGCCCAGCCTTGAGGTTAGGCCGGTGCTCAAAGCGGCCAGAGCCGACGCAGGACGTGCAGGCCCACCCCCAGCTTGACGGCCAGCTCGCGAGCCCGCAGAGCGGCGAAGCTGGCGCTCTGGTATTCTTGGCGGCGACCGGCCAGGAGATCGTCAGCCAGCGCCTCCAGCCTCCAGGCCGAAAAGGCGGGCTCCAGGGCTGAGGCCAGCTCGGTGGGCAGTGCCGAGCGCCCGAAGGCGGCCCCAAGCAGGGCGCCCGCGATGGCTCCATTGGAGTCGGCGTCCCCTCCGCGCAAGATCACCGACTGCAGTCCCTCCAGAAACGATGCAGGTCGGCTCCAGAGGGCGGCCAGGGCAAGGGGCACCGAGTGCAGCACGTAGCCGCTGGTGCCCAGGCGCTCGGCCCGCAGCTCGGGAGAAGCCTGAAAGCTGACCAGCTTCCAGGCCTGGTCCAGGACCTCGCGCAGGCGGGGCTCGAGCTCGGGGAGCCGCTCGGACAGCGCCGGCCAGTCGGCCTCTCGCCCGGCGCACAGCAGTGCCACCGCTTCGGCCACCACCAGGGCCCCGTCTACGGCCCGCGGGTCAGTGTGGGTAACCCGACTGAGCGCGCGCACGAGCTCGGGCCGGTGGTCGGGCCACAGACCCAGCGGCGCAGCTCGCATGGCTGCTCCATTGCCGGCCGAGGCCACCCCGCCGGTCCCCCGGAAAGTCCAGCGCAAAGCCGAGCGCGCGGTGGCCATCCCGATTCCTGGAGGCAGCCACCAGAACCAGCCCACCAGGCGACGGCCGAAGGCTCGCGCGGCCTGCTCGGGATCGCCGCCCGATTCGAGCAGGGCTTCCCCCACCAGGACAGATAGCTCGGTGTCGTCGGAGACATAGCCGGTTCGACCCAGGAACCGGAACCTGGCCACCTGACCGAAGCGGCGCTTGATGTGCGCCGGGCTCAACCCTTCCAGCGGAAAGCCCAGCGCATCTCCCAGAGCCAGCCCGACCAGACATCCTCGGGCCCGTTCTCGAGCATCCATGCGACAGGAATTCCCGGGCCATCCGAGTATTGCCTCCGGTGCAGTTCAGCCTGATCATCCCCACCCGCAACCGCTGCCCCAGCCTCATGCTGGTATTGCGCGAGCTCGAGCTCCAGCGCTTCCCTCGCGAGCGCTTCGAGGTGGTCGTGGTGGACGACGGCTCGACCGATGGCACCAGCGAGGCGCTCGGTTGCTTGCAGCTGAGCTATCCCCTCAGGCCCCTCCGCCAGGAAGGCCGGGGCACCTCGGCCGCCCGCAACCACGCCATCCAGAACGCCCGAGGAAGCTGGTGCCTGTTCCTCGATGACGACGTGCTGGCCTCGCCCGATCTCCTCACCCTGCACGCCGACGCCCACCGCGGCCAGGTGCGCCAGGTCGTGCGAGGGCCGGTGATCAATGTGCCCTCCCCGCCCGAGCAGAGCCCTTCCCAGCTCTGGCGCCACTACTCCATGAACTACTTTTGCACCAGCAATGCCTCCGTGCGGCGCGAGCACCTGTTCGAAGCAGGGCTCTTCGACGAGAGCCTGGAGCGACTCGAAGATGCCGACCTGGGCCTGCGGCTCAAGCGCCTGGGCGTCAAGCGCACCTTCTTGCCCGAGGCCTACGTGCACCATCTCAAGCCGCCGGTGCCCCTCTCCCAGGCGGCGGCCACCCGGCGCGCCGACGGCCGTTCGGCCGCCCGACTGCTGCGCCGCTATCCCAGTTTCCGCATGCTGCTGCGCAGCGGGCTGCACCCTGTGAACTACGCTCGCAGCGAGCTTCTCAGCCTTCCGTGGCTGGACCGAATTCCTGGCTTGAAAGCCCTGGTGGAGGCCCAGCGCCTCGACCGAGAGTACCTGCGGGCCGGGCGCGAGGAGCTGCGACGATGATCGAGATCTCCGTCGTGCTGTGCAGTTACAACCGCATCGCCAGTCTCGAGAAAGTGCTGCTGTCGCTGACCGACCAGACCCTGCCGGCCGATCAGTTCGAGGTGGTGGTGGTGGACGACGGCTCCACCGACGGCACCTCCCAGCGTGTCCAGTCGCTGGATCTGCCCTACAGGCTGGTGCTTCGCACCCAGGCCAACCAGGGTCTGGCCACGGCCCGCAACACCGGTATCATGGCCGCCTCCGGTTGGGTGGTGCTGTTCATCGACGACGACGTGCTGGCCGACAGGCGCCTGCTGGCCGAGCACCTGCGTTCACATTTCAAGCATCCCAAAGCCGTGGTCAACGGCTGGGTCAACCACGTCGAGACCCCGGTTCGCCCGGAAAAACGACGTTTTACGATGGCCGACATCTCTACCTCTTTCTTCTGGACCTCCAACGTGTCCGTCAAGCGCGAGCACTTGCTGGCAGCCGGCCTGTTCGACGAAGAGTTCAAGGAATACGGCTGGGAGGATCAAGAGCTGGGCTTACGCCTGATGGCGCTGGGTCTCCAGGCCCGCAACAACTACAAGGCCGTGGGCTACCACGTCAAGAGCCCCCCGCAGACAACCGATGTCCAGGGCATGCTGCGCCAGGCCGAGGCCAAGGCTCGAACTGCTCTGCTCTACATCAAGAAGCATCCCCGCCTGCGCTCGCGTTTTGCCACGGGAATCCACCCCCCCCGGCTGGCTGTCTACCGGATGAGCACGGTGGGGGGGCTGCTGGAGAAGTTCTGCCGCTCGCAACTTGAGCTTGACCGGGGCGACCCGAACGGTAAGCGGCCCCTGAATCCCCTGCAGAAGTGGTGTGCCAGAGAGCTCGCCACCATCCACTACTTCCGAACGATCTCGCAGGGTTGACCCGCCTCTTCTGGCTGCTGGTGGGGCTGACCACCGTGGCCCGCTTGCTGGTCATCGGACGGGTCGGTCTGGCCCACGAAGAAGCTTACCATTGGAACTATGCCCAGCATCCCGACCTGTCCTACTTCGACCATCCGCCCATGGTGGGCTGGCTGATCGGTCTGACCGGGGGCGATACCGAGTTCTGGGTGCGCCTCCCGGCGGTACTCCTCTTCATCGGCTCGAGCTGGTTCGTGTTCGACCTGGGGCGCCGCATGTTCAGCCCTCTGGTGGGCCTGGTGGCTGCCACCATGCTGGGCTTTCTGCCCAGCTTCGCCATCTTCTCGGTGGCCATGATGCCGGACTCGCCCCACCTCTTCTGCTGGTGCGCGGGTCTGTGGGCGGGCTGGCGGCTGGTCGAAAGCGAAGACCCTCGCTGGTGGTGGTTGCTGGGCTTGATCACCGGGCTCGGTATGCTGAGCAAGTATCCGGCCGCCCTCATTCCCCTGCCGGCCCTGGTGCTGGGGCGGCGCTCCTGGCAGACCGCGGGGGCGGCCCTGCTGGCCATGGCTTTGTTCAGTCCGGTGCTCTGGTGGAATGCCACCCACGACTGGGCCTCTTTCCTCTTTCAGGGCAGCGAGCGCATACAGGCGCCAGCCACTTTGATGGCCAGAGTGCGCAGCTACCTGTTCCAACTCCTCATGATGACCCCGGCAGGGCTGGCTCTGGTGGTCTGGGCGCAGTCCAGAGCCCTCAAGCAGATGCAAGATCAGCGCATCGCTTACCTGGTCTGGTCCTCGCTCCCCTTCCTGGCCCTGATGGTGCTGGTCTCCCTCAAGCGCTTCGTGAACATCAACTGGCCGATGCCCGGCTATCTGGGGTCGATCCTCTTGATGGCATACTTTCTGGTGCAGTCCTGGCCAGCCTCGCGACTGGCAGCCACTACGCTGGCCCTGTTCGGAGTCACGCTCAGCTACCTGCCCTGGGTCGTGGCCCTGATTCCGCTGGGGGCCTTCAATCCGCTGGATACGTTCAGCGGCTGGCGCCCGGTGGGGGAGCAGATTGAGGCCGAGCGAACCCGGATGCCCGAGCCGGAGAGAACCTTCTACCTGGGAACCGGCTACGAAGCCGCCAGCCAGCTGGCCTTCACCACTCGGCGCCCCCATCACACCCTGGCCCAGAATGCGCTCGGGCTACCCAACTCGGTCTCCTATCGCTACTGGGAGGACCCGCGTGAGTTCGCCGGCTGGGACGCCCTGATCGTGGCCGACGCGCGCCACCCGGTCAGCAACGAGGTGTTGAGCCAGCACTTTGCACGTTTTGAGGAAGCCTCCCCGGTGGAGATCGATCGAGACGGCAAGCCCCTGCGGCATCTACGACTGTACCGCGGTTATGGCTTCATTCCGGGACCGCCCCCTTGAGAAATCGAGCCTCGTCGGGCACTTTCTGCACCAGGGCCACCCGGGCTTTGGAGGGGGAAGCGTGTTTCTCGCTCCACAATTCGTTGCCTTCGTTGTCGATGATGCGGGCCACCCAGGCAAAGGGCTCCTCTCGGAGATAGCCCTTCAGAAGCTTGCGCTCGCCGTCTTTGTTTTCTTCCCAAATGTAGCATCCGTCCATGGTGGGGGCCAGATTCTCGGCTGCCCCACAGGGTTCCCCCCGACGCCAGAGAAGGTTCCCTGGTGAGCTTCACCGCCATTGTCCTGGCCGGGGGCCGGTCCAGCCGCGGCGACCATTCCCCGCTGACTTTGCTGGCGGGCAAGCCGCTACTGAGCCACGTGCTCAAGAACTCTCGCCTCCTTTGCCCCAATCAACTGGTGGTGGGCGACAATCTGGCCATCGGTCAGTGGCTTCAGAAGTCGGTCAACGAGCACCCTCGCGTGAACTGGGTGCGCGATTCCTTGCCCGGCTACGGACCTCTGGGAGGGCTCTACACCGGTCTGTGGTCGGCTCCTACCAACTGGGCCATCTGCACACCCGGGTACTATCCCCACGTGAAGCAAGCCTTCATGGGGCTGCTGTTCGACCTGCGCGAGGGCTATGAGTGCGTGGTGCCTCGCGTCGGTCGCACTGCCTTTCCGCTGCTGGGGGTGTGGTCCAAGCTCAGCATGAAGACGCTGGAGCGCTATTTCGAGAGTGGCGGACGCTCGGGGGACGAGGTGCTGCGCATCGCTGCCGTGCGATTCGTGGAAGAGCCCGAGCTGCGTAAGGTGGACCGCGACCTTGCCAGCCTGCACCGGGTGCGCGGCCCGGACGACGTCAAGCTCTCCGAGCAGTACCTCAAGACAGGCGGCCGGGTCACCCTGCCCCCGCCCACGCCTTGACAGGACACCGCCCTCAAGGCGGGGAAGGCCCGCCAGCATGAAAGAGTATCTTGTTTTGTCCATGATTGGCTCGGACCGGACCGGGCTGGTGGATCGCGTTTCCCAGGCCATCAAGACCCACCGGGGCAACCTGGAAGATTCGCGCATGGCCGTGCTGGGCGGTGAGTTTGCCATGGTCATGCTGGTCTCGGTGCCCGCCGAACACCGCCAGAACCTGCTGGCCCAGGTGGGCGAGGTGGCTCAGGAGCTCAACATGGTGCTTTCCACCAAGCTCACCACGCCGCGCCGCACGTCCAACGACCTGGTGCCCCTGACCGTGCACGTCAAGGGGATGGACCACGAGGGCATCGTGCACGACGTGGTACACGCCCTGGTCGAGCAAGGCGTGTCGGTGGACGCGCTCGACTCGAGCGTCACCCATGCCGCCCACACCGGAACGCCCATGTTCTCCATGACGCTGCGCCTCTCGGCTCCGGCCTCCATCTCGATCATGACCTTGCAGAGCAAGCTGGCTCAGGTGGCCGACCAGCTGGCCCTGGACATCGACGTAGAGATACGCGCAGGGGCAGGAGCGCGCTGAGGCGAACTGACTTTCGCCCTACATCTGGAAGAATCGCCGTCTACGCCTTCAGCACGCCGACCTTTGCCTTCTGACCCTTCTCCAGCTCGGTCTCGGCCTGCGCTGCTTCGGCGGGAGGCTCGCTCAGCTCGAGCGAGACCGCCAGGGTCTGCTCCATGATCGTTTCGCGGTGGGCCTGCGCCGCTGCGTCAGCACCGGCGATCCAGGCCTTGATGCGGTCGGTGATGGCCAGATCGGCCTTCTTGCGAAGCTCCTGCACCTGGCGGATCAGGTCGCGGGCGGTACCCTCGAGCTCGAGCTCGGGGGTCAGCTCGGTGCTGAGAGCCACGATCACGCCGCCCTCCTCCTGGGCGGCATAACCCTCGGGACTGCGGGCCTCGACCAGGATCTCCTCGGCCAGCACCTCGATTTCCGGGGTCAATCGCACGAACTGGCCCTCGTGCACCTGGCGAGCGATCTCGCGAGGATCAGCCTTCCCCAGGGCCTCTTTGATGGCCGGAATCTGCTTGCCATACTTCTTCCCCATCAGGGGGAGGTTGGGCCGCAGCTGGTAGTCCAGAAAGGAGGCTCCCGGGTCGAGAAAGCGCAGATCCTTGACGTTCAGCTCTTCCTGGATGACGTCTCGGAAGCGCTCCAGGGCCTGTCGGTCCCGCGTGGTGGAGGCACCCACCAGGGCCTGGGCCAGCGGCTGGCGGATGCGCAGGCTGGCCTGGGTTCGGGCCGAGCGGCCCGCCGAGACAGCCTTGATGGCCACCACTGTGTCGTAGACCAGATCGGCGTTCAACAGTGAGGGGTCGGCCACCGGCCAGTCGGTCAGGTGGACGCTCTGTTTTTCGCCGCACAGGTTGAGGTAGATGTCCTCGCTCAGGAACGGCACGAAAGGGGCCAACAGCTGGCTCAGCGTCACCAGAGCCTCGTGCAGAGTGGCGTTGGCGTCGGCCTCGCCGTCCCAGAAGCGGTCGCGCGAGCGGCGCACATACCAGTTGGAGAGAAGGTCCACGAAACCACCCAGAGCCCGGGCGGCACCCGTGACGTCGTAGGCGTCCAGCTTCTCGCTGACGACGCCGATCAGCTCGTGCAGGGCGGCCAGCAACCAGCGGTCGAGCGGGCTGCGCTCGGCCGGTGGGCGAGCTTTGGAGCGATCGACCTGGTTGGCGTTGGCGTTGGAAACATAGAAGTGATAAGTGTTCCACAGCGTGACCAGGAACTTGCGGCAGGCCTCGCCCACCAGGTCGGCCGAAAAGCGGCGGCTCTGCTCGGGGGGAGCCGAAGTGTAGAGGTACCAGCGCAGGCTGTCGGCCCCGTGCTGGTTGAGAATGGTCCAGGGGTCGACGATGTTACCCAGTCGTTTGGACATCTTCTCGCCCTGGCCGTCCAGAATCAGGCCATGGCAGATCACGTTCTTGTAGGCGATGCGGTCGAACAGCATCACACCCAGCTGGTGAAGCGAGTTGAACCAGCCCCGGGTCTGATCGAGGCCCTCGCAGATGAAGTCGGCCGGGAAAGCCCTCTGCTCGAAGCGCTGCTTGTTCTCGAAGGGGTAGTGCTGCTGGGCAAACGGCATGGCGCCGCTGTCGTACCAGCAGTCGATCACGTCCGGAACGCGCTTCATCTGCTCGGGGCACTTCGGGCACTGGAACAGGATGTCGTCCACGTAAGGCCGGTGGGGGTCAAAGGGGGTCTGCAGGGGGGTCAGAGAGCGCTCGGCCAGCTCGGCGAAAGATCCGACCATCTCCTTGTGGCCACAGGGGCACACCCAGATCGGCAGCGGAGTTCCCCAGTAGCGGGTCCGCGACAGGGCCCAGTCCACCAGGTTGTTCAGCCAATCGCCGTAGCGGCCGTTCTTGATGTGAGGGGGAATCCAGTTGATCTCCTGGTTGCGCTCGATCAAGCGCTCCTTGAGGCGGGTATTGGCGATGAACCAGCTGTCGGTGGCATAGTACATCAACGGATTGGAGCAGCGCCAGCAGTGGGGATAGCTGTGCAGGTAATCCTCGCGCTTGAAAAGCAGGCTCCGGTCTTTGAGATCGCGGATCACGGCCTTGTCGGCGTCCTTGAACCACATACCGGCAAACGGACCGGTCTGCTCGAGGAACTTGCCGTCGATGCCCACCGAGTGCACCACCGGCAGGTCGAAGCGGCGGGCCATCTCAAGGTCGTCGGCGCCGAAGGCGGGGGCGATGTGCACGATGCCAGTGCCGTCCTCGGCGGTCACGAAGTCGCCCGCCACCACCCGATGGCCCGACTTCTCTCCGAACTCGAAAAAGCGGAAGGGAGCCTCATAGAAAGCGCCCACCAGGGCCTGGCCGGCGATCCGGGCCACCACCTCGGCCTCCTCCCCCACCACTCTGGCTTTGAGACTGTCGGCCAGCAGTAAGAGCTCGTCGTCCTTTTTCACCACCACGTACTGAAAGTCCGGGTGGACGGCGCAGCCGGTGTTGCCCGGCAGCGTCCAGGGAGTGGTGGTCCAGACCAGCATGGCCGTCTTCTCGGGCAGCCCCAGCTTGACCGGATCGAGCAGCGGGAAGCGCACCGTGATGGACGGATCGCGCACGTCCTTGTAACCCAGGCCGACCTCGTGGCTCGACAGCGGGGTGGAGTCGTGGGCGCAGTAGGGCACCACTTTGTAGCCCAGATAGATGAGGTCCTTGTCCCACAGGGTCTTGAGCGACCACCAGACGCTCTCCACGAACTCGTTGCTCATGGTCATGTAGGCGTCGTCCAGGTCGACCCAGAAGCCGATCCGCTCGGTCATCTCGCGCCATGCGCCCTCGTAGGTCATCACCGACTCACGGCACTTTCGGTTGAAGGGCTCGATGCCGTAGTCCTCGATGGCCTTCTTGCCCGAGAAGCCGAGCTGCTTCTCGACCTCGATCTCGACCGGCAGGCCGTGGCAATCCCAGCCCGCTTTGCGGCGCACCAGGTAGCCTCGCATGGTCTTGTAACGCGGGAACAGGTCCTTGTAGGCGCGGGCCTGCACGTGGTGGACGCCAGGCTTGCCGTTCGCGGTGGGGGGACCTTCGTAGAAAATGTACTCGGGCGACTCGCGGCGCTGCTCGAGGCTCAGCTTGAAAGCGCCGACCTGGCGCCAGTGCTCGAGAATGCGCTCCTCGAGCTCGGGGAAGCGAACCTGTGGATTGACGGGCCGAAAGCTATGGGTGGTGGGCATCAAACGACAGACCTCTCGGGATTTGTTCGAATGCAGGCGATTCTCCGACCCCCCCGGCAAGTCCCCCCGTCAGCGCTTATCGTGGCTCAGACGGGCGTCCCCGGTAATAGGGATGGGCGGCCCGCCCAACGCGGGTCCGGGCTTGAGCACGTAAACATTGAGAAAGGCTTTACAGCGGGCCAGGAACTCGCGCTGCTCGTACCAGTCGGCAGAGGCGTAGGGACGCCGGTCGGCCACCACTCCCTGGGCCCGAATGCCCGCCTGGCGGGCCAGAAAGACGGCCCGGGCCAGGTGAAAGCGGTTGGTCACCACCACCGCCGTGTCCACCAGGAAGACCTGGCGGGCCCGCATCATACTGTCATAGGTGTTGAAGCCGGCGTGGTCCATGAAGATGCGCTCGTTGGGCACGCCGCGGCGCACGGCGTATTCGCGCATGGCGTTGACCTCGTCGTAATCGCGAAATCCGTGGTCGCCGCTCATCAGCAACGTATCTACCCGCCCATCTCGGAAGAGCTCGATGGCGGCGTCCACCCTGTCTTCCAGCACGGGGCTGAGGGCTCCCCCATCGTACACTCCGGCTCCCAGCACGATGGCCGTCTGGGCGTGCTCGGCGGCGGAAGGCTCGACGAAACCGGCCTTGCCCTGGCGCTCGACCCAGGAGCTGACGGCCAGGGCACCCAGCCCGGCCAGCACCAGGCCTCCCAGACTAATCAGCATGAGCTTTCTCAACCAACGCCGGACACGCACCTCAATCTGAAAAATTCCTGAAAGACAGGTTGTTACCTGCCCTTAACATTCCAGACCCGCCACTGACGATATCTTGGCCGTATGAGTGGGATCAGGGACTTTGGTCAGAGCATCGTCAGCGGATTCAAGGACGCGCGCACCTGGATCGGCGACAACATCATCGGGTCGGAAGACCCGTACTCCACCCGGCAACAGACCCGCACGCGCGACTACGCCGTGCTCGGTGCCGGCACCGGGGCCGTGGCCGGAGCCGCCATCGGAGTGGTCACCGGCTTCAACTCACAAAGCAACGACAAGATCCAAGAGCAGTGGGTGCATCGCGACGTGCTCCACCCTTCGCTGCGAGGCTACAGCCACTGGGCCCACGCCGATACCTACCAGGACTGCCACACCGAAGGCTACGGCGAGAACGAGCGCGAGGTGTGCGATACCAAAATCCGGGGCTGGTGGCACAGCTACAGCCCCCGCATCGAGCATCGAGACGTGGGCGATTATCAGGAGCCTCGCTTCGTGCACCAGAACAAGTGGGAGCCCCTGCTGGGCGGCTTCCTGGGAGCCCTGGGCGGGGCCGTCATCGGCCTGGGCGTGGGGGTCGGCATCGCCGCCCTGCGCAACGCCCTGGACAAGGATCCCAATCAGGAGGCCCCTCCCCTCAGCGCCGAGCAGCGCAAGGGCCTGTCCGACTTCGCCGGCGGCTCGGCCATCGTGGGCACGGTAGCCGGAGCCGGGCTCGGCGCCTGGCTCGGCTCGCGGGCGGGTGCCGCCGAGCTGGGGAAACAGGAAGTGCACGTTCGCAGCTGGATGGTGCCCACCATGCAGCGCGAGCACCTGGGCAACATCCCGCAAGATTTCTACGAGTACAACTGGGGCTGGGGCTGGCCTTCCTCGGGCTACGGGCGCCCCGAAACCGACCCGGTCTACCGGGACGTGCCGGTCTATCAGAACGGCCAGCCGACCTTCCACCAGACCTCACAGGAGTTCAAGACCAACCGTTATGGACCCATCGCTGGCGGCATCCTGGGCGGCCTGATGGGCGCCGGCATTGGCCTTGCCAGCGGCGTGGCCGTGGGCGTGGGAGCCAAGCTGATCGCCGAGCATAAGGCTGAGCGGGAAGCGGAACCGCAACCCGCCCGGCTGACCCACGCGGGCCACCTGGGAATCACCGGCCTGGCGATGCCGGCCGCCTGATCAGCGTTCTCGCGCAGGGCGTCGGTACAGCCAGGCCCAGGTCAGCAACGCGGCCAGCCCCAGCCCGCCGGCCACCATCTGATCGCGCGGGCTGAGCAGGGGCTTTTTGATTCGAGCCGGCTTGCCCTCGAGAAACTCGAGTAGAACTCGGGCTCCTTGCTCAGCCAGCACCTCTCGCAAGGCCGCCCCGAGCTCCACCGATGCCCGAGCGGGGGCCCCAAAGTAACCCCGGTGGGTGCGCAGCTTGCGCAGGGCCGTCAGCCCCATTTTCTCGGGCACGTGGGGCGGCAGACCCGTGTAGTAGTCGGCCACCAGGTCGGGACGATACTGCAACATCAAGGCCGTCTCCCACGCCCCGGCGTGGGTATCGTGACGAAGATCCTTCCACTCGTCCTCGGTGAAGGCCCGCCCCAGCTTCTGCTCGAGCGGAGCCCGGAAGGCCCCGCTCAAGAAGCGGGCGATCAGCGGCAAGCAGGGAGCGGTACAACGCAGCTTGCCCCGGAAACGTCGGCACACCGCATTCAGGGCCAGCCCCTGAGAGACCGCCCCGTGGGCCGACATCAAGGCGACCCGGCGCACCCCTTCGCGCTCGAGATAGCGAACCAGCTCGCTCAAGGTGCGAGTGAGGGTGGGGGGCGCCAGGCGTAGACAGCCCAGGTCTTGCAGCACGCTCGAGCCGAAGGCGTAGATCGGGAGCAGCACCACTTCCAAATCGGGTCGCTCGACCACCAGTCGCTCGGCAATGTCGCGGCTGAAGCCCTCGGTAAGGAACCAGTCTACCCCGGAGGGCAGGTGAGAGCCGTGGTCCTCGATGGGCCCCAGCCCCACCATGAAAAGCGCATTCTGCTGAGCCAGCTTGCGGATTCTCGCCCAGCTCAGCTCTTCGATTCGGTGCACGGCCATGCCCGCCACTTCCCCTCCAGGGCTCATTCCCCCTGGCCGCGAAGGCCAGACCATGACCGAGAATCTGGCGCTTCTGACCGACTTCTACGAGTTGACCATGATGGGCGGCTACCACGCCTGCCACAAGCTCCACCAGCGCGCCGTCTTCGACCTCTACTTCCGCAAGATCCCCGAGCAGGGGGGGTTCTGCCTGGCAGCCGGCCTCCAGCCCGCCCTGGAGTATCTCCTGAGCCTGCGATTCACCAGCGATGATCTGGCCTACCTGCGGGCCCAGAAGCTCTTTCCCGAAGGCTTCGTGGACTGGCTCAAAGACTTCCGCTTCCAGGGCAACGTGCATGCCTTGCCCGAAGGCTCTCTGGTGTTCCCCGGCGAGCCGCTGCTGCGCGTGGAGGGCACACTTCCCGAGACCCAGCTCGTGGAGTCGCTCTTGCTCAACGTGATCAATTTCCAGACCCTGATTGCTACCAAGTCGGCCCGGGTCTACGAGGCCAGCGGTCATGGCGTCATCCTGGAGTTCGGCCTGCGCCGGGCACAGGGAGTAAACGGAGCCATGGCCGCCAGCCGGGCCGGCTACGTGGGCGGCGCCGTGGCCACCTCCAACACCCTGGCAGGCAAACAGTACGGCATCCCCGTCAAGGGCACCATGGCCCACGCCTGGGTGATGTCCTTCGGCGACGAGTTGGAGGCCTTCCGGCAGTACGCCGCCACCTACCCGAACGACTGCACGCTGCTGGTGGACACCTACGATACCTTGCTCAGCGGTGTTCCCAACGCCATCAAAGTAGGCCTCGAGCAGCGCGAGAAAGGGCTGAGCCTGCGTGGCATCCGGCTCGACTCAGGCGATCTGGCCTACCTCAGCAAACAAGCCCGGGCCATGCTCGACCAGGCCGGCCTGACCGAGACCCAGATTGTGGCCTCGAGTGACCTCGACGAGTTCCTGATCGCCGACCTGCGCGCCCAGGGGGCCCGCATCGACATCTGGGGCGTTGGCACCAACCTGGTGACCAGCAAGGGTGAACCTGCCCTGGGTGGTGTGTACAAGCTGGTGGCGGCCGATGAGGATGGGGTGATGGTGCCGCGCATCAAGGTATCCAGCAACCCCGCCAAGATCACCCTGCCGGGAATCAAGCAGCTCTACCGCTGCTTCGGCCCCGACGGCGTGGTGCACGGGGACGTGCTGGCCCTGCACGATGAGTCCTTCCCATCCGAAGGAGCGATGCGCAGCCACCACCCGCTCTATGCCCACATCCGCCAGGAAGTGAGCGGGCGGTGGGAGCCGATGCTGGTGCCGGTCGTCAAGGCGGGCGAGCTGTGCTATGAGTTTCCCAGCCTGCAGGAGGCCCGCCAGCGCAGCCTGGCCAGTCTGGCCTCGCTGCGAGCCGAGCACAAGCGCATGGTCAACCCCGACATCTACTGGGTGGGGCTCTCGGAGGGACTCTTCCAACTTCGTCGCGATCTACTCAGCCGCACGCCAGCCCCGGCCGCCCCGTGAAGCATCAGGCTCACGCTGATACGATAGCCGGCCGCTACCAGTTCGCCACCAGGGGGTGAAGCCCATCGAGCCGTCGTCGAAGGGCAACGAGATGACGGGGGAAGAGCACAACCCGAGGTCGGAATCGTTTCTCGAAGATCTGTCGCAGCCGATAGCGGACCACGGGCTGGCGCTCGATCAGTCGAATGAACTCTTTCTGGGCCGAAGTCCACGGGGCTCCAAAACGCCGCCAGTACCAGTGGGCATACTCTGGAGTGGGGGTCTCCGGCGCCACCTCCCACGGTGATCCCGGATGGGGACGATCGGCGTAGCGCGCGACGCGAGCATTCAGCGTTAGACCCCTGAGCAGCGGGGTCAGGGCCAGCTCTACCTGACCTCGAGCCAGATGACCCTGGGCCAGGTTGAACAAAGCCACCGGATGGTCGACGGCGCGCTGGTAGTGGACTCGAGCTTCCTGCCAGCGATCAAGACGATGCAAGACCCAGCCGAGGGCGACCTGGCTCTCCGCATCGCGAAATGCGTCCAGACGGCGACGAAGAGTCTGCCGAGCCTCCTCGAGCAGGCCCAGACGCTCCTGATTCTCAGACAGTCGGCCCAGGGCGTGGTAGTAGGGCCTGGCCTCCGGCTCACCCGGCTCGAAGACTCTCCGGCCCAGAGGCAACTGATGGAAAGCCAGTTCGACCGCTTCCTGGTAAGTTCGCGTGGCCCGCTCAGGAGGGCAGCAATCTCCCAGTTGCACTCGCAGATTGGGCTCGAACGGCTGACAGCGCACCGCCTTGCGAAGCCACCTTCTGGCCGACCCCAAAGACCCTGTCCGAAGGAGCTCATCGGCTTGAGTTGCGGCCCGTCGCGCCTGCTTAGGACGAACCCGGCCCAAACTTGACCGGATCAACTGGGCAAGCTCTTGGAGCTCGCGCGCGGCCAGCCGGGCACAATCAGCATTCTGGCAGAGAATCTGATGCGCCAGATTGCGCGCTGAGAGCCTGAGGGCTCCCACCGGGTCAGGCACTACAGGCTGGCGAGTTCGGGGTGTGGAACGAACGGGCCTGGACGAGGTCGGGGCTCCGAGCGTTCCACCGGCCTCGCTGGGCGCAGTCTGGACGATTGCGCGCGCTCGTTCGCGCAAACCCTCGAAATCAAGTTGGAGCTCCGGCGCGATCGCGTGAACCCGAGCAGCCAGCTCGGACCAAAGAGTCTCCTGGAGCCAGTGACCAAGATCCTCAGGCCCTTCGAAGTGAAACAACCGCAATTGGCGCACTCGACCTCCCGACTCTCGGACACAGTGCAGCAACAAGATCTTGCGGCCTCGCTGCCTCAAGAACATGGGCTTGCCTCCTCTCAGACAAATCAAGCAACTTCGCGCCTCAAAATCGAGCCATCTGCTTGCTCGTTCAGTGCCGCCTCGTCAGCAGTCAGTGCGCAGGCCCATCTCCTTCAGTGCCAACGAGAGTGCGGCGCCGCGCTTCACGCCGAGGACGCCGGTGACCACGGGGGCCCATTCTCTCTCAGTGACAACGACGAGTGGCCACTCGCTCGCTTCGGCTGGTACAGGGCTCGCGGGTGGGGGGCTGCGTTCTTTTCTATCCTCGAATCAGCTGTAGTGTCAACTGGTCATTTTGACACTACAGCTGGTTCCAGGGAACTCGGAGACGACAGACGCACTGCCAGGTCCTCAAGACTCGGCGCAGGGGTCTTCCTGAGCGGGCGCTGCAGCTGGCTAGCGGTGGCCGGTGTTCTGTTCTCGATGTCCAAGCCGGCCCGTTCTCGATATCCAGGCCGGCTCGTTCTCGATGACCAGGCCGGCCCGCGACGGGTTCTGGTCGCCTGCAACAGGTTTGCTGGAGGCCGTCTTTCGCTGGCCAGTTTACACTTGTTCACAAATCGACAAACTTTTTTACACCGATGCAACACCTGCTTAACCAGCCAGACGCGGAACTTGCTACCATCAGAGCAAGATCATCCGAGGGGAGAAATCCGCATGGGCAGACCTTTCCAAGCGCGCCGCGCACAGCGCGTCAGTTCCAACCGTTCCTCATCGTGCAACTGCCACCCGCGTTCAACCAACAATACCAGTGCCGGGGGCAACACCCGCACGGCCGCCAACCGCGCTACCCAGGGGGCTCAAGGGGCACAGTCCGGCCAATCGCCGCAGAACGCCCAGAAAGCGGACCCGAGCGGCGACAAGGTGCAATTGAGCACCAAGCAAGAAGAAAACGCGGCCGGGGCCCAGGCGGCTGCGGCCCAGGGCCAAAACTCGAACGGCTTTAGCAACTTTTTGGGAAATCTGGCTGGCAACCTGGGGCTGGATGACATCTCCAAGAAGCTCACCCCGCTGAAGCTCAACGACAACGACAAAGCGCTGCTGAGTAAGGCTCAAGACATTCACAAGAAGATGGCCGGAGCGGATGGTGTCTGGGATGCCTCGGACAAGGCCCGCAACCTCGAACAGATGAAGGGCGATCTTAACAAGATCGTGGACCAGAAGATCGGCGAGGAGTTCGAGCGCAAGACGCAGGGACGCACTCGCATCGGCACTCGCTTCAAGCAGGCTGTGGGGCGTATGCATATGAAGCGCCACTACGGGGAATACAAGGCCGATGGCATGCGCCAGGCCAACGCCCAGGCCAGCCAGGGCATCAACGATGGCCAGCGTCAGCTCGGCATCTCCGACAAGACCGCAACGCAGAAGACCCCAGGCGGGCCCGAGAAGGTCCAGCCGCTCTCCGTGGCTGAGATGGAGACCTTCGGGCGTGCCATGAAGAGATTGGAAGAACTGGGCAAAGAACAGGGGAAGCCTGGAGTCAAATTCACCAACGGCCTCCCGAACCAGTTCTTCACCGACGTTCTGAATGGAAAGCTGGTGCCCAGCGGGGTCGATCTGACCGGCGGTCAATGAGCCGTGGAGCGCCGTCGGTCGCCCGACGGCGCTCTAGCCGGACTCAGAGGGAGAAGTTTCGAAACCTCGCAGATAGGCGACGAACTGGCTGGTGGCCAGTTCCAGGAAGCGGCTGTCCTGATAGGCCCGGGTGAGCATCATCCCCCCCTGGACTGCCGCTCCGCCGAACTCGGCTGCCCGCAGGGTGTCAAAGTTCGGTGGAAAGACCCCTCGCCGTTTCATCCGGATCAGCCCGCCCTCCAGCAGAGCGACCCAGTGACCGAAAGCTGCCTGCACAGCCCGGGTGACAATCTCGCTGTCGGGAGTCTGATCGGCGGCGATGATGCCGATCGGACAACCCAGAAGCCCGGTGGCCTCGGTCAGTTGGAGATAGGCGCGGCACCACTTTTCCAGATCTTGCCAGGTCTCGAGCGAGTGCGAGTAGGGCTCGAGGTAGCCGAGAATGCGCTGGATCTGCATCTCCACGACCGCCTCGACCAGATGCTCCTTCGAGTCGAAGTAGTGGTAAAACTGGCTCTTGCCCATCTGAGACTCGAGCAGAATGTCGTCCACGCTGGTGGCGTGAACCCCCCGGCGATGGAACAAGGAAGCTGCCGCCTCGAGGATCTTTCCCCGACTGGCCTGCCCCTTGCGGGTCTTGGGTTCCTTCGTGCCAAGCATAGCCTTGAAAGAGTTCTCTTCTCGAAGGCCTCAGGCCTCCCAAGAAAGCTACCCTGACGAGGTTTCGACCCCCTTGAATACCAAGACATTGGAGCCGGAAAACCGTTCCGGCCTGGCTCCACGACGCCCAAGTCCGGCCGCCCACAATATCTTACGGTGGCGGAGGCGGGGGTAGGGCCCCCCGCAAGCGTAGCTCCTCCGACACCACAGGGGGGTTGCCGGCCGGACTCCTAGCCCCGCACGGGCGGACCGGGTGGAAGCATTCGGGCTGACGAAGCACCGGAGGGCTCCGACCTGGGAGCGCCCTGCTCGCTGGCGGCGACCTGACCCGGTGTCGGGGTGGCAGCAGCCTGGCCCGGCGGTTGGGCGGAGGCAGGCGCCTCACCATCCTGGCTGGGGGCAGGGGCCTGGCGCTTGTCCGGTGGCGCGACCAGCTCGAGCAAGATATCATTGCCTTCGACCGTGAACTTGGAAAAGTCGAACGCCACCTTGAAGCGGGGTGGAATCCGCTTGCGGGGGTTGATGTAAATCACATCGTCCACGATGCGCACGGCCTTCTCTCGGGCCAGTTTCTTGTTGGCCACACCGAGAATCTGCGAGCGCAGCCAGCCCGGCATGCTCAGACCCCCGGCCAGCGAGAAACGCTCAAACTGCACCATCAGCTCCTGACCGCTCACCGCAAAACGGAGATCAACGGCAAAGTTGAAAGCCAGGATCTTGCGCACCGTCCCGCTGATGGTGAGCCGCCCCGGACTGAGGCTGAGGGCGAAATTCTCCACCAGCGAGGGGATCTGATCGCGCATGGTGTCGATGGCCCGGGTCAGAAAAGAGCCGAAGACCCGCACTTTCAAGCTCTCGACGACGACAGTGGAGGCCTCTACGGCAGCCTTCATGTCCTTGCCGGGGACGAAGTCGTCCAGCCGAACCGAAACGTCCTCCACGCGCACACACTCGAGCTCGCCCAGGCGTACCTGCTTGCTTTGCAGCGCAGCGCGAACCGGAACTGCCGGACCCACCTTCTGACCCAGACCCAGGGTGGCTTCCTGCACCACCACCCGGTCTACCAGCCGCCCACCCCGCGCGGCCAGGCTCTGACCCAGGAAAGAAGCCAAACGAGGCCATAGCTCGGGCATCAGGCGCATGGTCAGGGTGTTGAGCCGGGCCTGAAAGCCAATCAGGGCCTCGACCGGGTTACCCTTGGGAGGAGCGGTGGGCAGGCCGGTCAGGTGAGCCAGGATGTCCTCGAAGAGAAGGCCCTCGCCCTGCTCGTGGCGCACGTGAAGAGCCGGCGCCTGGAGGCGAATCTCCGCCCGATCTCCGCCGGCCGCCAGGTCAACCTGCAGCCGCTCGAGGACGAATCGGTTGATCAGATTGAGAACTCGCCCCAGGTCGGCCGGCATCAGGCCACCTTGCTCGAGGCGCTGGCGTCGCCGGAGCCTTTGGAGGTGTCGCTGCCCTTGGAGCCTTCGCTGCTCTTGGAGCCTTCGCTGCTCTTGGAAGTGTCGCTGCTCTTGGAAGTATCCTCGGACTTCTTGCTGTCCGCTCCTCCCTCATCGCTCGAGCCCGAGCTCTTGGAGCTACCTCCGCTCTTGTAATCGGTGACGTGCCAGCCGCTTCCCTTGAACTGAATTCCCACGGGGGCGATGATGCGCTTGAGAGCCTCCTCCCCGCAATGCGGGCAGGTAGTCAAACGCTCGTCACTGACCTTCTGCAAAGCCTCGTGCAACTCAGAGCAGCTCTGACAACGATACTGATAGATCGGCATGGGAACGCTTCCTTTGTTTAAAGTTCAATCTCGCCGTGCTTGGTCAGCACCAGGTCGATGGCGTGCTTGTTGACCGAGACGAAGTCGGCCGCATAGAGCAAGCTGTCTCCCGTGAGCGAAAACACCTTGGCGTTGGTCACCGGAATGAAGTCGCGCACGCGGATGTTCAGCTCGTCGGATAGCCTTGAGTCGAGCAACAGGTAAACCTCACCCTCCACCTTGTGGTTGCGGGTGAAGATCACCACTTCCTTGCGTTCTTTCGGTATCCGCAGCGACATTCGCGAATCGGCCTCAAGCCACCTGGGATTATAGTCAAGACTCCCCGGCTCGTCAATCAACGGGGTTGACAGCTCTCAAGCCCCCCCGTATACTCTTCGGGCAACTCCAATCGTTGCCGCAGACAGCAGGGGGCGCAAGCCTCAATCGGCCTTCGGGCTACCCTGCCGAGGTGACGTCACGAATCAACCACGGCCAATCGGCCGAGGGGCCTAATGACGTTTCCAAGCCTCCGTCTGCAACGGAGGCTTTTTCGTCTGCATCGACTGCAGAAGGGAGGAACCTATGCCAACTCATGCAGAGGCGATGAAGCGCAAGACCGAGAGTCTCGAGGAGCTCCGCAAGAGCTTCAAGGAGGCCACCATCGCCGTCTTCGCGGACAGCCGCGGCGAAGCCGCCGGAATGACCGTGAAGATGATGACCGATCTGCGCAAACGTCTGCGCGAGCACAAAGGCGAGTTCAGGATCGTCAAGAACACCCTGGCCCTCAAAGTGGCCAGGGAGATGGGGATCCAGGGCCTGGAAGAGCACCTTCAGGGCCCCACGGGCATCGCTTTTGGCTACGCCGACCCGGCCGCCATCGCCAAGACACTCCTCGATTATTCGAAGGAGCAAAAACCCACCAACCTGCCCCGAGTCAAGGGTGCAGTGCTGGAGAACAATGTCTACGACTCCAAGAAGGTCGAAGCCATTGCCAGCCTGCCCTCGCGCGAAGTGGTGCTGGCTCAGCTGTTGAGCATGATCATCGCACCCCACCGCCAGCTCATGGGCATCATCAACGCCCCTGGTCGCAGCATGGCCACCGTCATCGACGCGTGGCGCCGCAAGCAAGAAGAAAATTCGTAGGAGGACAACACCGTGGATAAGACCGCTCTGATCGATGCGATCTGCAACCTGACCCTGATGGAAGCCGCCGACATCGTCAAGGCTCTCGAGGAGAAGCTGGGCGTGTCGGCTGCCGCCCCCGTGGCCGTGGCCGCCGCCCCCGCTGGTGCGCCCGCCGAAGCCGCCGTCGAAAAGGATACCTTCGACGTCGAGTTGACCTCGGCCGGCTCCAACAAGATCGGAGTCATCAAGGTCGTGCGCACCGTCACCACCCTGGGCCTGAAAGAGGCCAAGGACCTGGTGGACGGCGCTCCCCAGATGATCAAGGAAGGCTGCTCGAAGTCCGAGGCCGAGGAGATCAAGGCCAAGTTCGCCGAGTCCGGCGCCACCATCACCCTGAAGTAACTCTTCAGGTCTGGCGTCTGAAAGCCGGGTCGTTCGACCCGGCTTTTTCCTTTGGGGAAGGTCTTTTGGCTCCGCATGGGAACTTTGACCAGCGTGGAACCGAGGCAGTCGCTGGGCAACTACCGGCTGGTGCGGGAGATTGGTCGAGGGTCGATGGGGACGGTTTACCTGGCGCACCAGGAGTCGCTGGGGCGAGACCTGGCCATCAAGGTGCTGCCGGCCGAGCTGACGCGCGAAGCTGATTTTCTCGAGCGCTTCAAGCGCGAAGCCCGCATCGCTGCGTCCCTGCGCCACCCCAACATCATCCAGGTGTTTGACGCGGCCGAGTCGGACGGCTGCCACTACCTGGTCATGGAGTATCTGGGCGGGCGCGATCTGCGCGAGTGCCTGCAGCCCGGCGTCCCCTATGGGGTGGAAGCCACTCTCAAGCTGATCGATCAGGTGCTCAGCGCCCTGCAGCACGCCCACGAGCACGGCGTGGTGCATCGCGACGTCAAACCCGCCAACGTGCTGGTGGCCGAGAACGGCATCGTCACCCTGACCGACTTCTCCATCGCCCACTGCCGCGACTCGGTGCGCTTGACCCGTACCGGGATGATGGTGGGAACCCCGGAGTACATGGCCCCGGAGCAGTTCGAGGGCGAGGGCGTGGATGCCCGGGCCGACCTCTACGCCACCGGGGTCATCCTCTACGAGATGTTGACCGGAGTGCAGCCCTTCCGAGGCCAGACCACCCCCGAGGTGATGAAGGCACACCTGTTCAAGCGGCCCCAACCGCCCGGCGAGCTGAATCGCGAGGTCTCCCAGGCGGTCAGCGAAGTCGTGATGCGAGCCCTCGAGAAGGACCGGGAGGTTCGCTACGCCAGCGCCGGCGAAATGCGCGAAGCCCTCAAGCAGGCGGCGGGCGAGCCGGCCGGCAATGCCCTGGAGCAGTTCCTGGCGGCGGTCGTCAGCGGCCGAGTCAGCATGGACGAGGCCATCGCAGCCCATTCCAAGGTCAAGGAAGCCATCGACCAGGGCTTTCGGCGTGTGCTCACCGTCATGTTCGTCGATCTGGCCGGCTCGTCCAAGCTCAAGACTCCCAATCAGACCTTCCACGCCGACCAGGCTTTCCGCGCTTACCGCTCCCTCATCAACGGCGCGCTCGAAAGCCACGGCTGCCTGTCCTACGACTGGTCCGGCGACGGGGCCATCTGCCTGTTCCAAGAGCCTGTCCCGGCTGTGCAGGCGGCCGTCCAGATCCAGCAGCGGATCGCTCAGCTCAACGCCCGCAGCCAGTTGAGCGGCGTGTTGCTGGCGCGCATCGGGATCAACACGGGGGACGTCTATCTCGACCCGCGCCGATCACTGGGGGAGTTCGCCAGTCGCACGGTCGATCAGGCCGGACACCTGGAAAAGGACTGCCCACCCGGCTCCATCTACCTGAGCCAGGCCACAGCTCAGGCGGTCTCCTCGCTTTGCGTCCTGGAGGAAGTGGGACTGAATCGTGACCAGGTGCTGGTCTTCCGGGTGCAGATTCCCGACCTTCCTCCGGAAGCCGCCAGCACCCAGATGTTCTGTGCTCGGTGCGGAACGGGAATGCCCCGCGAAGCACGTTTCTGCCCGGCCTGCGGCCAGGCCACGGCGTCCTCGGGGGGCTCTGGCTCGGGTGGGCACTCTTCTTCCTCGCGGCCCTCGGGGTCGCTTTCGGGAAGTTCTCAACCCGCTCCGGCCGCTCTCGCTTCCCGGGTCCAACCCTCTGCGGGGGGGGCAGGGGCGGACTCCTCAGGCACGCAGCGGACCGCTCAGCCGGCGGACTCCACCTCGCGAGCCCGGCCTCCGCTTGGCCCGGCCGACTCCGCATCAAGGTCCCAGCCCATTCTCCCGCCTCCCCCGTCGGAATCGAGTTCGCGCACCCTTCGTCCGGCGTCAAACGTGATGGCCGCATCGCCCCAGCCTCAGCCAGCTCCCGCCGCCGTATCGATTCCCGCCCGGCCTGTGGCGCGCTTCCATCTCTGGTGGGGCTGGACTTGCTACGCCATCTTCACGGTGGCCTTCCTTCTGGGGGTAGGGCTTGCCAAACCGGTGATTACGGGCACTGGCCTGATCGCTCTTGCTTGCATGCACCTGGTGGCGCTCGGCAGCGGGGTGGTCAGCCTGATCAACCGTCGCTGGATGACGCTGGCTCAAATTGTGGGCGCCTTCCTCTTCTTCGCCCTCCTTACCGGGGCCGTCTGGAATGTCCACCAGGGCAGGATGACACCGTGAACTCGCCTCTCTTCGAGTCCTCGGAGAACGTCGTCTCCCGACGACCGCGCATCCGCGTGGCGGTGGCCCTGATCGAGGAGGGCCGGGTGCTGCTCGTGCGTCACGTCAAAGGCGACCGCACTTACTGGCTCTTGCCCGGCGGAGGACTGGAGTTCGGCGAGTCGCTGGCCGATGGTGCCCGCCGCGAAATGCTGGAAGAGACCGGAATCGTGGTGGAGGTGGGCAATCTGCTGTTTGCCGCCGAGACGCTGCCCCCTAACCGGTCGCGTCACCTGATCCACCTGATATTCGCGGCCCGGCGGGCCGGAGGCGTGCTGAAAGTAGGAGAGGAACCCCGTCTGGCCGAGGCGAAGTTCGTCGACACTGAACAATTACGAGAGCTCGTTCTCCATCCACCCATGAAAGAGCCTCTGGCGGCTCTGCTGGCGGGCGGGGCCCATCCCCCCACTTCCTTCCTGGGCAATCTCTGGGTAGACTGAACTCTCGAGGAGGTTTGACCGTGGGTAAAGTAGCGCATGTTTCCGAAGCCAACTTCCAGACCGAGGTGCTCGACTCCGAGCTGCCGGTGCTGGTCGATTTTGGAGCCGACTGGTGCGGGCCGTGCAAGATGCTCGAGCCGATCTTCGAGGCCGTCTCAGAGAGTTATCAAGGCAAAGTCAAGTTCGTCAAGCTGAACACCGATGAGAACAAGAACATCGCCGCCAAGTACGGCGTACGGGGTATTCCGGTGTTGATCATGTTTCACAAGGGGCAACCGGTGGACAAGAAGGGCGGCTTCATGCCCGATACCGAGCTGACCCGCTTCATCGAGAAGCACCTGAGCCAGGTCGGCTGAGCTCCAGGCCGGCCGGGATCGACAAGATCCCGGCCGCAAGCTCCTGAAGGACCCGATCGCTCGACCCGGCCCTTTTCCGTCACTCCTCGCTGCCGCGCGCGATCAAGATAAGGCGCAACAGCTCGAGCACGGCCACCACGGCCGCAGCCACGTAGGTCCAGGCAGCGGCATTGAGAACCGAGCGGACACCCGGCAACTCATCGCGGCCGATCAGGCCATCGGCGGCCAGCATTCGCAAGGCCCGGGCGGAGGCGTCAAACTCCACCGGCAGCGTCACCAGGCTGAACAACACGGCCAGGCTGAAGAAGGCGATGCCCGCGTAGAGGAGCGGCTTCATCGACAACAGCATGCCCGCCAACAGCAGAACGAAGGCCAGATTGGAGCCCAATCCGGCGAACGGCACCAGACCGCTTCGCAAGGCCAGCGGCGCATAGCCGTCCGCCTTCTGCAGGGCGTGGCCCATTTCATGGGCAGCCACCCCTAACGCTGCCAGAGAGCGTCCCGAGTAAACCTCGGGCGAAAGGCGCAGCGTGTTGGTCGTGGGGTCGAAATGGTCGCTCAGCGTGCCCCCTGGAGAAGGCTCGATTCCGACCCTGAGGCCACGGCTGGCGGCCAGGGCGGCGGCCGCCTCGGCCCCGGAGAGTCCGCTCCGCGCAGGCACGCGGGCATAGTTGGCAAACGTTCCCCGCACCTTGAAGCTGGCCCACAGGCTCAGCAACAGGCCCGGGATCAACAACATGATTGTGGGGTCCCAGAACATCTTTCTTTTCTACCTCCTGAGTTTTCTCTTCCGACATGGTGACGCAGAAGAGAGGGAATTGGTTTCAGGCAGCCCGGGCAGGGTACCGGCCGTCACCAGCGCGAAGGCGGCGCCGTGGAACGCACCGAGATCGAATACGCCTTGAAGAACACACCCGGGCGGCGCTACAAAATCGAAGCCGAGGCCAGCGGGGACTACTCCAGTGGAGTGACCGTGAAGGCCCTGGTGACCTCGCCCGAGCAGGCCACCAGCCGCGTCGAGGTGGTGCTCGAGCAGGGCTTCACCGCAAGCAAGCCGCACTTCGACCTGCACGACTTCCTGCTGACCGGGGTCGAGCTCGTCAAGAGCCACATCGAGTCGCACCGCAACGAGGACTTTGAGATCCGCTTGACCGAGAACTCGGGCCTTCCCCGCAGTCGCCCCCTGTCGACCGGCTAAGGCGCCGATCGACATCCCGCGCATTATCAGTAGGGCGGCCGAAAACCGTCAAGAGTTTCCCGCACAAGCCGAACCCATCAGATCTTCGTTCCCGTCCTCCCGAGCTTGATGACGGCCGCCTTGCCGCTCTTTCGCTCCAGCTCGAGCAGGCGCTCGAGGCTGGCGCCGTAGTCAGGGTCCGAGCTCCTGGTCAGGGAGGCAGCCCTGGCCGGCTCGCCGATGGACACCAGGTAATGGTACTCCACCCAGTTGGCGAAGCCTTCCTTCAAAGCCCTGTCCTGCTGCACGGCGTGGCGGCTCTGCCAGGCGTGGGTGTATTCGTGAGCCAGGGTCCCGCCCGCCTCCACCAGGGTCTCGTAGGAACGAATGTAGATCTGCTCGGGGTTGTAGGGTTGGTAGAAACCCGCCACCTGCATGGCCCGTCCGCTCTCGATGAACCGGGTCTGCAACTCGTCATCGTCGCAGATGCGCACGGGGGGCAAGGGCTTGACTTTGTCGCCCAGAAGTCCGTCAACAAACTTGACCACTTTGCTGTAAAGCGATTCAGCCTGCCCCTGGTTGGCCAGGTTCAACTTCAGGCAACTCGCGCAGAGCGTGCGGCCGTCGCGATAGGGCTTCTTGTCGGTAGCCAGGTCACAGACACTGCACCGAGCCAGTTTTTCGAGGCATCTCTGGCACACCCATTGAGAGCCAGCCGCATAGTCGACCGTGCGCAAGGGGTACTGTCCCCCGTCATGGCGACAGAAAACGCACTTCCCGGAAGCCAGGGCAGGCCCGACGATGAGCAAGAGTAGGAGTAAGAGCCGATGGAGCATGGGGACGAGTTCGTTCCGGGAATCCACAGCCCTCTGCACGAGAGAGCGGCCGACCCCTCGCACCGGAACTGCGCTGCCCTGGCTTTAGAATACCCCGTGCAAGGGACCGCCCGGGGCCGCCAGCGACCTGGCCTTGCTCAGAGCCGCGGGGTCCTCCGCCAGAGCCGGAGCGTGGTGGGGCTTGAGGCGCGCGTCGATCACCAGGGCACCGGTGCAGCCCCAGTGCTTGTGCTCGGTGAACTCCCCCACCCCGTGCACGTCTCGAGCCGGATCCGAGCGAGTGAAGGTAATCCAAAGAAAGTTGGCCAGCCGGCGGGCCAGGAAGGCGGGGTCGTCGCAGCGCACCACCAGAGGCCACTCCTCCCCCAGCTCGGCGCAGGCCTCGGGGGGGCGGTCGGTGGCCAGCACGCCGGGCATGACCAGGCAGAACCCCTCAGGTGAGTCTCGTCCTAACTGGCGCCGGGCAGGACCCACGGCCGCCACCACCAGCTTCGAGCCCTGATGCATCGTGCCTGACGAGTAGTCCAGCGTATCCAGCGTGGTCTGGGTCTGAAAGTGGAGGTCGGTTCGCCAGTCGACCCGCTCCAAGACGTGAGCCAGGAAGCGCTCCACCTGGTGCACGTCCAGCCCGGGGTCGTCTTCTCGAGCGGCCAGAAACAGGTACTTGGCCAGCGACAGCTGCCCGTGGCCCAGGATGGCATTGGCAGCGGTCAAAAGCTCCTGCGGTCGGGTTCGCTTCTGGTAGGGGGTGTAACGCTCGCTGGCCAGAGCCAGCAGCAGGGGGTGCACCCCGGCCTCGTCCACCGCGTTGACAGCGTGCACACCGGGCAACACGGTGGGCAATACCGGGGCGGTCAACTCGTGGATGATCTGGCCGAAAACCGAGTCTTCCTGGGGGGGACGGCCCACTGTAGTGAAGGGAAAGATGGCGTCGGGGCGATGGTAGACCGCCTCCACCTCGAGAACCGGGAAGTCGTGGCGCAGGCTGTAGTAGCCCAGGTGATCCCCGAATGGCCCTTCGGGCTTCAGTCTCCCCGGATGAATGCGGCCCACCAGGCAGAAGTCGCACTCCACCGGCACGCTCAGGGCCCCGGCCCGGGCCCAGGCCAGGGGCCGCCCTGCCAGAAGACCGGCGAAGGCGATCTCGGGCAGTCCCTCGGGCAACGGCATCACAGCCGCCAGGGTGAGAGCCGGAGGACCTCCCAGGAAGACGTTGACGGGCAACGGCTGGCCCCGCTCCAGGGCCCGGGCGTGATGAATCCCGATGCCCCGGTGCAGCTGGTAGTGCAGCCCACACTCGCGGTCGGGCTCGTAGTCGTTGCCCGAGATCTGACAGCGATACATTCCCAGGTTGGAGCGAAGCCAGCCAGGACGGGCCGGATCCTCGCTGTAAACGGCCGGCAGGGTCAGGAAAGCCCCTCCGTCCTCCGGCCAGCACACCAGCTGAGGCAGCTCGCGAAGGCGGGTACGGCCTGTCAGCACCGGTCCCGTGGGCACTCTGCGGGGCAGGCAGCTCAGAAGCGAGAGAGGCAGCCCGGGGTAGCGCCAGAACCGGCGCGGGTCGGCCTTGAGGGCCATGGTCGCCTCTACCGCTCGGTAGCCGTGGCGCAGTACGTAGCGAGCCCGCTCGCCGGTGGCAAACAGGTTCGCCAGCATGGGAAAACGCGAGCCCCGCACCCGGGTGAACAACAGGGCCGGCCCCCCTGCGGCGCAAGCAAGGCGCTGCACGGCCGGGATCTCCAGGCGCGGATCCAGCTCCACCTCGACCCGGCGAAGGCGCCCGCTGCGCTCGAGGTCAGCCACGCAGTCGGAAAGCGAACGGTAAGCCATCAGCTCCCCCTTTGTCCGGAGCGGGAGCGTTCCTTCGAGGAAGGCCGCCCGCGGTGATCGAATTTCTGCCAGGAAACCTTTCGCCAACCAGGAGGCTCTACGCGCTCACTTGGAATCGCACTCTGGCTGACGCTGTCGCTCCTACCTCTGGGGGCCGAGCCGGATGGCCTGCGCATCCTCTCCACCAAAGCCTACGCACGCCTCAACGAGGTGGTCAAGCCGATCTTCGTGGAGGTCCGATTGACCAACGCCGGCTCCACTCCCAGCTCGGACTGCGTGCTGGTCTACATCTTCGTCCCGGTCCCGCCTTCGGGCTATGAGCGACACCCCGGCGTGGTGGACACCTTCAGCCCCCGCGAGATCGAGCAGGCCATCGAGCCTCCGCTGCAGCCGGGCGAGACCCGTGTCTTCAAGCTCCAGACTCCCTACTTCGCCACCAATGCCTTCTCCACGGCGGGCCACACCCTGTATGCCTCGCTCATCCCCGAGCTGACCGGCCCCAATCCTACTCGCGTTCTCTATGACGTCGAGCTCAGAGCCCTCCCCTAGGCCTGGCTGTAGGGGAAGGACCTCCCCCGCTCGAACCGCGGCCCCGTGGAGAAGATCTTTCGCCGCCTCAACGAGCAGCTCGGCAAGCTCAGCTTCGGTCCCCCGGTCACCCACGTCTACAATCCACTCGAGTATGCCCTGGAGCCCTGCCTGGACTATTACCGCCGCTACGGCCAGGGCCGGCGCCCCGTGCTGCTGCTGGGAATGAACCCCGGGCCCTGGGGGATGGCCCAGACCGGCGTGCCCTTCGGGGAGGTGGGCATGGTGCGCGACTACCTCAAGGTGCAGGGCCAGGTGGGCAAGCCGAAGCACGAGCACCCGCAGCGCCCCATTCTCGGCTTTGCCTGCCCTCGCAGCGAAGTCAGCGGACGGCGGCTGTGGGGCTGGATCAAGGCCCACTACCCCGATCCGGAGGACTTCTTCCGCCAGGCCTTCGTGGTCAACTACTGCCCACTCATGTTCATGGAAGAAAGCGGCCGCAACCGCACCCCGGACAAACTGCCGATCAGCGAGCGGGCTCCTCTGCTCAAAGCCTGCGACGAAGCCCTGCAAGAGCTATGTGAGCAATTTCGCCCCCAGCTCGTGATCGGAGTAGGACGCTGGGCCGAAAGCCGGGCTCGAGAGGCCCTTCCTGGCATCCCCGTCCAGGCCGTGGCCCACCCCAGCCCGGCCAATCCGGGCGCCAACCAGGGCTGGGGGGACGAGCTGATCCCGCTACTGGAAAGGAAAACCGCCCATGCCGAGTGACTGGCTGGTCTTGAAATTCGGAGGCACCAGCGTCTCCACGCGACAGGCCTGGGAGAACATCCGCTCCATCCTCGAGCGCCGCCAGCGCGAGCTACCCGGGGTGCGAATCCTGGTGGTGGCCTCGGCCGTGAGCAAGGTCTCCGACCAGCTCGAAGGCTTGCTGGAAGCGGCCTTGCAAGAGCGCCACCTGGAGGTGCTCGAGCGCCTGAAGGAGCGTCACCGCCAGCTGGCCGACGAGCTGGGGGTGGACTTCGAGCTTCTTGCGGACGAGTTCCGCGAGCTCGAGCGGGTCTCCACGGGGGTGGCCCTGACCCGGGAGTGGACCCCGCGCCTCAAGGCCAGGGTAATGTCCCGGGGCGAGTTCCTCTCCACCCGGCTGGGAGCCGCCTTCCTGGGAGTGACCTGGCAAGACGTGCGCGAGCTCCTGACCTCCGAGCCCGAGTCTCACGCCGGTCCGGCCCGACACTATCTCTCGGCCCGCTGCAGCGATGAGCACGACCCCACCCTGGCCGAGCGCCTGGGAGAGCACCAGGTCGTGCTGACCCAGGGCTTCGTGGCCCGCGATCCGGCCGGAGACACGGTTTTGCTGGGCCGGGGCGGCTCGGACACCTCGGCCGCCTACCTGGCGGCTCGCATCGGAGCCCGTCGGCTGGAGATCTGGACCGACGTGGCCGGCATGTATACCGCCGACCCGCGCCATGTTCCCAACGCCCGCCTGCTGCGCCGGTTGGACTATTCCGAAGCCCAGGAGCTGGCCAGCACGGGGGCCAAGGTACTGCACCCGCGTTGCCTGCCGCCCGTGGCTCGCTACCAAATTCCGCTGCACATCTACTGCACCTCCGAGCCCGAGCTGGAGGGCACGGTCATCGCCTCGGCGGCCACCGACGAGGGCCGGGTGAAGGCCCTCTCCACCAAGTCGAGGGTCACCCTGGTCAGCGTGGAGAGCGAGAAGATGTGGCAGCAGGTCGGCTTCCTGGCCGACCTGTTTGGCTGCTTTCGCGAGCATGGTCTCTCCATCGACCTGGTGGCCACCAGCGAGACCAACGTCACGGTCTCGTTAGACGCCTCCGAGCCCCTCGAGAGCGGCGCGCTGGAGCGTCTGGAGCGCGACCTGGCGGGGCTGGGCCGCCCACGAATCACCCCGGGCTGCTCCTCGGTGAGCCTGATCGGCAACAAGATCCGGTCGCTCATGCACCGGCTGGGGCCCGCCCTGGAGCTGTTCGAGGAAGAGCCCATCCACCTGATGACCCAGGCCTCCAGCGACCTGAACCTGACCTTCGTGGTGGACCAGGAGCAGGCGCCTCGCCTGATGAGCAGCCTGCACGCCCTGCTCTTCTCGGCCTCGGACGACGACCCGTTGTTTGGTCCGGCCTGGCGCAAGTCCCCGACCCCGACAGGGCAGACCACCTGGTGGGAGCGGCGCCGCCCCGAGCTGCTGGCCCTGCAGGAGGAACTGCCCCTCTACGTCTATGACCGCGAGACCCTGTCCGAGAACGTGGCCCGCCTGCGTCGCCTGAGCGCAGTCAGCCGGCTGTACTACGCCATCAAGGCCAATCCCAACCAGGACATCTTGCGCCTCTTCGGCGAGCTGGGGATGGGCTTCGAGTGCGTCTCCCCGGGCGAGCTGGATCGGGCCCGCTCGCTCTTTCCCGGGCACAACCTGCTCTACACCCCCAACTTCGCCTCCCGAGCCGACTACGAGGCCGGCTTCCGGCTGGGGGCCCAGGTCACCCTGGACAGCCTGGAGCCGCTGGAGCTGTGGCCCGATCTCTTCCGAGAGCGGGAGCTGTTCCTGCGCCTTGACCCGGGCCAGGGCAAAGGTCACCACAAGCACGTGCGCACGGCCGGGCCCCAGTCGAAGTTCGGGATCGCTCCGGCCGAGTTAGAACGAGCCCGCGCGAAGCTCGAAGAGCTGGGCAGTCGGGTGATCGGCCTGCACTCTCATCGCGGCAGCGGCATCCTCGAGCCTGAGCCCTGGAGCGACACGGCCCTCTTCCTGGCCGACGCCGCCGAGCGATTCGGCGGCAGCGTCAGGGTCCTCGACCTGGGCGGAGGGCTGGGCGTGGGCGAGCGGTCGAGCGACGAAGGCCTCAACCTGACCGCCCTGGACGAGGTCTTGCAGCGCTTCCAGGCAGCCCGCCCGGGCTTCGAGCTGTGGCTCGAGCCGGGCCGATTCCTGGTAGCCACCGCCGGGGTGCTGCTGACCCGGGTCAACCAGGTCAAGACCAAGTCGGGCAAGACCTTCGTGGGAGTCGACACAGGCATGAACTCGCTGATCCGCCCGGCCCTCTACGGGGCCCATCACGAGATCGTCAACCTGACGCACCTGGGTGAGCCCAATGCCATCCTGGCCGACGTGGTGGGCCCCATCTGCGAGAGCGCCGACGTGCTCGGGCACGACCGAAGACTGCCCGTGACCCGGTCGGGGGATGTGCTGCTGGTGGCCACCGCGGGTGCTTACGGACGAGCCATGAGCTCGAGCTACAACCTGCGTGAACCAGCCCTGGAGCGGCTGCTTTGACCTGCAGGATCCCCGCGAACTGATCCGAATCATATACTTTGCAACACAAAGTATATAAGAAGGAAAAGTTCCTTGGCCCTGCCCCGGGAGTGCGGCCAGAACAGAACTAAACTCAAGCATCGGCCCCTTTTGACTTGAATAAAGTTCCTGCGAAAATGTGAACATTTTGACACGCAAAAGCGAAAGCATGCTCTCTTAGCGAACAGGAAAAACAAAGCAATATCAACATTATGACAGAGCTGATCGAACAAAAAACCAGGCCGGACGGGTTGAATGACTTCCTATAGACGAGGAGGACTTGAGTGTGCTATACCGAAAGGGACTCAATCGCCGCGCCACAACGCGGCGTAAGGAGGTGCGAATCGTGGAGGCAAATTTCCTCGAGGGCGGGGTCGTCTCGGAAGTCAAACCGAACGGAAATGGCAAACCGAATGGCAAAGCCCATACGAACGGCAAAGCCCATGTCGCCGTCACGCAGGAGCCTGAGCTCCGAGCGACCGGTATGCCCAGGCTTCATCTCGCCCAGATGGTGGTCCAGACGCAGCGCGGCCCTGAACTGATCGACATTACCGAGAAGGTTCAGGATATGCTCGCCAAGACCGGCATCAAGGAAGGGAACGTCCTGGTCTACTCCCGGCACACGACGGCCGGCATCGTCATCAACGAAAACGAGCCGCTGCTCATTCAGGACATGTATCGGTTCCTGGAGCGCCTGGCGTCCCCGGCCGATACCTACTCCCACAACGACTTCTCCATCCGCACGGTGAACATGTGCGAAGATGAGTGCGCCAACGGGCACGCTCACTGCCAGCACCTGACCATCGGTTGTCAGCAGATGGTTCCCGTCGTTGAGGGGCATCTGGCACTCGGACGCTGGCAGCGTCTCTTCCTGCTGGAGATGGACCATCCGCGCACTCGCGAAGTCCTGATTCAGATTTTCGGAATCTAGGGAGGCCTCAACCCCCGGGGCAGCGACGAAGCGAAACATCCGAAAGCTTGGTGAAGCGGCTCCAGGGGAACCTGGCCAAAAAAGAACCCGACCTGGGCTGGTCGGGTTCTTTTTTTGTCCCCCTCAGGTCATCATCAGGGCGGTGCCGTGGTCGTCGTTGGGGCGCATCAGGCGGAACACCGGCCTGCGACTGCGAAGTATTTGAGGATGAGAGAGTCCGACCGTCAACTCGGTCTCCGATTCAAGGAGCGTCTGCAGGAACTGCTTGGCCCGCGTTTGCTTCGGGTGCGCGCCTTCGGCTCGCGTGCCCGAGACCTGTGCAGGGTGGACTCTGATTTCGACCTGCTGGTGGTGGTGGACTCGGCTGACTACGAGACGCGCAGGTCCATCGCCCATCTTGGAGCTGACTTGATGCTCGAGGCGGACGAGCCGGTCGCCTTGAGCCCCCTCGTGATGGACCCGCCTCGGATCGAGCGGCTGCGCCAGCTGGAACGGAGGTTGATCCTTGATATCGACCGGGAGGGGGTGGAGCTCTGACCGAAGAGAACCGCCTCCACTGGGAACTGGGCGAGACAGCCTGGCGGGAGGGAGAGCTGCTGCTGAACGGACGACGCCGACCAGACCCGCGGAGCTCGCCAGGAGGCTGACCGTATCCGCCAGACGATCGGGAGCTGGTTGCGAGAGAATGACTGGCTGCGGGCCTCCCCGTAGTTTTTCGCGTGGAAGGAGGCTGGGACTGCCCTGCGTGGAGATCGGCTTCAATGGGGCAACGCGAGACTAGACACTTACACTCATCCCCCCAGAGAGCAGATCCGCGCTTCAATGGGGCCACGCGCATTCACGCGTGGAGACTAAGGTGCACAGGGGCGTGGCATACCGCAAGCTCGAGGCTTCAATGGGGCCACGCGCATTCACGCGTGGAGACTTGCCGCCTTGTTGATACCGCCGAACACGGCCTTGAGGCTTCAATGGGGCCACGCGCATTCACGCGTGGAGACTCGCGCGATACGGAAAACATTTACTGGACGCGCGAAGCTTCAATGGGGCCACGCGCATTCACGCGTGGAGACGCTCGCGGAACTCCGCCATCTTGGCCGCCATTGCCCTGCTTCAATGGGGCCACGCGCATTCACGCGTGGAGACACGGAACCCGAGCCTCCACCTGTCTATCCCGCAGGTGCTTCAATGGGGCCACGCGCATTCACGCGTGGAGACAGGTTGCGGGGGAGGAGAGCGGGCAGGTCAGTTCTGGCTTCAATGGGGCCACGCGCATTCACGCGTGGAGACGCCGAGCTGGACGAGGGGGAGCGCCTGGTCGATGCCCGCTTCAATGGGGCCACGCGCATTCACGCGTGGAGACGCGGGAACCGTGATGGGGCTATCAAGCGTTTAGCTGCTTCAATGGGGCCACGCGCATTCACGCGTGGAGACCTCCACTTCCAGCGGGCTCTCGTGGGTGATGTCCCGGCTTCAATGGGGCCACGCGCATTCACGCGTGGAGACCAGAGCAAGCGACGGCGGGCCGAACGTCGGTCCATCGCTTCAATGGGGCCACGCGCATTCACGCGTGGAGACGCCGTAGCAGGTCGTCTCGCAGGGCTGCACAGTGGCGCTTCAATGGGGCCACGCGCATTCACGCGTGGAGACGTTGCCCTTGATGATCAACTCAGGCACCTGGTGCACGCTTCAATGGGGCCACGCGCATTCACGCGTGGAGACCGAGGGCTACATCCGCACCGGCTTCCACAAGCTGGAGCTTCAATGGGGCCACGCGCATTCACGCGTGGAGACCGAGCCTTGCCCTGGGCACCCGGCGGCCTTTCCGCGCGCTTCAATGGGGCCACGCGCATTCACGCGTGGAGACAGCCCGTGCACCGGAGGGGCGAACTCCACCGTGTACTGCCGGCTTCAATGGGGCCACGCGCATTCACGCGTGGAGACGACCACCCTGCGAACCCCACTGCGAACCCGCTCCCGCTTCAATGGGGCCACGCGCATTCACGCGTGGAGACAAGCGAGGTGCAACGGGCCACCCAGGAGCGCCTGCAGCTTCAATGGGGCCACGCGCATTCACGCGTGGAGACTGCCGTCGAGTTCGCTGCCGGCACCCCGTTCGACGTGCTTCAATGGGGCCACGCGCATTCACGCGTGGAGACATATAATTGGCCAGCGAGGCGCCGTAAAAATCAGCAGCTTCAATGGGGCCACGCGCATTCACGCGTGGAGACATGGCGCCCTTGTCCGCGTGCCCGAAGTGGATGTCCGGGCTTCAATGGGGCCACGCGCATTCACGCGTGGAGACGTATCTTTTTGAGGGGGTGTTTGGCCGATCTACAAGCTTCAATGGGGCCACGCGCATTCACGCGTGGAGACGACCCGTGGACCGGTAGCCAGTTGGAGTGTCACCGGCTTCAATGGGGCCACGCGCATTCACGCGTGGAGACGTGCTCCTTCGCCCACCCCTTGATGTCGTCGATCTTGCTTCAATGGGGCCACGCGCATTCACGCGTGGAGACGGAGACGGCGGCACCACGCAAGGCGTAACCTTTACCGCTTCAATGGGGCCACGCGCATTCACGCGTGGAGACCGCTCGGCCGGGGTCGGCAACGTGGCCACATTGTGTGCTTCAATGGGGCCACGCGCATTCACGCGTGGAGACACCGACGAGTTGCTCGAGCGCTGCAAGGGTGCCTACGCTTCAATGGGGCCACGCGCATTCACGCGTGGAGACGCTGGCATCGGGATCCATGGTGGTGGCTCAGGCCTGGGCTTCAATGGGGCCACGCGCATTCACGCGTGGAGACGACCAGCCCGACAAGGCGCAGGGTGTCCACTTGGAGCTTCAATGGGGCCACGCGCATTCACGCGTGGAGACGGTCCGTCAGTGATCCAGGAAACCCGCGAGTTGGGGCTTCAATGGGGCCACGCGCATTCACGCGTGGAGACCCGCAGGTGGTCATCACGACTACCCCCCGGCCCATCGCTTCAATGGGGCCACGCGCATTCACGCGTGGAGACTCGGCTTGGCTCAGTTATTGCGCCCGGCGATTCGCATGCTTCAATGGGGCCACGCGCATTCACGCGTGGAGACCCAACAACTGAATGCGTAGTTCCGAGCGGACCAGCTGCTTCAATGGGGCCACGCGCATTCACGCGTGGAGACGGGCCACTCCAGCTCCGGTCCTTCTTCATTTGCGTGCTTCAATGGGGCCACGCGCATTCACGCGTGGAGACGAACCCAGCTGCCCTTGCTCTACTTGGCCAAGAAGGCGCTTCAATGGGGCCACGCGCATTCACGCGTGGAGACGGACCTCTTCATCTGCAGCACGCTGACCTGGGCCTGGCTTCAATGGGGCCACGCGCATTCACGCGTGGAGACAGGGGATCGCCCTGGGCGCGGCAATCAAGCGTGTCGGCTTCAATGGGGCCACGCGCATTCACGCGTGGAGACCTGCGGTCAAAGCCCCGATAGGGGCTTTTTTTATGCCCGCTTCAATGGGGCCACGCGCATTCACGCGTGGAGACAGGCGCCGGCCCTGGAGGTTACTATGGCTATGACGAAGCTTCAATGGGGCCACGCGCATTCACGCGTGGAGACGGAAGAGCCGCACGAGCGCCTGGAGCAACGGGGGCGGCTTCAATGGGGCCACGCGCATTCACGCGTGGAGACCTAAAGACTTGAACAAATTCCCCTTGCGTAGCCACGCTTCAATGGGGCCACGCGCATTCACGCGTGGAGACTTCCGAATCCCCTTAGTAATGTCGTCCTTAGTCACAGTGCTTCAATGGGGCCACGCGCATTCACGCGTGGAGACGAATGCGAGAAACTACTTTCTCCACCACGACCAAGATGGCTTCAATGGGGCCACGCGCATTCACGCGTGGAGACAGGCAAGGCTGTCCTCGGTATCCCCCGTGGGATGCTGCTTCAATGGGGCCACGCGCATTCACGCGTGGAGACCGCACCACGGGATGAACATCGTCACCACCCAGATCGCGCTTCAATGGGGCCACGCGCATTCACGCGTGGAGACCGCGCTCGCGGCAATCGC
>BTUM01000038.1:0-73262 GCA_045863235.1 Candidatus Xenobia bacterium | reverse complement strand
CGAGCGGGAGCATCCTGTGGCAGGTCGGGATTCGGAACGGTCAGCCTTATCGGGTGTTCCGCGACGACGTGAGGATCGAGCGATGCGCTCAGCCAGTTTGACCCTCGCCCGACGCGCTCGACCTGTTGAGGCCCCAGCCGATGCGCTCAGCCAGGTTGAGCCTCGCCCGACGCTCGACCTGTTGAGGCCCCGGCCGACGCGCTCAGCCAAGTTTCGGCTCCTCTTGTCGGAAAGTGGGGCTGGCGCTGTGGACTCACGTCGCTTCCCGCTGGACTCCGACACCACCAGGTTGTGCCTGCGCCACAGAACGAGCGCCTCGGGCAGGCTCAGGGGGGTTCTCACGCCCGCCGAGAGCGGCGCGCCACCAGGTTGGCCAGGGAGCGCACCTGGGCCTCGTCGAGTTCGACCCCATCCACGAAGAAGGGCGCTCCTCCAGGCTCGCGCTGGTGGCACTGGCCTCCTGGGCAACCTTGCTTGGCATCCAGCGCCGCCTGAGCCTCACCCTCGGTATCGTACGTCTCGATGATCTTGCCGGCGGTGTCGAGGAGAACCCACTTCTCGCCCCTCTGCTCGATCTTCACGGCGCGAGCCTCGCCTTCTGTCCGTCGGGGTAGGAGACCACCACGATCTGGTCGTCATGGACCCGCCCGGCAGCCATCTGGCGCCCGGCCAGACAGACCGATACCGTCGCCGCCACCTGGACTGGCACCGCCAGGAGCGAGCCGTCCAGGCAGGAGAGGGTGTGGCTTCCCGGCGGCCTGAAGCCCGGCTAGGGGAGCGCTGCCGCCGGGGGAGCGGTCGGGTAGCACGCCCTCCGGGAAAAACTGAGCCCCCGGTCTTTTCGGCCGGTGGCTCAGGGCTCGGAGTGGTTGTTCTTCCTCTCGCTTCAGGGACAAGTCCTGGGACCTCCTCAAACAAGATGTCAGGCTCCCTGACGCAACAGAGCTCCAACGTCCAAGGCGTCATTGTGATAGATGTCTGGCATCTTTGAAGCCATGAGCTTCAAACGATCCAATGTCCAAGCATCCTTCCGGTAGGCGTATGCGAAGGTCTGAGGAATCCCGCGGAGCTTGTGAACTGCTCTGAGCTTGAACTCATGGCCCTCGTCTTCCAGAGCCGGCGGCTCCTCCAGGGTGGAAAGGTCAAAAAGCTCATCCGGCCGGACCACCTCGATCCAGTGAGTTGGAGTCTCTTCATAGCGATAGACTTTCACGGTAAAACCTCAGTCCAGAAGCTTGCGTCAAACCACTTCTCGACAACAGTGTACAACTCAGGGTCTAGATTTCGCAAGACCTCTCGACCATCAGTAAGGTAAAAGCGGATGGAATGAGCTAGAAACTCACGCTCATTCCTGCTCGCGTAGAGGCTAATTCTCCTTGCATCGGCCTGAAAGAGGCGCTGAATCTCCGCGCCATACTCCTTCAGGCCGACGGTGACTCCATTGCCGGTGGATAGCGTGGCTTGAAGGCCTTGGCCATGGCTTCCCAGCAAGTGGTCCAGCATGTGGACCAGCTCTTCTTCCAGTATCCCGTTAGAAAGCGCCAGTCCCTCTACAGAAACCCTGGCCAATCGATGACGTCGGTCGTATTCGGCCACGAGGCGGCCTAGTTGACCAACCACCATCAAGTTACCATTTGCCTTCGCAAGGAAGTCAAGCAACGGTGTAGGGAAACGTCTCAGGCTTTCGGAGACTCGATCCTTCAGCTGGTCCACACCACCGGAAAAGAAATCTCTATGTTCCTTTTCTGCCTCGCGTAGAGCCCTTGGCGCGATGCTCACTTTCCGCTCTTGGAACAGTCTCTCGACAACCGCATGGGCCTCTGGGCTATCGTCGGGCTCAAGTAACACTGGACCGAATTCTGCAGGAGCGAGATCTCGTCCTGGATCTTCCACCTTCGGCACGTAATTGCCAGTGGCAACCTGGGCCCCTCACGGAAACCATAGCGTCGTAGGGTGCACACTCGGCCCTGAGTGTACCGCGATGAACTTTCTTGCGCAGATCAACGCCAGGGTTGGCGCGCTCAACCTCCTCGAGGCGCTCCTGAGTCGCCTGGGCCTGGACGACGGCGAGCTGGGTGGGTGCTCGGCTGACGGCGGCCTTCTCCATTCGAGGGAGAGCCGGGTTGGGCGAATCAGGTCGTCCACCTCGCTGTCCACCAGGTCGCCGCCCAGCTCCATCGCCTGGCATCTTCCTTCGAGCCGAAACTGACGCGCGGCCCCAAACGAGGACAGGCTAGACAGGCTGGATGCTCGTGAGCCTCGGGCCAGCTCTCCCTCCCAGACGAAGCGGGCGCGCTCCGCGTCGATTGCCCCCAGGCGGCGCTATAGCTCGCCGCGCCAGGGAAGGTGCGGCGCCTAGGAAGTCTTCTTTGTGCTGGACGAGGAGCTGGTGCTGCGCGAGCTGGAGCTGCTACCACTTGAGCGGGAGCTGGAGCTGCTCCCCCCGGAGCTCGAGCGCGAGGGGGTGGAACGGCTGGAGCTCGAGGTCGAACGGCTTCCCGAGGACGAGCTCGAGGAGCCGGAAGAGCTGCTGGTCGAGCGTCCGGCGCCGGGGGCCGAAGAGCTGCTCGAGGATGTCGAAGTGCTGCTGCTTGACGGGCTGCTGGAGCGGGGCTTGAAGGTGAAGCCCGAGGTCAGCTCGCGGTTGCGGGTGTCGGTGCCGTCATAGTTGCGGGCCTGCCCGTAGTGGTCGGTGCGCGTTCCGTTGCTGGTGGCATCGATGTAGACGGCGTGCTTGGAGTTCCAGCCCACCACCGCGTTGGCCCCGTTGGCCTGACGCGGGTCCACGTCCTGGGTCATATTCTTCAGGCCCAGGAAACGGGCTGAATCGTAGGGGTTGTCACCATCAGCCAGGCTGTTGAGGGCCTGAGTGTAATTCTGAGCGCCCTCATGACCTTCCATCTGGGCCCGCTTGGCCATGGCGGCGTAGGCCATGATGGCGTAGGACTTGGCCTCGCTGTCGGGGCCGTCGAAGTTGCTGGCCCGGGCGGCCTGGCCGAGCTCGGCGGCCGAAACCTTGACCTCCTGGCCGTCCTGCATCTTGATGGTGTAGCTGCCGTCGTCACCCTTCTGCACGCTGTCGAAGACTTTGTTGTCGTACACGTCCATGGCCGCCTTGATGCAGGCCACCGCGGCGCAGTTGCCCTCGGTGCCCTGGCCGAACTGGCTGAACATGTTGTCGAAATCCTTGTTCCCCTGCAAGGCGGAATCGAGCATGTTGGCGGCGGTGGTGGTCAGGTTGCCGGTGCGGTTGTCCTGCGAGATGTCCATCGGCCTGTCGCCCGAGCCACTCGAGCCACTCGAGCCGGTGGAGCCCGGCCCCCCGGCACTCGATCCTCCCTGGCAGTTGGGGCAGCCTCCCCCACCGCCGGCTCCTCCGGCGTCGCCGGCGCCACCGCCCTCACCACCTGCTTGCTGCTGCTCCTGCGGCTGCTGCTCACCTTCCAGGGCTTTTTGCACCATGGTCTCGGTCTGCTGGGTCAGCGAAGCATTGGTCTGCTTGGCTCGCTGATAGTCTTGCTGAAGCTTCTGAACAGCGGTGCCCACGTCCCGAGCCCCTGACCGAGGCTGCTGGCCGCCACCCTCAGCCCCCTCGACGCCTTTGAGGGCCATGACGTCCCGGGCCCCTTCCTGGAGCCTCTGGTCCGTGTTCCAACTGGCCAGGCCCGCCAGCAGCGGGTTCATGGCGGCTCCCTGGGCGGCGCCCGTCATCGGGTCGGTGTTCTGGCTGAACCCGTCGGCCGGCCCTCCAGCCAGGCCCTGACCGGGCGCTTGAGCGCCTCCGCCCAGGCGGGCCAGCGCCCCACCCAGCCTTCCTCCTAGCAGCGCGGCCGAGCTGTCGCCCTCGACTCCCTGCGATTCTCCTACCTGAAAGAGCTGCGCGATGCGATCCATGGATTGGTCCCTTCGACGGTACTTGTCCAGAGCATACCACCCTGCAGCCACTCGACCAACGCGAGCGATGTGAGGAGATTGTTAACAGCCCAGGAGGATGTGAACAGGCCGTGAACGCAGTGTTAATCCTGCATGAGTGGCTATCTCGAGTTTGCCGATCTGGATCTCTCCGATCTCAATGAGCGGGGCCTGACCAAGCTGCTCTTCACGCGTCGCCAGACCATCCATCTCAAGAACGTTCTCCGACTGGCCTCGGAAGAGCCAGCCGAGCTCAAGCAGTTTCTCCAGGAGTCGGGCCTGAGCTGGCCGCGCTATCTGCGTCAGATCACCCATCGGCTGCGGGCCGTGCTCAAGGGCGAGCGGCGCGCCCCCGTGCTGGACGCCGACACGCTCCATTCCATCCGCCAGCCCGACTCTCTGGAGCTGGCCCGCAAGCTCAAGCTGCGTTGCCTGGCCAGCGTGGACTTCGACCGCACCCTCACCGACAAGGGCTTCCTGGACTACTATCGAGCTCAGCTTGCTCCCATGCGCCCCGAGCTGCAGCCCTGGGTGGTCAGCGCCCACGGCGACAAGGCGGTGCTGGAGAAGTTCGTCCAGAGGCACCGGCTGGAGATCCGTTCCAGCCGGCTGCTGGCCACGGGCAGCCTGGCGGCCAAGCGGCGGGCCCTGTTCGAGCTTTCCTCCAAGACCGACCGGGCGCTCATCTTCCACTACGACGACGAGGAGCCGTTCTGTCGCCTGGCTCAGCTCTTCGGTTACCACGCCTACCGGGTGGTCAGGTCATCGACTCCCAAAGCTCGTTCCACCGTCGAGCCACTTCTTCTTTCGTGAGCCGACCGCCCGGCTGGCAGACGCCCTCGGAGACCACTTCCATCACGATCTGGCCGTTGTGGTCCAGGAACTGGTAGTGGCGCCAGCCGCCCTGGCCGGTGCGGCGGGTGATGCTCTCGCACAGCTCCGAGCCGGAATACTCGCGCAGCCCTTGCAGGGTGACCCCGCTGGCGCTGTTGTAGTCGCGCACGGTCTGACAACCGGGGAAGGTCAGCTCCAGGGTGCCGCTGCTCTGGCGCACCTGAGCTACGAAACGCTGGTTGCGGTTGCAGTAGCCCTCGAGCACGCCGGCCAGCTCCACGTTGACTGGTGCTTGCTCACGGCTGGCGCGCGGCTGGGCCTGAGGGCTGTCGCAGCCGAGAGTGCGCTTGAGAATGGAGGTCTCATCGCGCACCGAGAGCGTCTCCTCGATGCGCTCGAGCTGCCGGTCCACCTCGGGGCTGGGGGTAACGAACTGCAGGCCTGCCCGGTAACGGGCCCGGGAGCGCTGGGCGCACCAGGCTACGCGGGCCTGACAGCGCACTGAAGCCATCTTGTCGTTGTCGAACTCGAGCGTCAGATCGAGCAGCCGACCGGTGGGGAGGGGACCCTCGGTCTCGACCTGCACGCCGCCGTGGCTGAAATCGACCGTCACCGCCCGGTATCCCGGCAGATCCGGGGAGAGGACGCGCATGGCGCAGTCGACCCGGGGAGACTTGCGCACGAACGGATCGGCGGCCACCGTCTCGACCACCTGATCGACCTCACCCTCGAGCCGAGCCGTGACCGCGTAGCCCCGCTCCAGAGGTCGGGTGTTCTCCACCAGCACGCGCACGCGGCGCGAATCGGCCAGTTTGACCTCGACATTCCTGCCGGGGGGCAGGTTGCGGGACGAAACGAAGGTAAGGCGGTTCTCCTTCTTCTCGAGCACCTTGATGGTGGGCATGAACAGTCCAAGCATGGGTCGTCCTCCTGACCTCTCTATAAAGCCAGGATCCAGGCCCGAATACTTGAACGTCTTGTAAACAGAATGGATGTGGTCATCACCGGTTCCACGCGCGGTCTGGGGAAGGCTCTCATGGCCGAGCTGCAAGCCCGCGGCCACAACGTTCGGGGCTGCTCGCGAGCCAGTCTGGACGTGCGCGACTTTGCGGCTCTGCAGGCTTTCGCAAAGGATCCGTGCGATCTGCTGGTGGCCAATGCGGCCATGGCCCTTCCCTCGACCCGCCTCTGGGAGCTCGATCCGGCCCATTTCGGAGCCCTGATCGACACCAACGTCAAGGGGGTGTTCCACTCCCTGCGGGCCTTCTTGCCCGCCATGGTGGAGCGGAAAAGCGGTGTGGTGGCGGTGATGAGCTCGGACTGGGGGCGCAGCGCCTCGGCCCTGGTGGCCGCTTACTGCGCCAGCAAGTGGGCTCTGGAGGGCATGGTGAGAGCCCTGTCGCGCGAGCTCCCGATGGGGGTGGCGGCCGTGCTGGTCGACCCCGGCAATGTGAACACCGACATGCTCAAGCTGGCCCTGGGCGAGGAGCTGGCCGCCCGCTACCCCGGCCCGGCCGAATGGGCCTCACTGGCGGCCCCCTGGTTCGAGGGCCTGGGCCCGGAGCACAACGGCCGGACGCTCAGAATGGTCGACCGCTCCTGACGTCGCTGAACTGCTCAGTGATAGAGCTCGGGCTTCCACTCCAGGCCCAACTCGCTGGGCGGGGCCATGTAGCCAACCAGGGCTGAGGCCGCCACCACCGCCGGGCTGGCCAGGAAGCCCTCCCCCCCCACGCCCATCCGGTTGTGCCAGTTGCGGTTGAAGGTGGTGATGGCCCGCTGGCCCTTGCTCAGGGCGTCGGGCCCCTGGCCGAAGCAGGGGCCGCACCAGGACTCGCGGATGACCGCTCCGGCCGCGCGCAGCACCTCGGCCACAGAGCGCCCATCGAGGCGGGGGTCGGGCTCTTCGATGCGCAGCTTCACCTGGCCGCTGCCGGGGAAGACGATCAGCTCCGAGGTGGCCTTCTCCAGGCCCTGACGCGAGGCGGCCCGGAAAACCTGGGCCGCGGCCAGCAGGTCGTCGTAACTGCCGTTGGTGCACGAGCCGATCATGGCCTTGTCGAAGGTCAGCCGCTCGCCGGCCATCTCCTCGGCGGGGTGAGCATTGCCGGGGGCGTAGGGACGCGCGATCATGGGGCGGATCTCTCCCAGGTCGAGCTCTTCGTCCAGCTCATAGACCGCCTCGCTGCCCGGCTGCAGCACCGGATAAGGCGTGGCGAAGCCCCGCTCGGCATACCAGGCGGTGGTGATGGCGTCCTGGGCGAAGATCCCGTTCAGGGCCTCGGCCTCGGCCATCATGTTCGCGATGGTGTTGCGGAAAGTCATCGGGAGCTGCATGTCGGCATCCACGAACTCGACCGTCATGCCCTGCGAGAGGGCCTTGCCCCAGCGTCGCAGCAGGGCCAGCACGATGTCCTTGCCGCTCACCCAGGGCTGCAGTTGACCCCGGAAAACGACCCGCCGCTGGCGAGCCAGGGTGCAGAAAACCGTTCCCGTGGCCCAGCCGAAGCCCAGCGTGGTGCTGCCCACGCCGATCCCCACGGCCCCATAGGCCCCGTAAGCGCGACTGTGCGAGTCGGCTCCGGGCACAAAGGCTCCGGGCACGATCAGCCCCTGCTCGGGGAAGTAGAAGTGGAAGATCCCGTCCCCCGGGCGGGCGAAATGGGGCTTGCCAATGCCGTAGCGGCGGGCGAACTCCTCGGAGATGGCGGTCTGGTTGTCATCCGCGCGCCGCCCGGTGAAGACGAAATGATCACTGGCGATGGCCGCCTGGCGAGGATGGATCAGGTTGCCCCCGGTGATGCGCTCGAAGGTATAGATGGCAAACGGGGCAGTGCCGTCGGAGGCGGGCAAAAGGTCGGCATAGAGCTGAAGGGTGGCCCCCGGCCGCACCGCCTGGCTGCGGTCCACCCGGTGAGCCCAGATGATCTGCTCGGTGGTGGACATGGTGCGGGCCTGATCGGGGTCGGGCCACACCAGCTCGGGTTTGCGGCGCACCGAAGCGGCCAGCTCGCGCCGGCCCAGGGCGAAGATGCCTCCGGTGGCGCGAATCTCCTCCTCCACCGCCGTCAGGGGCAGGGGCTCATAGCTCTTTTGCCGGGTCAGGTTGGTCAGCCGGCGGGTAGCCGGGTCGAACTCGAAGCGGTCGCCTTCGCGGGCGTCCTGCACCGCCTCGGGGGCCTGCACCACGTGCAGACCCAGGTTGAGAGCGTTGCGGCGGAAGATGTCGCCCATGGTGTGGCCGCACACGATGACCATCGTCTGGCCCGCCTCCTCGGCGATGGCCTTGAGCCCGGCCGGGCTCATTTCGCGCGAGGAGCCGATGCCGAAGCGGTCCCCGGCGATCACGAAGGTCTGGCCGGCCGCTACCCGCTCACGGAAATTGGGCATCAGGTGGCGGAAAGCGCCCGCCTTCCAGCGGTGATCCAGCGTGTCCAGGCTTTCGGAGACGCAATCCTCGCTGGGGGTGATCTGGTCGGTGTCGATGGCGTCGAGCTTCCGGGTGGGATCCATGCGATCCCAGAAGATCAGGGCCTGGCCCTGGACCGGACCGGTTTGCTCCGTGGACTGCTCGGGAGCGATCCGATCGACCATTTCGAGGGTCACGCCGGACAGGAGGTTGGGGGGTTGGATGGTGCTCACGGAGGGGATGCTACGATCCTGGCGGGTGTCAACCCTGCTCGGGCGCGGCCGACCGGGCCGCGCGGCTGGCCAGGTGGGCCTTCAGGGCGTGGATGGCCACCGGCAGGACCGAAAGGAAGACGATCAGCACCACCACCTTCTCCAGGTTGCGCTCCACCACCGGAATCTTGCCAAAGAAATAGCCCATCAGCACCATGCTGAAGACCCAGAGGATGCCGCCCACCACGTTGAAAGCCAGAAAGCGGGCATAGGCCATCTCGCCGATGCCGGCCACGGTGGGAGCGAAGGTACGGGCGAAGGGGATGAAGCGAGCCAGGATGATGGTCATGCCCCCGTAGTGATCATAGAAGGCCCGCGTGCGCAGCAGGTAATCGCGCCGGAACCAGCGCGACTGGGGCCTGCTGTAGAGGGCCTGGCCTGCCTTGCGGCCGATGGCGTAGCCTACCGAATCGCCCACGATGGCGGCCATGCTCAGGAAGATAAGGAGCTGCCAGAGCGACAGGGTACCATCCGAGGCCACCACGCCGGAAATAAAGAGCAGCGAGTCACCGGGCAGGAAAAACCCCACCAGCAGGCCGGTTTCGGCAAAGACGATGCCGATCAGCACGAGGATTCCGCCCCAGCTGATGATCTGCTTGATGCCCTCGGGGCTGGAAATGAGGTGAAGAAAGTCTTTGATGAGCTCCATGGTCTACTTTCAACGCTGACGATTGACGCCGAGCGATTTTCCGAATATCCTCGGGGGCGTCGCAGGGAGACCCCTGCACGATCTTGAATTTTCTTCTCGGGAGAGATGTCTATCCCTGCCACTGAGATACCGGTCTTTGCTGCCTCGGGCGGGTTGCCCGGGGTTCCGCCGCGCAAGACTCGGCGTAAGCTCTTGCGTTGGATCCTCACGCTCTTGTTCCTGCTTTTGCTGGCCTCGGTTTTGACCCTGGTGGGAGGGGCCTACTACGTGGTGGCCCGCCAGATCGAGAAGGAAGGCGGCAAGAAAGAGGCCGCGGTCAAGTTCTGGCTCGAGCCAGAGAAGTATGTCTTCGGCTCCAAGAAGCGCCTCAACATCCTGTGCATGGGGGTCGACTACAACTACGACTCCAAGGGCATGCCTTACTCCAAGAGCGCCCGCTCCGACACGATGATGCTCTTCAGCTTCGACCGCCAGTCGAAGTCGGTGTCGGTGATCTCCATTCCCCGCGACCTGCTCGTCAGCATTCCCGGCTACGGCGAGGACAAGATCAATGCTGCCTACGCTCTGGGAGGCGCCCGGCTGGCCCGCAAGACGGTTTCCAACCTGCTGGGCGTGCCGGTGGACTACTGCATGTCGGTGCGGGTACAGGCCGCCAGCCAGGTCGTGGATGCCCTCGGGGGCCTGACCCTGGACGTCGAGAAGAAGATGGACTACGACGACAACTGGGGCAACCTGCACATCCACCTCAAGCAGGGGCGCCACAAGCTGAACGGCAAGCAGGTGGTCGGCTACTGCCGGTTCCGCTATGACGAGGAGGGGGATCTCGGGCGCATCCGTCGTCAGCAGCAGGTGATCGCGGCCCTGACCCGCCAGCTGAAGACCCAGGTCAAGCTCGACACGCTGCCCCGCCTGGTCAAGGTGTTCGAGAAGAACGTGAGCACCGACCTGCCCAAGAGCCGCATGCTGGCTCTGGGACGAATCTTCCGGGGGATGGACCGCTCGCGCCTGCGCAGCGCCCGGCTCGAGGTGAGCGATGCCGAGTACGACGGCATCATGTATCTCGTGCCTCAGACCGAGGCCAATCGGGCCCTCGTGCGCCGCCTGCTGACCAGCCCTGACGACCTGCCCCTGTCCGAGCTGACGGTGGAGGTGCTCAACGGCAGCGGCATCGAGGGTGCTGCCACTCAAGCCGCTGACAGGCTCGAGCGGGAGGGCTTCCAGGTGGTCTTCGTGGGAGACGCCGGGCGCAGCGACTATCCCTACAGCCGGGTGGTGGACCGGGTGGGCAGCTCGCGCGCCTGCCAGCGCATGGTTGACGTGGTGCCGGCCAGGGTCGAGCAGGGCACTCCCGGCCCGGCCAGCCCCGACCTGACCCTGGTCATCGGGCGCGACATCAAGTCGCACAACTAACGTGCAAGGCCTCTGGAGAGCGTTGGAACGCAGTTCCGGCCCGTTCGTCAGATCGTGGTGAAGCCGTGCCCGATGTGATGGATATCCGGCGCGGTGATGGCTGGCGAGGCCAGGTGGGAACCGCCCTGGTTTCGGCCGGACTGTTGCTGGGCGTGGGCACGGCGGCGCTGGATTACGGCTTCGGCCCGCCCTGGAGCCGCAACGCGCGCCTGGGACTTGCCTGCGCCAGTCTGGTGACAGTGGCCATGGGCTTTCTGCTGCTGGCCTGGCGTCGGGTCACCACGCTCGATCGCAAGGAGCGCACGCTGCAACGCTGGTGGGGCCTGGCCCTGGGCCCCTGGCTGCTGCCCGTGAACGGGCTCGACCGCCAGAAACTGGACGGCTACGACCGCCTGGTGGTGGTGGCCACCCGGCCCGAGGAGCACTACAAGCGCCCCCGCGATCAGTTCCAGATCCAGCTCGAGCGCTCAGCAGACGGCATGCTCGGCCGCCTGCGGGTGGACGACGAGCTGGTCAGCCGCGCGGCCGCCTGCGAGCTGGGCCAGAAGGTGGCCGACTTCCTCGGGATCAGCCTGGAAGAGCGCTGATTTCAGGATCTTTTTCTGACCTTCGAGTAAAACTGGGTTATGAATGTCCAGCTCACCGTCCCCAAGACGCCGAGCGCCGACGAGCGGGCTCGCGGCATGGTGGCCGATGGCACGGCTCTGGCCAGCGAGATCAACGGCGAGCAGGTGACCGTCTTCCAGCCGACGGGTGACCGCGTGGTGCTGTCCGACGGAAAGACCGGCCCTCCCAAGCAGGGCTTCTTCAAGCGCGTCATGCTGCCCGAGAACTTTCCCGCCTCGGTGCATGAGGATTATGCCCCCCACCGCAAGTGGCAGTTCATTCGCGACGTATCGGCGGGCATGACCAGTTTTTATGCGACTTCGGCCCTGGTCGGGGCCATGGGGTTCGGCGAGATCGGTCCTCTCTCGGCCGGAATGACCTGGATGATCCGCGACGCCGTGGATGGCGTGGGCAAGATGGGCGCCTCGCTGATCGCTCACAAGGCCGACAAGGACCCCCGAGCCTGGTTCGTCAAGGGCGAGGTCTTTGCAGGGGTGGGCAGCCTGGCCGAAACCACCCTGTTGCTCGCGCCCCAGACCTTCCCCATCACCGCCCCGCTGGCCAACATCTGCAAGGCCATGGGCACGGGCACCAAGAACGCCGCCTCGGCCGCCATCGAGAAGCACCAGGCGCTGGGCAACAACCTGGGCGACCTGCGCTCCAAGAACGGCAACCAGTCCATGCTGGCCTCGGCCCTGGGGGCGGGCCTGGCCATCGCCGGCCAGCTGGTGGGCGAGCGCTTCCTCGGCCCCGTGGCCGTTCCGCTGCTGGCCGTCGGCACCACCGCACTGGCTCTCTTCGCTCAGAAGAAATCCGTGGATGTGCTGCAAATCTACGACATCACCGAGTCCGGCCTGCGCAGCGCCGTGCGCGACTGGGTCAAGGAAGGCCAGTTGCCCGGGCCCGGTCCGAGCGGCGGCTTCTTCACCTGGTTCCCGACCCCGGGTGGCATGTTCCGCAACGAGACCGACGTCAAGCTCGGCTGCTCGCTCGAGGAGATCACCAAAGACAAGACCCACTTCGACGATCTGCGCTCGTGGTACCGCGATCGACGCTACATGCTCGACTTCGACGGCAAGGACAACGTGCAAATCGCCCTCCACCCCGAAGCCCAGCCCCGCGACATGGTGGCGGCGATGGTGCAGGCCGAGCTGTTGACCGCCGCCCGCACCGGCCAGACCTTCAAAGACCTGTCCAGCAGCCAGGGGAAGGAAGCAGCCCGAGACTGGGCCATCAAGACCAGCCTGCGGGCCGCCCCCGCCGACAGCCAGGGCTTCCTGGACAAGCTCGAGCGACTGGGGTGGAGCACCGAGCGCATTCTCCTCAGCGCCGGCCAGGCCCGGGTGACCTGGCAACCGGGGCCGACTGTGGACCTGGGCGGTCCGCTGGACATCAAGCGTTTCCAGCAAGAGATCGGGGTCTGAGGGCGGCTACAATCCCGCGTTGACCTGTTCAGAAGTGGAACGCGCGGGAGTGTAGACAATCTGTTGAACGGCGCCGCGCTAATTCCTGAAGTATTCAACGCGCGCCTTAACACGAAGGACAAGGAGCCCCGCGCCCCAAAAGGACACTCATGCTCGAGACCACCAGACGCGCCCATGGCCGGTTGCTGGTCGTCACTTCCCAGATGGCTCGCGGCCAGGAGTTGCGCCGCACACTGGAGCAGAGAGGCTTTCACGTACGCCTGGCCCTGAGCCTGGCCGAGGCCATGGAACGAGCCCGAAACTGGCACCCTTCGGTGGTGCTCATCGACCTGGAGTTGGAAGGCGAGCCCAGCACGAACGGGGGACGAGCGGCCTTCTCGCTGTGCGAGCGCCTCAAGGCCTCACCCGAGTCGAGCTCGTTGCCGGTGCTCTATCTCACCAGCAACGAGGCGGTGGAGGGCTGGATCGAGGAGGGGCTCGAGGCCGGTGGAAGCGATTTCATCGGTTGGGACACTCCCCTGCCGGTCATGCAGAGTCGCATTCTGCAACACGTTCGCCTGTTCGAGATCGAGGCTCGGCTTCGCCTGAAGGCCATTCGCGACGAGGTCACCGGACTTTATTCAGGGCAGTTCCTGGTGGAGCACCTGCGCCACTGGCTGGCCCCCTTGATCCGTGGCGAGATGGGCCACATCGCCTTTATGCGACTGGACCTGGACGGCTTCCCGGAGCTTGCCCTGCAACTCAATTCGCTGCAGCACGAGAGCCTTCTGGTGCTGGTCAGCGAGCTGCTCCGCGAGAACCTGGGCGCCGATCTGGTGGCCCGGGTGGCCCTGGACAAGTTCGCCGTGCTGCTGGGAGGGATCGATCCCGAGGAAGCCCTGAAACGGGCCGAGGCAACCCGACTGGCGGTGGAGCGGGAGACCGCCCTGGAGATTCCCGCCACCCTCAGCGTCGGGCTGGCCTGCCTCTCGCCCGCCGACCTGCAGGCCCAGGCGAGCGTCGACGCCGCCATCAACCTCCTCCACAAGCAGGCCAGCCTCGGTTTACAGCAGGCCCAGAGCTATGGAGGAAACCAGGTGGGGGTCTACCAGGAGAGCAACCAGTCCGAGCGTCGTCGCAATCGGCGTTGGGAGGTGGACTTCCGGGTCGAGCTGGTGGGGCGTTTCGGCGTGCGCGAAGCCCGGCTGGCGGCCGACCTGTCCAACGGCGGGGTGGCCCTGGAGGGAGTGGCCGACCTGAAGATCGGCGACCACGTCGAGCTCTTGATCCACCTGGGAGAAGAAGTCGTGGCAGCCACCGGAGTGGTGGCCTGGAGCGGCTCGGTGGCCGGCCTGTCGCCGCGCTGCGGGATCGCTTTCGAGTCTCTGGCGGGAGATGGCCAGGAGGTCTTGCGTCGCTATCTCGCCGAACGCTCACGGGCTCTGGCTGAAGAGCATACCGACTGAGGAGGACCCCCGTGAGCGCCCAAGTACCCGAGAAATTCCGCCCTATCCTGGAGTCCAAGGCCCTGGCCCACCTGGCCACTTTGATGAAGGACGGCACCCCGCAGGTCAGCCCGGTCTGGTTCGATACCGTGGGGGACCGCATTCGGGTCAACTCGGCCAGAGGTCGAACCAAGGACCTGAACATGAAGGCCCGCCCCCAGGTAGCCCTGTCCATCGTGGACCCCGAGAACGACTACCGCCACATCGCTCTGCGCGGCCGGGTGGTGGAGATTACCGAGCAGGGAGCCGACGACGTCATCGACGGACTGGCCAAGAAGTATCTGGGTGCGGACAAGTATCCCTTTCGCCAACCGGGTGAGGTTCGGGTGACCTACCTCATCGAGATCGACAACGTGGTGACGATGGGCTAACCCTGAGCCTGGAAGCGGTTCCGGGCAAGTCGTGGCACGGCCATCAGCCTTCCTCCTCGTCCTCGAGCAAAGGCATGAAGCCCGAGCCAAGGATCTCGCGAGCCGGCGAGATGACCACGAAGGCGTTGGCGTCGGTAGCGGCCACCACCGAGCGCAGGTGAGTCAGCTCGGTCACGGTCAAGGCTGTCATCAAGACGGCCCGCCGCTTCCCCGAGTAAAGCCCCTTGCCGAGCAATGCGGTCACCCCGCGATTCATCTCCTTGAGGATGGCCCGGCCCATCTCCTCGGGCGAGGTGGTGACCACGATCACCAGCACCTGCTGACGCTTGCGACTTGGGCGGAACCAGGCTCTTTTCTGCTCATGCTCGCCCATGTGCTGGCCGAAGCGAGGCAAGACCTCGCCGCTGGCCTGGGTGAGGTGTCGGGTCATGAAGCCCATGACCAGCAGGGCCAGGTTGAAAGTCACTCCCAACCCGACCACCACCTCACCGGGCACGGGGCCGACCGCCGAGCGCTGGATGAAGTCACTCCAACTGAAAGCGGGGGTCGGGTGGAGCATCACCTTGCCTAACCAGGCCAGGCCCAGCACCCCGAAGATCCAGACGTAGTTGAGCCGGTAACGACGGCCCACCGCTTCCCACCAGGAGACCGGAAAGTCGGGATGCAGCAGGCTCTCGGCCAGGCTCTCCGCCCAGTCGGGCGCGGGCTTGAACGGCGGCACCAGCATGGAGGCGAAGAAGTCGGTCTCCATCAAGCGCACCCGGTAGCTCCACAGCTCATAGTAGCGATAGCGGCGGGCCTCGATGGTGAGAAAGAGGGTCACCAGCAGGGTGTTCAGGGCGATCACCAGGTGGCTCACAGCCTGCTCGGAGAAGGCCAGCGAGATGGAAGCGCCGGTGGTGATCACGGCCCAGTTGGTGGTGGAGTCCAGGCGCTGTCGCCAGACGTTGGCCCGAGTCACCTCGGCCCGGAACATGTGCACCATGGCCGTGGTGAACTCGCTGGCCTTGATGTGGTAACCCCGGTAGGTCCAGACTTCTTCGTGATCGGGGAGGGGCTGCTCAGACATCTCCCGGCAAGCTTCGCCAGCGAAGCTTGAATATCATTCTATCAATTTTGCTGCTGGCGGCTGTAGGTCTCGTAGAGCAGGGCGCTCAGACCCCGGTTCTCGGCCGGATGCAACCGGCGACGAAAGTAAAGCAACAGTCCGGTGGCAAAACCCACCGGCCAGAGGTAGGGGGCTTTGTTCCAGGCTTTCAGGCCGCGCTGAAAGTCGGGGTCTTTGAAGAGCGACTGGTGCAGGTGCTCGAGAAAACCCGACTGCACCTCGGATACCAGGCTGCGCAAAGCCCCGCTCGCTTCCAGGGTCTTGTGAGCGGCGATCAGCGAGGCTTTGTGCTCGCCCAGAACCTCGGTGTTCAGCTCACGGCGCGTATCCCAGAAGGTACGGGCCACCTTCTCCTGCACCCCCTCGGCCACTCGCTCCTCCAGCCCCAGGGCCCGGGCCACGGCCAGAAACAGCTTGCTTTCCTCCACCTCGTACTTGGCGTCGGCCATGGCCACCACCAGCGTCAGCACCAGGGTCGGGGTGACCAGCTCGGGATTGGCGGCCACTTCCTTCAGGTCGTCTTTCAAGCCCCCGATCAGATCGCTGGCCAGCATCACCGAGCGCGAGCAGTAATCTTCCCAACCGCGACGCATCTCCTCGCGGGCCTTGCCGGAGGGAAAGACCCTCTCGGCCACGCGGTCGAGCAGTTGAACCTCCTCGGAGAGGGCCGAGGGAGGCCCCAGCGAGGCCATCGAGGAGGCGATCCGCCAGACCGGCAAGAGCTGCCGGGCGGCCTCCTCGGTGATGTGCGACCAGAGGCCGTGCTCGAGCTCGGAGGTGGGCGTGGAGCTCTCGAAGGGGTGGTCGGTCTGGGCCGCCAGCCATTCCAGGGCGCTGCGCTCGACCGACTCGGGCGTCCAGGCCCCGTTGACTCCCAGCCGGGCCGCCATCCAGCTCAACAGGCGCAGACGCAGAGCCTCCGTGTCGCGCAGACCTTCGCGCACCGGGTCGATCCCCACCATGCGAGCTGCCCCCAGCAACTCATCCTGGTCCATCTTGTTCAGGCCTTCCAGCATCTACGTCTCCCCCTCAGGTTTCAAGGTGAATCTCCCCAGCTCGGCTCGCAGAGCATCCTCCAGGTCCGGGTAAAGAAAGCGAAAGCCCTGTTCCTGCAGGCGAGCAGGCAGTACCCACTGGCTGCTCAGCAGCGCCTCGTCGGCAAACTCCCCGACCACCAGGCGCAGGAGCCACGGGTCCAGACGAAGCAAGGCCGGGCGGCCGAGCACACGGGCCAGGGTGCGGGTAAACTCCTCGTTGGAGACCGGGTTGGGGGCCACCACGTTGACCGGGCCGCTCACCTGGTCGTAAAGCAGCCAGTGGATGGCTCCGATGGCGTCCTCACGGGAGATCCAGCTGAAGCCCTGACGACCGGTGCCGAGCGCTCCTCCACCTCCCATCCGAAAGACCGGCAAGAGCCTGGCCAGGGCTCCCCCCTGAGCGCCCAGGACAGTGCCGATGCGCAGATGGGCCACCCGGATGCCGGCCTCCTCGGCCGGGCGGGTGGCCTGCTCCCAGGCCTGGCAGACCTCGGCCAGGAACCCCTGACCGGCTTCGCGTTGCTCGGTAGCGGGGGCCTCCGAGGAGCCATAGTAACCGATGGCCGAGGCCGAGAGCAGACAGGCCGGGGGGCGGCGCAAAGCAGCCAGAGTGCGACAGAGTGCCTCGGTTGCCTGGACCCGGCTGCTGCGAACTTTGGATTTGAAGGCCGCGTTCCAGCGGTGCCCCCCGATGTTCTCCCCGGCCAGGTGCACCACGGCGTCCAGACCTTCCAGGTCCTCGCCCGCGCACTCGCCGGTGGCGGGATCCCAGCAGACCACCCCCGGCCCCACCGGACCCTGGCGCTGGAAGCGGATCACCGTGTGAGCGCCGGATTCCAGGAAAGCGGCCAATCCCGAGCCCAGAAAGCCGCTCGAGCCGGTCAGACCCACCCGCAGGGTGGCCCGGCCGGCGTGGCGCTCGAGATCTTGACGGGTGCGCCGATGACGAAAGGTGAACATGCGATGCAACTGGGGAATCACAAAGGGATTGACCAGCAGCTCGAGGAGCTTGCCACCGTGATAGGAGAACTCGACCTCGTCTTCCAGAACCGAGCCGTTCTCGTCACGCGGATAGAACCGATGATGGTGTTTCCAGGTGCGAAAAGGACCGCTCTCGAGCACGTCCTGAAAGCCGCGACCGGGCTCATAGGCGGTGTGCACCGCTCGCATGGGCACTCGCAGGGGGCCCATGCCCACGGACAGGGTGCGCCGCGCCCCTACCTCCAGGCCGCCCTGGCTCTGCTCGAGCCGCACGTCCTGCCAGGGAGGCAGCAAACGCTGCAGCGCCCCGGGCCGAGAGTGCCAGGCGAAGACCTCCTCGGCGCTGGCCTCGAGGGGCGTCTTCAGGATCAAGCGAGCCATGGGCGCGGGCTTTGCCCTGGCGGGCTGCGTTCCTTCTCCAAGCGCGCTGAAGGTGGACACCTCAGTCGGCGCAAGATCCTGCAAAAACCCTCAGCAGCTCACTGAACAAAAGAGGACGGGAGCCGCTCCCCCCCCTCGGTGAGCGTCCCCCGCCCAAGTCCCCCGCTCAAGATATTGATAACCCAACAGGGTTCCATCACTCGCATTCAGGTTAGCACACAATTGCGTCAAGATCAGGGGAAAGGCGGGCCATTCGAGAAAAGGGGTTCAACCTTGCGCGCGTTCCTTCTTGCACTGCTCCTGACTCTCGGGTTGGCGTTGTCGGCCTTGCCTGATCCTGGCGCTGTGACGGTGCTGTTCGTGGGGGCTCATCCCGACGACGACTCCGGGGTCACCGCCACTCTGTCCACCTGGATCGAGCAAGGGAAGGCCCGGGCTGCCGTCATCACCTTGAGCCGGGGAGAGGGGGGCGGCAACGCGCTCGGCCGCGAGCAGGGCCAGGCCCTGGGTCGCTTGCGTGAGGACGAGGAACGGCGAGCGCTGGGAATGCTGGGTGTGGAGACGATCCTGTATCTCGACCGGCTCGACTGGGGCTATACCACCAGCGAGTCCGCCACCGCCGCACGCTGGGGTGACGAGGAGACACTGGGCCGTCTGGTCGGCCTGGTGAGAGAATTGCGCCCCCAGCTGATCTTGACCATGAACCCGTACCCCAGCGGCCACGGGCATCACCAGTTCGCCGCCCGGATGGCCAGCGAGGCTTACTTCGCGGCCGCCGACCCGACCCGATTCCCGAGCCAGCTCCCTCCCTGGGCGCCGGGCCGGCTGGCCTACGCCCTGTGCTACGGGCAGGAGGGCTTTCAGCCCGACTTCGTGCTCACTCCCGACCCGGCCACCGCCGAGCGCGAGCTGCAGGCCTTGCGGCTCTATCGCAGCCAGGGCTGGGACGCGCTGCCCGAAGCCGGACCGCGTTTCGTGCTGGGCCCCGAGAGCTTCTCGGTGACCCACAGCCGGGCTCCGGGCTGGACCGACCTGCTCGAGGGCCTGCACCATCCGCTGCATCTGGAGCTCTCCGTCACGACCAACGCAGGAGCCGACCGCCTGGTCTCGGGAGCTCTGGTCGCAGGTCAGCCCGGCGAGCTCTCCCTGTCTCGTCCCGAGGCGATCCTGCAGGTCCCCCCCGAGTGGCAGGTAGAGCGCCGCGGCCAGAGCTGGTGGGTGCGCCCTGACCGGCCCGGCGAGCAGATCGTCCAGGCCCGGCTCGGGAGCTCGGTCTGGCGCTGGCGTCTGCGGGTGCGTGCTCCGCTGGAGATGGAGCTGGCCCCCACTCCGGCCGTGGCCGACTACCGCAAGTGGGCCAGCCGGTTGGGGCTCGACCCGGTCCTGGCCGAGCCCGAGGCGGCCGTTACGCAGGCCCATCCCGCCAGGGTGCGCTTCGAGCTGAGCAATCGTACCGCCAGGCCAGCATCCATGCGAATCGCGCCGGTCTGCAAGAGCCCTTCGGTGCGATTGGATCCCCCGCGCACCCTGACCGTTCTACCGGGGGCCAGCGCGGTCGAGGTGGGAGTGCTGGCCTCCGAGCTGGGCGAGTTCCGCCTCGAAGGGGGTGGACGGCTCCAGGTGGTTCCTTTCATGACCTTGCCGCGCGTCGAGCCTCCCTGGGTGGTGGATGCCAGGCTCGAGGAGGTCGCCGGCTGGAGGCCCGAGCCGCTGAAGCAGCTCTGGGAGGGGGAGCCGAGCCGCATCCAGGGCCGTTTCTGGCTGGGTTGGGATCCGGACTGGCTCTATCTGGCGGCCGAAGTGCAGGACGACCGGGTGGTGGGACAGATCGATTCGGCCGACCCGGCCGGTCACTGGCGCACCGACGCCCTGGAGCTGACCCTCGATCCGGGCGGGAAGAGCCCGAGCACGCTGACCACCTTCAAACTGGGCATCATCGTGCGCACCCGGCAGGGACAGCCGATCGCCTTTCGCGACGCGGACGAGCGCCCGGGGCCGGTGAGCGGGCTGAAGCTGGCCACTTGTGTCACGGCCGAAGGCTACCGCCTGGAGGCCGCCATCCCGCGCTCGGAGGTAGGGCCGCTGGCCTCGGAATTCGGGCTGAACGTGCTCCTCTACGATGCTGACGACGCGCAGGCGGCCACGGGAGCCAACGCCAACCTCAGCCGGGTGGGCTGGAGCGCCTGGCCTGAGGTGATGGGAAATCCTCGCCTCTGGGGTCGAGCCCGTCTGGAGGGCTCGACTGCGACCGGCCCGAATGCCGGGGGCATCTAATGTGCTCGCACTTTGGTCTTGCACATTAGCCACTATCTGACGAACGCGCCGGAACTGCGTTCCAGCGCGTTGTAAAGTGCCAGGCCATAGGCCTTGCACTTTAGCAGAGGGGGAGCCATGTTCAGCTTTCTAAGTAAGCCCCAGCAAGTCGAGTTGCTCGAAGTCGAGGACCGCACACTCGGCTTTCGTTGCCAGAAGGAAAACCAGGTGGGACAGACGGTCAAGGTCAGGGTCTCCCTGCCCGATCTGCCCGAGCTGACCCTGCCCGTCACCATCAAGAGCTGCCGTCCCGACGAGCCGGGCTTCGTCTGCTACGCCGAGGTGCCCTCGAGCAAGGGACTGGAGAAGTTCCAGGCCGCCCTGCACAACAAGGACAAGTCGGAGAGCAACGTGCGCCGGGCTCAGCGCTTCAAGCTGGGCGTGCGCATCCTGTCCCCCGAGCTACCGGCCTTCAAAGCCATCTCGGTGGACTTCAGCCGCTCGGGCCTGCAGATCGAGGCCGAGGGAGACGTACCCATCGATACCATGCTCACCCTCACTTTAGAAACCGAGATCCGGGAGATACCCTCGGTGATCTGCCGGGCGCGGGTGATCTGGAGCCGACCCACCGGCCAGTTCCAGCGATGCCGGCTGGGACTCGAGTTCACCACCCTCGAGCCCAAAATGCGCGCCGACCTCGACCGCTTCGAGAGCTACGTCAGGGCCCGCTTCAGCTGACTCGTCCAGTCCTCACTGCGCCTGGTCCATGAAGCGTCGAATGATACTTGCCGTCGGCTCGATCGAGTCGATGCCATCCACGCTCTTTCCCGCCTGCCAGTAGTCCCTGTAGCCAGCCCCCTCCAGGGCGGCGCGTTTGAGTTGCCAGAGAGCCATCAAGCTGTAAATCATGCGCATGAAATGCTTGAGCCGGGGATGGCGGAGGAAGAATCGCGCCAGCCACCCGGCCCGGGTCCCTTTGCGCTCGATGTAGGGGGTCTTGATCACCGAGACCGGGACCCCGCTGATCTTCTCGGTGAGCACGATGTCCTGCGATGTGGCCCTCACGATGGCGCGCTTGTAGTCGTCGTGGGCCGAGCATTCGGTGGTGGCGATGAAGCGCGTGCCCATCTGCACCCCGGCGTAACCGATTCTCAACGCCTCGGCGAACTGCTCCGGGGTGCTGATGCCGCCCGCGCAGACCAGGGGGAGCCCCAGGTCAGCCAGCTCCTCGTAGACGCGCTGGGCGCTGAAGCGGCCGGCGTGCCCTCCCGCCCGGTCGTTCACGCAGATCAACCCCCGGGCTCCGCTGTCGATCCCCTTCTGGGCCCACTTGCGCTCGGTCACGTCGTGATAGACGATGCCCCCGACCGGGGCGACCCGCTTGACGACCCAACCGGGATCCCCCAACGAGGTTACGAAGAAGCGAATCCCCTCCTCCAGCGCCACGTCCAGCCAGGCCTTCATCCGCTCCTGGTATTTGCGCGACGACTTCTCGGTGATGATGTTCATCCCCACGCTCTTGCTGGTCAGCTGCTTGATCAGGCGCAGGCCGGCGCAAAATTCGTGTTTGTGGACGAATACCAGCGACAGCGGCTGGATGATACCGATCCCGCCAGCCTCCGAAGCGGCCGCCACCAGCTCGGGATTACTGCACGGATACATAGCCCCACAGATGATGGGAGCCTCGATCTGGGCGTGGCGCGTGAGCGCGGTGTCGAATCTCACCGGGCGGACACTCTCCAGTTGGCGTGGGCCACCGCCACCGTCTCGCCAGCCCGGTTGTGGACCTCTCCCTCCACCACCAGATCGCCTTCCCCAAAACCGGGGGGGAACTGGAAGCGGCAGACGGCCGTCAGAGGACCTCGGCCCTTCTTCAGGTAGTCCATGCGAAAGCCCGTCAGGATGGCCCGCCGGTCATCCGAGAGCACCAGGCTCACGGCCAACCCGGTGGCGGCTTCGGCCAGATTGCCCAGGGCCATGGCGTGTATGCTGCGCAGATGATTGCGCACGGCCCGTCGGTCGCGCATCCTGATCTTGACCAGCCCGGGCTCGAGCTCGATGATCTCGGGCCGGATGCTTCCGGTGTAGGGGACGAAGAAGCCAAACAGAAAACTGAGAATCTGTCGGCCCAGGGGCACGCGCCGCAGGATGGACCACAACTGGCGCAGGGTGGCGATGGGGTTCTCGAGCTCGAAGGCCATGTGGCCTCCATTGCTTGCCCACCGGCTGCGACCCTGCAGGCGGGTCAATTCCGGGGGTCATCGACGGGGTCCGAGTAGGCAAAGCGAGACCGAGCGAGAACCACGCGGCAATGAAGATCGCTCAGGTCTGCCCCTATGACTACTTTCGTCCCGGTGGCGTGCAGAACCACATCCGGGGACTGACGGCCGAGCTGCGCCGGCGCGGCCACCGGGTGGAGGTGCTCGCGCCCCGCGGTCCCCGAGCCGGAGAGGGGGTCCGATTCGTCGGCTCCTGCCTGAAGGTCGCATTCAACCACAGCCAGATCGACCTCACCGCGGCCTGGCCCTCGGAGCTGCGGGGCCTGGAGCGCTTCGACCTGGTGCACTACCACACGTTTTGGAACCCGTTCTTGCCCTGGCAGTTGCGTGCCGCTCTGCGCGTACCCAGCCTGGCCACGTTCCACGACGTCGCCCCGCCGACTCTCGTGGGCTCGCTCTGCCGTCTGGCCATGCCCCTGGCGGCGGGGCTGATCTCCCGGCTGATGGGCGCGGTCGTGGCCGTGTCCCCGGCCACGCGGCGTTACCTGGCCCGGTTCTGTTCCGAAGCGCATCTTATCCCCAATGGCCTTTGCACCGCCGAATTTACCCCCGGCCCGGAGCAGCCCGAGCTCCTCTACCTGGGCCGGCTCGAGCGGCGAAAAGGCGTCGAAATTCTCCTCTCCGCCTTCGGCCGGCTCTCTTCCCGGTTTCCCGAGCTGACCCTGACGGTGGCGGGCGACGGCCCGCTCCGCGGGCGCCTCGAGGCCATGGCCCCGAAGCGCACCAGGTTTCTGGGCGAGGTGGATGAGCCCACCAAGCGCGCGCTTCTGGCACGCTGCGCGCTACTGTGCGCCCCGTCACTCTACGGAGAGAGCTTCGGGTTGGTTCTGACCGAGGCCATGGCCAGCGGTAAGCCCCCGGTGGCGGCCGCCAACGAGGGCTACCGCACCGTCCTCACCGGACCGCTTGAGCGCCTGCTCGTCCCCCCGGGCGATGCCGAAGCGCTGGCCGCCCGACTGGGGGAGCTGATGGCGGCTCCAGACCTGCGTCTCGAGCTCGGCCGCCAGGCCCGGCAGCTGGTGCGCCGCTACGACTGGGAACGGGTGACCGACGAGCTGGAGCAAGTCTATGCGCGGCTGGTGGCCTGACCTCCGCGCCTCCCGCAGCGTCAACGTGAGCAACCAGGTCACCAGGTCGCGACGCGGCCTCAAAGCTACGGGGGGCTGTCAGCAGCCAGCCTTCCGAGGGATGGGCGGATGGCTCACGATGTGCGCCACCACCTCCTCCGGGCTGTCGGAGAGAAAGAGCATGCTGGCATAGGTCTGAGTGCCGGCCAGTTGCTTGAGGGTTTCGTAGAGCCGGGTCTCCTGCTCGTAGCGCTGGCGCCCGAGAAAGACCATGGGGCTGTACCACCCGAAGGTGCAGTAATGGTTTTGAGCGGCGTCCTGGAAGATCTCCTGGGTCGTGCCGGCGCTCCCCCTGGAGTAGATGACTCCGTGCAGGCACATGGCCAGCAAGCCGTCCTCGCGCAGGCTGTTGGAGAAGAACTTGGCGATGGCGCTGGCAAAGACGTTGGAGGGCTCGTGCCCGTAGAACCAGGTGGGCACGGCCAGGCTCGAGCATCCTTCGGGGAAGCGCTCCAGAACCTGGATGGCCGGTCGATAGTGGTCGTCATCGGCTCGCAGGATCGTCAGGGCCTGCTCGAGCTCGGCCGCGCTGCGATTGCCGAGATAGGCCCCCAGGTTGCCCGCCTCCATCAACCCGGGCCCGCCTCCGGTGGCCACCGTGTAGCCTTCCTGGACCAGCCGGCGGGCCACCTCCGCGGTGCGGGCGTAGTCGGGATGATCGCGTGGCACGCTGTGACCGCCCATGATGCCCACCATCCGCGGCCCCCCCGCCAGAAACTGACGCACGGCGTCTTCGATGGCGTGGTCATGGAGTCGCTCGGCCAGCGCCTCCACCACGTCCGGCTGGCTTCTCCCCCGGGCCAGGAAGTGCTGGTAAATGCGCAGGTCCAGATCATCGTCGCGCAACTCCTGCCAGCTGTAGAGCCTGGTGCGATAAGGATTGAAGGGCAGCCCCGGCAAGCGCGGCAGAACCAGGGCTCCCACCTCGGACAGCCGCGCCAGGCCCCCGTCAGGCAGCTGGCATCCCAGAAAGACCGCTCCGGCCGCCGAGCGGGCCAGCCGCTCCAGGTCAAGACCGCTCAGGTCCAGGTCTTGTAGAACGCAGTCCTGCAAGGAAGTTTGCTCGAGGACTGATTCCACTTCGATGATCCGGCGCATGGCAGGCCTATGCGTGGATCCGCGGGAGAATCCTGGTAGAGGCCTCGAAGGGAGCTTCATGCTTGATTCTGCATTGCGCCCACTGAAGGACCGACTGCTCGAGCCGCTGGCCGGTCTGCCCATCCCGCCCCTCTGGCTGACCCTGCTGGGTCTTGCGCTGGGACTTGTCGCGGCGGTGCTGGCTGCCCAGAGCCGCTTTCCGGAGGCGCTTGCCTGCTTCTGGGCGGGCCGCCTGTGCGACGGGCTAGACGGGGTGGTCGCCCGGCGCCAGAATCGACAGTCCGACCGAGGCGGCTATCTCGACCTGATGGCCGACATCTTGGTCTATGCCTCCATCGTGCTGGCCCTGGGATGCTCGCGCGGCGATCGCGCCACCCTGTTGGCGCTGGCTTTCCTGCTGGCCAGCTACTACGTGAACGCCGCCAGTTGGATGCTGCTCTCAGCCCTTCTCAAAAGACCCGAGGGCAGCGCCACCTCTCTGGTCATGCCGGCCGGAATGGTTGGAGGGACCGAGACGATAATCTTGTACACGCTCTTGCTTGTGTTCCCGGCCTGGATGAGCGGCTGGTTCTGGCTGACCGCCGCCCTGGTCAGCCTGGGGGCGGCTCAACGAGTGGCCTGGTCGGTGCGCCACCTGCCAGGATGACAGGCCGTGGTATACTGAGCCGTGCTCTTTCGCGACCCGATGCAAGCTGCCCGGCAGCGGTTCGGAGCTTCCAACCCGGCTCCCGAGGACAACCCGATCTCTCGCCCGGCTCCCAACCAGCAGCTGCAGGCCGAGCTGGCCAACCGTCACGCCGCGGGGCCGGCCGCCCAGTTCGACCTTCAGGGAAACAAGCTCGAAATTCGTGATCTGACCCTGTCGGGAGTGCACGTCGAGGAGCTGAGCGCCGAGATGGACCAGGAGATTCCCCCCGAGCTCCTGGCCGAGCCCGCCCGGCTTCTGAGCAGGGGTCCGGTTCGCATCCGCAGGGTGCGACTGGGCATTCCGGCCCTGGTGGCCACCGAGGCGGTCCGTACGGGCGGGGCCGCGGTGCTGGCGCGAGAAGGACTCAAAGAGGTCAGTTTTGCCTTCGAGCCAGGCGGCCTGGTTCAGGTCAAAGGCGTGCTGCACAAGCTGGCCAGCGTCCCCTTCACCCTGCGGGGCAGGCTGGAGTTGACCGCCGACCAGAAGTTCCGCTTTACTCCCGAGCGCGTGAAAGTGATGGGGTTGCCGGTCCCTCGCCTGGCTCTGACCATCGCCCAGGCCCTGGCCGGCGAGGCACTCAAGAGGCTCGATCTGCAGCAAGACGACGAAGCGCTGGTGCTCGACTCGAAGAACCTGCTGCCTCCCGGTCTCGAGGTCAAGCTGACCCAGCTGGGCACGCAGGGCAACCGGCTGGTGCTGGAGGGCGGCCTGGGCTGAAATCCAGCTTGGGCTCCTTTAGACTTGGCTGAGACGACCTGCTGTGATTAAATGGAGCGAGGAGGCGGCATATGGAAGAATTCAGGAAGCGCTTGGAAAGAATCGATGCCCGGCTGGATAGAAACCAGAGGCACACCGAGCTAGTCCTGACCAGCCAGCGGCAGATCATGGAGAACGGCTTCGACCAGGTGCGCCTGGCCTTCCTCGAGCAGGAGGCAACGATTCGTGCCCATGCAGCAGAAACGAAAGATACCGTTCAGGAGTTGACCCAACTCGTGGCTGGTCTCGAGCAGCTGGAGAACCCGCCAGCCGCCTAACGCGCGCTTGTCGCCCTGCTCGCTGACCAGGAAGTCGACGCAGGGGCCTTCGAGCACCTGGATCCCGTGGTCGCCACGTGGAACACGAGGTTCGAGAGGATTCGTCCGCTTCCCACGAGGATCACCGTGGGGCGGACGCTCGGCTCGAGCAGGTCGCGCAGATGGCTCGAGACGGAAGGCAAGGCTTCCTGACGCCCTGGTACGGGCGTGAGGATTGTTCCGCGAAGCTCGGGAGCCGCCCTCAAACGGCTCGACCTGCAGCAGGACGAAGAGGCGCTGGTGCTCGACTCCAAAGAGGGTGGCCTGAAGCCGGCGCCGACAGGCGCCCCCGAAGGATAGGCAAAAAGGTCTGCTACGATTTCGATACATTTGCGGGTCGGCCCGAAACCTCCGAGCGCTAAGCTCAGAGCATGCAAACCCTGCTGCGTGGCTACGGGCTGATTCTGGGGGCCGATCGCCCCGCCAGCGGAGCAGCCCTGCTGGCCCTGACCCTGCTCGACCCGGCCCCCGGCCTGATCGGTCTGGCCGCTGGCCTGGCCGCCCCCCGCGGCCCTGTCGCCGCCTGCAACTCCATCCTGCTCGGACTGCTCTGGGGCTGGGCCGGATGGCCCCTGCCGTGGCTGGCTCTGGCCCTGATCGGTCTGCGCCTGCTCCTCCCCCACCTCACCATGGCCTGGGGCTTTCTGCTGGTGGCCTACCCGGCCTGGTTCCTGCTCGGCCCCCCGGCCGCTCCCCCCCTGGGCGACCACCTGTTGACCCCTCTGGGGGCGGTGGTCTTCCGTCCCGACCTGCCCTCGGCACTGGTCTGCCTGCTGGCCGTAGCCCTGACCAGCCGCTACTTCGCTTTTCTCTTGCTGCTGGGGGGCCTGACCGCCGCCGCGGTCAGCTCACGGCCCGAGGCCCTCTTCAACGGCGGTCTGACGGCCGTGGTGCTGGGCGGGGTGTTCGCGCCCCCCGGTCTGGCCACCCTGGCCCGAGCGCTGGCGGGTGCGGCCCTGAGCGGCCTGGTGGCCAGCGCCCTGGCCTGGCTGGCGCTGCCTGTCTTCGTGCTGCCCCTGCACCTGGTGGCCGCCCTGGCCGGCAAGCGCAAGGTGCTCCAACTCGAGACCCCCGAGGCGCGCTGGGCTCGCTACTCTGCCCCCTGGTGGCGTCAGGTGCCCTGGACCTTGCCCTTCTGGGGTGAGTGGACGGTGTGCCAGCCCCCCGACGGCGGCTGGACCCACGTGGGCCCCTGGAACGAGGCCTGGGACTTCATCGTGCTCGACTCGGCCGGGCGCAGCCACCGCGGCAGCGGCCTCTCCTTGCAGGACTACTACTGCTACGACCTGCCCGTGGCCGCACCCGCGGCCGGGGTGGTGGTGGCCCTGGTCAACGACGTGCCCGACAATCCGCCCGGCCAGCCCAACGTCTTCGCCAACTGGGGCAACCTGGTGGTGCTCTCGCACGGCAACGGGCTCTACACCGAGCTGAGCCACTTCCGCCAGGGCAGCCTGGTGGTGGAGTTGGGCCAGCGGGTCGAGCGCGGCCAACTGCTGGGACGCTGCGGCAACTCGGGCTACTCCTGCGAGCCCCACCTGCACATCCAGCTCCAGGCCGAGCCCTGGCCCGGGGCCCCCACCCTTCCCACCCGCTTTCAAGACTACCAGGTCGAGCGCCGGCCGGTCCGCACGGGCCGTCCGGAGGCTGGCCAACGAATCAGGAGGACGGCATGACAAGAAAATCCTTGATGCTGGCAGCGGTGCTGCTGGCCAGTACCCTGATGGCCACGGCGGCCAGCCGCGAATCGCTGACCGCCCGGCTCACCACCACCTCGCTCACCGTCACCGGAAACTGCGAGAAGACGGGCTGGATCGGGATCTCGGTCTACAGCCCCACCGACTCCAAGGGCTGGCACCAGGTCCGTCAGGTGCAGGCGGGCTCGCTGCAGGAAGTGTTCCGGGTCAGCCTGACTCCGGGCGGTCGCTACGAGATGGCCCTCTGGGACCGCCGCGTCAGCCGCTCGAGCTGTCCCACCAAATGCAGCTGGTGCAAGCTGAACGGCTACCACATGGAAGGCATGCGCGCCTACCACGCCGGCGCCATCACGAGGGCCTCGAAATGAAGCAGCTCTCCGGCTGGCAACAGCAGAGCCTCCCCCCCGCAGCAGAGACGGGCTTCTTGTTCGAGCCCCAGACCGGGCACACTTACGTGCTCAATGACTCGGGCCGCTTCCTCTATGACGGGATCCGCAACGGAACTCCGCCCGACCTTCTGACCCTGCAGTTCGCTCAGCACTTCGGACTGGCGCCCGAGGTAGCGGCGGTGGACGTGGGCTACTTCCTGGACAACCTGGAGCGACTCGGACTTGGAGGTGCCCCGTGCACGTAACCATCGCCGTCACCGGCCTCAATTCGGCCGACAACCCCGCTCCCGGGCTGGCCGTGGCCCGCTGCCTGCGCAAGATGTTCCCCGAGATCCGGGTGGTGGGGCTGGGCTACGACGCCCTGGATACTGGCATCCACAGCCGCGGGCTGCTCAACGAGGCGTTCCTCCTTCCCTACCCCAGCGAAGGCGAGCTGGCCCTGATGCAGCGCCTGGAGGAGGTCCACCGGCGCACCCCGCTCGACCTGATTCTGCCCACCCTGGACTCGGAGCTGATGGCCTTCTGCTCGCTCAGCCGCCGACTCAACGAGATGGGGATCGCCACCTTGCTGCCTCGCCCCGAGGTGCTGGCCCTGCGCTCCAAGGCCAACCTGGCCAGGTTCTGCGAAGAGCACGACCTGCCCCACCCGGAGACCGAGGTGGCCTTCAGCGTCGAAGCACTCCCCGGCGCCGTTCAAAAGCTCGGTCTGCCCATCGTGGTCAAGGGCCTGTTTCACGGCGCCGTGCTGGCCCACAGCCTGGAGGAAGCGCGGGTGCGCTTTCGCGAGATCGAGCGCCAGTGGGGCTCGCCGGTGGTGCTGCAACGCCACTACGCGGGCGAAGAGTACGACGTGGTGGCAGCCGCCGACCGCCAGGGCGATTCCCTGGGAATGGTGGCCATGCGCAAGTTGCGCGTGACCCCCAAGGGCACCGCCTGGGCCGGCGTGTCGGTCTGCCATCCGCGTCTGCTCGAGCTGACCGAGAAGGCCCTCAAGGACCTGAGCTGGGTGGGTCCGCTCGAGTTCGAGTTCCTGCTCAGCGAGAAGGACAACACCTTCCGGCTGATCGAGATCAATCCGCGCTTCCCCTCCTGGGTCTACCTGGCGGCCGCCTGCGGCCTCAACCTGCCTGCCCGGGTGGCCGAGGTGGCCCTGGGCGTCGAGCCCGAGCCAGCCGGCAATTACCAGACCGGACTGACCTTCGTGCGCCACTCGGTGGACGTGGTCTGTCCCCTGCAAAACCTGGAAAGCCTCACTATGAAAGGAGAGCTCCTGACGCCATGAGTTATGAGCGCCCCAGCATCACCCGACACGCGGTGGGAGTCATGAACCAGTTCGGCCGCAGCCACTCCACCCGCCCTCAGACCCACGTCGAGGGCCGGGCCCTGACCATGCTGCTCGAGGAGTTCGGCTCGCCCCTCTGGCTCCTCAGTGAAGCCACCCTGCGCGACAGCTATCGACGCCTGCAGGAAGCTTTCAGCCGGCGCTATCCGCGCACGGTGATCGCCTACTCCTACAAGACCAACTACCTCTCCTCGGTGTGCTCGATCCTGCACCAGGAGGGAGCCTGGGCCGAGGTGGTCTCGGGCTTCGAGTATGACCACGCCCGCACGCTGGGCGTGCCGGGCGAGCGCATCGTGTTCAACGGCCCCTGCAAGCGCAAGGAAGAGTTGCGCCGGGCCATGGAGGAGGGCGCCCGCATCCACGCCGACTGCCTGGAGGAGCTCTCGGAGATGGAGAGCCTGGCCACCCGGCGCACCCCCATGGGCATCCGCATCAATCTTCAGGTCAACTCCCAGCCCTGGGACCGATTCGGCTTCAACCTCGAGTCGGGCCAGGCCCTGGAGGCGGTGCGCTGGCTGGCTTCAAGCGCCCACCTCGAGCTCAAGGGGATCCACTGCCACCTGGGCACCTACCTCACCGACCCGAGCGTTTACGGCAAGGCGCTGGGCAAGCTGATCCCCTTCCTGCAGAAGCTCAAGAGCGACTTCGGGGTGAAGATCGAGTGGCTCGACCTGGGCGGAGGCTTTGCGAGCAAGAATGTGCTCCACGGCTCCTGGATGCCGGCCGAGTATGCCTGCCCCTCGTTTGAGCAGTACGCCGAGGAGATCTGCTCGCGCCTGCTCAGCTCCGAGCTCGACCTGCCCACCCTGTTCCTCGAGCCGGGCCGCTCGCTGGTGGATGAGGCCATGCACCTGGGTTGCCGGGTGCTCTCCAACCGGCGGCGCGGTGAAGGCCGGCGGGCGCTGGTGCTGGACGCGGGCGTCAACCTGCTCTACACCTCGGCCTGGTATCGCCACGAGATCGTGCCCGGGGTGGACTCGGGCGGGCTGCTGGAAGAAGTGGACGTGTTCGGACCTTTGTGCATGCAGATCGACTGCCTGCAACTGGGAGTGTCGCTGCCCCCCTTGCGGCGCGGCGATCCGGTGCTGATCCGCAAGGTGGGCGCGTACAACTTCTCTCAGTCGATGCAGTTCATCCAGCTGCGGCCCGCGGTGGTCATGCTGAGCCCGGAAGGGGTCGAGCTGGTGCGCCGCCGCGAGGACGGCTCGTGCGTGCGGGCCCTGGAGCAGTTGCCCCACCGCCTCAACGAAGCCTGGCGGCCTTCCCCCGGGCCGCGCGCCACCTCCTGAGATCAAAGGGTCCCGGACCGTGCGGCCCGGGACCCTCTGGCTTCGTTTCGTGGCAGAGTTTAGACCGCGGCCTTCTGCTTCTCCTCGATGAAGCCGTAGCCCAGAGCCTCGTCCACGATCTCCCAGGTCAGCGGTTGGAAGGCATAGGTGGGCCCGTGGTGCAGGATGCCCTGGTTCTTCAGGTTGCGGAACAAAGCCATGAGCTGCTTGAACTCGCCTCTCGTCTCCAAGCGCTTCTTGGCGGCCGGCACGGCGTAGCGCCAGAACTCCGAGTCGTAGAGGGAGCCGCCCTGGTAGTAGTAAGTGATCACGTCTTCCATCTCTTGCACAGCCTTGACGAAGGCGCGGTTGATGTCGATGTGGTTGGCCACCCCGTTGACGTAATCGTAGAACAGGCGGGCGGTGTAGATATAGATGAAAATGGAGTTGGCGATCAGGGGCTCGAAGAAGAGCGCTTTGTTGCCGTTCTTGCCGATGCGCCCGTCGATCATCTGCTTGGCGTAGTAGCAGCTGAAGACGTATTCGGGCGTCTTGATGCCACGGCCCACCTCGCCGTCGATCTTCTGCGTCTTGAGAATGCGCATCATATCCGCTTCGGCCTCAGCCTTGTCGGTGATCTTATTGTTGAACATGTAGCCGAAGGTCTTGCGCGACTGCAGCGGCACGCCGAACATCCAGCCGTTCTCGTGAGCGATGTGGTCGGTGTAAGGCTCGTAGGTGAACTCGCCGGGCAGCTGGCTGTGGATCAGGCAGTGGTTCACCGGCGAGCAGTCGCTGATGTGGTAACCCTCGAAATCAGGCGGAAAGCCCATGCAGTCGAGCACGTAGTCAAAGTCGTGGTCGGATCCGTCCACGGTCAGGGTGACCCGGTCCTCGTGGTTGACCATGCTGGAGACGTTGCCCTCGAGCACGGTGAACTTCTTGGGCCACAGCTTGCGCAGGCGCTCGAAGGCAAAGTCCTTGAAGAAGAAGTTGTTGAAGTGGATGGCCGTGTTGCCGTCAAGCAGAGGGTTGACCCATGAGTGCTCGCGCCAGTTCACGAAGCGGCTGCCGAACTTGAGGGTGGCATCCAGGGCGTCAAGGTCCTTGGGGTGGCCCAGCGCGAAGTGGGTGCCCTTCTCGAGCAGGCCCACGAATCCGCCGTTGGTGCTCTCGCCGATGCCCAGGATCTTCTTGTTGGGGTCGTAGATCGAAACGATCTCCCAATCGTTGTTGAGCCAGGTGCAGAAGTGAATCAGGCTGAGAACGCCCGCCGAGCCAACTCCGACAACGCCAAGTCGTTTTCGCATTGGTGCGCCCCTTTCGTTCGTGACGAATCAGCTTTCGAGGGGGCGGGCCCCGCATTCCTGCGCGAGGGCGGCGGGTCGCCCGGACCGGCAAGTCCGAGCGACCCGACGCCTTACGCCTGGGCCAGCTGGTCGATGGCCATGGCCAGCTCGCTGAAGGTCACCGGGTCGAGCTCGGAGATCCGGTGTTCGCCCGGCAGTTTGAGCGCCACGCTCTGGATCGGGTTCACGGGCGGCTCGGGCAGGTAGACGCCCGGATCGAGCTCCAGGCGCGCGTCGCCCAGCTCGGTCGGCCAGATCAGCTCGGTCACCACACCGCTCTCGACGTAGCCCCGGCGCCAGCCGCGGTTCTCCAGGCCCAGCACCGAGCCCGACTTGACCTTCCGGTCAGCAAAGCGGGTCAGCTCGTTGGAACGGGCTTCGGCCGGGGTGGGGCGGAACACTGGCCGTCCCAGCTGCGGGAAGGGTTGCAGCAACTCGTAGTCGCCCAGCAGCCGGGCCCAGGCCCCGATGGTCTCCTCGGTCAGCTCCAGCGGGTGCACCAGCCCCACCCTGGCGCCCGGCTCGAACGGGCGATCCTTCAAGTCTGCCAGGCTGCGATCCTCGGCCACCCGGAAGGCTCCGGTCAGCTTTCCGGACTCGTCGTAGCTGCCCCACACCAGACGCCGGGCCAGGTGGAACACCAGCGGGTGCTCCACCATGAACATCCGGAAGTTCTCGACGCTCCAGCGCCGACGTCGCATCAGAGCCACCTCCAGGCGCGTCAGTTGCGAGGAGGCGACCGCCTTGACATCCTTCTTGAGCGCCTTCCAGACTTCCTGAGCTTCGGAGGCAAGGGCCGAGTCGTCGGCCTTGCCTGGCTTGGGCAGGTCGCTTTGCCGCTTGCCCGCTTCATCCAAGACGAAGGGACGCAACTGCTCATCGAAGCCCACCCGGAAGTGGCGCGGACCGAAATCGAGCTTGCGCGAACCGTCCGCTTCCAGGTCGAGGTCGGGGGCCAGGCGGTCGGCCAGCTCTTCCACCGTCAGGCCGCGCTCCTCGGCCAGGGCGGTGATCTTGGCTCGGGCTTTGTCCTGCAGCGCTTTGAAACGCAGCTTCTCGGCCAGCGAGTTGAGGTGCATCAGGGCCAGGTCGCTGCCGATCGCGGCCAGCACCTCGAGCCCATCGGCGGCGCGCGAGCTGAAGCCCTCGCCAGGCCACTTGCGAAGCATCGGCGTCAGCCTGCGAGCGGCTTCATCCCCTCCAATGAGGCCCAGAGCGTTGTAAGCCCACGCGTCCTTGCTCGGTCCCCCGCTGTTGAGCCAGGCGCTGAAGAGCTCCCAGGCAAACTCGCTCAAGGACGCCCGGGTACAGCCTTCGTGGACCTCGGCCAGGCAGGGAAGCGGGTCCTCCAGAGTGGACAGGCTGAGCATGGTCAGCAGGTGTCCCACCGCTTCCGGACTCAGGCGCCCACCCGCCTTCAACTGCACGGGCGGCAGAGCGGCCGGCTCGAGCCAGGCAGGCCTGGCCGGGAGCTTGATTCCGGGAGCCAGGCGCGGATCGCTGGCCAGCACCACGCTGACCGCCTCGCGGGCCTCGGCGCCGAACTCCTGGTTGGCCACGTGCAACACCATGTCCCTGTGGCCCTTGCTGGCCAGGTAACGCAAAGCGTTCTCGGCCGTCTGGCGGGCTTTCCCGTGCGGCCCGACGGCGATGGGGACGAGCCCCAGCGAGGCGACGCGGACGTTGCGGGTCAACCACTGCTGGGCCACAACCTTCTGCTTCTTGCCCTGCAGAGCCTCAGCGAAGAGCTGGGCCAGACGCGGGCTGGACACGTGAGAGAGCACGACGTGGAGATTGTCTGGTGCCATCTTGAGCACTCCCAGCAGTCCGTCCACCGCGTCCAACCCCAGAAAGGCCAGCAGGCCCAGCGCGGGGTTGTCATCCCCTCGCAAGTCGTACTGATTCCAGAAATCCGGAGGGTAGGTGCTCCAGATCTTGACGGCCCGGTCCTTATTGGAGAACTGCAACAGCCGCTCCACGAACCAGCCCTTCTGTTTGGCCCGAAACTCCTCGAAGAGCGCGAACAGCTTGTCCTCGTCCTTGCCGTGGTGGACCTCCGGCTTGCCCAGCGCCTTCTCGCGCTCACCGGGGGCCCAGCGCACCTCCTCGGGGCCAGCTGGCACGCTCAGGCCCTTGACCACGGGCAGCTTCTGGCTGCCCGAGCCCAGCCAGGGGGGAGCCGCCAGGCTGGGTGGCAGGGCGCTCGCCGGGGCCACCGGCACGGAGGCCTGGGCCTGCTGGCTGGCAAGCTTCTGCTCCAGCTGGCGCTGAGCCGCTCCATCGGCCTGACCCAGGGCGGCCCTGGCCGCCTCGGGATTGGCGGCCGCCAACCGCTGCACCAGGGCCTGGGCTTCGCTCGACTTCTGGGCCGCCAGCACGGGCAGCCCCACCTCGGGCGCGGCCTGGAAGAACTCGTTGGCCTGCGCGCCCAGCACCTTGTCCTTGAGCAGTCCGGCGAAGACCTCGGCCACCTCGGGCCAGTGGATGGCCAGCAGGCTGTCGGCCAGGAAACGCTTGTTGTCAGCCTTCTCAGCAGCGCTCAACAGGATGTGGACGGTCTTCCAGGCCGGTGGGCCCACCCGGTCGACCATGGTCGGAACCACTTCGAGCGGAACCGAGGGGATGTAGCCCGGAGCCGCCGCCAGTTTGGTCGCGATCGTCCCCAATCGGAGCGGATCGCGCAAACTGGCCATCAGGTTGACGAGGTTGTGGATCTCGGGGCCTTCGTCAAACGCCTGCTCGGCCCAATCCTCACGGTCCGGAAAGAGAAAAGCCAGATTACAGCGGACAAAGTTGGGAGCGGTCGCGAACAGTGGGGCCACCGCCTCCCGAGCCTGGGCGTAGTCTCCCGGGGAGCTGGCCGCCAGCAGGCCCCGCAGGGTCTTGAGCGGGCCAAAGCAGGTGCGGTCCCAGCCGTACTTGTTGCCGCGGGCAGCCAGGAAGGCTCCCTGAGAGTTACCCGGACTGGCGTAGCCCGTCCCCATGCTGAAGGTCGCCGCCAGGGCCCGGGTGGCAAAGACCACCCCTCGTTCGGCGCACCACAGGTGCACGGCAGCGGTCCCGACGTCCTCGGACCTGGACCAGAAGTTGTCGTTCATGGCCAGGCACACGGCCAGGCCGGCTTCCACCTCGGGATTCTCGTGCAGAGGGCCGGTCACGTCGGAAAATCGAGCCTTGACCGGATCGGCCAGCGCCTGGAAGGCCGGATCGAAGTGCTTGACCTCGACGGAAGTGATGATGTTGCGCAACTCGTCCAGCAGAGCCCTGGCCTTCTTCAGATCGGTCTTGGGCGCGGTCGGAGGCGAGCTCATGCCCTGGTAGGGGAGGATGCGTTTACGAGCCGAGGGGCTCCAGTGGAGACCCTGGTCGGAGGCTGGTCGCTCCAGCACCGCCGTGGCTGCCTGGACCGGAGCAGCTTTGGGGGCCGGAGCAGCAGCTCTGGGGGCCGGGGCCGGGGCAGCAGCTCTGGGGGCAGGGGTTCCGGGCGCGGCCCCTCCCGTCTCCTGATACCCCTTCCCCACCTTCTCAGCGATCAGCTTGTCGTGCTCGAGCTGAGCCCTGGCTTCACTGGCAAAGCTCTTGGTCTGGCTCTGTCCGGCCGTCCCGATCTTCCCCCAGCGCACCACGAAACTGTCTCCCTGAAGGTCGATCTCCCAGAATTTGTTGGAGCTTCCCTCACTGAACTCAAAATGACGCATCACACGAACTCCCCTGTTCGATTGAGCCCGGTCGGGCTCTGGTGGGGACTATAGCACCCTGCAGGGGCCCGAACTGTGATCCAGCCCACCGATCCCCGACCATGAACGGCTCGGCCGGATGTTCGAATATGGCTGGTTCATTTCCTCGACCGGGGATGAGAGCCTGATAGAACATAGCCGCGGCCAGGTGGCGATTGGCCGGGTTGAGCGCGGTGGCGGCTGCGATGATCGCATAGTAGGCGCGGGTCTCCGAGCCGTAGCCGCCCTCCGTCTCGAGGGCGAGCTGGAAGGCTTCCCGGGAAGCTTCGGGTGAGCCATTTCCCAGGCCGGGGCCTGCAAGCCGGAGAGCGGGTCCGCGCCCCCGCACCCGGAGTAGAGAAACACGAGCAAAGGAAGATTGCCGACTTAACGCACCCAGCCGTTCGGCGACCTTCGGAGTCAGTTCCGGACTCGCCCAGGAAAGACAGGCCAGGCTCTAATTTTGTCGAAGGACGAAAAACTCCCCTGAGTGCAAGCGATACTCCTGGGATCGGCCGAGGGGAGGGGACATGCATTATCTTCGCTTTCTGTTCTTGCTCTTGATCGCCGCTGCCGTCCTTTTGAGCTGTTCGGGGGACGGCCCCGGCGGGGGGCCTGTAACCACACCGAATCTGCTTCCTGATGGGCCTCGGCAGCTTTTTGGCCGCGTGAGCCTCCAGCCGATCATCGTGGTGGACCAGGCTGACCGGCAAGAGGTGGCGGCCAACCGGGCCCAACTCGAGGCCCAGGGCGACAAGGTTGCCACCGACGGCTCGATTATCGTGCAAGAGCGGTCCCCGGCCGACTTCTGGAGCGTCGAGTTCGGAGACACGGTCACCCGGACTGACGGCGCGGGTTTCTTCGAGTTGACAGTTGGGCCCGGCAGCCCCTCGGAAGGCTTCCTCCGACATCCCAGCGATACGCGGCTCTTCACCAGATTCTTCGTCCACCAGCTGTCCCCCGAGGCCGCTTCGGCCCAACATCTGGTCATTCCGCTCGCCTTCCCGGGTCCGTGCGGAATGAGCGCCCGCGAGGACGGAAATTGCACCGGCCTCGAGCCTCCTCCCGAGCTGGTCCCCGACGGGTTCGTGGAGCAACCCCGCCAAGACGAGCTCTGCGCATCTCCCACTCGGCGACGGGCCGTTCCGACCGACATCACCACCGGCCCCCGCGGTACCTACCCGGGCAGGAGCAAAAGCGGCTTGATCTGTGAGGACAAGAACGGCCCGCTCAGCGCTGTGACCAGCAACAAGTATTTTGCCTACCTGGGCAGCACCTGTAACGAGTATGTCAAAAGAGGTGCCTGTCCCAACGAGAACGCCTTCAGCGACATTGAGTACAATGCGATCATTGCGCCATTTGCGCCTCTCATCAAGGACTATAGTGCAACGTTTCTCTCGGGTCCGCTCAATCCCTCGAGCCATCTCTCCTGCCCGGACAACCACAAGGGCCGCTCGTGCCAGCAAGTCCAGATTGGCGACCTCTCGGTGGACATCCAGGGAGCCATCACCATGGCCACCGGAGAGACGACCCTGGAGCTGTGTCCGGGCGAGACAATCGCTTTCGTGGTGCACAACAACGGGAATTTTGGGATGACTTTCGTCGACCGGACGAGCGAAGAGATCGACGGCTTGTTGACCAGCAGAGGTCTCTTTTCCGGACCAGGCGGCCTGGAACTGCGCCACTACGACCCGATCACCTTCGTGCCCGGCTCGGGCACACGATACCCGAGCTACCTTGCAGACCGCGATCTTACCTTCTCGGCCCCGCTGGGGTCCACGCCTGGTACGACGGACACTTTCCGCTTCACCGTGGATGGCCAGAGCGTCGAGGTCAGTTTCGTCATCAAGGACTGCCAGGATGCCGTCACTCCTCCGGCGCAGCTTCCCTCGCCTGTTGACGCATCGCCTACACCCCCGCCCTAGCAGCGCGCCGTGAAGGCGGATCGGGAGGCCGCACCGCCCCTGATCCTCGGTCAGGACCTCCAGGGCCAGTACCACGCGGCCGGCCAGGGTGCTGGCGTCAGGACCAGAGACGGTCCTCCTCGAAGGGGAGGCACTTCGAACCCGGTCCAGCCAGGTGCTCCAGGCGAGTGGAGGCATGTTCAGTCAGGGGCCTGACCTTGCGACGCACCTCGCGTTGGGCAAGCTGCCTGGACGTGCTCCGGCAGATGGCCGAGGGAGTTGCCTGGCCGATGCGCCGTGCCACCCGACTGGGCCGATGGATGGGCTCGCTGGCCCAGTCACTTCCTCCGGCCAGCGGCCTGGAAGAAGCCGAATCCCCGGGTCAAGCTCGTGCGCAAGCGCTTCTGAGACGCTGGTCAGGGTTCTCCGAGCAACTCGGAAACTGTGAAACGGGTGTCGGGGCTGAAACCAGGGGCAATCCCCTGCCCCGGCGACAGAATGGTCAGCTCGCGATATCCCCAGCCGAAGATCGCTTCCGGCTCGGGATCCGGCCGGGTGCGCACCTCCAGCCTGCCGTCGACAAGGTTCAGCAGCCAGTATTCGGGGACCTTGGCGCGGGCGTAGAGACTGGCCTTCTCGGCGCGGTCATAGGACAGAGAAGTGTCGGCAATCTCGACCACCAGGTCGGCCGTCGGGGGATGCCGAGGACCCATCTGAGCCTGCTCGGGGGATACCACGGCGAAGTCCGGCTCGGGCTCACTCCTGTCGCCCAGCGTCAGGGGAAGTTGCACCCGCACGAAATGAGTCTCCCCGAAGGCGCGCACGAAGCGAGTGTTCAGTTTCATGATACGGTCGCCGTGAGGCAGATTGTGAGGACGTACAGAAACGATCTCCCCCTCGATCAACTCCACGCGCTCGCCGAGGCGAAAGACGCCGGCTTCGCCCATCCGGGCATACTCTTGGACGGTGAAGGGTCGAGGTCTGGCATTGATGAGCGCCATAGTCGTCATTTCGCTCGAGGGTCCGGGCAGGCCCTCTTGTGGCCGGATCAAGTCCTGGCGTCCAAACCAGGGACGTCCCCCAAGCTCAGAGGCCAGCCCGCTCGTCAGAACGTCGAGCAGCGACGATTTAATGTGCTCGCACTTTGGTCTTGCACATTAGAGCACAATCTGACGAACGCGCTGTAAAGTGCAAGACCAGAGGCCTTGCACTTTAGAAGCGGAAGTTGAACGCGGTCGTCAGCTGGAAGCCTTCCCAGTTGAAGGGATGAGCCGAGCGCTGGGCGGGCAAGAGCAGGTTGGTGCCCGGGAAGCTGGGCGTGGGGAAGACGCTGGCCGGCACGTGGTCGCGCGTGGAGTAGTAGCGACCCTCGAAGCTGACGCTGGTGTTCTCCTCGATCTGCCAGTCCAGACCCACGAACGGGTTGGCCATGGTGGTATCGAGGTTGGTGAAACGCGTCAGGCCGGTGGTCGCAGCATAGGTTCCGTAGGTGCCGTACGGATCCCAGTGGCCAAACAGGTCGTACTGGTCGTATCCCAGCCGAAGCACGACCGTCTCACTGGCGTCGTAGTCGAGCTGGCCGTGAATCAGCTGGTAGGTGTAGTCCTGGAAGTTCTGGTTCTCGCCCATGATACCGGCAAAACCCGGGCGCAAAGACGCCAGGCTGCTGTTACGGAAGAAGTTGTTACGCCGGAACTGGAATGAGGGCGTGATGCCAAGCGAGGAAGGGTCTTTGTCCTCGGACGAGTCAAACAAGAACTTGTAGGAGATGCCCGCCTGCAAACCTTCCATGCGACCGCTGGGATTCTCGAGCACGTTCCCAATGAGGTTTCCGCTGGCATCAGGCGTGAACGTCAGGATGGACAGGGCCCCGAAGGCCGGCTCGACAAAGCCGGGTGAGAATCCAAGAACGAACGAATTGGGCACCCCGCCGCCCAGGGAGCCGGTCGAGAAGCGGACATCCTGCAGCGAGGTGGTGTGCTGGGTCAGGTTGGCATACTTGAGGAAGAACCGGCCAAGAGTCATCTGGCCCCGGGCCTCGTCCGAACGAGCAAAGACCCAGTCACCCGAGAAGCGGAACCCTTCGCGGTTGTGGGGGAAGAGCTCGGTGTCGTGCAGGCTGTAGAGATTGCCGTACTGGTTGAGGTCGAAGGGGCGCCAGTGATTGAGGCCGATGCCCCCAACCCGAGGGATTTGCAGAACAAACGGGTCATAACGCGGGGCGACCGAGAGATACTCGGCCTCCAGGTTGAGGTCGCCGTCGAGCAGCTCGGCCCCGGCCCGAATGCGCCAGGCCTCACCCGAGGTCGTGTAGCCCGAGTTCTTCTGGGGTCGATAATCGCTGAAACCGACCTCGGCCCCCAGAAACGGCTTTGCCTCGTGGTCGAAGACATACTTCAGGCTGGCGCCCAGCATGGTCTGGTCTTGCGGGCCGACGTTGCCAAAGTTGGCCAGGCCCGGCGTCCCGCTGAAACCGTCGAAAGCGGCCGGCATGGGAACCGGCCGCACGTCGGTCACCGAGCCGATGCCGGCGATGACGGCCGAGCCGGGGGCGCCCACCTGCCCGGCGTAGAAGCCGTTGGGGTTGACCCAGGGCGTCAGGAAGCCGGGATTGACGTTGGTGATCAGGCCAGTCTGCAGGGCCGCGCCGCCCGAGGCGTCGTTGCCGGCGTGCAGGAAGTTGAGCCGGGCCCGACCGCGCCGGTCGTGGAAATTGAACCCAACGTTGGCTCCCTCGGCGTGGTTGAAGTAACCGGCGCCACCTACCCCGCCGTTGCGGTCGGGCAACACGGTGCCCATCACCTCGTAATCCATCCAGGTGTAGCGGGTCTCGTTGCCGTCCGAGTCCACCTCGCCGTCCAGGGTCACCTGGCCGCGCACCTGAGCGCCGTAGCTGCCCAGATACTTGGGCCCGAAGGCGCCCGGGTTGATCATCGGCACGTAGACCAGCGGGTCGTAGTCGGTGTTGAGGAAGGTTCCAAGCGTCAACTCGGTGCGGCTCGGCTCATGGCGCAGCCAGACGTGATCGAGCACCATGCGAGTGAAGGGCCGGTGATTGACCGGCTGCGTGCCGGCCAGCCCGCCGGTGACCGTGGAGAGGGCGGTGAAGGGATTGAGCAGATAGGAGGCCGGGGTGCCGTAGTAGACGTCCACCAGCGCGTCGCCCTGGGCGGTGTAGGCGGCGAACTCGATCTCGCCTCGGATGTCGTCGGAGACCTTGACCTTCATGCCCAGGCGCATGTCGCTGGTGAAGGTCTGGCCGCTGGTCAGAGGAGTGCCCTTGCCCCAGTTGACCACCGGCAACACGCCGAAAGTAAAGGGATCGAAGTTGGCGCCCGTCCCGGGCACCACGTCGCCGGCACCGACCACCGTGCCCACGGCTGCCTGGTAGTTGACCAGCGGCGCAGTGGGATCGCTCTGGGCGCTGCCCACGTTCTTGAAGTTCTGCGTGCCTGCCCGGACGGTGATGTTGCCGTAGAAAGTCACCCGCTCGAGCTCGGTGACGCGCTTGTCGATGCGGGCCGTATTCTCCTCGAGATTGGTGACCCGCACGCCCAACGCGTTCAACTCCTCGCGCAGGGCCTCGACCAGCTTGCGCAGCTCCTCCAACTCGGCTTTGGTGGCGAAGGTGGCGTGCTCTTGCTCCATTTTGGCCAGCAGACGAGCCACGATCATGGCCACCTCCCAGCGCGAGGCCGCCCGGTCGCCTTTGAACGTGCCGTCAGGGTAACCTTCGACCAGACCCTTGGCGGCCAGGGCCGCCACAGCGTCTCTGGCCCAGTGATTGTCGGGCACGTCCGGAAAGAGAGGGGCCGCCAATACCGAGGTGGACAGCGTGGCCGCGAGCGCCAGCCCGAGAATCGTCTTGTTCACCGAGAACCCCTCCTGGAGACTTGAATGCCCTCCCTCAATTCTTTGAATTGAATTCAGGTTCAGGTTTGTTTCTTGAGCCCGGCGCCGATGTCCTCCCCTGGCAGGGAAGGAGGGCAAAGCTGGGAAGGGATGCTGATGCGAATTCTCTCGATGCTGCTTCTCGCGGCCCTGATGGCTACGAAGGTGCAGGCCGGCGAGATTACCGGAAAGGTGACCCTGCAGGCCCAGACCACCAAAACACCGCCTGGCCGCCGCAATGTGGACGACGTCTACACCTCGGCCGAGCTGGAGGTGGCCCGCAAAGGGGGCAACGGAGGCACCGGGGTCACTCAGGAAGTGGCCAACGTGGTCGTCTTCCTGGAAGGCAAAGGGCTGCCGGCCACTCCCAGGGGAGCCACTATGGACCAGCAGTCGAAGATCTTTCGGCCCCACGTGCTGCCCATCGTGAGCGGCAGCAAGGTCGAGTTCCCCAACGGAGACCCGATCTTTCACCACGTATACTCGACTGCTCCGAGCTTCGAGTTTCCGCGATACCGCAAGGGTAATCCCCAGTCCAAGACCTTCAGCATCCAGGGGGGCAAGGTGCCCACCGTGATCGAGCTGTTCTGCGGCATTCATTCCCAGATGAACGCCTTTGTCGTGGTGCTGCCCAACCGGTGCTTCGACACGGCCGATGAAACGGGCACGTTCTCCATCCCGGGTGTACCGCCGGGCACTTACACGCTCAAGGCCTGGCATCCCCGCACCACGCCCAGGCTCTTCACTCTGGGCGAGATCACCGTGGGGGAAGGGAAGCTGGTCAAGGACATCGTCCTGAAGTGAAGTCCCGCCGCCTGCGCGACCGGCTGGGCGGCGCAATCGGACTGCTCCTGGTGGCTCTCATCGCTTCCACCACGGCGCTGGTCGGGGTCAAGAGCTACCAGGGCTACTCCTACCAGCTGCGTGAGAGCCTGGCTCAGGCCCCGGCCGAGTTCCTGAAGATGCTCCAACCCCACTTTCTGGCCTACAGCTTCAGCGGCGAGCAGTTCGGCCAGGACGGCGAGATCCGTCTCTGGCGCGCCAACGAGAAGCTTTATCGAGACAAGGCCGGCTCCGAGGCTGATTACGAGGCCTCCTTCTACACCCTGGCCGACGAAGCCAGCTCGTTCGTCACCAGCGAGCAAGGGGCCGAGCTGCTGATGCTGGTGGACGTTCCCAGCCCCGATAAGGCGCGCACCGTCATCGAGCTACGCCGGCCCTGGGTGGATCCGGAGCTGGGCCGCAAACAGCTCGAGCTGCCTCGCTGGCTGCTCGATGTCGCTCTGGGTGAGCTGAAACCCCGACTGGACTATCTGCTGGTGGACGGAGAGCTCTACATGCTGACCCTGGTGCCCCTCACCACAAGCGTGAGCGAGACGCACAAGGTGGCCAACGGGCTGGTGGTGCAAGGCTACAAGCTGAGCAACCTGCCGGCTCCGGCCGGCTGCACGATGGTCCTGGCCGCGCGTACCCCGGGCGGACTGAAAATCCTGTCAGGAGTCGAGTCCTCTTCCTCCGGCGAACCCATCCCCGTTTCCCCCGATTGGCTCGAGACGCTTGCGAGCCGGCTGAGCGAGCGCACGACCGAGCTCTTCGCAGGGCCAAAGCACTACCTGGTCAACTCGCTGCCTCTGGGCCAGGCCGGCCAGGTCTTTTTCCTGCGCGACCTGGGCTGGGTGCGGGCTCAAGTGGCCGGCTTGATGGTCTCGGTCGGGGCGCTGGGAATCCTCGCCCTTGGCGCCGGGCTTCTTCTCTCCCGCCGGCTGGCCGCCGCGGTCACCCGCCCCATCGAGCGGCTGGCCGACCAGATGGAGAGGGTGGGCCGGGGCGACCTGGAGCAGCAGGCGGTCGTCGAGGGACAAGACGAGGTGGCGCAGCTGGCCGCGGCCTTCAATCACATGACCGGTGGCCTGCGAGAGCGGGAGGCTTTCCGCAAGCTGGCTCCCGAGGGCGCCCGGCGTGAGATCGAGAAAGACAGCCAGATCAAGCTGGGCGGGGAGTGGATCGAGGCCACCATCATGTTCAGCGACCTGCGCGGCTTCACGTCGATGAGCGAGAAGCTCTCCCCCACCGCGGTGGTGGAGCTCCTCAACGAGTATCTGCAGGACATGTCCCTGGCTCTCAAAGCTCATCACGGCGATATCAACGAGTACATCGGGGACGCTATCCTGGCCGTCTTTCACGACCGCGAGGGAGTGCCATCGAGCGTGCTGGCGGTGCGGGCCGCCCTGGACATGCAGGCCAGCCTGGAGCGGCTGCGCCAGAAGACCGAGAACGAGACGCTCAAGAAGATCAAGATGGGTGTAGGGCTGCACACCGGAGACCTGGTGGAGGGGTGGATCGGAGCCGAGGATCGGGTCAAATACGGCGTGGTGGGCGACACCGTCAACCTGGCGGCTCGCATTCAGGACCGTTCGCGCGACGGCAAGCACACCTTCATCCTGGTCAGCGGGGCGACCCGCGAACGGCTGGGCGACCACTTCGAGCTCGACTTCTTCGGCGACGAGACTTTCAAGGGCAAGACCGGCACCACCCCGGTCTGGGAAGTGGTCAGGGAGAAGGCTCCTCGCGCCGCACCTTGATGCGCACGCCTCCCACCGTGACCTGCTGCTCGCGAACCTCCACGCCCGGTGAGGCCGGGTTGGAGACCAGCTTCTTCACCTCGGCGTGGGCCTCGAGCAGCGGGCCCATCCGCTCCAGGCCGGCAAGATAGCTCTGGCACCGAGACTGTGCAGTCCCGGTCGCGGCCAGAGCGGCGTCCAGAGATTCCCCCACCCGGCCCGAGGCCCGCAGAGCCGAGAGTCCAGCCTTCAAAGCGTCGGCGTAGCCCTCCCAGGACAGATTGTCCTGAGCAGCCTGCTGGAAGGCCCTGGCCAGAGCCTTCCCCGGACGATCCGGGTCCAGGCTGGTCAGTCCGGCCAGGAAGGCCCGACCAAGCTTGCCTCGCTCCTCGGCGTTGCGGCCACCCGCCAGGCTGGCGCAGGCTACCTCCAGGTAGAGCCGGCTGTCCTCCTCCAGGGGAAAGCCTCGCAGGCTTGTCAGGGCTGCCTCGCAGGCCGAGCCGTAGCTTTCCCAGGACATGTTCTCGTCGGAGGCAGCACTCATCATGCGAGCCACGGCGACTTCAGGAGGTCCACTCAAGGGGTGGCTCAGCTGGCGCATCAGGCTGCGACCCACCTTGCCCCGGTCCACATCGCTTTTGCAGGCGTCCATCGAGCGAGCGCCGGCCTCGAGAATGGCCGCCTCGGGACCGTCCGCCTCCAGCGCCTCCAGGCCCACCCGAATGACCCGGGAGTAATTCTCCCAGCTCAGGCTGCGATCCGAGGCGTCGAGCAGGGTGCGGGCCAGGCGGCGGGCTCCCGGATCAGGGGTCCCGCGCTGCAGCTCTTTGAGGAAGCTCCAGGCCACCTTGCCCCCGTTCTCGTCGTGCTTACAGGCTTCGAGGCAGGTGCGGGCCACGGCCGCCAGATCGCGCTCGTCGGCGGGCGCCTGCGAGCTCTTCTCCAGCTCGCGAAAAGCTTGCAGCGAGGAAGCTCGAAAGCTCTGCCAGGACATCCCTTCGTTGGCCGCCCTGTCGAGCAACCCGGCCAGGCGGCGACCCGGCGTCTCCCCCTCCAGCTCGTCCAGGGCGTGGCTGCCGATGCGGCCGCGGTCGCGACCCGGGTCAGCGGCCTTCTGCACCTTGCCCATGGAGCGAGCAAACTCGGCCGTCTGAGGATCGCCGTGGCGCCCGAGCCGCTGCCAGCCAGCCAGAAGCGAGCTGTCGTAATACTCCCAGCTCAAGCCGGCCGAGGCCGCGCTCCGATAAGCTCGGACCAGGCCCTTCAACGGTTGCTCACTTTGTGAGAGAGATTGCGAGAAAGCGTGGGCCAGTTTGCAGCGTTCCTCGGTGTTGCCCGAGCCCAGCGAGGCGGCCCCACAGGAGGCCACCAGCTCGGCGGGCGAATCGACCGGCTCCAGCCCGGCCAGGCAGGTGAGCCCGCCCCGCACGCCGTCGGCATAGCCCGCCTTGCTCATCCCATCGTTGTAGGCTTTGAGGTAAGCCCGGGCCACGGCCGGGCCCAGGGCTCCCCCCTGGAAGCCGGCCGCCACGGCACCAAAGGCCACCTGCAGCTGCTGGCGGTCGGATGCCGTGCGGCAGGCCTGGATGGCCGCCAGCCCCACCTGACCCACCGGATTCTCGGGGTCGAGCGCGGGCGCAAACCGGTCCGCAGGCATCTCCGGTCGGGGTGCCGGTGCCGGGGGAGCAGGCGGAGGCGGGGGCGGGGGCGGGGTGCCCCCAAAGCGCTCCTTGATCCATCCGATGACGTTCCAACCCATAGCTCCAGCGAGCATAGCCGGGTTGGCTGAAAGAGCGCTGAACTACTCGGCCAGCACGTTGTTGCGGATGCCGAAGATATTCTGCGGATCGAGCTGTTGCTTGATCTCGCGCATGGTACCCACGCTCACCGGCGAGAAAACGCGCGGCAGGAAGTCCTTGCGCAGCTTGCCGACCCCGTGGTGGTGGGAGATGGAGCCTCCCGCATCCAGGATGGCCTGGCGCAAGCGCTTCTCCATCACCGCGAAGGTGTGCTCGGGGTCTTTCACGTCCTTGAACGAGGCCCCGTGGGTAAAGTAGATGCACACCCCGGTGTGGTAGATCTGGGTGATGCGGGGCGAGATGTAAGGCCGCCCGGGCAGGTTGAACTCCTTGTGCAGCTCCAGGCCCGTGCGCTCGACCGCCTGGCACACCTCGCGGATGCGCGTCCAGGGCACGGTGGTCTCGTAGGTCTCCCCGATGACGTGGTAGTCGGCCAGGAAATCTCGGATGTAAGCGATGGCAAAGGTGAGCATGTAGCCACGCCGGCCGTTGGTGGCCCCGGCCAGCAATCCCCCGTGCTTGGGAGCCAGGCGAGCCACTCTCTGCTCTTGCGCTTTCACCTCGTCGGGGCTGCCCTCGTAGACAAAGGTGGCGGCGCACATCTTGTGGGGGTCGAACTTCTTGATCTTGAGCACCACGAACTTCTGAATGGCCTCGAAAATGGCTTTGAGGCCGGAAGGGCGAGGTTTCAGGGCCTGCCCGAAGCGGAACTGCACGTTGTCCACCAGTCGCACGCTGGCGGGCAGATCGCGGCTTTGAGACAGCTCGTAGAGAAAATCGATGCCCCGGTCGAACTCGGGGAACACGATGGAGCCGTACTTCTTGACCTCGGGCAGGGGATGGATGCGGATCACAGCCGAGGTGATCAGGCCAAGCGTTCCCTCGCAGCCAAACAGTGCCTTCTGGATCTGCATACCGGGAGCCATGCGGGGCACCGGGCACTCCTGCTCCACCACGCCACTGGGAGTGACCATGGTGAAGCTCTCCACCAGGTCCTCGATGTTGCCGTAGCGATTCTTTTTCATGCCGCTCGCATTGGTGGCGATCCAGCCACCCAGCGTGGACAGCTCCATCGAGTCGGGCTCGTGGCCCGAGGTGAAGCCCTCGGCCTTGAGCGCCTCCTCCAGCTGCAGCCCGGTGATGCCAGCCTGCACCGAGGCGCGCCGGTTGCTCTTTTCGATCCACTCCACCCGGTTCATCGAGCGGGTGTCCACCGAGACGATCATCCGATGCTCGTTCTCGGGCAGGCGCAGCGCGCAGCTGACGCTGGTTCCGCCCCCGTAGGGCACCAGGCAGACATCGTGCTTGGCGGCCAACTCCACGAGCTTGATGCAGTCCTCGGTGGAACGCGGCCGGAAGACCATGTCGGCGATGCGATCGAGCTGGCCGTAAATGACCTTGCCCACCTCGTCGGCCGTGGTCTGGCCGTGGCTGTGCACGAGCCGGTCACGGTCCTCCAGGCAGTACTGATCGGGGAATCGGCGGTCGATCTCGCTCAGAAACTCGCTGTTGACCTGAGGCGGGGGCACCTTCTTGGGAGACTCGCGGCGCGGCTGGCTGAAGTCGAGCTTGATCTGCAGCATCTCCTCGACGAACGGCAGGAAGTAGGGCATCTTGAACCCGCACAGCGGATAGCGCCCTCCCGTCATGCTGACGGTCTTCTTGTCCGCATTCAAGACGAAAGCAGAGTCTTTGAAGCCCCAGCGGTGTTCCCAGCGTTCATCGGCCACAGTGGCACCCCCATCGGAGTAAAGTTGGCGGCAAGTTCCACTCGGGTCGCTGCACTCCTCTACAGGGCCCGCCCGGCTGCCCGAGAATGCTTGCTCGATGCTCAAGTGGCTCATGGGTCTTTGGCAGCAACGGCGCGAGCGCGAGGATCGCCATGAGAAGCTGCGCCCCGTGTGCGAGCAGGCCTCCCAGGGCAGCGCCTTCTCGGTGGCCCGGCTGGTGCGGCTGTATTGCGAGAGCCCCGATCCCGAGCTGTTTCACGCAATGAGCATGCTGGCCGACCCGCGAGCGCGCCTGGAGGTGGCCCGTCTCTGGGCCACCGGCGGCCATCCCGAGCTCGCCGAGCTGCTCCGGCGCTGGCGCTACCTGGCTGCCTCTCCTCCCGAGCTGCGCCTGCGCACAGCCCTCCTGGTGGGTGAACGGAGCCTGCTGCAGGACCTTCCAGATTCCTATCTGCCCTATCTTCCAGCCCTGGCCGAGGAGCTGAGCGCCTGGGTGGACCGGCAGCTGCCTCTGCCCTGGCGGGAAGCCTTCTTTCGCCAGCTCCTGGTGCAGCAGTTGCCCGCCCCGCTCGAGCAGGCCCTCCTCGGCACCGGGCTCTTGCCCGAGGACCCCACGCTGCGCTCGACCTTCCTGCTCCTGACCGAGCAGACCGAAAAGCTGGAGGCACTCGATTTCGACGGCGCCTACCTCAAGCAAGCCTACGAGAGCGCCGGAGCCGGCCTGCGCGCGCGCATGCTGGCCTCGCTGCGTCGCCTGGGCAAGGCCGAGCTGGCGGTGCGCTTCACCTCCGGCAGCCGGCTGGAGGGCCAGGACCTGTCCCTGTCGGAGTGGGAGACCCACTTCGAGCTGCTGCGCTCGTCGGGCAGACTGGCCGAGCTGTGGGCCCTGGTAAGCAGGCTCCCCCCGCTCTGGGCCGCCCAGGTGCTCGACTTTCTGCGCCAGCAGGACTTTCTGCCCGCGCAGGAAGAGGACCGCTCCAGCCTCCAGCTCCTGCTCGAACGCCTCCCTCCCAACCTGGTGCTCACCCCCGAAGAGCTGGTGCGGAGCGAGGGCGCCCCCCTCACCTGGCTCACCCCGCGCGAGCTCTTGCTCGGTGGCCCGAAGCTCTGCCGGGTGGACCTCAAGGAGGTGCACCTCCTGGAGATGCCGGTCGGCTTTCAGGGACGCAACTGGCGCCTCTCCCCGGCCGGCGACCGTCTGGCCGTGGTGGAGGGCATGGAGCTCCCCTACGGCTTTGGCAAGACCCAGTACGCCACGCGCCTGCTGGCTCGCCGGCCTGGCAACCCCGTTCTGCTCTCGCGCCCGGTCGTGAGCCAACCGGCCACCATCGCCTTTTCGCCCGACGGCCGCCTCCTGGCCGTGCTGGAAGGCGAGTCCAACTTGAAGCTGCTGAACACCGCGCGCGGCTCGGCCTCGCGCGACCACGAGCTCACCCTGCGCCCCAGCCGCAAGTGGCGGCTCTTCTGGCTGGGATGCGACCAGCTCCTGTGCGCCGGGCTGGAGCACCAGCAGCTGGTGCGGGTGGATCCGCCCGAAGTGCTGTGGACCATCCAGGCCACCTGCTCGGGGCGGCTCAAAGTCCGTCCCGGCCGCGGCGAGGCGCTGCTCTTGTTCGACGACAGCCGCCAACTGCGAGTGCTCGACCGCCAGACCGGGGCTCTGCGAGGCCAGGTGCAGTCGGAGGAGCCCGTGCACGATGCCGTGCTCGGACCCGGCGGCACGGTGCTCACAGCTGGTTTGACTCACCTGGAGGCGCGCGAGATCGCCACCGGGCAGGTGGTGTCGCGCTTTGACGCGGCTCACTCGCGCCCGGTTCGCTTTGCCCCCGATGGCTTTCGGCTGGCCCGGGCTCGCAGCCGCGTCCTGGAGCTGATCGACACCCACCGGGGGACGCGCGCCGGCGTGCTGGCCCTCCCCGGACCGATCACCGAGCTGGACTTCTCCCCTGACGGCATGCTGTTGGCGGTGGGGGTGGCCGGCCGTCAGACCCACGTCTTCGCCGTGCCTCCCTGCACCTCGGTGCATGGCCTCTCAAGCGAAGCCCTGGACGAGCTCGAGCAGCTGGCCGAGCAGACCGACAGCCCGGCCTGGGCCTTCCTGGCCGCCCTGGCCCGCTTCCGGCTGCGCCACGCCCTCAGCCTGATGGACGAGGCCGACCTGAGCGTCCAGGACTACTTCCTCATCGAGGTGGAGGGATGATCGAGCTGCCCCTCCCGCCCGGCTACGATCTGGCCGCCACGCTGGCCTTCCACCACCTGGGCGGGCACGACCCGAACGTTCGTCGCGGTCCAGGCTGGTGGCAGAAGGCGGTCTGGACCGAGCAGGGCCCGGCCGCGGTGTCGGTCGAGCTACATCGTGATCGGCTGGTGGGACGGACCCACGGGCCCTTTCCGACCGAGCAACTGGCCGACATTCTTGGCCTGACCGACGACCCCCCGGCGCTCGAGCTGCCCTGGGCGCCGGTGCGGCTCGCACGCTGGCCCTTCGTGCACGAGGTCGTCTACCGGCGCATCCTGGAGCAGCGGGTGGCTTACACCGACGCGGCCCGCTCGCACCGAAGGCTGCTCGAGCGCTTCGGCGAGGAGGCCCCGCTGGGCCTCAAGGTGCTCTCCCCCAAACGCATGCGCCGCCTGACCGCGGGCGAGCTGGGCTGGGCCGAGGTGGACCCGCAGCGAGGTCGGGCCCTGTGCGAGGTGGGGCTGACCTGGTCCCGCCTCGACCGCCTGCGCGAGCCGGAGGCCCTGCGCAGGGCGGTGCGCTCGCTGGTCGGGTGCGGGCCGTGGACGGCCGAGTGGACGGCCGGCCTGGCCCTGGCCGACCCTGACGCCGTGCCCACGGGCGACTTCGGGTTGCCCAACCTGGTGGCCTGGAACCTGGCCAGGGAGCCCCGGGCCGACGATCAGCGCATGCTCGAGCTGCTCGAGCCCTACCGGGGCCAGCGCTTTCGGGTGCTGCGCATGCTCTTGTCGGCGGGCGCCGACGCCCCTCGCTTCGGGCCGCGGATGGATCCGCCCGCCAGCCGGCTCGACCGCCAGGAGTTGCGCTGAGGGCTCAGCGGGGCGCCACTACCGGGAAGGGCCGGTAGAACGGTTTGGGGTTGAACGGCGTTCCGATGACCATCACGTAGGGCGGATTCACATTCGGGTAGGGTGGCTTCGGCTGCGCCGTCAGTGGCGTCAGGTTGTACTGCAGGAAGGTGTTTCCGCTGCAGTTGCCGCTCGGGTTGGGATTCTCGGGCGTGTCCGGATCGCGGGTGTCGAGGTCGAAGTGGGTATCGTCGTTCTTGACCGCCGTCACCACGTAGTTGCCCTGGTAGACCAGCTCGCCCGTGGCCGGATCCTTGACCTCCACGCCGAAGAGGTTGGGCCCCAGAGCCCCGTTGATGAAGGCCGTCTTCAAGGGCTGGCCGGGAGGGGGCAAATAGGCGTCCACCAGCGTGCCGTTGACGCGGTATTCCAGTCGCTTCAAACCGCCCGCCTCGGGAGAGTTCCTGAAGTCCGGAGCGCCGAAGCCGACCTGGAACTTGATCCCCTCCTGGTTGAGCGGGTCGCGGGTTCCGCTGGTGACTCCCTGCACCGGCAGGACGGCCGACTCGCGCTCACCTGCCACGGCCGAAACCTCGATCAGATAAGGCGTTCCGGGCTGCAAACCCGAAAGGGTGCAGGTGACCGGGTCGGAGTTGCTCAGGGTGGGGGCCTGAACGGCCGGGAAAGCACTGACCTCATACCCCGTGGCTCCCTCGATGGCTGGCCAGGAGAGGGTCAGAGAATCGTCGGTCTGGCCGGTCACGCTCACCAGGGGCGCATCCAGGCGATTGTCGTTGAGCAGGGTGATGCGCACCGTATCGCCCTTACGCAGCGAGTAGAGGGGACTGGCCGCCGCCAGGCGGTCGCTGTAAGGGTGGCCGTAGGCGTCCGAGAGGTAGTAGAAGATCCCCGCATAGGCGTTGTAGTAGCCGTCGTTGACGGTGCGGGCTCCCCCGAAGGGATAAGGATAAGGCAGCACGGTGGAGTTGTAGAGGCTGTCGAGATCCACGACCCCGTTGGCATCCCGGAAGCCAAATTTGCCCCCCGGATAGCCAAAGTTCAGCGCTGCCTGCAGGTCTCCGAGCAATGCCCCGTAGGGACTGGCGTTGGCCAGGTTCACCTTGTCCTGAGCCTTGAGCGTGCCGGGCGGGGCATCGTCCACGAAGGGGAAGCCCGCCACGCTGTAAGAGTCCTTGTTGGCCACGGTGGCGTAGATGAAAAAGTCCATCCCGATGGGATCGCCCTTGGCCGAGGTGCCGTTCGCGGGCAGCTTGACGGTGACATCGGCGTTCTGAGGTAGCCGGGAGTCGAACTGGGTGGAATCCGTGGTCGTGCCCGAGCAGTTGATCACATAGCCACCGGCTCCGTCTGAGGCCACCGTGGCCTGGTAACGGTAGCCCCCGAACTGACCCCCGTTCAGGTTGAAGGTCTGGCCCACCAGCGACTTGAGGTAGGCGTCAAAACCGGGATAGGGTGCCGTCACCCCCTTTTTGGCGCCCGCCAGCCCCCCCGGGGAAAGCAGCCGAGCGAAGCTGGTCGGGCCCGCGTTGGGCGGGAAGGCGCTGGGGTCGGGGTTGGCGGGGTCGATGGTGCCGGTGTTGCCGCTCACATCTTGCACGGCAGGCTTCATGCTCCCCAGCTTGCTGATCTCATTGAGCAGCGTGGGCGTGGAAGCATAGTAGCCCTTGGTCTGCAGCGGGTCGATCACGCTCTGGCCCCAGTGGATCACCTCCACCTGGGCCGGGATGCCGAAGAAGTCGATGGCGGTCAGGTTGCCCCCGCCTACCCCCTTGCCGCCCTCGTAGGTCAGCTCGAGCTTGTCGTAGCGGTACTGCTCGGCGGCCGTGGGGGCTGCCCCTTTGGTGATTTTCACCGGCGTGTTGTAAGAAAAGAGGAAGCGCCCCGAGGTCAGGTTGTTCACCTTGAAGGAGTAAACCGGCAGGAGCCTTCCAGTATAGGGAGAGCGCAGGCTCTGCCCGGTGGGAGTCAGCCCCGCCAGGGCCTCGGCCGTGGCGCTCGAGCCGGCTGCCCCCGACGAGGTCAAGAGCGTGGGCGGCCCCTGCACGCTCTGATCCGGCACCCCGTCCTTATGCAGCGGGTCGGGGGTTTCCAAGAGGAGGAAGACTTGCGAATCGTCCAGTCCGCTGTCGTTGACCACCTCCACCGTGACCTGATCGGGAGCCGGTCCGACCGGCGCCGAGGGACCCACCGCCAGTCCCTGGGCCTGAGCCCCCTGCGTCAACTGCATGGTGGGCGATCCATCCAGCTCCATGCGGAAGATCTCCCCTCCCCCATCTCGCTTCTTCTCGCGAGCGTTCAGCCCCGGGGCGGCCTGGAAGAACATCACATCCTGACCGAAGGAGGGGCGCAGAAAGCCGGCCTGGCTGGCGGGGGTGAGCAGGGAGAGCTGGTCGGGCCGGCCGGTGTCCCTCATCAGCATGATGGTGCCGTCGCGGGTGAACACCACCGCATTGTCGGGCGGCACGAAGGAGGGATGGCTGTCGTCGAAGAGGCCGCTGGTCAGATCCTGCACCTGACCGTCCTGCAGGCTGATCTTGCAGAGCCTGGACTTCCCCGGGGAGGTCTCGCGCTCGAAGACCACCGACTTGCCGTCGGGGGAGATGGCCGGGCGGATGTCCACCTCGGCTCCACGGGTCAGCAGGCGCAGGTTGCCTCCGTCCGCGTTCATGACGTAGAGATCGGCGTCCTGCGGGGAAACTCGGGCCGAGAAAGCGATGAAGCTGCCGTCGGAGGAATAGATGGGGGCAAAAGCGTCGTGGGGGAAATTCCGGGTCAGATCGACGGCATTGGAGCCGTCCGGAGAGATGAGGAAGATGTCCTGCTTCCCGCCCGCCAGCGGTCGGCGGCAGAAAACCAGGTTGAGGCCGTGGGGATGGAAGTAGGGGTCGCTATCGTGGAACGTCGAGGTCAGCTGGACCGGATTCTGGCCCAGTCGGTCGGTGCGCACCAGGTTGCCGCCGGAAGCGAAGACCAGCGCTCCCAGGGCGGCCGAGGGCGCATCCGGTTGGGGGACCGCCGGGCCGGGCTGGCCGGTGCTGACCGGGGCGGTGGCGCTGCTGCAGCCCACCAGGCAAAGGGCCACCACGGCCAAGAGAAGGGCTCGAATGGATTGCATGAATCGGTCCTCTCCGGGGCTTGGCCCCCAGCTCAAGACCGGTTCTGGATGGAAAGGGTTCCCCCTGTCGGGTCAGTCCTCGATGCCGCTGGCTCGGCGGCGGGCCAGATATCGGTAGACCCAGCTGCCGTACCAGACCAGCCCCACCGTGGTCAGGATGCCCACCGAGCCCATGATCCACCACAGCTTCTCGGGGCTGTGGATGTCCCACAACAGAGCGGTCACCTGCTCGGGAGTCTGGCCGAGAAACTGCACCAGCTTGTCGAAGGCCTCCCCCTCGGGGATGGCCGTGATCGTGTCGGCGGACATCCCCTTGTCGGCCAGCAGCTCGCGCGAGAACCTCTCCTTGGAGGCGTAGATCCCGTAGAGGTAGAGGCCCAGCTTGCCCTCGATGGTGGCTCCGATGCCGGGCGCGAGCTGGCACAGGCCGAGGTAGGTGCCCTTCTTGTCCTCGGGGGCCAGGTTGCCTACGAACTCGCCGAACTTGGGTGACGAGAGCATCTCGCCCATCGAGAAGCAGATGATGCCGAAGAAACAGGTCCAGCCCATGGTCGAATAGCCGCAGATGAACAGACCCATGGTGGCCATGGCGGTGCCGATCCAGATGCTGGTCGTGATGCGCACCCGCGAGGAAAAGTAGCCGAACAGGAAACAGGTCAGCATGATCATTCCGGCGTTGACGTTCATCAGGCCCTCGGCCTGAATGCGGGTGCCGGTCTTGTCGAGCACCATCACAAAGCCCACGATCTTCTGGAGCAGGGTGGGAGCCTCGCTCGAGCCGGGCTGGTGGACCAGGCTGCCGGCGCTCTGCACGATGTCGGAAGTGTTGACCCAATCGTCGATGTAGTTGGGCAGCACGTCGAAGAGGCTATAGAACATGAAGTAGAAGCCCGCGAAGATGCCCACGAACAGGGCCAGGTGGGGCTTGGTCAACTCGATCAGGGTCTCTTCCAGCATCGGGCGCTGCTTGACGCCGCTGGCCTCGCGATCGGCCTGGCGCTTCTTGCGCTCTTCGATGCCCGGCTCGCGGTAGGTCAAAAGCAGCAAAAAGTTGAGACAGATGATGCCGGCGCAGGCCAGAAACACGTAGCGCCACTCCATCTTGCGCATGTAACCGGCCAGCAGGGGCCCGATGAAAGCCCCGATGTTCACCGTCTGATAGAAGATACCCCAGGCCATGGAGCTATTTTGCCGATTCGTGCACTTGACCAGCGTGCCCTGAATACCGGGCTTGAAGATGGCCGTGCCCATAGCCAGGAAGATGGCACCCGCGAAAAATCCCCAGTAGGTCGAAAAAGCGGCCATGATCAGGTAGCCCACGATCTTGAGGACCGTCGAGAGGGCGATGGCCTGCTTGTAGCCGTACCGGTCGGCCAGGCCGCCGGTGAAGATAGGCACCCAGCTCTGGAAGAGCATCCACCAGAAGAAGATGGTGCCCATCTCCGAGGGCGTGATCCCCAATCCCCCTCTCGAGACCGGGTCCTTGCCGTAGAGGGTGGCCACCGAGCGCACCCCGTAGAAGGCGAGCCGCTCCACCATCTCCATCGCGCCCACCACCCAGAACACATAGCCCAGGCTGATGATGGCGGCCACCAGGCCGAGTTGCTTGACGTCAAGTTGGTTGTTGGAGGATTCCTGCTCGCTCATAACCCCTAATCTAGCCGGGCGGGGGGTCGAGCTTGTTTCGAGGGTGTGAACTTACGAGGCGACCCAGACGTAGGTCCAGCTGTCGGCCACCGGCTCACCCTGAAAGCCCCCCTCCAGCAGCTCGAGCTTGAAGCCTTCGAGCTCGAGCAGCAGGCGCCACTCGCGCCCGTAGATCCAGGCGATCTCGCAGTCGTGGAGCACGTTCTCGAGCAGATCGCCCTCGGGTGAGAAGACCTCGGTGCGCATCAAGACCGTGCGGGTCTGCTCATGCAGGTCGCACTCGAGGGTGTAGCTCGACTGCACCACCCGCTGGCCGGTCTGGGCGGTGCGCACGAAGTCGACGTGCTCATAGGGCGTCCTGGCAAGCCGGGCGGGGTCGGGACGAAAGAAGCTGCCCGCAAAGAAGCCCTTGAGATGCTTGCGCACCTGGCGCAGACAGGCCCTCTGCTCGGCCTGCGTCCTGAGGTGGAGAAACGCGCTGAAGGGCACGTAGATCAGATGGCTCTTGAAGTCCAGCTCGAAATCGGTCATGGAGGCCTGGACCAGCCGCACCCGCTCCCTGGTCTCGGGCCGCTCCCCCTTCAGGCGCTCGCGGGCCTGCTCGAGCATGGCCTCGGAGCGATCCACCCCGATGACCTCGTGGCCGCAGCGGGCCAGCTCCAGGCCGACGCGGCCGCTCCCGAAGCCCAGCTCCACCACCGGGCCGGTGCCCTGGGTGGCGAGCCGCTCGAAAAAGTCGAACTCGCCCGGCATCAATTCGGCGAAGTGGCGCAGGTCGTAGAGATCGGGACGGCCGGTGTACTCCATCCCAGCCAAGTTCTGCCTCAGGCCAGGAGACACCCTTTCTGCAAGCGAAAGCCCGGTCTCCTGGGAGGGTCCATCGTGCACCGTTTCCTGCTCGTCCTGATCATCATCCTGTGCAGTCCGGCCCTGGCTGACCCGGTAGCCGACCTGAAGGGCTGCATCGTCAACCTGAACACGCTGGGCGATGCCCTGGAGGCCCACTTTGCCCGCACCGGCAGCTATCCGGCCAGCCTCACGGAGCTGGGAATGAGCCTGCCCTCCTGTCCCGCCGCTGGCAGCGATACCTACTCGGCCGGGTACATCGGTCCCAGCGATCCGGCCGCTCCCGACTACCTTCTCTCCTGCAAGGGCGCCCACCACCCCGGTCAGGGAGAGGATACGCCGAGCTACGTGGCCGGGGAGATCACCTGCGACTTCCGGGCTCTTTACACCGGCAGCGATCGGCTCTGCCTGGAGAACATGTCCAACCTCATGGTGGCCCTCGAGCTCTACTCCACCGAGCACGAGGGGGCCTATCCCGCCCAGCTCAGCGAGCTCACCACGCCCGTCCCGGCCTGCCCCGTGGCCAACCGCGACACGTACAGCGATGTCTACGCCCTGTCTCAGGGGCCGGATGCCTACACCCTGCTCTGTGAGGAGGGCAGCCATCAGGCCCTGGGCATCTCCTCCGGCCGGGGCGTGCTGAAGGAGCCCTCCCCCGCCGAGCTGGCCAGCGTCGAGGCCGTGCTGGCCGATTGCCGCCGCCGCAACCAGGCCCCCGAGGCCGAGAACGGCTACCTCGACCTGGTTGAAGTGATCGGCACCAAGGACCTGTTCGTGGAGGAGAAGGCCGCCCCGTATCTGGCGCTGGGCAAGAATTTCGAGTCTCCTCCCAAAGCGGAGGACCTCTCCGCCTTCGCCGCCCTGCTGCCGGGACTCCGCGCCGCCCTGAGCAAGCCGGCCCTCGCCTATCCCATCGGAGCCGAGCCCGGCTGGGAGGATCCGGTGCCCAACCTGGTGGCCATCCGCAACCTGAACCGCAGCCTCATCGTCTACGGCCGCAACACCCACGATAGCGAGCTGATCATGCTGGGTCTGGAGATGTCCGCCCGCCTCTCGGGCCGACGCCCCGTCGTGCTCGACATGGTGGCCGCCACCCTGGCCGGCGACTCCATCAAGGCCCTGCTCGGTGAGCTGGCCGCCCGCCCCGCCCCCGACTCTGCCCGGATGCTGGCCCGGGTCGGCAAGCTCTTCCCTCCCGAGAACCTGCTGCTGGCCGCCGACTTCGAATGGGCCTTCTGGGATCGCGCCTACTTCAGGGCCGCCCGGGACGGCAAGCTGCCCGAGAGCCTGAAAGAGCTCTTCGAGGGGATGAAGGTGAGCGACTGGGAAGCCGAGCGCGAGCTGCTGGGCCAGCAGTATCGCGCCTTTCGCCCCGTGCTGGCCCGCTGCGGCGCCCCCGCCCGGCTACCCGAGCTCACCCGCCCCGCCCACGTCTTCGCCGCCACCTCATGGCCGATAGTCGTCAGGAACTGGGCGCGCCTCCAGCACCGCCTCGCCTTCCTCAAGACCGTGCTGGCCCTGGACGCCTACCACCAGGCCCACGGCCGCTACCCCGCCAACCTGGGCGGCCTCCCCCGCCCCGTCCGCCCGCCGAGCTTGGAGTTTACTTACGCCCGCAACGGCTCGGCCGGCTACCTGCTCGAGTCCGAGCGCGTGGGCAACTTCACCCGCTCGGGCTCGGGCGGCTCGTTCGAGGAGCAGTCGGCGCCGGTGCAAAGCCATTGAGGCTGCCAGGCCCGTGGGTGCTGATTCTTGTCACGGCGCTCCTGCTGGGCTCCCACGCCCGGGGGACCGGCCAGGCCGAGTTCTCCTTCGCCCGGTTCAAGATGCAAGCCGACAAGGTGCGCTTGACCCTCAAGCCGGGTGAGCTCGACCTGCACTACGAAGCTTGCAGCGGCGACTCGGTCGGACCGGCCGCCTACCTCACCTTCCCCGTCCCGCCCGAGCTCAAGAGCCTGGAAGCCCTGTCCGGCCAGAGGTTGTTCCTCAACGCGCCCACCCCCGCGCCCTACCGCAATGAGCTGATCCCCGATTCCGGCATGACCCGGCTCAAGGTCGTCCGAGCCACCCTGGTCGTGGAGCAGGCGGGCGGAGGAGCCCTGCAAGCGCGGATCAACGGCAGCGGCCTGCTCAACGGCCAGCCGGTCACGTTACAGGGACGCGTGCAGGGGCCGGTCACCTGCGAGCCCGCCCGTATTGACCGGTAGACGGGCAGGCACTATAATTGCCAGGTTCCGCCGGGGTAGCTCAGGGGTAGAGCAGCTCACTCGTAATGAGCAGGTCGGGCGTTCGAATCGCCTCCCCGGCTCCAGGTTGAAAGCCCGCTACGGTGGGCTTTTTTCGTTGGCTCCTGTTCGATTCTTTGCCGTGCAAAGTAGGTTTTGCGGCCCATTTGCGGCCATAGGCCAAGAATGGCTTAACCGTGCGGTTTACGCTGGTAGCCGGGCGGTCAGGGCAGCCACCTGAGCCGAGAGCTGAGCCACCAGGGCGGCCAGGTCGGGGGCCTCCGGGGCCTCCGGGGCCGAGCGCCCATCGAGCCGGCCCACGGCTTCCTGGAGGTCATCGAGCAACAGGTGGGAATACCGCTCGGTCATACTCCAGTCGCTGTGACCGAGGCAGCGCTTGACGTGCAGCAGGCTCGCGCCCGAGCGCAGGAGCCGGGTCGCGAAGGTATGCCGGGCCGTATGCAGGGTTACGCCCTCGAGCCCGAGCTTTGCGCAGGCACGGCTCACACGCCCGGAAACGAGCACATAGGCGTCAGGCCAAGGGCGCTCCAGGTGGCGGCGTTGGGCCAGGATTCCCAGGGCGGTCTCGTTCAGGGGGAGGTGCCTGCCGCTTGGGGTCTTCTGTGGCCGAATCCAGGCGCGGTTCTCGTGGATGTCGCCCCACTCCAGGGCCAGGCCCTCGCCGGCTCGCAAGCCGGTGTTCAACAGGAAGCGGACGAACGCGGCGGTATCAGGGTGCAGGGCAGCCAGCAAGCGAGCCTCTTCGTCCTCGGTCAGCACCCTGGTTTTGCCGTTTCTCACCCGGACCCAACCGGCGGCGCGGCAGGGGTTGGCCTGCAGAACCTCCTCGGCCCTCAGCAGCTCGAAAACGCTCGACAAGAAGGCTTGCCGGGCGTAGATTGTGGCAGGCTTCAGGGTGCCGGCCCGGAGCAGCTCGGCCTGCCAGGCCCGGATGTCAGACGGCTTGATCTCGGCCACGGGGCGGGAACCCCAAAGCCCGGACCAATAGGCGGCATGGACTCGGTAAGCCTTCCCCTTGCTGGCGGTCTGGAGCTTGCTGGGCGCGCTCTGGGCCTGGTAGCGGTGGATCGCATCCCGCAGGGCCTCGCTCATGGCAGCACCTCCTCCACCTCTGCCAGGATGGCGGCTTCCAGGCGGCGGGCCAGGGTCAGCGGCAGCCGGTCGGGAGCGGACGGGCGGATCCGCTCGGTCAGCCGGACATACTCAGCCAGGGCTCGGGCGAGCCTCATGCCCTGGTCGCGTTGCTGCAGCCCCTCCCACCGGTTCGGCCAGTCAGGGAAATGGCGCTCGAGCGCCTCGAGGTCCGGCGGGTCGGCCAGCAGGGTGAGCAGCTCGCCATGGACGCCTCGGTCCGGGTCCTCCAGGGCGCAATCCGGGAGCGGCCAGCGGAGAGCACACTCCCAGGAGTCACCTGCCTGGTGGCTTGCGAGCCGGCGAGCCTCCCGCACGGCGGGATGAGTCTCATAGCTCGAGCCGGCCAGGAGCTCGAGCATGCGATGGTAGGCGGCAGCCACGCGGGGATCGCGGTGAGGAATCGGCCTGAGCGGGAGGGGTGTAACGGTCATGATTCTCTCCTTTCGCCCTGGCCGGCAAACCAGCGACAGAAAGGAAAGCAAAGCACATGCACGGAACGGCACGGCGTGGCTTCCTGGTCGGGTTCTCTTAGCGGGGGATCGGCCAGGGGGCCCGTTTTCATGTCGGGCGTCCGGCGTTTTTCTTGGCCTGCCAGGGCGGTTCCTTTGACACAAAAGTGTCAAACGAGGCTCGAGCTGCTGGGCGGGAACCTTCAGGCCGGCAGCTCCAGCCCCAGAGCGGCGGCCAGGTCGCGAACTAGCTTCCGGGCTGGATGGGCCCATAGTCCGGTGACGACGACACCTGCACGGTCCCATGCCTGCCGGCCAGGATGCGCTCGCACCACGTCCTCCAGGAGCCTGCGCTCGGCCGGGCGGAGCGGGCGGCTCGAGCGGGCTGCCACTGAGCGCTTGCCACCGGGCTCCTCGCGAACGATCACCTCAATCACAGCACGCTAGAAGCTCCCGGTGTTGGCGCGCGGAGAGAGGCCTCCAGCCACCAGCTCGAAGCTCGAGCCGCGGCCGTTGGCGGTCACCTCGGTTTGGGTGTCCTCGATTCGGATTTTCCCGTTCTCGGGGTCCACGCCCACCAGCACCTCCACCCGGCCCACGGAGGACCCGGCAGGCTTCTCTCGCTCGGCCCGGGCCTGTGCCTCAACCTGGGCGACAGCTCGAGCCTGAGAACGTGCTGCCTCCCTCGATGCCTCCAGGCGGCCAGGGTCGGGCGTGGCGGCGGCGCGGCGCACCTGTTCGCCCTTTGGCAGCTCGGGCGTTGGCGGCGGAGCCGAAAAGGACAGGCTACGGTTGGCGGCCTTCTGCTCGGCGATGCGCTTCCGGGTCGCCTCGATGCCAAACTGAGCGGCCTGCCCCTGGAGGAACTGCTCGAAGCTCTGAATCTCGCCCACTCCAGCCAGGGCGTCCTGGGCGGCCTTCTGCTCTTTTAGGGCGCCAGTGATGGAGTCAACCTCCTTCTTCGCGTTCCTGCGAGCTTCAGAGATGAGTCCCTGGGTCTGTTGCTCGATGAGGGCCAGCTCGCGGGAATCGCTGGTGGCGGCGCGAGCAGCGTCGGCCCGAACCCGAATCTCTTCCTCGGTCAGAGCCAGGCGGTCGAGAATCGCCTGCTTCAGGGCGGCCTCCACCTTCTTGCCGGCATCGAGGTCATCACGAAGGGCCTTCTCGCGCAGGTCGATAATGGACTGCTCCAGGTCGAGTTGCTCGAGCGCCCGGGCCCGAGCGGCGTCGGCGGCACCCTGCTCGAGGTCCTCGAGCTCCCGGCGGTCGGCGGCACCCTGGTTGCTCTGCTCGAGCCCGAAATTCCGCTCCAGTTGCCTTCGGCGGCCCGGGTCCTTCTCGTCGGCCAGTTCCACCTGGAAGGCCTTCTGGGCGGCCTGCTGGGCCAGTTTCTGGCGCTCCAGGATGGCAGCCTTCAGCTCCTCGTGAACATCTCTCCCCATGTCCTGCTCGCGGCGCAGGCCCTCGATTCGCTGGTCAACGGCGTCCTTCTGAATGCTCAGGCGGTCGCGATCAAGCTGGGCTTGCTCCTTCAGGGCGGCCAGGGCCCGGGAGGCACCTTCGGCTTCCAGGGCCTGGAGCGCTCGTTGCTCTTCTTGGCGAGCCTGAGCCAGGTCGAGTTGAGCGGCTCGCTCCAGGTTGGCCCGAGAATCAGGGTTCTTCTCGCCGGCCAGGTCGCTCTTGAGTCTGGAACGGATGGCAGCCTCTTCGGCTCGGGCTCGGTCCTTGATGGCCTGAGCGGACTGCCGGTCCACGTCTAGACCGGCTTTCGCCTGGTCTTGAAGCCCGGCAAGTCGCAGGTCAATCGCTCGCTTCTCCAGGGCCAGGCGCTCCTGTGCTCGCTGGATGGCGGCCTGGTCCACCTTCTGCTGCAGGTTGAAAATCTCCAGCTCAAGAGACTTGCGCTCGTCGCCCAATTCTGAGTAGCGGGCGGCCAGGTGCTGCAGGGCAGCCAGTCGCTCCTCGTCGCTCTTCTTCGACGTGTTCAGGGCGTGAAGCTCGCCCTTCAGGGCGTCCTGGGCGGCCTTCTTGCGCTCTTCTGCGCCTGCGGCATAGGCATCAGCGCTGTTCTTGGCGGCCTGAGCGGCCTTCTCGGTTGCGGCCCGATTCTGGTTGATCTCGTTGCGCGCGGTGCGCAGGTTGTCGATTTCGGCCTGCCAGCGCTTCGCCTGGTCGCTTCCGTCCCCAAACTCCTTCTGGGCCAGCTCGAGGTTCTGCTGGGCCACCAGCATGGCACGGGTGGCTTCTTCGTAGGAGGTCCCGGCGGCGACAATCTCCTGAGCCGTCTTCCCAAAGAGCTGGCCAGCGTCGCGCGCAAAGCTCCCGACCCGTTCGGCGAGTTTCAACCAGGCCTCGGTCTGAGCGGTGTTCTCCTTGATGCTCTCGGTATACTGGTGGAAGGCCACGGCCACGCCAGCCACCACGGCGATAACCGCCCCGAGCGGAGTAGCCAGGGCCACGGCGGCGGCCCTCGTCGCAGCAAGCCCCCTGGAGGCCAGGCCGGCAGCGCCGGGAAGCTTGCCCAGCACCTCGCCCATCTTCTGCAGCCCGATGACGCCCTGGCCGATGACAGCTCCAGCGGTCAGGGCGGCGCCGCCAATGCCAGCCAGGGCGGTTCCCACGGCCAGGCCTTTCGCGGCCAGCTCCTTCGTGCGGGGGCTCAGCTCGTTGAACTTGTTGAGGAGCCCGGTGAGACTCACAACCACATTTTTGACGGTTGGCGCCAGGGCGTCCCCGAAGGCGGTCTGGAGTTTCGTCACGGCGTCGGAAAGCTGGGAATACTGCCCGGCCAGGCTGCTGAGCTGGTCCTTCTGCGCTCCAGCGAAGCCTTTCTGCTTGGATACCTTCTCGATGGCCTTGGCGAGCTTCTCCAGGTCGGCGGCCGTGTCCACGGCGATGCCACCCCCGCTCTTCATAGTGGCTCCGGCGGCAACCAGTTCCCGCTTCGTGATGCCGAACGAATCCTGGAGAATCTGGATGCCGTCCTGGCTGCCGGCAAGAGCCTTGCCCAGGGCCTGCGCCGCATCCGAGATGTCGCGGTTGAACACGCTGGCCAGGTCGCCGGCGAGCGGCAGGAATCGGTCGATGCTCTGCCCGTAGGTGCGCAGTTGCACGCCGGCCTGGACCACGCCCGGCAGCTCGAAAGTGGTCGTTCCAGCGAAGGTCTGGAGTTTCTCGAAGGCGGCGGCACCGGCCACGGAACCGCCCTCGAGCTTGTTCAGCGTGATCCGAAACTTCTCGGCCTCGCTGGAGGCTCGCAGAAAACCGCCGATGATGCCGGCCCCGGAGCGGGCCAGCTCGCTGAGCTGACGGCCGGCGTCGGCGGCGCCATCGAACGCGGCCGAGAAGTCGATGCCTTTCAGGCGGTTCTGGACGTCCCCCAGCTTGCTGAACGTGCCCTCTGAGCCCGCCTCGAATCTCTTCAGGGCAGCGCCGGCTCGCTCGAGCCCTGCAGTGAACTGCCCGTCCTTCAGCTCGAGTACCGCTTGAATCTCATCAGCCATGGTCACCTCACCTCATCAGGGCGGCCGTTTCGAAAGTTTCGAAATTGAGCGCTTCCTGAAAACCCGTTGATTTTGTATGGGGGCTGAGCATACACCCTGCCCCCTGCGCCCTCCGGGAATGGACCGCGGACCCCCCCGGCCTCTGGGCTCGGAAGGTGGCCCGCAGGGCCGGCCGGGGGAGAGTCCCGGCCGGCCCGTTGGACCGGGCGTCCGTCCCGTGGTCTACAGTCTTGCCGGCCAGGATCCGGCCTCTCGCATCGCCATGATGCGCCGTGCCAGGAAGCCAGCGGCCCCGAAAGGCCCGGCCACCTCGCTCGGGCTGGCCAGCGCAAACACTGGCGCCGGGCAGGGCGGGATGAGCGTGCTATCCCCGGCAGCCTCGAGCGCCATGCCCCGGGCCCGAGCGGCATCGCAGGCCGTGCCCATGGTGGCCCAGTGCGCTGTGATGGCGGCCTCCTTCTCGGCCAGGTCCTCGAGCCGTGGCCGCAGGTCGGCCAGGGCGGCATCGAGGCGGGCCAGCGCCTGATCGCGCTCGGCCACCAAGTCGGGCATCGCAGCGGCGGCCTGCCGGATGTTCTCCCGCAGGGCTTCCAGCTCGAGCTCGCTCACGCGACGGGCCAGGGCAGCCTGCTCCTCACGCAGCTCGGCGGCGGCCAACAGCTCGGCAGCTCGGGCTCGGGCCTGCTCTTCGGTCATGGAGGAAGCTCGAGCCAGGGCGGCCCGGGCTTCCTCGAGTTTTGCGGTGGTATCCATATCAATCCTCCTGTAGTAGTAGCTTGTCTGGCAGTAGCCTCGCAATCGAGTCGCGGCGGCGGGCCAGGTCGGCGATGCCAGCCTGGCTCACCTGCCCGCTGGCCATGTAGGCCTGCTGGTCAGCGGCCAACAGTAGAGCCTGCTGGTGAGCCCAGCGGGCCAGGATGGCGCGGGCCTGCTCGAGCGGGCCGGGGGTCACTGGTTCAGCCGCCGTGAGGCGTAGGCCTTGGCCATCTCGGCCACCTGCGCGGCCAGCGGGGCGATCACGGCCTCCGGGTCGTCTGTCCCCAGGGCCTGGCCGTCCAGGCAGTAAGAGGAGCCGTCCCACGTCAGGCGACACTCCTCGCCCTGGCTCGCCTCGAACTCGTGGCCCACCTTGACAACCACGCCGGTCAGCTCGCCGGCATGGTCACGGGCCATGTCTTGGCTGTAGCCACAGCCGACACCCATGGCTCGCAGGACGTAGACGGCGTGCAAGTGCCTGGCGGTCGAGCCCAGCACGGTGGCCAGGTCGGTCAGTCGCCGAACATGCTCAGAGCGGCTGGCATAGCGAGCCAGGCGAGCCTGCTCCTGCTCTGCGCGGCGCTCGGCCACCTGCTCGCGGGTGCGGGCCACCAGAGTAGTCAAGTCGTCGGCGATGGCCTCCTCGAACGGGAGCGGGCTCGAGCCGTATCGGTCCTGGTGGCGCACGGGGCTCACAGCGCACCTCCACCGGGCCAGCGGCCATCCAGCCGCAGGCGGCGCACCCGGCTGGCCACCAGGTCGGGCAGGCCTCCCGACAGGATCGGGTTCCCGTCCGGCATCCAGGCGGCCACCTCAAGGCCGGCAGGCACGCTGGCCGGCGGCACTTCGGTATCGAGGCCCCACTCCTGGCGCACTTCGCCCAGGGCGCGATGCACCTCGGCCAGGGCCCGGCGGTGCTGCAGGCCCTCCTGGACCAGCGGCACCAGGGCCAGGATAGCCTCATCGAGGCGGCGAGCCCACTCCGCCATGGCCTCCTCCGGGCCGTGCAGGTCGGGCAGCCGAGCGGCCCAGACGGCCAGGCCGGCCTCCTGGCGCAGGGCCTGAGCCTGGCGGCGGGCGGCCTGCTCGCGGGCCTGCAGCTCCTCCAGGGCGGCCACAGAGGCGGCCTTGTTCTCGGTCACCTCGTTCAGCTCGGCTCGCAGTATGGCGGCTCGCTCCTCGAGGGCGGTGATTTCGGCTTTGGACTTGGGTTTGAGTAGGTTTTTCAGCACGGGACGTAACTCTCCTATCGTAGTGCTCGCTCGGTAAAGCGGCGGGGTGCGGCCTGGAGGGCCGCCAGGGTTAAGTCAAGTCGCCGGTCGAAGCCGGCGTAGGCCTGCTCGAGCTCGGAGGCCAGGCGCGAGCCGATAGCACGCAGCACCTTCTCGTCGGCGGCGATGCCGCTCGGCGGCTTCTGCCGTGGCTCGAGCGGGTTCCAGAAGCGCTGGCGGGGCGGGCCGGCCAGGGCCCTGGCGATCAGGGGCTCTGGATCCACGGCCAGGTCCCGGCGGCAGGCAGCCAGGGCCTCTCGTTGGCCGAGGCGGGGCCGCCGAGCGTGGTAGTCGGCCTGCAGGTGCTCGCCCAGAGCGGCACCGATGGCCTGCAGGTGCTCGCGGTCGCTGGCCACGGTGCTGGCGGCCACGGGCGGGGCAGTCTTGCGGGGGGCAGCCAGGGGCTTGGCGGTGGCAGCTCGAGCCGTCAGCGGGCCACCTGCGATGGTAGCGGCCGGGCAGGAGCCCACCAGACACAGCGACACCTCCACCAGCTCGGCCCCGGTGATCACGGAGTCCACGGCCCCGGCCGTCAGGGCCTCGCGGGCGTAGGCGGGCAGCGCATCCAGCTCTCGTCGCGGCGCCCAGCGGGTGACCTGCGAGCGCAAGATGGCCCCGATAGAGAACGCGGTCAGGTAGCCGTTCTTGACCAGGGACCAGCATTCATCGGCTCGAGCGGTTCCCTCGGCGAACTTGATGAGGGCCGACACAGCTCGCTTGTCGGCAGTCAACCCTATCTCCAGGCAGCGGCCGATAGCCGACGCCGGGCCGGCAGCCAGGCCTCGGTCATGCTGCCACAGCACCACGGGGTTACGCTTGTAGGCCTCCAGGTCCACCCCCGTGGCCAGAATCATGCTGCCATCGCGATCAGGCACCGACGCGGTAACGATGGCCTGCACGGTGCGTGCCTTCTCGTCCAGAGCGGCGCTCTTCTCCAGGGGCACAGGGGGAAAGTCTTTCGTGTTCATGCGGGTTTCCAGGCTTTCTCCAGGGTGCGGATGATACTGTGGGCCCATTCTTGGGTATTGCTTCTATCCGTGTACAACAGGGCCAGTCCGGCGGCCAGAGCTCTCCTGGCAGCCTCGCTCTCCGTCACACCGAGGTCCGCAGCCAGGGCAGAGATTGCCTCATCTTGGGCGGGCTCGATGCGCAGAGAGCACCAGGTTTTCGTGGGTTTCCGGCGAGGTTGAGAGACTTTCATTGCACCTCCAATATAACACGAATCGTTAGCTGTGTCGTTGCAGAGAGCCCATTTGTGTCACGTTTTGGGAAAGTTTTCCGTGGCAATTTGGCGGGGCTGCAACCTTGGGAGCAGGCGCAGGGATGTCGTGTTCATTTGTCCCATTTTGGGACAAATGAACGCTGGAGAGCGCACGCGCAACAGTATTCTTGCTGACGCCCTCCTCGCTGGCGATCTGCCGCAGGCTCTCCTCGGCTGGCCCGGTAGGCAGCGGCTCCCACAGTGGCTGCCAGGGCCCTCTGCGGCGGCGCGGCGGGCGGCTACCCATGGCCCATGCCTCCAGGGTTCACCGGCTCCCCGCATCTCTTGCGTATCGCGTCAACCAAAGAATCGACGAGACACTTCATGTCCTCCAGGCTGAACACGCGCTCGATAGCCTGCGCCATGCGCTCCGGGTCGCGGGGCAGGCTGATGCTCTTCCGGCGGAACCCGGCCTCCACCATGGCAGCGTGTGGGCTCTTGTTGCCAGCCAGCACCTCCGCGTGCAGGTCGGGCCGGTCCTTGCGCAGCCGGCGCAGGGCGGCAGCGCAGGAGTTGCCGGTCGGAGCCAGGGCGACGGGGGCAACCTCCGGGAAACCTTTGACACTGTCAAAGGTTTCTCTCGGCCCGGCTTCCTCTGCGTAAGGCTCAGTTGGCTCCTCTTTGGCTGGCCGCCCTCCAATCCGTTGCGTCACCTTGTCGAGCAGGTCGAGGGCCTCGGGGTCCCGTCGGCATAGGTCGCGGAGCTGGGCCATGGATGAGCCCAGGCCCTCGAGCGGCAGAGCATCTACGAACTCCTCGAAGGTGCGGAACTCGTAGATTCGGCCTGAAATGTCACACTGCCGAATGCGCCAGCATTCGTTTACGATGGTGCGCTTCAGGAGCCCAGGGATGTTAGCCAATCCATCGGCTTCCCCCAGTGCTGAACGCAAGATAGTAACGACGCCTTCATTTTGAAGAAGGCGGCTTGGAGTGGCGGTGGCGGTCATACAATCTCCTCCTCGTCGGTGGTGGGACGGCGCAGGGTGGGCCAGTCGGTACTACCAGCACGTCCCTGCGGCAGCACACCTCCAGGGGTGCTGCCAGCGTTGGGGGTATCGGGTTCGAGTACACCTTTCTTTAAGGTTTCTAAGGGGCCTCGAGCGCGGCGCGTGGTTGCGCCGTTTTTCGGCAGGGGGGTGGAGGTGGGGTGGCCTCCAGGGGTGGAGGTGGGGTGGCCTCCAGGAGGTGGGGTGGCCTCCAGGGGGGTGGAGGTGGGGTGGCCTCCACCTCCCTGCGCGCGTTCCGGCTTAACCAGGCCCTTCCAGTGCTTTGGATTGGTCACAAAAATGTACTCGGTTGGGGGTGCATTTTTTGCGTTTCCCGGGCTTTCCGCTCGGCGGAGAATCCCCCGCTCCAGGAGCTGCCCTACCGTGGTCCGCAGGTCGGCTCGATGGATTCCCGTCAGGGCCTCCAGCTCGCCCCGCCCGATGGCCAGGCGGTTGGTCTCGCGCCGCTCTTTCCAGCCCAGGATCTGCCGCACAAATACCCACACCACGCGGTGCTCGCGGCTCGAAAGGTCGGTCCTTGCCAGTGCCTCGGCCAGCGGGTTCGGGACCCGTGAGAATGGCCCCGTATTCGGCCGGCGGCTCACAGTAGCAGCTCCTCATACGGAGGATCGAGCCCAGAGCGGGGCTCGGGCCGGGGCTCGATGGTGTGCATCGAGACGGTCGCCGGCTGGAAATGCAGGTCAATACTGGCTTTGCCGCCTTCGCGGTTTTTGGCCAGTAGCAGCCTGACAGTCCGGGGCCCCTGGGTGGCGGCGCCACGATAATGCAGCAGTAGCACCTTGTTGGCGGCTTGCTCCAGTTCGCCAGAGTCCCGCATGTCGGTCAGGTCGGGCGGCTCATCCTGCTTGCCCTTGGGCGGGCGGCGGAGCTGCACCAGGGCGATCACCGGCAGGTGCAGACTCTGGGCCAGGGTCTTGAGGGCTCGCACGACTGCCGAAACCCGCTCATACGGGCTCTGCGGGCCGTTGCGGGGCGAGATGAGCCCTAGATAGTCGATGATGATGAGGGCGGCGTCAGGGTGTGCTCGCCGGAAGCTGTCGGCCAGCGAGAGCACCTCATCCAGGCTCGAGCCCTCGTCAGCGATGCAGAGCCGGGGGTAGGCGCTGATCACGCTCTCCACCCGCCCAGCATCCAGGTGATCGGCACCGAGCTGGGTGTGTTGCTGCACCACCCGGCCGGCAACCTCCAGCCGGCTCATCTCGAGCGATAGCAGCAGCACCGGGCCGTGCTCTCGGGAGACGTGCCGAGCGATGTCCAGCGCCAGAGCAGACTTGCCTTCGCCGGGGCGGCCACCGAGGAGGACGAGTTGCCCGGGCCCGAGCCCGCCTGTGGCCTGATCCAGCAGCCGTAGGCCGGTCGTGACGTAGCCCTCCCGCTCCCGGCCCGAGCGATACCTCTCGGCCAGGTCGGCCAGCACCTCGGGCATGGGCACCCAGGGCGCTCGAGCAGCTTGCTCGGGGCGGGTAGGCTCGGGGCGAGCGGGCGATGCCGCAGTCAGCTTGCTGCCTCGCTCTCCGTCGGCATAGCGAGCCGCGTGCTCGATGGTGGCAGCCAGCTCGGCCTCCTCCAGCGGCGGAGAGCACCGGGCGGCCCACTCCCGCAGGACTGCGAGCGCTTCTCCCGGCGGCAAGTCAAAGTCGCACACCAGCTTGGCTGCCAGGCGGTAGGCGGCGTTGTTCCTATCACCGGCCCGGGCAGCGTCCACCCGGTCGGCGTAGGCTCTCGCCCGGGCCAGGCCCTCGCTGTTGCCTTCCAGGGCCTGCTCTTTGGCTTTGGTGGGCCCGGCCAGGGCCTCGAGCAGCTCACGCTGCACGGGCCTCATGTTGGCACCTCCAGGGCCCGGCAGGGCCGTTGCGGGCGGTCGGGCAGGTGGTCGCCCTTGCGGTTGGCGGTGCCGGGCAGGCGGGCGATCCTGGAGGCGTTGGCCACGGCCACGTCCACCCGGGCGGTGTCGGTGTCATACCGGGCTGCCAGGGCCTGCAGGCAGCGGTGCAGGAGCCCATCGTCCTCGGCGGGCAGGTCCACCGGATACCACAGGGCGGCCCCGTTGCCGGTGTCCACCACGGCCGGCTCGCTCCAGCCGGCGGCGGCCAGGTCCTCCCGGATGACGGCGGCCAGGTCGTGAGCGGCCTTGTGCTCGGCGTGCGAGGCGTTGATGCCGGCGGGCCGGACCGGATCCACGTCCAGCAGCAGCACCCGGCGGCGGACGATCTCATGGTCCTTGGTTGATTCGCCCCGGCTGGCCTGGCGCAAGCGGTTGGCGGCCCGCCCCATCAGCTCGGGCAGCACCGGGTTGAGGCTGAGGTAGACGCCTCTGACGGCCGGGTTACGGCCGGCGGCCAGGGCTGCAGCCAGGAGCCCCTCGGGGCCATCAAAGTAGCCGGTGCAGGGCGGGCAGTCGCCCAGGGTCCGCAGCTCTCGCACCTCGCCGGGTTGCCAGAGCCAGCGCAGGAATGCTATACTGGCGGTAGAGTCTCCTCTACCGCCCCCGGGCCCGTCAGACCCCGGGGGCGGCGTCATATCTGGCCTCATGCTACACCTGCCGGCTGGCGGTGCCACCGGCGGCCAGCCACGCGGCCAGGCGCTCAGGGTCGAACCGGATTTGCCGCCCGAGCCTGATCACGACGCCCGCAGGGAACTCGCCTCGCCACACCCGCTCGTAGGTCGTCTTTTGGCATTCGCCCAACAGAGCGGCCGCCTCCCGGACGCGCACCAGAGGCCGCATGGGGGCTTGCTGTGTCATCATCATCTCTATCCTCCGTTTGAGTTTTTTTCAGCTTCCGAAACAAGCATAGAGGACTTTCCCGTAGTGGTCAAGAACGGATATACGTTACTTGTCCGTTACAAACGAAAATACCAGGAAGGAGTAGGACAAATTGACTAGGAGCATTTCCACAGCGGGGGAGCCCCGCTTCGTTTGGGGGCGGCCGGCGAGCGGCTACAAGCTCATCCCTGACACTGATATGCCGGCCGTTACCGAGGCGGCGTTCCTCGTCCCGCGTGATGGCCGGGAGCGGGGTCAACAGGTGGCCATACCGCCGGGCACCTATCTCGAGTTCTCGCGGTTGCCGGTCTGGCCGGAAGTCGGCCAGCGTGAAGCGAATGAGGCCTATCTCGCCTTCGCGAATCGCTACGGTCTGCTCGGGCACCTGCAAGACGAAAGCGGATGCCTGCTCCAGCGGGAAGCCACGCACCTTGATTGGCCGGCGGAGATAAACGACATGCGAGCAGCCCTGGCGACACTCAGCAGCGGCGATTCGGAGGAAAAGCCGGCCCTGGCTGAGGTCGTGAATGCCCGAATCCGCAACCATGTCGGGATGACGCTCGAGTGGACGGGGCAGGGTTGGCGCCGGAGTTTCGCGGCAAACAACCTGCGGGGGGAACTGTGGCTCCAGCTCCTCGATGCGATCACGGAGAACCGGGGTTTCGGGACGTGCACCTACTGCGGCGGGGCTTTCGAGATACCACCGAAGGCAGAGGGGAAGGGCAAGCTCTACTGCAGCGGTCGCTGCAGGGTCGGGGCGTTCAAAAATCGGAAGAAGGAGGCTCAACGATGAAAGGGCGCGTCAGAAGGCGGGGAAACGGCAGCTATGAACTCCGGTGGGACCTTGGACGGGACCCCCTGACAGGCCGGCGGGAGCGGTCATCCGAGACGTTCCACGGCACCAAAGAAGGCGCCGAAACGCGGTTGCGGCAGATACTGCAGGAGTTTGAAACAGGTCGGGTCGTGAAGCCCACGAAAACCACGCTGGCAGCCTACCTGGAGAAGTGGCTGGAGGTCGCGGCCAGGCCCCGGGTGTCGGTCCGCACGGCTGAGGATTATGCCGAAACCCTGCGGCGCTACATCATCCCTCATCTTGGCGGCGTCAGCCTGAAGCGGCTCACACCGATGATGCTCCAAGAACTCTACCTGAAGATGCTCTCCGGCGAACTGACCGGCCGCCCCCTGCTTCCGGGCACGGTCAGGCGCCTGCACGTCATCCTGCACAGTGCCCTCACGCAGGCTTGCAAGTGGCGAGAACTGGCCTATGCCCCTACTTCAGACGTGGAGCTCCCAACCGCCCGCCGCAAGCCGGTGATTCGGGCCCTCACGCTCGAGCAGCTCGAGGCCTTCCTGGGTGCAGCGCGTGAGGACAGGTGGGCAGCCCTCTGGTTCGCCCTGGTGTTCACTGGTTGCCGCCCCGAAGAACTGCTCGGCCTGCGGTGGCAGAACGTGCTCTGGGACCATGCATCCATCCGGGTGGAAGAGGTCCTGGTTCGAGCCAGGAAGGCCGGGAACGGCCCCCCCTGGCGCCTGGAGGCCCCAAAGACGGCCCGCTCCCGCCGAACCATCCCCGTGCCCAAGATTCCCGTTCTCGCCCTCCTGCGCGGCCACCAGGCCCGGCAGGATGAGGAGAAGGCCTTCTTCGGCGAGGAGTATGCTGACCACGGCTTCGTGTTCGCCGGCCAGAAGGGCGAGCCCATGACCCACTCCAACATTGTGAACCGCTACTTCAAGCCCCTGATCCAGAGGGCCGGGCTCCCGGCTACCACGCGGGTTTATGACCTGCGCCACAGTCATGCCACCCAGCTCTTGGCCCAGGGCGAGAACGTGAAGGTCGTGGCGGACCGCCTCGGCCACGCCAGCACGGCCTTCACCATGGACACCTACGTCCAGCTTGTCCAGGACGAGCAGAAGACGGCGGCTGAGAAAATGGCTGAGCGCCTCGGTTTGCGAGCCGTCTAGCCAGAAATGGCTTAACCACGCGTTGCGCCAAATTTGCGGCCCGACAGGGGGAAAAAGGGCCGCAAAAGCCGGGAAAATAGTTCAAGCCAGAAGGCCGGAAACCTAGACGGGACGGGAAAAAGCGGGAGAACCTTCTACGCCCTTCCACGGCCCTGAGAATCACTCGTAATGAGCATTTCTGATGCGTGTCAAGCCCGTGCGCTGGAACCCTGAT
>BTUM01000037.1:0-73696 GCA_045863235.1 Candidatus Xenobia bacterium | reverse complement strand
CCTTCTTCACCTGTCCCGGCGCGTCTTCCGAGCGACCTGGCCCGTCAGTGGGAGCCTTGGCAGCCGGCTCGGGAGCTTTGCTCGGCTCCGTGCCTGGCCGGGCAGCTTCGGCAGCCCTGTTAGCTTCGGCCCTGGTGGCTTCGGAGGGTCGAGGTGCCTCCGGCCTGCCCTGGTCGTTGTTGCCTTGCCTGGTGGCTTCAGTGGACGTCTTGCTCGGGGCTTTGTCTCCGCCAGAGCCCATCTTCCTGGCCTGGCCAGGGGGAACCTTGTCTCCGCCCGAGCCAGCCTTCTTGGCCTGGCCCTTGTCGCCACCCGAGCCCTTCTTCGCCTGTCCCGGCGCGTCTTCCGAGCGACCCGGCCCATCCGCTCTCCGGGATGTCTCGGGAGGCTTGCCAGGGCTGGCCTCCCCGCCCTGACGGGTGCGATCTCCGCCGGAGCCACCTTTCCTGGTCGGCTCGGCGGCTTGTCTGGCGGCTCCGCCCTGACGGGCCTCCTCAGCCGGGGCTTTGCCTCCCACCGTGCGGTCTCGCCCGGAGCCGCCCTTCTTGACCGGGGCGGCGGCCGAGGCCGTGCCCCGATCGCCTCCTGAGCTCTTCTTCAGCTGCCCCGGAGCCTCGGCTTTTCCATTCCCGCCTGCGGTCTCTCCCCCCGAACCCTTCTTGACCTGACCGGGAGCCTGGGCCTTGCCATTGCCATTGCCATTGCCCCCGGCCAGCTCACGCCGAGCATCGGCCTTCCACGACTCCACGCCCAGCAGGTTGTCAGCCGGTTTCTGTTTGCCGAACTCGGGATTTTTCGTCGCTTCAAAGGTTGCCGGCTTGCCAGGATTGCTCAGGGCCGACTTCTTCTCAGGGTCGTTGGCCGCCCCCCGACCTGCGCCGGCCTGGTCGGGGCGATACTTCTGGTCGCTGCTCCAGGCCGAGAGCAGCTGGTCGGCTCCATTGGATGAAGTCCCCCCGCGCACCCCTTCCCAGGTCTCACCAAGCTTGCCGTTGGCCTCCTGGGAGCGGCTGGCCGTGGCCAGACCGGTAGGGCTCATCTGCGTGCGGCTCGCGGGTTTCGATTCCTGAGCTCTGGCGGGAGCCTTACTCTCCTTGCTCTCCTTAGCTTTCTCGGGCTTTCGTGCGGGCGGACTCGACCCGCCCCCTTCGACCTTGCGGCTCACCCAAAGATTATACCATGCCCAGCTGACTCAGTCGCGCCAGGATGCGAGCACGCGGCCCGCCTGAGAGCATTCCCAGCAGCTCGCGATAGGCGCCAGCAGCCTGGCGCGGCTGCCCGTTCTGCTCGTACAGGCCGGCCACCAGCTCCAGCACCTCGGCGCTCGGCGGCAGAACCCGCCGATAGCACTCGCCCAGGGCCAGGAGCAGCCCGGGCGTGTCGGGATAAAGCCGCCTTCCGTCCTCCAAGATCTCGCGGGCCCGGTCGTAATGTCCGCCGGCCAGCCACATCCGGCCCAGGTCCAGATGCAGTTGCCCCATCAGCTCGCCCGGGAGTCCCAGATGCAGCAGCTGGTCGTAGCGTCCGGCCACGTTCTCGCTGCTGGATGAGTCCAGGACCACCAGCTTGCGCAGGCGTCCCAGCGCCGCCTGGTAGGCCCCCCGAAAGACCAGCCGGTCGCACTCGTCCAGCCAGCCCGACGAGAGCAGGCGGCTGGCCCGGAAGTGGCCCAGCGTCTCGAGCACTTCGGAGGCAGTCAAGCGAAGCGAGGGGTCGGGCTGCAAGCATCCCCGGGCCAGCCAGCCGAAGGGGTCGAGCAGCGCCGCTTCCACCACCGGGTCGTGCCACAGCACATACTGCTTGAGATCCACCTCCTCGCTGTCAGGGTAGGGAAACTGATCGGTCAGGGACTCTTGCACGATCACTCCCAGCGCCCACAAGTCCACCTCGGGCCCGATGCGGCCGGAGAAGATCTCCGGAGCCATGTACTCGGACGTGCCTCCCGGCAGCGGACCCAGGCGGGCCAGGCTCTTGAGGGTGCGGGTGAGGCCGAAGTCGCTCAGCTTCCAGACCCCATCGACCAGCAGCAAGTTATCGGGCTTGACGTCCCGATGCACGACACCGCGCTCGTGCAGAAAACAAAGCCCCTCAGCCAGGGCCTGCACCACCTCCAGCAACTCGCCGGGAGGCAGGGCGGAGCGCTCGAGATCGGTTCGAAGAGAGCGCTCGGCTCGCTCCATGGCCAGGTACAGGCTGCCAGCCAGCCTCCCCTGGCGCACCTCGCCGCAGCCCCGGTAAGCGATGATGCGTGGATGGCTCAACCGGGCCATGTGGCCGATCTCGCGCAGCAGCTCGGGCTCGTCGTCGCTCCCGGGCAGGAGCAGCTTGACGCAGCAGCGAGCGATGCGCTTACCGCGCAGGATCTCTTCGGCTTCATAGACGGTGCCGAAGCTGCCCGAGCCCCGGCAGGCCCCCAGCCGATAGCGGCCCTCCAGCTCCACACCCCTGAGCGCAGTCACGTCCACAGCCTTCAGGGTTCTTTCGGGGTGGCCGGGTACCCTGGACAGGTGCACATCTCCCAGCCAGCCTATGACTACTATCTGACCGGGAACGCCGCCAACACCGCCGCCCGACCCCGTCCGGGGCTGGTGCTGGCAGGCGGGGGAGCCGACCAGGGCCAGGCCATGACCTGGCTGCTCGACCGGAGCGACGCGGGCGACATCGTCGTGATCCGCGCCTCGGGAGCGGACGGCTACAACGACTACCTGGCCAATCTGCCCCTCAGTGACGGACGCAAGGTCGATTCGGTGGAGACCTTCTGCATGAAGGAGCGCGAGGGCTCGTTCGACCCCTTCGTGGTGGAGCGTGTCCGGAACGCGGAAGCGATCTTCTTCGCCGGCGGCGATCAATACCAGTATCTTCAGCTTTTTGAGGGCACTCCGCTGCAAGATGCGGTGCAGCAAGCCTTCGACCGCGGAGTTCCTGTAGGGGGAACCAGCGCCGGGCTGGCTCTGCTGGGCGACCCGTTCTTCTCGGCCGCTCGGGATACCGTCACCTCGCAAGAGGCTCTGGCCGACCCGCTCGGCCCCAAGGTGACCCTGGCCCCCCGCTTTTTGGAGGCCGAGGCGCTGGATCAGGTCATCACCGACAGCCATTTCTCCGAACGCGAGCGACTGGGACGGCTGCTGGTCTTTCTCAGCCGCGAGCCGGGCTCGCGCGGCCTGGGGGTGGATGAGGCCACTGCCGTGCTGGTCGACGGGGAACTGCAGGCCAGGGTGGTGGGGGAGGGAGCCGCCCACTTCGTCAGCCTGACCGAATGGCCCCGACTCGAGGCCGGTCGACCACTCGACCTGGAGCGAGCTGAGGTGGTCCGCTGTGAGGACGGCCAGAGCTTTGATATGCTGGCCTGGCGCTCGAGCGACGGAACCCGCCAGATCTACCGCGTCGTCCAGGGTCAACTGCAGGCAGGAGCGCCTGAACCCGCAGAGAACTGACAGTCCGGCCGTCTGGATGCGGAAGAAAACTCAAGGATAGCCGGGTGAATCATTCGTGATAAAGCTGCGAAAATCGCATGAGGTCAAGATCGGTGAGCTGACCATGGGAGGCGCCAATCCCGTGCGCGTCCAGAGCATGACCAACACCGACACCTCCGACGTCGAGTCTACTGTCAAACAGGTGCTCGAGCTGGCCGAGGCCGGCTCCGAGCTGGTGCGCTTCACGGTCAAGGACAGCGAGAATGCCGAGGCGACCCCTGAGATCGTGAAGCGGGTACGCGCCGCAGGCTGCCAGGTGCCTCTGATTGGAGACTTTCACTACAACGGGCATCGTCTGCTGGTGCGCCACCCCGAATGCGCACGCTCGCTGGACAAGTATCGCATCAATCCTGGCAACGTGGGGGTTGGCCAGCAGCACGACACCAACTTCAAAACGATGGTCGAAGCTGCCGTAGAGCACGGTAAGGCCGTGCGGATCGGAGTCAACGGCGGGTCGCTGGATCAGGCTCTCCTGCAAGAGCTGATCGAGGCCGATCTGGCCGCCGGGTCGCCCAAGGGGGCCAAGCAAGTTTTTCTCGAGGCCATGCTCGAGAGCGCGCTGCGCTCGGCGGCGATGGCTGAGGAGTATGGGCTGCCGGCCAACAAGATCGTCTTGTCGGCCAAAGTCAGCGAGGTGCAAGAGGTGGTCCACGTCTACCGCGAGCTCAGCAAACGCTGCCGCTACGCCCTGCATGTGGGCCTCACCGAGGCTGGCATGGGACTCAAGGGGATCGTCTCTTCAAGCCTTGCCCTGGGCCTGCTGCTGCAGGATGGCATCGGCGACACCATCCGCGTCTCGCTCACTCCCGCTCCAGGCGAAACGCGCACTCGCGAGGTCGAGATCTGTCGCGAGATTTTGCAAAATATCGGTCTGCGCGACTTCACCCCGCGCGTCACCGCCTGCCCTGGGTGCGGTCGCACCACCAGTACCCTCTTTCAGGAGCTGGCCCTGGAGGTGGAAGGCCATCTCAAGCGCCGCATGGCCGAGTGGAAAGCGGCCGGCTACGAGGGCGTGGAGCAGATGAAGGTGGCCGTCATGGGGTGCGTGGTCAATGGCCCGGGCGAAGCCAAGGGGGCCCACATCGGCCTCTCTCTGCCCGGCACGGGGGAAACCCCTTCCGCCCCGGTCTATGCCGATGGTCAGAAGGTTGCCACCCTGAAAGGCGATGATATCGCCGAACGCTTTCTGGAGATGGTGGAAGAGTATGTCCAGAGCCACTATGCGCCCGGGGCAACCGCACCTTGCTGACTGTCTCTGAGGAGCAGATGAGCGAGTTGCGCCAGCGCGCGCTGGCAGCCTCGCCTCGGGAGATCTGCGGATTCATGCTGGGGCGAGCGGGTCGGGTCGAGCAGCTTTACGCCGCTCGCAATGCCCATCCCGACCCGATTCGAGGGTATCTGATCACCCCCGAGGAGAGCCTTTCAGCCCTCCGCCGGGCTCGCAATTTGGACCTGGAGATTCTAGGAGTGTACCACTCTCACCCCGAAGGCCCGCCAAACCTGTCCGCAGTCGACCGTCAGCAGGCCCACGGGGGCTGGCATTATCTGGTGGTTGGCCGCGATCAGGAGCGGTGCTGGGAGGTCTGAAGCTTGTCGCGCATCACCTTTATCCTGAGTCGTCCGCCCCGGGCCCTGCCTGGAGCGCGCACGCTGTATCACCTGGCCCTGGGGGCTCTGGAGCAGGGCTGCGAGGTCAGCGTCTTTTGTCGCCAGGACGGAGTCTACCAACCCTTGCGCGAGCAGCAGCCCACCGAGGGGGCTCAGGGCTCTGCGTCGAGCTGGTGGGCTGCCTTGCTGGCCCGAGGAGTGCAAGTCATCGCTCATGAGAATTGTGCGCGCGCCCGCGGACTGGTCTCCAAAGCTCAGTTCCTGGATGGGGTGCGCTTTGGAGGCGCCATGGAGCTCTCGGATCTTTTGAACCGATCCGATCGGGTGATCAGCCTGTGAGAGGCAAGAAGATCCTAATCTCCGTCTGTCGCTGGTCGGGTGCCCAGGCTCTCAACGAGCTGTTGCGCACGGCCGTGGCCCTGGCCTCGGGCTATCGCGGCCACGAGGTCGAAGTGGCCCTCCTGGGGGAGGGAGTGCTGACCGCCGTCAAGCCCAACAAGGACGGCTGGATGCGCTACTACCGGGCCGCCCGGGCCTATCCGGTGCCAATCTATGTCCAGAAGGAGAGCCTCGAGCGCCTGGGCCTCAAGCCCGAGGACCTGGCCATCGAGGTCAAGCTGTCATCTCAAGAGGAGTTGCTGGAGCTCGGGCGACGTGCCGAGCTGCAGCTGAATCTTTAACCCATGTCTTCTTCGCTTTACGTGCTGAGCGACTATCCCCGCAAGGACATCCTGGACCTGCTGGCAGCCGATAAGGAGGCAGGTCTGGTGCTGCTGGCCCGCGGGTTGCTGGTGGAGTCCACGGTGTTGGAAGGCCGCGAAGTCTACTGTCTGGCCGAGGAAGTCCAGGAACTGGGCCTGGAGGGAAAGATCTCCAAAGTCGTGAAGGCCCTTCCAGCGCGGGAGGTCATTTCGTTGCTCGTCCAGCGCCCGGTAATGAGCCTCGACTGAGGGGAACTGCCCGCATGGGTTCACTGTTCAAAGGCAAAGCCAAGGACGAGAAGACTAAAGTTCCTTCTACCCGCACCCGGCTGGCGGCCCAGATGCCCCCGCCCATCCCCTCGGAGATGATTGACCCGAAGGAGAAGCTGGTCTCACGCGAGGTCGACTTCAAGGGGCGCATCGGTGCCGAGGCCGCTGACAAGCTGGATGAGGCCATCGCCAACGGGGCTCGGGGGTTGCTGGTCGACCCCGAGGACGAGGAAACGCGTATCTTTGCCTTTTTCGACGAGCGCATCGCCGAGTTGGCCCGCCAGCCCCTGGCCGGTCACCAGGAGCTGTTGGCCAGCCTGGACACCTGCCGTGACGGTGCTTTCCCTTCGGGCGGCAAGCGGTGGCGGATCGAGAACTTCCGTTCGCTATCCGACTTTGGCGACCGCATGGTCGTCAACTTCTTCGAGGAAGGCGTCCTCAACGACGAAGAGATCCATGCGCGCCGCAAAGAGAACATCCGCCTGGTCAATCGGCTCAAGCCAGCCACCTCGCTGAGCCGCAAGAACGTGATCGACATGCTCGATCTCCTGCGCCGCAGCCCGCGCGAAAAGCCTTTCACCGAGATTTTGCTGGAAGACCAGTTGCTCACTGCAGCCCAGCTCGAGCGCGTCAAGGAGTCTGAAGACGTGCTCCAGGCGGTGCTCACCGACTACGTCTTCCCGCGCAAGGCCGCGGCCAGCGCCCTGGCGCGCTACCTGGGGGCCGAGTACGTCGACGTCGAGGCCGTGGATCTCGACAAGAAGGCGGCCCGCCGGCTCGACAAAGAGTGGGCCCTGAAGCATCAGGCCGTGCCTTTCGCAGAGGACAAGGAGCGCATCCAGGTGGCCTTCATGGATCCCACCGACACCGCCCTGCAAGAAGAGATCGCCCAATTGACCGAGCGACGCGTGATGCCCTACTGCTCGGCCGCCCAGGACATCATGGTGATGATCCACAAAGCTCACAAGCGCGACTGAGGCTCAGGGGCTGCATCAGCCTGCTAGAAGCAAGGGGGTTCCGGCTGCGCTCCTCCTAGTACCCCGGCGGACGTCCTCCCGAGTCACCGCCCTGGCCTGAACCGGGTGGTGTCATCGGATCGCCCGGCTTCCAGCCCGGGTAGGGCGGCGGCCAGGGGGCATCGGGGGGGATGTGGGCCGGGCGAGGCCCCCAGTCACCGTTGACGGGCCCCTCCGGCATTCCGGGAGGGGGCGCGGAGGTGGCCATCGGTTGGGGTGTGGGCGTGACGGTCATGGTGACCGTCGGCACCGGCACCGGCACGATGATGGTTTCCGGCGTGGGCTCAGCTTTCGGTTTCCTGGTGGGTCGTCGCGGGTAGTTGTTGTTCGTAACTTCGATGATCTGCGGCTCGGGCTTTGGCTTGACCGGGGCGGGTTTGGGCTTGGGCTTGGGCTGAACCGCCGCTGGTCTGAGCGTGGGTCTGGAGGCCGGCCGGGGGGTCGGCGTGGAGGCCGGCGACTTGGTGGACGCCGGGGCCTTCGTGGGGGTTGCCGTAGCCGTGGGAAGCACGGCAGCCGTCGCCGTCGGGGTGGGCGTGGAAGCCGTAGCCGAGGGGGTGGTGATGCGCCACACCGCCATCGAGGCGATCAGAAGCAGCCCCACCGCGGTGGCCATCCAGAATGGCTGCACTCCCGAACTGGGAGCGCTCATCACCTCGGTCTGGGCGCTCACCGAAGCCGGAGCGGGCGCCGAGGAGAGAGGAGCGGTGGGTTCCAGGTCGACAGTTCGGACAGGCGCCACCAGTCGGCCGGTGCCGAGATTGGCGGTCTCCTCTTCGTCGCTTTCGTCAAGCCGAGCCAGGGCTCTGGCCATGTCGGCCACGGTGGGATAGCGCTCTTCCTTGCGCACGCCCAGGCTACGCATCAAAATCTTGTCCAGCGCGAGAGGAATGTTCGGATTGAGCGTGCGAGGGCTGGGCAATTTCTTGTCCATCGAGAGGATCTCCACCGGACTGGTGGGGACCTCGCCGGTCAGCAAGTGATACAGCGTCGCGCCGAGCGCGTACTGATCCGAGCGCGGGTCGGTCGAGCCGGCACCCCCGTACTGCTCGAGCGGGGAGTATCCCTGGGTGCCCATTCCCTGGATGAAGGTGCAGGTGACCGATTCGGGATTGAAGCTGCGGGCGATGCCGAAATCGATGAGTTTGATCCGGTTTCCAGCATCGAGCATGATGTTGGAGGGCTTCAGATCGCGGAAGATGATGGGCGGGTTCTGGTTGTGCAGGTAGTCGAGCACCGAGCAAAGCTGGCGAGCCCACTCGAGCACCTCGGGCACGCGCAGTGGCCCCTCGCTCTGCTTGAGGCGGTCCGAGAGCGTTTCACCATCGACGTAGGCCATCACCAGGTAGTGGTGCCCGCCCTCTTCAAAGAAGTCGGTCACCTGGACCAGGTTAGGGTGATCGAGATTGGCCAGCAGACGAGCTTCGGTCTGGAACTGGGCCAAAGCCTTGTCCTTCATGCCGTCGGGCACCGACAGGGTCATCTCCTTGATGGCCACGCGCTTGCCGCCCAGCGCTTCCATGCGGGCCAGGTAGACCGCCCCCATGCCGCCCTTGCCCAGCACCGACTCGATGCTGTAACGCTTGGCCAAAATCACCCCGGTAGCCAGCATGACCGTTACAGTTCGGGGAATGGTCTTCAGAACCTGCACTTTGACAGGGGAACCGGAATGGCGGGGTCGAACCGTGGCGGCCATGCGCATCGTGCTGGTTTTCTTGCTCTGTCTCTGGCTGCCGGCCGCGGCCCAATCGACCGAGCCTCACAGTCTGGAGATGTTCGATGAGCTGCAAAAGCTGATCATTCGTGTCTCCGATCAAATCAAGCCTGCAGTGGTGCATATCGAAGTGCTGGCCAAGCGAGGCGAGCAACGTCGCAAAGGACTGGGCTCGGGCCTGATCCTGAGTGCGGACGGACAGATCATTACCAACTACCACGTCATCGACCGGGCTGCCGTCATCACCGTGATCCTCGATGATAAGAGCAAGTTCGAGGCCCGGGTGCTGCGCAAGGACCAGCAGACCGACCTCGCTCTGCTGCAGATTCAGGCCGGACGTCAGCTACCCTTCGCCAAACTGGGCGACTCGGACCGGGTGCAGGTCGGCGAATGGGTGCTGGCCATCGGCAACCCCTACGGCTTTGACCGCACCGTCTCGTTCGGGATCGTCAGCGGCAAGGGGCGTTTCATCCCCGACCTGGACAGCGAGGTGCCGCTCCTCAACGACTTCATCCAGACCGACGCCCTGATCGACCCGGGCAACTCGGGCGGCCCTCTGCTCAACTTGCGCGGCGAGGTGATCGGCATCAACTCGGTTGGCATTGGACGCGGACAAGGCTTCACCATTCCGGCCAAGGTCGTCCGCGAGGTCATCACCCGCAGCGAGGTGGAGGGGCGCATCGAGCGCGGCTGGCTGGGCCTTTTCATGCAGCCCTTCAGCCGGGAGATGGCCGAGTACATGAAGCTCAACGGCACTCGTGGCATTCTGGTGGCCGACGTCATGCCCGATTCTCCCGCCGAGCGGGCCGGCCTCAAGTCAGGCGACGTGCTGCTGCGTTTTGCGGGCGAGCCGGTGGAAGCCGAGCAGGATGAGGAGATCAACCGCTTCACCCAGGAGGTCACCAAGCTCAAGCCGGGTACCAGTGTTCCCATTGAGATCTACCGCGACGGGAAACGCCAGGTTCTGACCGCCACCATCGGCACCCAGCCAGCGGTAGACTCCGAGGAGACCTACACCGATTTCGGCATCAGCGTGCAGGCCATCACCACCTCGCACATGCTGGAGTACCGCCTCAACGACCGCCTGGGGGCGCTGGTCTCCTACGTTACCCGAGGCAGCCCGGGGGATGACGGCGGCATCGAGGTGGGCGACGTGATCGTGGGGGTGGATCAGACACCCATCCGGTCGGTGGAGGATTTCAAGCGGCTCTTGCCGGAATTGGACAAGCGCTCGCGCTTCATGCTCAAGCTCAAGCGGGGGAAGACATACAGGTATGCCCTGGTCGACCAGGCCCTGGGCCGAAAACCCCTCCCGGAGGCACCCAAGACTCCCTGAAATGACCACTGAACAGTTGCTCAAACCGGACCAAGCCGGAGTTTGTGCCGTCAACGGCGATCCGATCTCCTTACTGGAAGCCTGTGAATCAGCGGGTTTCAAAGTGTTCGACCTGCGCCTGGATGGAGCTGCGACCCGCAAGGAGCTGCTCAAGACCTGCTACAAGACCTTCAAGTTCCCCGAGCATTTCGGTCGCAACTGGGATGCTCTGCGCGACTGCCTCTTCGACCTCGACGAGGCCGATGGCTACGCCGTCTGGATCAACGAGACCGACGACCTGGAAACGGATGTCCTCGAGCGCTTCCTGGATGTTCTGCGCGATGTCGCCGAGATGTGGAGAGACGAAGGGCGTCCCTTCTGGGCCTTCTGCGAGAACCGCGTGGGTCGTCAGTTCGACCTGCCCTGGGTGCTCGGCTGAAGTCAGGTCCACTCGCACAGTCCGGGGTTGCGGCCGAACGCCCGGTTTCTTGTCGATGAGGGATCGACACTCCGAGGACTTTTGCATCACTGTGCTAAAGTCCCGGGCCATGGCCGACAAGAAGAAGCCCGAATCGATCACGGGCAGGCTCTTCCAGGTAGCTGGCAAAATCCTCACCACGGCCACTCATACCGCCGCTACCACCGGCCAGCGGGCCATTCTCAACTTTGTCTCCAGGGCCGGCGGCCGCGAAATTCCTCGGCGCACTCCATCCGAGCTAGCGGGTGATCTGGCTGGCTTTCTGGAGCGCCGTCAGAAGGGCGAGACTCAGGTGCAACGGGGCACCATCGAGCTGGTCGACGCGGATGCCGCCCGGCGCGAGGTGCGCCTGAGCGAGCCCGGCATGCTCGGGCAGACCTATCGCTTCGTCTTTCTGCCCCGGGCCGAGGGCGCGCTGGATCGCGAGGCCATTCACGTGGCCCTGGAGTGGCCTGCCGAGCGCTGCGAGCTCGAATCCGACGTCAGCCTGTTCGTCTGGAACGACGGTGTCCAGCTCGGGCCACGCGGGGCCGCTTCCGACTACGTCTCCATGTGGTTGGCCGACATTCTGGGGTTCCGCTTTGAGCACCTCGAGCTGGCTCCCCGCCGCAAGCCCGCTGCCCCCGGCCCGCGCCTCTACGTGGGCAGAGAAGCCCAGACGAGCCGCCTGATCGAGCTGGCGCTGACCCCCAACCCGCCCCGAGAAGCCCCCTGGATCGTCTCCGTCACTGGCCTGGGCGGGGCTGGAAAGAGCTACTTCCTGCGCCATCTACAGCACCGCCTGGAGGGTCGGGTGTCGCTGGCCGTGGTGGACCACCAGAGTTGCGAAGGGTGCGACCAGAGCCTGGAGCAGGGGTTGGTCAGCCTGCTGCAAAGCCTGGCCCTGGGGCTGCAGAAGCAGGGCTGCAAGACCTCCAAGTTCGACCGCATCTACACGCGCCGTAACCGCCAGACCGAGAGCGAATCGGGCGGCGTCAAGCATTACGTGCGCAAAGCGATGGAGATCGGCAGCGGCAAGAATCCCCTGCTGACCCTGGCCGATGCCGGCTGGCAGGCGGCCGAGGCCGTCTCGGAAGAGTTGCAGGCCGAAGCCGACGCGCTGGCGACCAACTCCTGGGTGCGCCGCCTGACGGCCGCCCTGGTCGAGGACCTGTCCGCCTTCGTCCAGCGGCAACGCAAGGACTACTATCTCTGGAGGCGCCCGGTGCTGGTGCTGGACACCTACGAGCTGCTGGCCTTACTGGCCGACACCTGGCTTCGCACGGTGCTTCTGGCCGACCCCGCCTTCGTGGCCCTGCAACCCCTGGTGGTGCTGGCCAGTCGCCACGACCTGCTGCGCATCAACTCTCGCTGGTCCGAGTTCCAGGGGGCGGTGGAGCGCATCCGCCTGGACCCCTTTGACCCCCAGGAGACGGCCCGTTACCTCGAGCTGCTGGGCAGCGAGCCGAACCCCGAGTTGCTCGAGCTGACCGGGGGCTCGCCTCTCTTCCTGTCGCTGGTGGCCGGCTCGCCCGATCGCGAACTGGCGGTGCGAACCCTGGTGGAGCGGCTGCTGGAAGAGGTGGAGCCCTCCTACCGGGACCTGGTTCTGGACATGGCCCTGCCCGAGGAGTTCAACCTGGATCTGGTGCACAAGCTCCACCCCGACCACCCCGAACCGCGCCGCGCTTTCGAGCGGTTGCTCAAGCTGACCTTCGCCTCCTCGCGCGAGGGGCGGTGGTGCTACGCTCCAGCCGTTCGCAAAGCCTTTCTGGCCTACCTCGAGATGGAGAGCCCCCAGCGGAAAACGGAGCTGACTCAACGCCTGCAATCTTGAAGGAAAAGCCGTTCCCTCGCGAAGCATTCGTGCCATGCATAGCCTACCGGAAGTCGACTACCACGTGCTGACCGGCCTGGCCGCCAGGAGCAAGCCCGTGTCGGTGCTCGACCTGGCCGCCGAGCTGGGCCTGGACCAGAGCCAGGTGACGGCCACCTGCCTCAAGCGCTCAGAGGAGGGCCTCATCGAGGTGACCGAGGAGGTCTACCTCGACCTCAAGCTTGGCAAGAAGGGCAAAGCTCTCAGGGAGGGCTTGTTGCCCGAGCGCCACATCCTGCAGGCCCTGATCGCCAAAGGTGAGCCGGCTGAGCTGCCCGAGCTCGCCGAGCTGAGCGGTCTGGACAAGACCGAGGTCGGCCAGTCCCTGCGCTGGCTCAAGCAGAAAGGCTGGGCCGAGCAGGACGGTAAGCAGCTCAAGCTGGCCTCCAAGGCTCCTAAGAACGGCGACAAGCCGGGGCCGGATGAGATCCTGGTGATGGCCCTGTTCGACCTCGAAGCAGCCTCCGACCGCGAGCTGGCCAAGAAGGAGGTGGATGTGCCCGCCGCCCTGGCCTTGCTGGAGGGGCGCACCGGCATCGTGGAGGAGAAGCCACGCAAGATCCGCTATGCCCAGTTGACGGCGGCCGGTCGCAAGCTGGTGGAGGAGGGGATCGAAGCCAGAAAGCAGGTCAACCAGCTGACCCCCGAGATGCTGCGCACGGGAGAATGGCGTTCGGTGGAGCTGCGCCCCTATGACGTGCGCCTGGAGGCAGCCCGGGTCAGCCCCGGCAAGGCCCACCCGCTGGTGCGGGTCTTCGAGCAGACCCGCCGCGTCTTTCTCGAGATGGGCTTCAGTGAGACGGTCAGCTCCTACGTCGAGTCTGGCTTCTGGGATTTCGACGCCCTGTTCCAGCCGCAGGACCATCCCGCCCGCGATATGCAGGACACCTTCTACGTGGCTCGCCCGGGCAGTTGCCACCTGCCCGACGCCGAGATGGTGGAGCGGGTGAGAAAGACCCACGAGGACGGCGGCGACACCGGCTCGGTCGGTTGGCGCTACGTGTGGAGCAAGGACCTGGCTCAAAAGGCCGTCTTGCGCACCCACACCACTGCCAGCACCATCCGGGCCCTGGCCCAGAATCCCACCTCGCCTCGCAAGGTGTTTTGCGTGGGCCCGGTGTTCCGCCGCGAAACGGTGGACTATAAGCACCTGCCGGTTTTCCACCAGGTGGACGGCATCATCATCGACGAGAAGGCCTCCTTCTCGAACCTGTTGGGCACGCTGCAGGCCTTCTACCAGAAGATGGGTTTCGAGCGCTTCCAGTTCCGCCCGGCCTTCTTCCCCTACACCGAGCCCAGTGTGGAGGTGTTCGTCTGGAGCGAGCGCAAGTCGGACTGGGTCGAGATGGGGGGAGCCGGCATGTTCCGCCCCGAGGTGACCCGCCCGCTCGGTTGCACAGCGCCCGTGCTGGCCTGGGGCCTGGGGCTCGAGCGGCTGGCCATGTTCCGCTACGAGGTGGGCAGCATCGGTGAGCTGTACCGCGCCCGCCTGGCCTGGCTCAAGGAGGAACCGCTATGCCGGTAATCGGGATTCCGGTGGAGATGCTGCTCGAGCGCATCTCCACCCAGCTCAGCCGCGACGAGCTGGTGGAGCACCTGCAGCACCTGGGCTGCGATGTGGAGGGTTACGCCACCCTGCGCCGCTTTCGCTGCGAGCGGTGCGGCAACCTGATGGAGATCACCGAGACCGAGAACCCCCCGGTGGAGTGCGATCGCTGCGGGGCCGATTTCCGGGCCAACGCCGAGGCGCGCCAGGAAGCCGGCACCAGCGAGGTGATCCGCATGGAGCTCCTGGCCGTGCGGCCGGATATGTTCGAGCCTGGCGGCCTGGCCCGGGTGCTGCGGGCCTACCTGAGCGAGGGCGACAGCACCCTCAACTACGAGGTGGGTCCGCCCACTTGCCAGGTCAGCGTCGATCCGGCCATGAGCTCGCCCGAAAGCTTCCGCCCCTGCATCGCTTGCGCCGTGATGCGTGACATCACCCTGTCCGACGACATCATCAAGGTCATCATGAAGCTGCAGGAGAACCTGCACTGGGCTCTGGGTCGTGATCGCAAACGCGCCTCCATCGGGGTCTACGACCTGGATCGACTGGTGCAGGGGGCCGCCTTCACCTATGGGCCCATCGGCCCCGACGAAAAGAAGTTTGTGCCCCTGGGCTATCAAGACCGGGCCATCACCGCCCGCCAGGTGCTCGAGGAGCATCCCAAGGGTCGGGCCTACGCCCACCTTCTCAAGGACCACCAGCGCTACCCGCTCTTGTGCGACTCGCAAGGCCAGGTGCTCAGCCTGCCTCCCATCATCAACAGCGAAGGCACCAAGGTCACGGTGCAGACGCGCAACTTCTTCATCGACGTGACCGGCACCGAGGAGCGGGTCGTCAACAAGACCCTCAACATCCTGGTAACCAGCCTGCTCGAGCTCGATGGCGCCGCCCAGCTCGAGAAGGTGAGCATCCTGTACCCCGATCGCTCGGTGGCGACCCCGGACCTCTCGCCTCAGATGGTCGAGCTGGACTCGGCCGAGGCGGCCCGCACCATCGGGGTGGAGCTGGCCGTGGAAGAGGTCGCTCGCCTGCTGATCCGGATGGGTCATTCGATCATGCCCAAAGAGGGCGGCAAGCTACTGGTGGCTGTCCCGGCCTACCGAAACGATATCATGCATCCCATCGACCTGATCGAGGACGTGGCCATCGCCTACGGCTACCACAACCTGGTGCCCTCGCTGGTGCCCACCCTGACGGTGGGAGAGGAGCAAACCTTCGAGAAAGGTGCCACCCTCTGCCGGCGAGCCCTGGCGGGGCTGGGCTACCTGGAGATCCTGACCCTCATCTTGAGCAGCGAGGAGGCCCAGTATGATGCGCTGGGCCTGGAGCGGCGCGAGGACCACGTTGTCATCGAGAACCCCATCAGCGTGGAGCAGACCCTGGTGCGCACCTCGCTCTTGCCGGGCCTGCTGGACACATTCAGCGCCAACACCGACCACGAGATGCCCCAGCACCTCTTCGAGGTGGGCCGCGTCTCCAGATTGTGCGTCGAGGCCGACACAGGAGCGCGCGAGCATGGCCGCGTGATCGCCGGAGCGACAGGCCCGCGGGTCGACTACTCAGAGATGCGCTCTACCTGCCAGGCCCTGTTGCACGAGCTGGGCTGGAAGCTCGAGGTGGAGCCGGCCGAGCAGCCTTACTTCATTCCCGGCCGGGGAGCGCGGGTGGTTGCCACCCGCGGTCAGACCCGCCACGAGGTGGGCATGATGGGCGAGATCCATCCGCAGGTTCTGGAGGGCTTCAAACTCTCCCAGCCGGTCTCAGTCTTCGAGCTGGAGCTCGACCGCCTGCTGGTCTAGATCGAAAACGCTACGCTCTTTGGGCCTCAGCGAGCCAGCTTGTAGTCCTCATCGCTGACAAGCTCGAAGCTACGCTCGGGCTGAGCTGTGTCGGCGAAGCGGGCAGTGCCGGTCACCTTGCCTCTCTCCTTGGAGAGCATGACCATACTGGAGCTGGTGGGAGTGAACTCGGCGTAAACGAAGGCCTGGTTGCCCCGATCGCCCTTGACGACCTCCACGAAGGTGCCCTTGCTGGTGTCGCCGGTCCATTCAGCCGTCAGGAAGTCACCCATGCCGAACTTGCCGGGTTGGTTCTTGAACGAATCCATGTCCGTCTCATCGCCCGAAATGACCTCGTCCACGTTGGTGCGGATGCTCCGGTCGACATCCGAGACCTGACCGGTGGGAATCTCCTGGCGGATGGCTCCGGGCAGGGTCTGGGAGGTTCGAAACGATTCGATGGGGCCCTGGGCCCAGTTGGGAATTGGTAAGCTCATGGTGGTGGTATCCCCTCTTTTTGTCTCACAGAGTGTGCAGGGAGAGGCTGAAAGGAAGCTGAAGCGGTCCGGGCCAGGCCAGGGTTTCGTTTCAGAATTCCTTAAGGCTCGCCGACCATCATGGGCCTGATGCGTATTCTGCCTACCCATGCCGCTGCCGTGCCCGAGAAGCCCAGGAGTTTCGGACACTACGTCCCCGACTACACCGGCCCCGAGGACGGGCTGTCAACGCGCAAGCACAACTGGCTCACCAAGCCTCTCAACGTGATTTTGTCCAACGGGCGCTACCGGCTCGAAGTGCAGAACAAGGAGAAGATGCTCCACTCCGGGCCCCAGGTCTACGCCTCCGGCCACCCCAGCTTTTTTGATCCGCCTCTGGTGGCGCTCTTGAGCGATCGAGACATGCGGTATGTTGCCAACGTCTACGTCTTTGACGGCTTGCGGGGACGCGTGATGACCTGGGGGGGAGCCTTTCCGGTGCACCGCGAGAACCCCAGCCCCACGACCGTGAATCACGCCATTGACCTGCTCAAGGAGGGCAAGGGCGTCTGCATCTTCCCCGAGGGGGCCATCACCGAGGAACTGGGCACCCTGTTGCCCATCAAGAAGGGCGCGGCCTATTTCGCCATCAAGGGCGGAGCTGAGAACATCGTGCCCATCGCGGTTTTCTACAAGAAGAACGACCGGGAGTATCCGGGCGAGAAGCTGGCCACCGCCCTGGCCACCGCCAGCGTGGCCGTGGCCGGCCTGGTGGCCGGAGCGGTGGGCGGACCGGGAGCCCGGGTGGCCGTGGCCGCCCTGGGCGGAGCTCTCACCGGAGCCGTGGCCGGAGGCCAGCTCGGGAACAAACTGGTGCCCATCGAGAATGCCAACGATCCCTTCCCCAACTACTTTGCCACCCTCAAGGGCGGAGCCGGAGGGGCCCTGGCGGGAGCCATCGCAGCCGGAGGTGCGGCCGCGCTTCTGGATGACTCTCAGGCTCTGATCGCGGGACTTGCCGGCCTGAGCGGTGCCGTCTCCACCTGGGCCCTGGGCCAGGCCTGGATGCACCGCGACCTGGCCCAGCTGCGTATCGGCGATCCCATCGAGGTCGCCCCCTACCGGGCTATGGAGCAGAAGGCGGGGGTGACCGCCCTGACTGAGGAACTGCACAGGCGTATCGGCCAGGAAACCGCGACACTCAGCGGGATTCCCTATGACGAGAGCGCCCCCAAAATTCGCGGGCGTATCGTGGAAGATTGGGGCCGGGCTCTGGCCGAGTCCAAAAAGAAACAGTAAGCGGCTGACCGGGATCAGTTCCGAGCCCTTCTGAGGCGTGGTAAGCTCAGGCGCTTGAGACGCATCGACCCGGGACTTCTGATCGCCGGTCTGGCCCTGACGGGCCTGACCAGCTACACCATTATGTGGTTGTCCAAAGTCCCTGTTCCCTGGCTGAACGTGCCCCTGTGGCTGGTCCTGACGCTGGGAGGGACTCCCCTGGTCTGGGAACTCCTCGGGAAGGCGATGAGGAGGGAGTTCGGCAGCGACCTCCTGGCCGGGATCTCCATTCTCACCTCGGTCGTCCTGGGGGAATACCTGGCCGGGAGCATCGTGGTCTTGATGCTCAGCGGCGGGGAGGCCCTGGAGAGCTTTGCCGTGGCACGCGCTTCAGCCGTACTCGACGCGCTGGCTCGTCGCATGCCGACCATCGCCCATCGGCGGGAAGGAACCGAGTTGCGCGACATCCAGGTCGCCGACATCCAGGTCGGCGACCTGCTGGCTGTGCATCCCCACGAGATCTGCCCGGTAGACGGTGAGGTCATTGAGGGCCGCGGCCAGATGGACGAGGCCTACCTGACCGGCGAGCCGTTCCTCAATCCGAAGACCCCGGGCTCAAAAGTGCTGTCGGGCGCCGTCAACGGGGATTTCATGCTGATCATCCAGGCCACCCACCGGGCGGTGGATTCACGCTACGCCCGCATCATGGAGGTGATGAAGGAGTCGGAGCAACGCCGTCCCCGGCTTCGGCGCCTGGGCGATCAGCTGGGCGCCTATTACACTCCGCTGGCAGTTGCCATCGCTCTGGCCAGTTGGGGCCTGTCGGGTGAGCCCGTCCGGTTTCTGGCCGTGCTGGTAGTGGCGACCCCCTGCCCTCTCTTGATTGCGATTCCAGTCGCCATCATCGGCTCCATCTCGCGAGCGGCCCGGCGCGGGATCATCGTGCGCAATCCAGCCGTCATGGAGCAACTCGATCTGGTTGAGACGATGATCATGGACAAGACCGGTACTCTGACCTATGGGCAACCCGCTCTGACCGATCAGACGATGTTCAACGGTTTCGAGGCTCGTGAGGTGTTGCGCCTGGTTGCCTGCCTCGAGCGGTACTCGCGTCACCCCCTGGCGGGGGCGATCGTCGGCCAGGCCAGGGCTGAGAATCTTCCCCTGTCCGAGGCCAGCTTGATCAGTGAGCCACCCGGTCAGGGTCTGATCGGCGAGATCGAGGGGCACAAACTGCAGGTGACCAACCGGAAGGTGGCGGCCAGGTTCCAGGCCGAGTTACCCCCGGGAGCGGGCCTGGAGTGCGTGGTGATGGTGGACGACAAGCTGGCTGCCCACTACCGCTTTCGTGACAAACCTCGAGATGAGAGCAGGCTGTTCGTCCAGCATCTGGGTCCGCGTCACCACATCAAGCGCAGCCTCATTGTGAGCGGTGACCGCGAGGAGGAGGTGCGCTACCTGGCCGAGCAAGTCGGCGTGGCGGAAGTCTACGCCGGGCAGAGCCCGGAGCAGAAGCTGGCCATCGTTCGGGAAGAAACCAGCAAGGCACGCACGGTGTACCTGGGTGACGGGATCAATGATGGTCCGGCCTTGATGGCCGCAACCGTGGGAATCGCCATCGGGCAAGCCTCCGACATCACCGAGGAGGCAGCCGGCGCCGTCATTCTAGATGGCTCCCTGGTCAAAGTGGACGAATTTCTTCACATCAGCAGCAATCTCCGCGCGGTTGCGCTGCAGAGCGCAGTCGGAGGTATGGCTCTCTCGATCCTGGGTATGCTGGCCGCCTCGCTGGGATATCTGCCTCCGGTGGCCGGCGCGCTGACTCAGGAGGTCATCGATCTGGCCGCCGTCCTGAACGCCTTGCGGACCGCCCTGCCCCCCGCCAGACCCACCGACTACGAGCAGGGGGCCTGAAGGGAATTCGGCCTCCCTTGAGAATCCTTCAGCACCCGGGAGGTGCTGCCGTGTCCAAGCGAATCCTGATTTTGCTGTTCATTCCGCTGGTGCTGGTCTTGTTGCTCTTGGCCGGGTTGCAGCTCTGGTTCCTGAGCTACAAAGTGGCCGATCCGGCTCTGGCCCAGCAGATCTTCGAGCGCTCGGCAGCCTCCATCGACGAGCGCAACCAGCGGGTGGATCAAGCGGCGACCAACGGCGCGCTCTACCTGAAGGACCCCAAGGTGGTGGCGCGCTGCACCGCCCTGGCCGACGTCAAGAAGCGCAAGCCAGCCGACTTCAAAGCCTTCGAGGCCGGGCTGCCGGAGCTAGAGAAGGAGTTGGCCAAGCCGGACTTTGTCTTCAAGGTCGAGCGAGACCGGCTCGACTCGGGCCCCGATCCTGTCATGTTGCGCGGTCTGGTCGGCTCGCTGGCCGAGTATGCCAGGCACCTGGCAAGCCAGGGGAAGACCTCGCAGGCGGTCAAGCTGTCGCTGCTCAACCTCGAGCTGGCCAGCAAAGTGATGCAACAGGGCTCGGTGGTGACCGTGATGGTCGGGGTAGGGCTCGAGCGCACGGCCGCCGAGCCGCTCTTCGAGCTGCTCCGCAGCGGCAAGCTGAAAGATGAGGAGTGTCAGGAGATCGAGCGGCGCGTGCTGGCGATGAAGCTCACTCCCGCGGTATGGTTGGCTCGGGCCGACGAAGAGTACGTCGGCTTTCTCGACTTTACCGCCAGCGGCAAGGTAGGCCCTTCGTCCTCGAGCTCGGTGCAGCAGCTGCTGATCATGACCCCGGGCTTCGTGGCCCGCGAACGGAGAATCTACCAGCGTCTCTACCTGCGCGACCGTGAGTCGATCGAAAAGATGAAGAGCTTTGAGGCGGGTGGGGGAGAGGTGCAGGCCCTGGGCGTGAACGAGCACGCCTTCCTGGTGGCCACCCTGTATCCGGCCTTCGACCGCGCACAGCTCCAGTTCGCCCGGTCCCTGACCGAGATGTCGGCTCTTCAGGTCATGGCCAGGCTCGAGCGCGAGCGCATTCGGAGCAAGAAATATCCAGCTGCTTTACCAGGTGAGGCCCGCGACTACCTGGCCGAAGACGGCAAGTTCGTCTACCAGTCGAGCGGCAAGAGCTATACCCTCAAGTCGGGCTACGCAGGCAAGGAGATCGAGGGGAAGTCGCTCCAGTTCCGATAGGAACCGGGTGCTCGATCGCGTAGCAGCCTGCTATGTCATGGCATTCCGGCTTCCAGCTCAAGGTCGTGGAAGGGCCCGGTGAGGGCCACGTTTACCATCTGCGCGCACCGATCATCCTGATCGGACGGGCCCGACCCGACGACGAGGACTCTCCTGGCTGGGTCTTCTTGCGCGACCCGGCGGTGTCGCGCCAGCATGGCAATCTGCGCTGGGACGACGACAGGAAGTGCTACGTCTACTTGCACCGCTCGGGCACCAATCTGAGCTGGCTCAACGGCGAGCCGGTCACCGAGTCACCCTTGAAGCTGGGAGATGTGCTCAAGATCGGCCCCATCCGCCTGGAAGTCGAGGTGGCCGACCCGGCCACGGCTCCCGAGCCGGCTCCCAAAGCCGCGTCCGTGCCGACCCCGCCTGCGACGGTCGAGGCCAGCAAGCCCGCGCCCAAAACTCTGCAGCTGCGGGTGGGCTTCGGCTTCCGCCTCGAAGTGGAGGCCGGCCCCGAGCAAGGCACCGCCCACGAGTTGACCGGTCTCTTTCTCAGCGTGGGCCGCAACTCGGTCCAGCCGCCTCCCACCCAAGCCGAGCCCAATCCGCGCCAGTTCGACCAGTTGGTCGAGCTGGGCGACCCGGGCGTCAAGCCCAACCACGTGGTGTTGCGCTGGCGCGAGACCGATAAGGCATACGGCCTGTTCCGCCATCCCGAGGCGCCCCCGATCAGGGTGTATCGCTCTCAGGACGGTCTGGACTGGGAAGCCTGGCTGATCGACCAGAGCGCCGTGTTGCGACAGGGCGACCGGCTGGTGCTGGGAGGCACGACCCTGCGGTTGACCTTCAAAGAGGAAAAGGGAGAGCGCAAAATCAGTCTTTAGAGCGCCGGCTCAGGGCCAGCAAAACGGCCCCGACCCCCGTCACGGCCAGTCCTCCCAGGGCTACCCACATCGGCAGGGCCTCGCGCAGCAGGAACCCGACGCCCACCCCCATGATGAGCAGGCCGATGACGAGCACCATGTGGGCGACCTTGCGGCGATTGCGCTGGCGGGCGATTTTCTGCTCGGCCTCCTTGGCGGCTTCGCGTACCTCCTGAAGCAGGCTGTCTTCGCTCAAAAAGAAGGTCTTCTCGTCGATCGGCTCACCGCACTTGCGACAGGTGGTCGCTACGTCCAGAACAGGCTCCTGACATTTGGGGCATCGATTCATAGGAAAACACTTCCCCTCCAGGCGTAGGGATGCCTTCCCGGGTACAGAAGTCTGACCGGGGATGCTGACAGAGATCTACGACAATAAAGCTCCGGGTCTTCCTCCTCGTTACCAGGTCCTGGGCGAGCTGGGCCGGGGCGGCATGGCCGTTGTGTACCACGCCTTCGACACCAGCGCCAAGCGGGCGGTGGCCATCAAGTTCCTGCCTCCCACCGACGACGAGAACGCCCTCAAGCGCTTCCGCCGTGAGGCCTCCGACCTGGCGGCGGTTTTCCATCCCAACATCGTCGATTTTTACTCGTTGGGCGAATTCGAAGGCCGAGAGTACATCGAGATGGAGTTCGTGGGAGGCGGCAGCCTGGCCGACTTCTTGCGCGCCAACAAGCCGCTGACCGAGATTTTGACCATGTTCCTGGGCGTCTGCGACGGGCTCGAGCATATCCACAACCGCGGCCTCGTGCACCGTGACATCAAGCCGGCCAACGTTTTGATCTCGCCCGAGGGGGTGCCCAAGCTGGCCGACCTGGGTTTGGCCAAGCGACTCGAGGGACGCAGCCAGATCACCCAGAACGGCGCCATCGTAGGCACCTGCTCCTATCTTGCGCCCGAACAGCTGATGTCGGTCGAGGTGGGCCCCCGGGCAGACCTTTACGCGCTGGGGGTGGCCCTGTTCGAGGCGGTGACCGGCCGGCATCCCTTCACTGCCGACAACCAGATGGCCATGATGCGGGCCCACCTGCAGGAAAAGCCCGTCCCGGCCAGCTCCCTGCGGCCCGGCCTGCCACGCGGGCTGGATTCACTGCTGGCTCGCTTGCTCGAGAAGAATCCCGACCTTCGTCCCGCCACGGCCGCCAAGGTGCGGGCCGAGCTGCAGGCCTGCCTGAGCGAGCTCTCCATGAAAGGCGGGGGAGCCGCTCACTCGCTGCAAGGCCGAGGTGAGGACCTCGAGCGCCTGTCTGGCCTCTGTCTCGAGGGCAAGCCCATCGGAGTGCTCCTCCTGGCGCCTTCCGAGGTGGGTCGAAGCCGGCTCTTGCGCGAGCTGGGGGTGCATCTGCGCGCCCAGGGGATGACCGTGCACGAGTTGGGGCCGGGCGACACGATCGCCCATCTTCTGACCTCGCTGGGCCAGCGGGCCGAGCGTCCCACCGAGCCGGCCAGCCTGGCCGCTGCCCTGCGGCGCGGCCTGGGCCCCAAAACCGTGTTGCTGGCCGACGACTTCGAGCGGCTCGACTCGCTCACCCAGGATACCCTCGAGCGCCTGGCACGGCTCACTCCGCCAGCCGGCTCGGGGTGGATCCTCTCGGCCACCCAGGCTCAGGCTTACGGTTTCCCTCACGGCCCTGGTTGCGCCCGGGTGGAGATGATGGCCCTGGCGAACGCCGACCTGGCCGCCCTGGCGCGGCTCGAGCTGAAGGCCGAGCCAGGGCGAACGCTGGAGGAGTGGCTCGTCCCCCGTACCGGCGGCTCGCCCCGCCTGCTCAAGCTGCTGCTCTTCACGCTCCGTTCGGGCGACCTGATCGAGCGCCGCGACGGGCGCGTCGAGGCCGTCGACCCGGCACGTTTGCCGGCCAACCTCAACGAGGCGCTGCTCACCGCCATCGAGTCCCTGCCGGAAGATCCGCGCACCCTGATGCGCACCGCCTGTCTGCTGGAAGAGCCTTTCGCGTTCGAGCTGCTGGCCCGAGCCAGCGGACTGAGCGAGGAGAAGTGCGACCAGGCGGCCCAACTGCTGCAAGACAGCGGCCTGCTCGAGGAGGGGCGCAAGGAGCGCTTCCGGGTGGGCCCGCAGGGCGTGCGCCAGCGTCTGGCCGCCAGTCTTTCCGATCGCATCCGCCGTCGCATGCACGCCCGCGCAGCCGAGGCCCTGCAAGAGCTGGGAGGCAACTCGGGCCAGCGGGGGCGCCAGCTGGCCCTGGCCGGCCAGAACGACGAGGCGGCCCCGCTCCTGCTGGAAGGCGCCCGGGCAGCCCACGAGCAGGGGTTGTATGCTGAGGCCCTGGAGCTGTGGGAGGCGGCCGCCACATGTGGTCAGCCGGTTGGGGTGGAACGCTCTCGGACCCTGATGGCCATGGGGCGGCTGGAGGATGCCGAGCGCCAGTTGCAATCAGAGAGCTCGCCGGCCGCCCAGCTGGCCCTGGTCGACCTGCGCATCGCCCGCCAGCAATGGGAGGATGCCTTCACCCTGTGCAAACAGGCCGGCACGGCCGAGAAGGCGGGCTTCGACCTGCGCCTGGCCACGGTGCTGGCCCACCAGGGGAACCGGGCCGAGGCCATCGCGGCCTTCGAGCAGGCCCTCCCCGGTGTCGCCCTGGAGGAACGGCTCAAACTGGGTCGGCTCTACCTGGCCCAGGGCGATGGCGCCCGGGCCAGCACCACGGTGGCGCCCTTGCTGGAGCGAGCCGAGCTGCGGGTGGAGGCCCTGGAGCTGCAGGCCGAGGCGCTGCAAGCCCAGGGGCGCGGTCAGGCGGCCCGCGAGCGGCTGCAGGACGCCGCCGCCCTGGCTGCCGAGTCGGGCCACGCGGAGCGCGAGGCCCGGGTGCGTTTGCGGCTGGCCGCCCAACTGCAGACCGAGGGGGACCTGACCGGCGCGGCCGCTGCCTGCGAGCAGGCCACCGCGCTCTTGCGTCCGGGCGGTGAGAGCGCCGCCCTGGCGGAAGCCCTGGACCAGCTCGGGCGGGTGCGCCAGGCTCAGGGCCAGCCTCGCGAGGCCGAGAAACTCTTCATCGAGAGCGTGCAAGTCAGCGACGTGACCGCTGAGGCCGAGGCCCAGGCGCGGGCACGGCTCAGTCTGGGGCGATTCCAGCTCGAGGGTGGCAAGTCCGGCCCGGCCGTGGACTCGCTCAAAGAGGCCGCGCGGCTGGCCGAATCTTCGGCCAGCCGCCAATTGCTGGCCGAGACGCTGGCCGAGCTATCCTCGGCCCACCGGCAGGGTGGAGCAGGGGAGGATAGTCTGGAGGCGGCCGAGCGGGCTGTCCAGGAAGCCCGTCGGGCCGGCTCGCTGGAGGCGCTGGGGCTGGCCCTGGTGGCACTGGGCGAGGTCAGCGTGGACAAGCAGCGCTGGAAGAGCGCCCAGGAGGCACTGCAGGAGGCACGCGGGCTGGTGCCTTCCAACCACCGGGTGCTGCAGGCCCGCATGCTGGAAGCCTTCGCCCGCCTGCATGAGCTGGGCGCAAGAGCCGAGTATCCCGGTTTGAGCCAGGCCGAGGCCGATCGCTTCCGCACCATCGCGCGTGGGCTGCGCGAGCGCGAGAAGCCTGCAGCGGCTCCGGCCGCTACCCGTCCGATGCCCAATCTGGCCGGCTCGCTTTCGGGCTCGGCGGTCACCACGGTGATCACGACCGGAGCTCGCAAGGTTCTGCCCTGGATTGGCGCCGCGACTGTGCTGGCGGCTCTGGTGGTGCTGGGCATCTACCTCATGCGGCCCCGCCTGGGCATGATCGAGGTCGCCTCCGATCCTCCCGGGGCCACGGTGCTGATCGGCAAGGCCCGCCACGTGGCGCCCTGCTCGCTCGAGCTCAAGCCTGGCGACTACAAGGTCAAAGTGCACCAGCAAGGGTTCAAGGCCCACGAGGAAACAGTACAGTTGAAGGCCGGCCAGACCTTCAAGCTGGTGGCAAAGCTCGAGCCCGCCTCGGGAGCGGTTGTGCTGGGCAGCAATCCCAAGGGCGCCAAGGTGTTCGTGGAAGGGAAAGAGCGCGGAGTGACGCCGCTCGAGCTGAAGGGCCTGCCGCCCAAGAAGCTCTCGCTCAAAATGGTCAAGAAGGGCTACAAGGATTACAGAGGAACCCTGGACGTGGTGGCCGGGAAGACCAGCAATCTGAGCTTCACGCTCGCCAAGCTCCCCCCGCCTCCACCCCCTCCTCCGCCTCCGAGACAGTACTATGAGCCGGAGCCCTACTACCCGCCGAGCCGGCCTAGCTCGGGCTATCGGCCGGCGCCGGCGCCGCCGCGCTACGTGCCGCCGGCTCCAGCGCCTTACAACCCGCCGCCGCCCGTCTACTATCCTCCGCCGCCTCCGCCTCCGCACGTGGAGGTAGGGGTGCCGGATACCCCGGTGCGTGTGCGCGTGACCTTACCCAGGTTCTGACCTAATCCTCAGGTCGCTCGCCGGCGGGGGCCATCTTGACCAGCTTGGGCTGAAAGCGAGCGACCCGCTCCACCAGGTCTTCCTGGCTGGCCATCACCTCGTGGATGTCCTTGTAGACCATGGGCACCTCGTCGAGCCCGGCCGAGATCAGCGTGACGCCCTTCTCGTCCAGGTAACGCTGCACGTCCTTCCAGTTGAAGGTCTTGAGGGCCTGGGTGCGCGACATCACCCGCCCGGCACCGTGCGAGGCCGACAAGAGCGACTCTTTGTTGCCCTTGCCGCGCACCACGAAAGCGGGGGATGCCATCGAGCCGGGGATCACGCCCAGCACGCCTTTGCCGGCCGGGGTGGCTCCCTTGCGGTGCACGACCACGAGCTTGCCGTGGTGCTCTTCTTTCCAGGCGAAATTGTGGTGGTTCTCGATGCTGGCCAGAGCCCGCACGCCCAGAGCCCGGGCGATCTCGCGGTGGATCACCTCGTGGTTGGCGGCGGCGTATTTGCCCATGAGCTCCATGGCAGCCCAGTACTCCTGGCCCGACTCGTCGTCGAGATCAAGCCATGCCAGGCGGGCCAGCTCGGGCGGCAGCTCGGGATGCAAATCTTTGGCCAGCTTGGAGTAGAAGGCGGCCACCTCGGCTCCCGAGCCGCGGCTGCCGCTGTGAGACAAGAGCGCCAGGTACTTGCCCGGCGTCAGGCCCAGATCGGGATGATCCAGCGTCAGGATGCCGTACTCGACGAAGTGGTTGCCCGAGCCGCTGGTGCCCAGCTGGTTGTGAGCCTTGCGCTTGAGCTTGTGGGTCAGGGGCGTGACCGTCCAATCTTCCTGCATCACGGGATGCTCGCGCGGCTTCTTGAACTCGGCGCCCACCCCGAAGCGGGTCTCGTTCTCGAGGGCCCGAATGAGGCGGCTGCGGTCCTTCTCCAGCGCCTCCACGGGCAGATCGAGCACCGACAAGCGCATGCGACAGGCGATGTCGACGCCCACGGCATAGGGGATGACGGATCGGTCCGTGGCCAGCACCCCGCCGATGGGCAGGCCGTAGCCCACGTGGGCGTCGGGCATCAGGGCTCCGGCCACGGCCACGGGCAGGCGCGTTGCCTGCACCATCTGCTCGATCGACGCCGGATCGAGATCCTTGCCCCACTGCTTCCAGGGAGCTCGCTGAGCCCGCTCCTGGAAGCCCTCGTCGCCAGCCAGCACGGCTCTGGCCAGCTCGCCGAACACCGGGTCGTCGAGATAGGCCGAGGGATCGTGCACCAGTGAGCCGATCTTGTCGCGCAGCTCGGAGTGCTTGAGGCGAGCTTTGGGAAGCAGATCCAGAGCTGCCTTGATGGCCTTCTTGCCGTGAACGCCTAGATTCTCGAGTTCTCTCACTTTCATGAGCGGCTCGATTCGTGCAGGGACGGGCTTCCCCTGCGCAGAACCTGCGGCCCCCATGCGAAGAACATTGACGATGCTTGGATTGCTCTGCGGCCTGGCCTGGGCCGCCTCGCCCGTGGGCCAGCCGGTGCCCAACTTCACCCTCTACACTCCGCAGGGCGAAGCCCGCACCCTGCGCCAGCTCTCTCCCGGTAAGCCGCTGGTGATGGTGGTCTGGTGCGCCACCTGCCCCAGCTGCCGCGAGGTGGAAGCCGAGATCGACCGCCTGGCCGAGGAGATGCGCGGCAAGGCCGTGGTGCTGGCTCTGGATGCCAACAGGCCGGACACCGCCGAGTCCATCCAGCGCACCCTGGACCGCAACTCGCTCAAGTTTCCGGTCTTCCTGGACAAGCACGGCAAAGTCGTCGAGAACTACAAGATCAACACCACAACGACCACTCTGATCGTGGACGCCCAGGGTCGCCTGCGCTACCTGGGCCGCTTCGGCGACAAGGAGGAGGGGCTGGCCCGCAAGGCTTTGCAGCAACTGCTGGCTGGCCAGGAGGTCACCCCCAACCATTCCGAGTGGCAGGGCTGCAAGGTCATCCGCTGAAGGATTTTCATCCCGGTTTGAGGAACATTCATTCGATGCTTCCTGAGACCATCGAGTATCTTTCTATTGTCGAGTTTGCCCGAGCCATCGGCAAGAGCCCCCGCTCGGTGCAACGCTACGTGAGCCAGGGCCGGGTGGGCCATCGAAAGTCGCCCAACGGAGCCATCTTGATCCCCCAGGCCGAGGTGAAGAACTTCGCCCGTCGCAAGCGGGCGAGGGTGGCCGAGATCGTGGCCACGGGAGGGTTGCGCTCGGTGGAAGGGGGAAAGCTGTCGGTGGTCAGCTCGCTTGAGCCTCAGCGCACCCGCTCGGAGGAGACCTTCGACCCGGTCACCCAGGACCGCGTCAAGCGCGAGGCTATCGGGTTGGGGGTGGTGCCCCTCTCGCGCCATGAGGAGATCATCCTGCGCCTGGGCTGGACCGAAGGGCAGTTGGAGATGACCCGGCGCCTGCTCAAGGAGTCCCGCGAGCGCGAGGCCGACCTGCAAAAGCGCCTCGACGACGCCGAGCTCAGGGCCGAGAATGAAACCGAGTCGCGCTTGAATGCCCAGGCTCGAATTCGCGACCTGGAGGCGCGGCTTCGCCTCTGGGAAGAGCGCTGATCCGCTGATAAGGCGCCGCGCGTTGAACACTTCAGGAGTTGGCGGGGCGCCGTTCAACAGATTGTCTATACTCCCGCAACGCGCGGGAGTATAGAAGTCTCGGCACGCGCCGTGTAGGGCAAAACCTTCGGGCCGAGGGGGAGTCGCCCGCAGACTCGAAGATCCCCCCATGCCGCTGGTACCCGGTCAGCTCCTCCGTGATCGCTATACCATCGTCCGGGTGCTCACCAGCGGCGGGATGGGCGCGGTTTATGAGGCCCGCGACGGCCATCTTGACGGCGCTGCCTGCGCCGTCAAGGAGATGCTCGAGGAGTTGCTCGGCACCGACGACGCCGAGCTGATCCAACGCAAGTTCGAGGAAGAGAAGGCCTTGCTCGCCCGCCTCAAGCACCCGGCTATCCCGGCTGTGCGCGACTTTTTCCGCGAGAACAGGCTCTGCTACATCGTGATGGATTACATCCACGGGGCCAACTTGCAGCAGCAACTCGAGGACTCCATGCAACTCACCGGCCAACCCTTTGCTCCCGAAGTGCTGGTGAGAGACATCCTGCAAGTGCTCGACGCCCTGATCTACCTGCACGAGCTCGATCCTCCCGTGGTCCACCGCGACATCAAGCCGGCCAATCTGATCCGCGAGTTCAAGACGGGCAAGATCATGCTGGTAGATTTCGGGCTGGCCCGCGTCGTGGGCGGGACGCGCACCCAGACGGCCGTTGGCACGCTGGGCTATTCGCCCCTGGAGCAGATTCAGGGGCGCTCCGAGCCGCGCTCGGACCTCTACGCTCTGGGGGTGACCATGCACCACCTCCTGACCAACCGCGAGCCGGTGCCACTGGAGGTGACCTCACTGGGGGTCACCGACCCCGGACAGGATCCCGCCCTGGTAGCCATCGTCGACCGGGCCAGCGCCATTCTTCCTCACGAACGCTTTGCCAGCGCCCGCGAGATGCGCCAGGCGTTGGCGGACTGGCTGGCCGGGCGTCGCTCGTTCTCCGTCACCACTGCGGGTGCCCCGGTGGTCCGGACCGACCCGGCGCCGACCCCCTCGCGCGCGCAGCCGGCTCTGGTGGCCATGGCCTTGCTGGGCACCCTGCTGGTTGGCCTGTGGATCGGGCGGGGAATGACCACGGCGCCGGCGGTGGCTCCCAGCGCCATGGTCGCTCCCGTATCGAGCAGCACACCCTCCACCGTGGCAATGCTCCCACCGGCCCAGCCCGAGGTGGAGCCGGTCGACCTGCCAGTGCCTCCCGCTCCGCCGCCCCCGGCAGCCCCGCCGCCCCCTCCGCCGCTTCAGCCGGTGGCCCGTCCTCGACCCAGGCCGCGGCCGATTCTGCGGGCCACGCCCGCTCCCGTGACCTACCCACGCGCTCGCCCCCGCCTGCTTGCCGCGCCCGAGCCCGCCGCGGTGAGTGCACCGCCCGAGCCTCCCCGCTTTCCCGCTCTGTCCGGCTCGGTGCGGAGCCTCGATTTTCGAGGCTTTGCCCTCAAGCTGGTCGTTCCCCGCGACTACGAGGTGGACCACGAGCGACGGGATGAGAGCCACCTCGACCTGCTTCTTCGCGTTGAGAAGGACGGTGTGGAGCGACGAATCCTCATTCTGGCCGAGCGCAACGCGAACATGCCCGACTTCGCGGCCGCCATCTTGAAGGACCTTGCCGAAAACTGGCAGACAGTCCGCGCCGTATCACCCGAGCAGCACACCTATCAGCTCGAGAGCCCGGACGCCATCGGCGCTCTGATGATCTTTCCAGGCGTGGAGCCATCCGGCCCACCGGTGATCTACGCCGTGGTGATCGCTCAGGTTGGACCGGATGTATCGCCCGAGACCTTGAAGCCCGAGGCCAGCATGCTATTCGAAAGCATCAGCTGGCGGCCCCCTCCTCCCGAGGGACACCCCCGTCCGCCCAGGTAAAGCAGCCGTCCTGTCGGATCAGACGGCAGACTCTCACCACGGCCCGCGCCTCGATCGGCCCGTAGAGGTGGGGAAAGAGCTCGTTGGGCGAGAGCGGTCCGGCAGGTTGCTCATAGCGCAGCTCTGCGCCAAGTTTGGCCGGGTCGAGCTCGAGCACGTGCACCTCCTCGAGGTGGCTGAAGTAACGCTCGGCCGTGGCCAGGAGTTGCTCGGCCGTCGAGCAGTGCACGAAGCCCTCGCTCTTGAGGCTCTCCGGCTCCAGGCAGGCCGGGTCGGAAGTCAGGTGGTAGATCACCAGCCGGCCAGGGCCGAGCGAGCGGCGTGATAGCCGCACATCCCGTGCACGCCCCCTCCCGGCGGAGTGGAGGAGGAGCAGAGAAAGACGCCCGGCAGGGGCGTGCGGTAGGGATCGAGCTGCACCACCGGACGGGTGAAGAGCTGGCGCAAGGTCAGCGCCCCCCCCGTGATGTCACCGCCCACGTAGTTGGCGTTGTAGCTTTGGAGCCGATCCGGAGTGAGCACCGAGCGAGCCAGCACCAGCTCGCGAAAGCCGGGAGCAAAGCGCTCGATCTGATCGTCGATCCAGGGGCTTGCGTCCAGTGGCGAGCCGTTGGGTACGTGGCAGTAAGCCCACAGGGTATGCTTGCCCTGCGGAGAGCGGGTGGCGTCAAACAGGCTGTTCTGCACGCACAGCACGTAGGGCCGCTCGGCGTGGCGCCCCTCCCAGCAGGCCCGCTCGGAGCGGGCGATCTCCTCGAAGGTGCCCCCCAGGTGCACGGTGGCCGCCCGGGCTACCTCGGGGTTGGTCCAGGGCACCGGGGCCGACAGGGCATAGTCCACCTTGACCACGCCCGGACCGTAGCGGAAGCTCAGCAGCCGATCCTTCCAACTGGAGGGCAGATCATCCCCGGCCATGGCCACGAACTGCCGCGGGGTGAGGTCAAGCAACTTGATGCGGGCCTCGGGCAGCTCGCGCAGGCTCCTCACCGGATGGTTGCAGCGCACCTCACCCCCCAACTGGTGCAGCACGCCCAGCAGGGCCCGGGCCAGCGCCCCCGTGCCTCCTCGCACCATGGGCCAACCCACCCGGTGGGCCAGGGTTCCCAGGGCCAGAGCCGCGGCGGCGCTTGGCATCCACTCCATGGGCAGCACTGAGTGGCCGGCCAGACCGGCCAGCAAAGCGGGCGCCTCCTGGCCCTGAAAACGACCCACCAGGCTCCGGGCCGAGCGCAAACCGTAAAAAGCCAGCCGCAGCATCAGAAAAGGGGCGCGGGGGAAGATGCTAACCGGACCCAGGGCTTCTCGGTCGATGCGGTCCCAGCCAGCCACGAAGGGGGCCATCAGGCTCTGGTAGGCGCGGCCGTCCCGGCCCAGGCGCTCGGCCGTGCGGCTGACCGAGCGCTCCATGATCACCGCCCGCCCGCCATCCAGGGGATGGGCCAGGGGAACATCGGGATGCACCCACTCCACGTCCAGGGGTAACCGCTTGAAGAAGGGCGAGGCCAATCCGGTGGGGTGGATGGAGGCGCACACGTCGTGCTTGAAGCCGGGCAGGGTCAGTTCGGCGGTGCGCATGCCGCCGCCCGGCTCGGCGGCCGCCTCCAGCACCAGCACCGAGCGCTGGTGGCGGGCCAGCTCGATGGCCGCCGCCAGGCCATTGGGGCCCGAACCCACCACGATGGCGTCCCAGCGAGGACTCATGGTTTGAATTTGCGCAGAGCGGTAGCAGCCTGCTTGCGCACCGCGTTCTGAACCGGGGGAAGCCAGCCCAGCAGGCGACCTTTCAGGCCCAGTGCCATGCTCATCCAGCGATGAAGGTCGAAGTGATCACGGTGCTCGCGGATCAGCCCGTCCTGAAAGACGAAAGTGGCATCGATCTGGTTGTGCACCTTGCGACCGGTGCCCGAGAAAGTGTAGTCGGCGTCCCAGTGGGCCCGCCCTTGCTGGTCGTCGGCCTGAACGTCGCGGTAGGCGATCTCCAGGTCCTTGCCGCGCTGGCACAGCATGCGCCACATGTTGGCGGCCGAGGGCCCCCGCAACTCGGGGAAGACGGGGTCGGAGAAGACGACATCACGGTGGTAGCAGGCGACCATGCCCTCGGCGTCCCGCTGCCGAAAGGACTGGTAGAAACGGTGGATCAGCTCCTCATTGGGGTGCATCGGGGGGCCTTCGCCGTCCGCGCAGGGTCCCCCTTATGCCGGGGGGAAGCATGCGCTCACCCTGATCGAACGACTGCGCGGCTGGCTGCACGACCAGAATGTCCTCATCCGGGCTTGCTTTGGCGACGCTGGGGCGGCCCGAGAGGTGGCCATGGGTCTGGTGGACGAGAACCATCCCGCTCGTCGGGCCGTCCGGGCCAGAGCCGTAGCCCGGATACTCGATTCCAGCTACCTGAGCCAGGAGATTCTCAACGACTACTGGGAGCTCTTCGTTCAGACTCGCGACCAGGACCTGGTCGCGCTCCTGGCCGGCTGCGACCGACCTGGCGGTCGCAGGCTGGAGGTGCGGGTGGTCTCCTGCCTTTTCATCCCTTCAGGCGAGCACTTCCTGGAGAAAGAGGATTTCGTGGCCGTCTGCCTGCTCCTGGCCGGGTCCCTGGACCGACCGGCTCCCGAGGGAGAACGGGCCAGGAGAATCCTCACCGGCTCGGCGTGGAGCGGGCGCCTGGCCAGGGTCTGCCTGCGCGACGACTGCCCCGAAGCAGCCCTGGGACTCTTGGTGGAGAGCGGAGCCCTTCCCGAGGAGCCCGAGGAGCGCGCCGTCTTCTTGTTCGTGACCGGACAGGTGGAGCGGTGGCGCGAGCTCGATCCCGATCACCGCCTGCTGGCGCTGGCCTATTCCCGGGCTCCCGTTGGCCTGGCCGGGCGCATCCGTGCCCAGGTGCGCCGTCAGGGCTCGGGCGAGCTAGCCCGGGCCGTGCTGCAGCCGATGAAGTTGCCAGGCGGGGCTGGCTGGGAGACCCTGCTCGAGCTGGTCAGGGATCGTCCCGACGAGCTCTGGAAACTGGTGCTGGAGGCTCCCGTGCTGTGGTCGGCCCGGGCTTTGCGCCAACTGGACTCGCTGCGCTCTCAGCCGGCCGAAGCCGATCTCTACCGAGCTCTGCGCCTGCAGTGTCCCGATCCGGCTCTGCTCGAAGAGGTGGTGCAGTGCGAGCAGATCTTGCTCTCGGTAGCGACCGACCGTTTGCAGCTGCACCCGGCCAGCGGCCAGGTGGTCTACCGGGGACCTGCTTGCGCGCTGACCCTGACCGATCTCGCCCACAGCTCGCAGAGCACCCTGTTCGGCCACCTGGCCGGGGAGTTGCAGTGCGTCGGCCGCACCGGGGACTTCTGGACCGAGGCGATAGAACGTCTGGACGCTCTCGCCTTCCATCCCGCAGGTCGGCTCCTGGCCAGCGGGGGCGCAGACGGCGCAGTCATCGTCTGGGATCTGGACAAGAAGGAGCAGCTCTACCAACTGCAGTGCGCCGAGCGATCCGGTTCCGGGCGCAAGTTCCGCCAGCTGGCATTCGGGTCAGGCTGGCTGGTCATCTGGTCTGCCGGCAACACGGTCCGATTGCTCGATCTGGCCACCGGATCGGACCGGGAGATCTTTCGCGAGGTGGAGGGATGCCTGGCCATCTCTGAGGCGGGGGATCGGGTCGCTCTGGGATGTCCCGACCGGGTGGAGGTCGTCAGACTGCCCTCGCTGGAGCGCTCCACCCTGGCCCTGGATTGCCCGTTCCCCGAGCCTTTCGTGGAGGCGCTGGCCATCTCGGCCGAGGGCAACCAGCTGGCGGTCGGCCAGGCCAATCGCGCCGGGCTCCGGCGATTGATCTGCTGGTCCGGGGCAAAGTGGCACGTGTGCGACCCTGAAACCGGGGAGCTCTCCTCTGTGTCCTTCAGCCCCGATGGGGCCAGCTTGCTCTGTCAGGGAGAGAGGGCACTGACGGTCCTCGAGCTCGCCACCGGCCGCCTGCTGGCCGAGCTGGCAGCCAGCGCCTTCTGCTTCTCCGGCGATGGCTCGCTGCTGGCCACGGTGGGTTGGGGGGAATCGCAGCTGAGAAACGCCCGTACGTTCGAGCTGGTGGGCACCGTGGCAAACCGCCAGGCCAACCGACAGGTTCTCGATTGCTGGTTTGTGCCTGATGGCCGGCTGATCGTCTGCTGGCGCAGGTTGGAGGGCTACCAGTTCAAGCTCGAGCTGGCCCAGCTCACGCCCCTCCTGAACCGGCCCCTGGGCTCGATGACGCCGGCCGACCTGGGGCTTGCCTTGAGGATCCTGCCCTCCGGCGCACGCACGGGCCGGGTTCGCGAGTACCTGCGCCTGGTCTTGCAGCACCGCTTCCGGACCGAAGTGCAGCTTGGCGAGCGGGGCAACTCGGCCCACGACATCGAGCTTTGACATCTGGGCCCGACTTCCAGGACTTCAGACCTTTTTCAAGTCACCCTCTTAGACTGTCGGGAGCATGATGATTCAGAAGAAAGGGTGGGAGAGTTGATGCTCGTCTCCAGCTCCAGGATCGGCTTGCCCCCCCTGACCCGGCCTCTGGCTGCCTCGGGGTCAGAAGAGCCACAGGACCGTTTCGAGCCCACCTCCGCGGGGCTGGACCTGACGGGCGCAGTCCGCGCACTGGCGTCTGGTCGTGTGCCTACGGTGGACAATCCTTCCATCTGGAAGCACGATGCAGGCAGCCACGGCACCGAAATGGTGTGGACCAGAGCCGGCCTCACCCTGGTGGGTGGGTCTCCGTTCTTCCAGCGCCTCAACACGTCGGGCGAGATGGCCGCTCGGGGCGAGGAGGGGGTCAGTTACGGCGGCGACCCTTCCCCCCGCCTGGACGGCGGGGTCTATGTCTCTCGCACCAGCGAGCTCCAGGCCTTCAGTTCGAGCGGGGAGCTGCTCTGGAGCAAGAAGGTCTCGCCGGCCGAATCGCTCTCCACCGGCACCGCTTCAGGCCCCGAGGGCAACTGTTACATCTGCGATCACGATACGCTCTACGCGGTTTCGCCGGAGGGAGAGGAGCTCTGGAAGAAGCCGCTGGAATCGGCCTGGAGCCGTCCGCCGGTGGTGGGCCCGGACGGGACCGTGCACATGGCCACCAAGGACGGCGAAGTCTATGCCTTCGCGCCCGATGGCAAGGAAAAGTGGCGCTTCTCGGAGCTGAAAGGCGGCGGGAACGGGTTCTCTCCCATCAAGACGGACGTGGCGGTCGGTCCGGACGGGACCGTCAGTTTTGGAGCCGACAAGCTGTACGTCCTGGACGGAGTCACCGGGCAGGTTCGCTGGAGCCAGAGCCTGGGCAACAAGCGGGGCTTCGAGCATTACGATACCCCCGCCATCGACCGCCAGGGCAACGTCTATGCGAGTGGGGGAGAGGACCGCGATACCGTCATGGCCTTCAACCGCGAGGGCCGTCCGCTGTGGAGCCAGCAGTTGGGGCCCACCTTGCACCTGACTGCCCGGCCGGACGGCGGCGTGATCATGGGAATCCGTGGCGGAGCTTTGATGTGCCTGAGCGATCAGGGAATCCATGAGTGGACCTTCCAGGATCGCAACACCTTCGCCAAGCCGATCTTCGGGGAAGACGGCCTGATCTACACCAGCTCCTACGGTCGCTATGTCTATGGCTTGCAGACGCCGGCCGAGTGGTCCCAGAAGCTGGCTCAGGGACCTCCCCGCACCCCCCAGGTCTTTGACACCGAGGGCCGGATCATCGTGGGTGGCGTCCGGGTGCCCAAGCGCCGGCCGCAGCCTGCTCAACCAGGCCCGTAAGCGCGCAACGCCGCGGAGATTCTCCACCGTCGTCCCCGGCGAGCAACCCGGCCCTGAAGGCAGGTGTCAGCCAGGGACTCGGAAAACCTGATCGCACCTATGCGACTGAACCAGCACCTGACCCGAGTAGCCCGCAAAGCCATGCAAGAAGCCTTCGGCCTGGAGAACCCTGAGCCCGATCTGCGGGTGGCCACCGACCCCAAGTTCGGCGACTATCAGATCAACGGCGTGTTGCCGCTGGCCAAGCAGCTCAAAGGCAATCCTCGCCAGCTGGCCGAGAAGCTGGTGGCGACGCTGGACTTCGAAGGAGCCTGCCTGCCCCCCGAGATCGCCGGGCCTGGTTTCATCAACCTGCGCCTCGATCCGGCCTGGGTGGGGCGGCAGGTGGGTCGGATCGCGGTGGACGAGCGGCTGGGGGTAGAGGAGCAGCAACCCGCTCAGAGCATCGTGGTGGACTTCTCCAGCCCGAACGTGGCCAAGCGGATGCACGTGGGCCACCTGCGCTCCACCATTCTGGGCGACAGCCTGGTGCGCACGCTGCGCTTTCTGGGCCACCGGGTGGTGGGAGACAACCACGTGGGCGACTGGGGCACCCAGTTCGGCACGCTGATCTGGTCCTTCAAGCAAGGTCACGACGCCATCCTGCTCGAGCAAGACCCGCTGGGCGAGTTGGAGCGACTCTACAAGCACGGAAGCGAACGCGCCCGGGAGAGCGCCGAGGTGGCCGAGGAGGCACGCCAGGAGCTGTCGCGCCTCCAGGCCGGCGATCCCGAGAACAAGGCCCTCTGGGAGCGCTTCGTGGGGCTGTCGCGGCGCGATGCCGAGTCGCTTTATGACCGGCTGAACGTGAGCTTTGACTCCTGGAAGGGGGAGAGCCACTACAACCATGTGCTTCCCGCGCTGGTGGACCGGATGGTGGCTCAAGGGCTGGCCCGGGAAGACCAGGGCGCCATTGCCATCTTCTACGGAGACCATCCCGAGCTGGGAGACAAGCCCTTCCTGGTGCGCAAGAAGGACGGGGCTTTCCTCTACGCCACCACCGACCTGGCCACCCTGGAGGAACGGCTCGAGCAGTACGATCCGGACCGCATCATCTATGTGGTGGACGTGCGCCAGTCACTCCACTTCGTGCAACTCTTCGAGGCCGCCAGCCTGCTGGGCATGCTCCAGAACGGCCGGCCCCGGCTCGAGCACGTGGGTTTCGGCATGATGCTGGGGCAGGATGGTCGGCCCTTCAAGACCCGTGAGGGTGGGACGGTGACCCTGGCGGCGCTGCTCGACGAGGCCGCCGAGCGGGTCTATCCCAAGGTGGCCGAGCGCTATCCCGAGGCCAACCACGATGAGCTGCACCGGCTGGCTGAGCAGGTGGGCATCGGAGCGGTCAAGTACGCCGACCTTTGCCAGCACCGCACCACCGACTATCGTTTTGACTGGGAGAAGCTTCTGGCCTTCGAGGGGAACACCGGGCCCTACCTTCAATATTCCCTGGTGCGCACCCGCTCGCTCTTGCGCGAGCACCTGGTGCGCTTTGGCACCGAGTTCGTGCCGGAAGCCGGCGACCTGAAGCTGGAGGAGCCCGAGGAGAAGGCCCTGGCGGTCGAGCTTTTGCGTCTCGGAGACGTGCTCGACCGGGTGGCCGAGCACCTCACGCCCCATGTGCTGTGCGAGTACCTGTTCGGTCTGGGCCGCTGCTACAACGTCTTCTGGGATCGTTGCCCCATCCTGAAGGCCGAAATCCCTGACTCGGTGCGCCGTCGGCGCCTGACCCTCAGCGCCGGCGTGGCCCGGGCTTTCGAGATCGGTCTTTCCCTTTTAAACATCCCCGCTCTCGAACGCATGTAGCGAAAGGCTTCTACGCCCCGTCCAGAGAATTTAACAACCTGGCAGCAAACTTTTAACAAAGTTTACCACCCTCTTCACGCTCGCTTGGCAATCGAGTGGTACGCTATCGGAACGACGTTTTGGGAGGATTCCCCTTTGGCGCAGCCTTCGAAGGACATCAAGAACACGACCACCACCGTGACCTCGACGACGACCTCGTCGACGTCGAGCAAGGGGGGTAGCGTCGAGAAGTCGCTCAACGAGCTGCAGGACGTCATCAAGACCTCCATCACCTCGCTCGAGGGAGCCTTCCCGGGCAGCAAAACCGAAAAGCCGCTGTCCAAGAAAGAGCAGAAAGAGGCCAAGAAGAAAGAGGATACGGTCCTTCGCATGTTCGGGATCGATCCCACGAAGGCGCCCAAGGAGAAGGACAAGGACAAGCTGCCACCGGCTTCGGTCAGGATCGAGAGCACGAAGTCTCTGATGACCGGCCAGACCACGGTCCAGAGCGCCCGCTCGGAAACCACCAAGAACAGTGACGGTTCCTCCAGCTCGCGCACGGAAGTCACCACCGACGATGGACGCCAGATGGTCAAGGAGGAAGTGAAGACCGGCTCCACCGACGCGCCCGGAGGGGCGGCCACGACCCAGAGCAAGACGCAGGTCGTGGAAGCCGATGGCACCACCACCACCCAGACGGCCACCAAGGTCGAGGTCAAGGGTCCCGATGGCAAGACTTCCGAGGTCACCGTGGCCATCGTTGAGAAACCGGGCCAATTGCCCAGCGTGGAAGTCACCACGGCCGAGAAGGACAAGAAGGGCAGGGTGATCCGGTCGGAGGCCAGCTCCACGGAAACGGTCCGACCCGGGGTGGCCCCGACGAAGCCGCAGACGGAGAAGGCGGCCTCGGCCACCAGCAGCTCCAGCGAGGAGAAGACCGCTCGTGCCAAGACGGCTGAGAACCGTCGCGAGGCGGCCGCGCCGGAGGAAGAGCGTGTCGTGACCGAGACCACCGAGACGGTTACGGACGCCAACGGGGAAACGAGCACCAGGACCGAGACCCGGGTCGAGCGCAAGGACGAGCAGAAACCCGAGCAGCCTAAAGCAGAAGGCGAGAAGAAGCCGGCCAACCGCACCGAGTCGGTCACTCTGGCCACCGGTGAGAAGGTCACCACCACAACCGAGAGCAAGCCGCCCGAGAGTCCGAGGCCAGCCTTGCTCGCTCCCCGGGCCGACGAGAAAAAGCCCGAGGAGACCAGGACCACCACCACGGTCGAGTCGCCCACCGGCGAGACGCGCACGACGACGACCACCACCCGGGTCGAGAAGGTCGAAGCTCCTGCGCCGCCCCCCAAAGCGGAAGAAGCCAAAGGCAACACGCGCACCGAGACGATCACCCTGCCGACCGGCGAGAAGATCGTCACCACCACCCAGACCGTCGGCAAGCCTTCGGAAGAGGCCCGCCCGGCTCCACTGCCGCAACAGCAGCAGACTGCCCGGACCCCCGAGCCGCAGCCGGCTGCGCGGGTCGAGGAGAACCGCAACGTCACCCGCCGTGAGACGACCGAGCTGCCCACGGGCGAGACCATCACCAGCGAGACCTCCCGGGGCGAGGGGGGCAACGAGCGCACCACCACCACCATCACCACGGCCACCGGCGAGCGCATCACCACCACCGTGGAAGGAAAGCCCGGCGAGACCGAGCCTCGGGCCACCTTGCCCAACCCCAATCAAAACAACCAGAATCGGCCTCCCGCGCCCGAGCCTGCCCGCACCGAAGCGCCCCGGGCCGAGAACGTCACCCGCCGCGAGACCACCGAGCTGCCTACCGGCGAAACCATCACCAGCGAGACGGCCCGGGTCGAAGGGGGCAACGAGCGCACCACCACCACCATCACCACGGCCACTGGCGAGCGCATCACCACCACCGTGGAAGGAAAGCCCGGCGAGACCGAGCCTCGGGCCACCTTGCCCAACCCCAATCAAAACAACCAGAATCGGCCTCCCGCGCCCGAGCCTGCTCGCACCGAAGCGCCCCGGGCCGAAAACGTCACCCGCCGCGAGACCACCGAGCTGCCTACCGGCGAGACCATCACCAGCGAGACGGCCCGAGTCGAGGGAGGCAACGAGCGCACCACCACGACCGTGACCACGGCCACCGGCGAGCGCATCACCACGACCGTAGAAGGCAAGCCCGGCGAAACCGAGCCGCGCGCGGCCGCGCCCGCGCCGCCCAATCGCAACCCGAATCAAAATCAGAACGAGAATCGACCCGGCACGCCCGAGCCGCGCTCGGGGGAGAACCGGAATGTGACCCGGCGCGAGACCACTGAATTGCCGACCGGCGAGCGCATCGTGTCGGAGACCTCCGAGGGAGGCGGAACCGAGCGCACCACCACGACCGTCCAGAGCCCCACCGGGGAGCGCATGACGACCACGGTGGAAACGACCGGACGCACGGGCGAGGAGCGTCCGGCCCCGGCCCAGCCGCCCGCTAACCGTGGTGATGAGCGACCGCGCCCAACTGAGGCGCCAGCCAGCAACAACCAGCCCGAGACCCGGGCGGCCCGGTCTGAAGCTGAGGCACCACGTGGGGAGCAGACCCGTGCCACCGAGCCGGCCCGTCCCGCCGAAGGCCAACGCAATGAGCCCGCCCGCCCGGCCGAGGCTCCACGCAACGAGCCAGCCCGCGCCGAGGGTGAGCCGGCCCGTCCGACCGAGGGCCAGCGCAACGAGCCGGCCCGCTCCGAGGGGCAGCGTAACGAGGTCGCCCGGCAGGCCGAGGCTCCGCGCAACGAGCCCGCCCGCTCCGAGGCAGAGCCGGTCCGAGCGTCCGAAGGGCCACGAAGCGAGGGACAGCCTCAGCGCAGCGAGCAGGTCCGCCAGGCGGAGGCCCCGCGCAATGAGCCCCCGGCGCCTGCCGCCGAGACTCGTCGAGAGAACAGTGGTGAACCTCGCCGAGTGGAAGAGGCCAGCCGCGCGGCGGACGCACAGCGCAGCGACGCCCGTGAGGTCGAGCCAGCCCGGGCCGAGGCACGAGCTGAGGCACGCTCCGAAGCCAGAGGTGAAGCCCGAGTCGAGGTGCGAGGCGAGAACCGCGAGGCTCGCTCCGAGACTCGTGGGGAATCGCACGCCTCCGAACCGTCCCGGGTCGATGCGCCGCGCAGCGAAGCACGCGCGGAAGCACGTGCCGAGAACCGGTCCGAGCAGTCCGGTGAGCCCTCCAGACCGACCGAAGGCCGTCGCGGAGCGACCGCCGAAGAGCCTGCCCGCGCTGCCGCCCCTCCTCCGAGCGGTCAAGAAACCGAAAGACGGGCCAGCGTAACCGGTGAGCCGGCCCGCGCCAACACAGCTCCCCGTAACGAGGGCAGCGCGGCCGAGCCTGCCCGGCGCGGCGAGGACGCCGGCCGGAGCACCTCGGTGGCCGTGCAGGCCACCAGCGAGACCAGTCGCACCGACCCCCAGCGGGTCTCAGCGGTCGAGACCGCCCGCACGGGCGAGAGCGCGGCCCCGGGCGCCCCTCGGGGCAGCGAGGGCTCTCCTCGTTCCGAAGGGCCCGGTCGTTCCGTGAGTCCATCTGGAACCAGTGCTGCCTTCGCCGGCGAGCGGCCCCGAACGGCGCCCGGCACTTCGCTCCCGTTGGGCGCCCCGGCTGGACCGGCCAGCGAGGCCTATCGCCCGGCGGCCGCCGAGGTGCGCCCGGCCATGACCGCGCCGGTGGGGCCGCCCGAGGGTCCGCCGGCGGTGGCCGCCGCCCAGCGGCGCTCGACCACGCTTCCCACTGCCCCTCCGGCGCCTTCGGCTCCCGAGCCGGAGACCGCGCGGGCTTCCACGGCCCCGACAGCCCGAGAGCCGTTGGCCGAGGCTCCCGCCACGCCCACTCTGCCCCCTGCGCCCGTGCGTCCCAACCTGGCCGGCCCGCTGGCCCCGCAGGCGATCCAAGCTGCCTCTCAGCCGGCGGCCGCAGCGGTGGAGCGCGAGCTGGCCAGCGAGCGAACCCAGGCGCCCGCCGAGGCCGGCACCTCGGCCATCCAACTGGGGTTGCGACCCACCCCGCAGCGCGTGACCACTCAAGCCAGCAGCACCTCTTCCGATGTGCGCGAGGCGGCTGCAGCCTCCTCCGAGGATATGGCTTTGGACTCGCAGCAGGACGGGATCCTGCCCATCTCGCCCATCGAGCGTCGACGCGAGCCCACCCAGGATCTGCGTCAGGAGACCCTGACCCAGTGGCGGGCCGCCGAGCGAAACGAGCGCCAGGCATTCGGATCCGAGGACGCTCGCTTTGACAAACACTCCGAGCCCACCACCGGGGCCGCCAATCGTCTCGCGCCGACTCTGGCCGGCACCGTCCGGCAAGCTTCGGCTCAGGGCGCCCAGGCGAACCAGCAGTCCCAGCAACAAGAGTCTGGCTTTGGCTCGGGCGATCAGGGGCAGGGCGGCGATGACCGCGGCGCCGACCGTCACTCGGCCCACGGTCTGGGTCGGGGTCCGGCTCAGACCCAGAATTCGACCAATACGGCACTGGCAGCCATCATGGCGGCCATGCAGCCCGAGGGCGCCGAGGAGGCCGAGGCTCAGGAAACCCATCGCGCAGCCACCTTGGGAGCGTCGGAGATGGATTCCGTGCAGCTCGAGTCGGTCGCCAACCGCCACGCCGCCTCGGCCGTCACCAGCCTGCTGAAGAAGGCCAACAAAGAGAAAGAGCTCGGCGACCTCCAGGACCTGGACGAAGATGCTGCTCTGCACAGCCTGGGCGTGATGCTCAAGATGGGCGGGCAATCCACCGAGCGCTCCGAGAAGGTGATGCAGCACGCCATGGCCATGGCCGACGAGCTGGGCATCAACGACTTCCGCACCCGCAAGCAGATCCGAGACGGCGCCATGCTGATCGACATCGGTCAGGTGGGCATCGCTCTGGGAGGTGCCTCCGACGAGAAGATCGAGGAGATGGCCGACTTCCTCAAAGAGCAGGGTCCGCTCAACCTGCGCGCTCTGCACGCTTCCACCATCCTGCGCGACGTGGGCAAGATTCAGGTGCCCGAGGAGATCCTGGCCAAGCCGCCCGACGAGCTGACCAGCGCCGAGTTGGAGGAGCTCAAGAAGCACCCCATCTACGGCGAGGAGATCATGAACCAGATCGGCTCGCTGAAACACCTGGGACCGATCATCCGCAGCCACCATGAGCGCTGGGACGGCGACGGCTATCCCGATGGGCTGGCCGGGCGCGACATCCCGCTGGCCTCGCGCATCATCGCCGTGGCCGACCACTTCGAGGATCTCCTGGCCGGAGGCCCCGATGGGGAGCCGTTCAGTGTCGAGAATGCACTGCAGACGCTGCGCGACGGCTCGGGGACCCAGTTCGACCCGGTGTTGATCGACGCTTTCCTGCGCGTGATGGAGCGCACCTAAGCCCTGGACGATCAGGCGACCGAGTCACGCGGGTCACGTTTTCTCTGGCTGGCTTGGGTCTTGCCGGTCCTCTACGTTCTGAGCGTCGGGCCGGCAGTCGGTCTGCTCAAGCAGTCCGGCCACCCCCCGGGCCTGGAGAAGTTCATGGAATTCTTCTATGCGCCCCTGGAATGGCTTTACATGAATGTGAGGCAGGTGGCGCAGCTGCTCGACTGGTACATCGATCTGTTCCGCTGAGAACTACTTTTCGACCCAGCTATAGGCATACTCGGGCAGCTCGAAGGCCAGTCCCTCCTCGGCCACCTGCAGGGGACGGAAGGTATCCACCATCACGGCCAGCTCCTCGGTTTTCGCCTGGCCGATGGAAGCCTCGGTGGCCCCGGGCTGGGGCCCGTGGGGAAGCCCGCCGGGATGGAGGGTAAAGTCGTACTTATCGACCCCGCGCCGGCTCATGAAATCTCCGTCCACATAATAGAGAACCTCGTCGGAATTGACGTTGCTGTGAACGTAGGGCGCTGGAATGGCCTCGGGATGGTAGTCGAACAGGCGCGGCACGAAGCTGCACACCACGAAGTTGTGAGCCTCGAAGGTCTGGTGCACGGGCGGGGGCTGGTGCACACGCCCGGTGATGGGCTCGAAGTTGGCGATATTGAACGACCAGGGGTAGAGGAAGCCGTCCCAGCCGACCACGCCAAAGGGATGGTGGCGCATGATGTGACGGTGCAGCTCGTCGCGGGCCTTCACGTGGACCTCGAACTCGCCTTCATCGGTGTAGGTCTCGAGCTCGATGGGGACCTTGATGTCGCGTTCGCAGTAGGGAGCGTGCTCGAGCAACTGGCCGTAGTGATTGAGGTAGCGCCTGGGAGGGGCAAATTGGGAAGGCGCCTCCATCACCAGGAAGCGAGCCTCGCTGCTCTCCAGGCGCAATTGCCAGGTGACCCCGAAAGGCAGCACCACGTAGTCTCCTGCGCTGAAGGGCAACTGGCCGAACTGGCTGCGAAACACGCCCTGACCCTCGTGGCAGAACCAGCACTCATAGGCCTGGCCATTGCGGTAGAAGTGCTCCATCGAGCGGGTTGGGCGCGACAGGTACAAGATGACGTCGGCATTGCCCAGGATGGCCCGCCGGCTCTCCAGCGCGTCCCCTCCGGCCGGGAACTGGCGAGTGCGGAACTGGCGGGCCCGCAATCCCCCGAAGTCCACCAGCTTGGGTTTAGCCTGTCCGAGCCAGTCCACTTTGAGCACCTCGGTAGGCATGAAGTGGTGATAGAGGATGCTCTGGATGCCCGAAAAGCCTTCCTGGCCCATCAGCTCTTCGCGGAAAAGCGAGCCATCGGGCTTACGAAACTGGGTATGACGCTTGGCGGGCAGCTGCCCGAGTCGATGGTAGAACGGCATGGCCCCCCTCTTCCTCGGGCTCGTTGAGGACCCTTCTGGCGCCAAGTTAACAGCCTGTCAACAGCCCGTTTAAGCATGGTTTCAGTTCGTGATGCCATACTGACGCGGAACGAGAGAGACAAGTATTGTCCAAATTTTGGGGAGGCATGAAACAAATGGTCAGCCTGAGTACCAACTTTACCGCCAGCGTCTACACCGCGTCGCAGAGCGCTGCCGGCAAACAGAAGAGAGCCATCATCGACGAGCAGGATCCGGCCGAAGCAGCCCGCCAGCTCCGCGAGAAAGGTGAGCAAGAGGCCGCCCGCGGCCGCGACATGCAGACCAGCGGCGCGGACCAGAAGCAGCGCGGCGAGGCAGGACGCCAGGCTGGCAACCAGGCCATCGCCGATGGCAACCAGAAAGCGGCCGAAGGCCAGGCCCAGATTCAGACCGGCCTGGAGCGCCAGCTGGCCGGTCAGCAGCAGATCGTCAACGGTCTGAATCGCGAGAGCGCTGGCGGGGCCAACGAGCAGCAGGGCATTCAGGAGTTCCAGGGCGGACTGAACTCGGCCGGAGAGGCTCAGCAGGTTGCCCAGGGCGGAGCCCAGGTGCTGGCCACGGCGCTGGTGCTGGAAGAGAGCGTGGGCCAGTTCGTGGACCAGAAGTCGGCTGACTTCGGTGCCCAGTTGCAGCAGGCCAAACAGGGTCAGGCGCTGGTCGAGAGCGGTCTGACCGCTCTGACGGCCGGATTCAACACCGAGCAGGCCGGGGCCACCACGGTCGACCAGGGCGTGGGCGAGTTCCGCCAGGCCATGGCCGAGACCGACGCCGGTCGCGCCCTGATCCGCGACGGCCGCGGCCACCTGCGCCAGTCCCACTCCGAGAAGCGCAAAGGCCTGGACGCCCAGGCCCGCTCCGAGGCACTGACCGCCCGCGCCACCGACTCCGAGGCCGAGGCCGCCGCCAAGCAGGCCGAGGCTGCCGAGTCTCGCACTCACGCCACTCACTGCGCCCAGGAAGGGGCCCAGCGCCAGGCCGAGTCGATCGTAGAGAACGCCAAGAGCCAGACTTCCCAGAAGCTGTCCGACCTGTTGGCCCGCAAGGCCGCCATCGACGCCAGCGCGGGCACGACCTTGCTGGACATCCCGGGCTACGTGGACGAGGGCGCCGCCACCGTCACCGAGGGCCTCTTGACCCGCGACGTGGCCACCGTGCGTCACCACGAGTCTCAGGTGCAGGCGCACCGGTCCGAGAAGCTCACCGCTGAGGCCTCGCACCACACCGAGAACGCCGCTTACCTGACCGCTCTTGCCACCCGCCTCGAAGGTGAAGCCGCCGCGCTGCTCCAGTCGGCCGCCGCCGACCGCACCGCCGCCGCCGAGGCCGCTCAGGCCTCCCAGCAGCACCTGGCCCAGAGCGCCGCTCTGGAAACCCAGGGTAACCAGGAGGTCGCCGACGGCGTGGCTCGCCGCAACGCCGGTAAGTCGCAGATGGCAGCCAGCCTGGACAAGATCCGCCAGGGTCTGGATCAGGAAGTGGCCGGCGCCGCCGAGCAGGAAGCCGGATTGGGTACCATCGGTCAGGGTCAGGCCCAGGTGGGCACCGCCCGCCAGGAGCGCCTGGTGGCTCTGCAGCAGCTGACCGCGGGTGTCAACCTGATGGCCCAGGTGCTGGATGTCCAGCAGCAGGGTCTCGACCTGGTGGGTCAGGCCCGTCAGGACCAGGAAGCCTCCCAGGCCGTCCGCACCGCCGCTCTGGACAAGATCGTGGCCGGTCAGGTCGAGGAAGCCGCCGGTCGGGCCGACCAGGCTGGTGGTCTCACCGAGGTCAACGCGGGCGACGCCGCCGAGCACGCTGGCAAACAGAAAGTGGACGAGGGCAACTCCCAGGTCAAGCGGGGCACCGAGTCGGTTCGCACCGGCGAGCGCGACATCCAGGAAGGCACCAACCGCGAGGCGGCTGGCCGCGTGATCGAAGAGAAGGGCAACCAGTACGTGGAGCTCTCCAACGCGATTCCGGGCTACATCGCCGGCCAGAAGAGCTGAGGGTAGACCTCGGAAAAAGCCCACCGCCCCGAGCGGTGGGCTTTTTCATGTACGGAAGTAGCTCAGATGGGGCGAGAGGGCCACCACCAGGGTGCCCACCAGCATGCCGATCAGAAATCCGTAAGGGAGGCCAACCGCCAGCAGCCCCACCAGAGCCACCACCAGGAAGTCGCCCCGCGAGGAGGTGGCCAGCCGGGTCAGCCCGATCAGGCTGAGGGCCTCGAACAAGAGCAAGACCCCCAGCACGGGCAGAGGAAAGGCCGCCACCATGGCTGCGAAGCCCTGGCTCAGGAAGAGCCCCACGGCGATGAAGGCCAGCCCGCAGATCACCACCGAGCCCCCGGTGCGCCCGCCGAAGGCGTGGTGCCCGGCCATGCCACCCGCCCCGTGGCAGGTCGGGATGCCGCCCAGGAAAGGATTGACCAGGTTCATCAATGAGTAGGTCAGCCCGATGGTCTTCAGGTCCACCGCGCGCTCGGGAAAAAGATCGTGGGAAACCTGGCGGGTGGCCAGGATGGAGTTGCCCAGCGAAAGCGGCAGCTGCGGGATGGCCAGCAGCAGGAAGCCCTGGGCGATGTCGGACCAGCCGGGCACGTGAAACTGCGGCAGGTGCAAAGCGAAGGCGCCGGTCACCTGGCCTGGCTGGAGCTTCAAGGCGGCGAAGGCCGCCCCCAGCCCGACCAGGAGGAGCGCCGCCGGGATGCGCCGATTGCCCAGGAAGGCCAGGCCGACCAGGAAGGCGACCAGGGCCAGGGCCATCCCCGAGGGACCGGCCGAAGGCACGTACTCGCGCAGCGCCAGGATGCCGAGTTGCAGGGCGAGGCCAAATTGCAGACCGCGCACCACCGTGGTGGGGATGGCGCGCCCCAGCCGGGCCAACAGGCCTGACATGGTCAAGAAGAGCATGACCATGCCGATGGCCAGCCCGGCACCGTAAAGGATGGAGCCGGTCAGCTTCTGGGCGATCACCAGTGTGGCCATGGCTTTCAGGGGCTGAACCGGCATGGGGATCCGGTAGCGCAGTCCGGTGAAAATCTGCATCAGCCCGAACATGATCAGCACGCTGGCGCAGTCGAGCCGGGCGGCCAGGATCATCCCCACGATGAGGGGCAGCACGGTGCCCAGGTCGCCAAAAGCCCCGGCCAGTTCGTTGCGATCGAAGCGGATGCCCTCAAAGAGCCGCATGGGCGGGCTTTCCAGAACCCCGAGCGGGATCCTCTGACGCGCGGCGCCTTAAGTCAGTTGCAACGGCGTGCGAAGTTATCCGGCGGCTTGCTGGTAGGCTCGCCCCTTGCCGGCGATGACCTGGCCGGCAGCCTGCTCGGACTGCCCCAGCTCGATCTCGCGCTGGGCCTGGCGCTCGAGCTCTTCGGCCCGGCGCAACTCATCCTGGGCCGCAGCGGCCCGGGCGCGGGCCTGATCCAGGGCAGAGCGGGCCTGAGTGAGCTTCTCCTGACCGGCCTCCACCTTGGAGGCGCCTCGCCGCTCGACTTTCTGTCCCTCGCGGAAATCGGCCACTCCGGCGTCGCCCTCCTGGCGACCAGCTTGGGACTGCTCCAGGCCCTGCTCGAGCTTGCCCAGGCCCATCTGTTGGCGACTGTGGGCCGTCTTCTCTTTGGCTCGCCAGGCGCGGAACTCCTTGAGGGCGTCCCGCTCCTCGGCCCGGAAGGGAGCTTCCTGGGTGAAGCCCTGCTGGATCTTGCCCAGCCCGTCCAACTCGGTATTGCGGGCCTGCTGCTCGTCGGCCCGGCCCTGGTCGAACTGACCCAGCCCCCGGGTCATCTGGCCCTGAGCGGCTGTTTCGCGGGCCTGACCGGTGGCCACCTCGGTGCGCCCGGCATCGATCAGCTGCTGGCCCTGCTCGCGCAGCCCCAGCCCCTGCTGCTGAAGCTGGTGAGCTTGCAGGGAGATCTCGCCGGCCCGCAACTCCTGGGCCGCGGCCGCCTGCACCAGGCCCCCGGCTTCCTGGCGCTGCTGGTTGGCCCGGGCAAAGTCGCCCGAGGCCTGACCGGCCAGGGCTGCCGCCCGAAAGCGAGTCTGCTCAGCCTCGGCGTGCCTGGCCTCGGACAGCTGGCGCTGCTGGCTGGCCTGGCCCTGCTTGGCCTGGGCCTGGGCCCACAGCTGGTTGGCGTAGTTGAGTTCGGCGAAGCCCTGGCGCTCGAGCTCCAGGCCGGCGCAATACTGGAAGGGGCACTGCTGCAGATAGCGCCCGTGAGCGATGTTCTGCTGGCCCCGCTGGCCCCAGCAGCGCGACTGGCTGCTCAAGTGCTGGCCCTCCGACTCGAGCGTGGCGGCGGCTCCGCTGGCCTGCGTCGATTCCTGAGTCAAGCGCGCTACCTGCTGCACCAGGGCCTGCACTTGCTGCAAAGCCTGCTGGGCCCGCTGCTGGGCGGCCTGAGCCAGGATCTCCAGAGCTTGAGCCCGGGTGCGCTTGGCACCGGCTTCTCCCTGCAACTGGCTGGCCTGCTGGTGGCCCAGGGCGGCCTGCTCGAGGTAGACCCCGCCCAGGTTACGCTGGTCGATGCCCCGTCCGATCTTCTCCCGGCCGGCGTCCTTGATCTGCTCGGCCGCCTGCTGCTCGGCCAGACCAGAGGCGAGAGTCTCGACTCCGCTCTGCTGCAAACGCTCGGCCTGAGCCTCCTGGCGCAGCCCCTGGCCCACGCCGGCGCGCCCCTCGTCTTTCAGAGCCTCGGCCTGAGCCTCGCCGGCAAAGGCCTGCTGCAGTCGCTCGACCTGGGCTTGCTGGCCCTGCTCGGCCTTCTCCTGGCGAGCGAGTCCGTTGGAGACGTCCTTGAGACCTTTATCCTTGAGCTGGCCTGCCTGCTGCTGCTGGCTCAACCCTTCATTGATGCGGGCCTGGGCGGCTGCCTGCAGGGTTGCGGCCAGACCGATGAGGCCCATCCCATCGGCAATCTTCTTGAGCGAGCTGGCCTGGAGTTTTTCGGCCTTCTTCCACTGCTTCTGGGCGGCGGCCCGGTCGTTCAGCGCCTGCTGCCTGTCCTCGGCGGCCTGCTCGGCATCCTGAGAGCCCTGCTCGACGCGGTCGCGGCCGCGCGCATCGAGCTCGTGGCCGCGCGCTTCCTCGCGCTGCCCAGCCTCGCGCAGCTTGCGCCTGGCCTCCTCGAAGGTAGGAGAACCGAGGAACTTTCCCGTAATGCCGCCGGTCAGATTTTGCATGGTATCGACCTTAATCTACCTCGGAGCCCTGAAATTGGCTTTAAAGAATTGTTGCCCTTTGACGTTGGTGCTGTTCCTTTTGCTCAGTCAGCTCACGCTGGCCCAGACTCGGGTGCGGATCGCTCTGCAGGAGAAGGGCTCGAGTTGCACGGTCGAGTCGGATGCTTACACCCTCAAGTCCACCGCCGGCGCCCAGGTGCTGCGCAAAGGCCAGGGACAGGTGACCTTCCGTCCGGGCTTTCCGGAAAAGGACGTCATGTTCGTGCCCGCCTCGGGCGTCTTCTACTGGAACGGGCGCGGCTATCGAGGCTACCTGCGCGTCTTCGAGCGCGAGGGCAAGCTGGTGGCGGTCAACGTCCTCAACCTCGAGGATTACCTGGCCGGGGTGGTGGGGGGCGAGATCCCCGCTGACTGGCCCGGACCCACCCAGCGCGCCCTGGCGGTGGCGGCCCGCACCTACGCCGTCTACCTGCTCGGCGACCCGCGCGACAGCGAGTACGACCTGGTGGCCACCGACCAGGACCAGGTCTACGCAGGCCTGGACGGCGAGTCGTTCTCCTCGCGCGGCGCGCTCGACGACACCCGGGGTCAGGTGCTCAAGGGGGCTGACGGCCGCGTCCTGAAAGCCTACTACAGCTCCAACTGCGGCGGGCACACCTCCGACTCCGAGCCCGTCTTCGGTCCCAAGGTGCCCTTCATCAAGGGCGTTCCCGACCCTTACTGCGCCGGAACGGCCGGCTCGCACTGGAGCCGCTCGTTCCCCATCGAGACGGTGCGCAAGCGCTTTGCCGCCGATGGCAAGCCTCTGGGGACCATCACCTCGGTGGTGGTCAGCGGCCACGATCCGTCAGGCCGGATGAACTTCATCACCGTCAAGGACGATCAGGGGCATGAGTATCGCGAGAAGAGCCAGGATTTTCGACGCATCCTGGGCTACCGCGAGCTGCGCAGCACCCGCTGCAAGATGAGTGTCAAGGAGCAAAACGGCAGGCCGGTCAGCCTGCACTTTCAGGGCGGGGGCTGGGGCCACGGGGTGGGCTTATGCCAGTGGGGGGCGCTGGTGATGGGGGAGAAGCACATGGGCTACCAGGCCATCTTGCGCCACTACTACCGGGGGGCGACCCTGGAGAAACTCTGAACATCGCAAAACCAGAGTGCGAGCACATTAGCTTCCCAGGATCTGCCCCACGAACTGCTGGATCGTCGGGTCGCTGACCAGGCTGCCGTGGTTGTACTTGAAGGTAAACAGCCGGTTGCCGCTGTCGCCCTCACGCTCGATTCCGGCTGGATGCTCCACGTCGGTGACGGCGAACCGGGCTCCTGGCATGTAGGTGCTGCTGGCCGTCACCATGCCGTCGCCCTGCGAAAAAAGCTTCCAGTTCCAGTCGGGAGTGGGAATCCCCAACCCGGCGATGATGGTGGCCTGCACTTTGGCGCTCTGCTCGGCCCAGCGCTGGTTCAATCCGTTCAGATACGGATTGTTCTGCTTGCCCAGAAACTCTTCGTCCAGGGTCAGGTCGCGCAGCGCATCTTTGGCCTCGGGAATGTAGTGGCTGTAAAGGTTGAGCCGGTCGGCGGCCAGGGCCAGGTCTGCTTCCAGGCTACCCCGGTTGGGAGGCGCGATCATGATCAGCTTATCGATGCCGTCATGTCCCTGGTCGAGGTGGGCCCGGGTGGCCAGCCCTCCCATCGAGTGGGTGATCACGTCCACCTCGCCGCCTGTCTCCTCGTTGAGAACCTTCAGACAGGCGGTCAGCTCGGCCTGCAGCTCGCGATAGCTCAGGTAAGGCTTGGAGAAGCTGATGGTATGGATGCGACCGTCCGGCTTCTCGCGCAGGGAAGCCCGGAACTCGTCCTCCTTACCGGGGTGAAAAGTGGCGCCGAGCTTGTTTCTGGGGTTGGACGCCAGGTAGTTGCGCATGTTGAAAAAGTCCAGGGCGGCGCCGTTGAAGCCGTGCACGATCAAGACCGGGCGCTTGAGGTCGGGTGGGGGTGGGGGGAAGTCGCCCTCGATGGGCGGGAGCTTGCTCAGAAAGAGGGTATCCTCCGGCAGTCCCAGGCTGGCGGCGCGCTGGGGCCGGTGCTCGGCCAGGCGGGGTAACGGAGCGGGAGCGGCGGCCACCTTCATCAGAGTTGCTCCAGGGGCAGGTGCAACTGGCCGTTCCGGTCGCCCTCATCCAGCTTCTGCAGAGCGAGCTCGATGGCTCGGTCCGGGTTGACCGCGCCCGAGCCCTGGGCCTCGCGACCGTAGCCGGGAAGCTGGGTGGCGCTCTGGCGCAGCACCTGCTTGACCTCGTCAGGGGAAAGGTGCGGGTTTGCCTCCAGCACCTGGGCCACCACCCCGGCCACGATGGGAGCGGCCATGGAGGTGCCCGGCATGCCCAGGTAGTTGCTCGACACCATGGGCAGGCGGTTGGTGGTCTCGATCAGCCGGTTGATCTCCGAGCGGGCGGTCTGGGGGGAGTTCTTGAAACGCTGGATCGAGCTCGGATTCAGGCCGATCAGCCGCAGCGTATCCTCGGGCACGTGCACCAGCTCCTCGTCGCGCATCCTGTCGAGCCAGGACAGGGTCTTCTGGACGGCCCCGTACTTGCGGGCGGTGGCTTCGCTGATGGTGCCGGGAGCGTTGGGCCCGATGATCCCCTCGCCGGGAGCCACCAGGTCGGGCTTCATGGTGTCCGACTTGCCCCGGCTGGAGAAGGACGGAATGCGGTCGTCGGAGGGGTCGGGGGTGTTGCGGTCGTCCAGGGCGCCCACCGTGATCACGCGGGGGTTGTCGCCCGGCGCGCTGATCGTGCCGGGATAGGGGCCTTCGTTGCCAGCCGAGACCACCACCACGATGCCCGCGTCCACCGCCTTCTCCACCGCCTGCTGGATGGGGTCCTGACGGCGATGCGCCCAACGCTGGCTCGAGCCGAGCGAGAGGTTGATGACCCGGATGTTGTACTGCTCCTTGTTCTCGACCGCCCAGTTGATCCCCTTAAGGATGTTGGAGGTGGTGCCGTTGCCATTCTTGTCCAGCACCTTGATGCCCACCAGGTTGGCCTCGGGAGCGGCCCCCCGATAGAGGCCTTCCGACAGAAAGCCGTTGCCAGCCGCATCGCCGGCCGTGTGGGTACCGTGGCCGTTGTCGTCGTAGGCGAGCGTGCTGCCATTGACGAAGTCCTGGAAAGCCACGATCCGGCTGTGGGGGAAGTTGAAGTCGGGGTGGGGATAGATGCCCGTGTCGATGATGGCGATCCCAACGCCGCGACCGGTGAACTGCTGGGTCAGGGGAGAGGCGTAGCGCGGCTCGGTCAGGGTTGCCCGGGGGGTGGTAGGGGTGGCCGGCTCGGTGGCGATGGTCTCGACGTTCTCTTCGGGCTTGCGCTCCCAGGGGCTGGGCAAGAGGAACTTGTCCGACAGGTCGGGCATGACCTGATAGCCGGCCTGCTCGACGCGCCGGCGCTCGTCCTCGTTCATCACCACCGTATAGCCGTTGATCAGGGGAATTTCTGCATTGACCGGGACATTGAGGCGGGAGAGGTCCTGCACCACCTGGTTGGGCGTCTTGGCCCGGGTGAGCAGGTCCTTGGGGACGACGATGAAGGGGTTCTGACGCTCGTTGGTACCCTCCACCACGCCGTTGTAGCTGTCTCCACCGGAGAGGGCCAGGAAAGGCAGATCCATCTGGGCAGCACTGGATTCCTCGCGGGCGGCCGGGCTGGGGAGCCGGAACGCCAGACTGGAATTGTAAGCCGAAAGCTGCACGAGCCCCTGGATCCTTTCACCCGCAGATTTCCCCGGGGGCCATCCTAGCACGGGGCGGGGTCGAATCTTGTTACCTCGATGTTACAGGGGCTTCTCCGAGGGTGCCTCGGAGGTTGAAGCCCTCTCAACGGGGTGGGCCTCGGGCCCTGGCTCAGGCTGGCTCTCTGTGTCCGGCTCCGAATGGGTGCCGGGCTCCGGCTGGGGGGCCCGCGGCCCCGGCCCGGGCGGGTCCTCCGAGGCAGGCTCGCTGTCGGTCAGAGCGAGCTCTGGCTCCGGCTCCCACTCGGGCATGGACCGGTCGAGTGAGCCCCGGTCACCTTCGTACCGGCTGATCAACTCGAACAGGCGGTCACGCATGATGAAAGTATCCGAGCGCAGCGCCAGGGCGAAGTAATCCCGAGCCCGGTTGGCGTCGCCCTTGAGCAGCCAGCACTGACCCAGGCCGTAGTGCGCCTCGGGAAACTTGGCGAACTTGGAGAGCCCGCGCTCGAAGTATTCGATGGAGGCCTCCACCTCCCCCAGGAGCAGGGTGACCCGACCCAGGTAGTAGAGCAGGTAGGGATTCTCGCCTTCGTGCTGCCAGGAGATCAGGAATCCCTCGCGGCTCTCGCGCAGCGCCTCCGCTCCTTCGCCTGGTCGACTGGCGTAAAGGAGCGCCTCGGCCAGGTAGAAGTCGGCCCGAAACTGGGAGGGGTCGGCATCGCGCGCCTCGCGCAACCGGGTCACGGCCCGATCGAGCAGCCCCCTGCGGCGCTCGGAGCCGGGGGGAGTGCGCATGGCTTTCTCGACCAGCTTGCGGCCCGACGACTGGGCGCGCCAGGCGCCCATGGAGCGGGCCAATCCGAACAGGCCGGGAGAGGGAGGCGCCTTCTCCTCATCCGGGGACAGGATGCGAGCTTTAGCCCGGCGCAACAGAGGGATCTCGGCCGGTAGCAGGCGGCGCTCGACCTCCAGTACCAGGCGGCTGATGATGGGGGAGGAGAGGGAGAGGTCGGGATGGCCGCCCAGGTAGGCCACAGCCTTCTCCAGGTTGCCCCGGCGCAGGTTGAGGATGGCCCGCACGGTGTCCACCGCCTGGTGGTCGGGAGAGAGCTTCTTGACGGTCTGCAGACAGAGCTCGGCAGCTTCATGGTCGCCGAGGTCCGAGCGACAGAGGCCAGCGAAGAGGTGAGGAGCCGGGTTGTCCGGCTCGAGCTCCAGGGCCCGGGTCAACAGGTCGTTGGCCGGCCCGGGCTGGCCCAGCGCCATTTGGCACAGAGCTTGTTGGATGAGCGGCCCGGCCGCCTTCGGCTGGCTGTGGGCAGCCGCCTCGAAGGCGCTCAAAGCCTCGTCGTAGCGGCCCTCCATCATCAGAGCCGAGCCCCGCTGCAAACTCATGGGCCGTGCCCTTCCTTGTCTGGCCGTTAACATCCTGTTTACAAATCCGAGTGGATTGTCATGCTAGGATAGCAGCATCTTGGGAAAGTCTTGCCTTTCGCGATGGATATGAGGCTGCGCGCGCTCGACCCGATGGTTTCGGGCCTGCCTCAGCCTGCTTCCGGTCAGCAGCAGGGCACGGGAGAGCCCGAGGCGGTCGCTCCCAGCGATCAGTTCACCCAGACCGCCAGACCCCGGAACGAACGCAAGGCTGACAAGAAACAGCTTCCAGCCGACCTGGCCGAAGTGGCCCCGGTCCCGGCGACGACGTCCGTCCCGACGGCCCTCGCTCAACTCGACGAGCCAGTGGCGCCTGTTGAGGAAGATGGCCCGGCCGCCCCTCCTCCCGCGACCCCGAGGCAGCCTCCAACGGAGCTCGTCCCCGAAAAGGCTCCATCGGCCTCGCGCGTGGTCGAGCTGCCCAAGGGTCCCAAGCTCCTCCAGATTCTCTCCGGAGCCATTCGAGCCTCCAAGCGCATTGGTCTGGGCTTGCTCAGCGTGGTCGGAACCGACCCGCTCAAGCAGGTTCAGGCCGAGCAGAAGAAGGTCAACGATCTCGAGCCTGGGCTCGACGCTGCGATCGCAGCTCGCGCAAGCGAGCTCCGGGCGGCTGGCCAGACCGGCGATGTCGACCTGGAGGCCGCCCGTCAAATCGTGCAAGGCAAGACGGTGGAGTTCCGCAGACGATTGGCCGATGGCGAGAGCCTCGACTCGATGAAGGTCGAGGCTTTTGCGGTGGCCCGCAAAGCGGCCCAGGTCGTGTTGAAGATGCGCCCCTACGACGTGCAGGTGCAGGGCGGACTGGCCATGACCGAGGGCCGCATCTCCGAGATGAAGACCGGGGAAGGCAAGACCCTCACCGCCATCATGCCACTCTACCTTTATGGCCTCACCGGAAAGGGCGCCCACCTGGTGACCGTCAATGACTACCTGGTCAAGCGCGACTTCGAGCAGATGAAGCCGGCCTTCGAGTTCCTGGGCCTGACGGTGGGTTGCGTGCACGAAGGGGTAGAGAACCCGGACAAAAAGAAGGCCTACGCCTGCGACGTGACTTACATCACCAACCACTCGCTGGGCTTCGACTTTCTGCGTGACCAATCGGCTCGCGAGCCGGAACTGAGGGTGCAGCGCGCCCCCCACTTCGCCCTGGTGGACGAGGTGGACGAGATCCTCATCGACGAGGCCCGCACCCCGCTGATCCTCTCCTCGCTGTCGGAGGCGGCGGGGGACGAGCACCGCATCTTCGACATCCTTGTCAAGTCGCTCGAGCCGGGCCGCGACTTCAAGACCAACCAGAAGGACCATTACGCCTACGTCACCGATGAGGGCCTGGACCGGGTGGAGTGCATGCTGGCTGCCGTGGATGCGGACGAGAAGAAGGGTCAGGCCGCTCTCAAGCTCAGGTCGTTGCCCCCGGGGACGCCGATGGAGGAGGTGCAGGCTGCCAGCCGCGCCTTCGATCAGGCCCACAAGGCCTCTCAGGCGGCTCAGAAGCTCGTCCAGGCCCAGAACCTACTGCGCACGGCCACCACCGAGGAGGAGAAGCAGCAGGCTCAGGCCGAGATCGACTCTCTGCGGGGAGCGGCTCCAAGCTACAGTCTCTACAGCCTGGACAACGTGCGCCGGGTCTTCTTTCTGCAGAACGCCCTGATGGCCAACGCCCTCTACGAAAAGGACCAGGACTACCTGGCCGCCAACGACCAGGTCCAGATCGTGGACGTCTTCAAGGGTCGCACCATGGATGGGCGGCGCTTCACCAATGGCCTCCATCAGGCTCTGGAGGCCAAGGAAGGCGTCACCATCCAGCCCTACCAGCGCACCCAGGCCTCCATCACTTACCCCGATCTGTTCCGGCGCTACCCTCACTTGGCCGGCATGAGCGGCACCGCCATGTCGGCCGCCTCCGAGTTCCACGAGGCCTACAAGCTGGACGTGGTGGCCATTCCTACCAACAAGCCCAAGGACCTCAAGACCGACCACGACGTCATCTTCCGCACCATGCAGGAGAAGTTCGAGTTCGTGGCCGACCTGATCGAGGAGCTTTACAAGGAAGGCAAGCCGGTGCTGGTGGGCACACGTTCGATTCCAGCCAACAAGTACCTGTCCCACCTCCTGGCCAAGCGCGGCATCTACCACCAGGTGCTCAACGCCGAGCGAGTGCAGGACAACACCGATGAGGAAGCGCGCATCCTGGCTGACGCCGGGCGCTCGGGCATGGTGACCCTGGCGACCAACATGGCTGGCCGGGGCGTGGACATCAAGCCCGACCTGGTGAACTACAAGCTGCTGGCCATGAAGGCGGAAGTTGCCTGCAAGCGGGGCGAGTTCGTGGTGGTGGACGTGGAGAAGCCCCGGGATGCCGAGCAGGTCCGAGACTGGCTGGCCAGTGACAGCCTGCCCACCCAGATCCTGGCTGAAGGGGAGGCGATCCAGGACGGCGCGACCGGGATCGTGATTCGGATCAAGCCGACCGACCCACCCCCCGAAGGGTCCGCCCACTTCGACGGGCGCACCGAGGAATTCGAGACCGGCGGCCTGCACCTGATCATGACCGAGCGCCACGAGTCCGAGCGCATCGACCTGCAGCTCATAGGGCGCCCCGCTCGCCAGGGCCAGCCAGGTTATGGTCGGGCCTTGCTCTCGCTCGAGGACGAGCTGCTGCAGTACTTCGGAGGACCGAAGCTGGCCGAGTTCTTCGATGCCATGGGCATTCCCCCGGGCAAGGGCGTCAGCGACGAGCGACTTGACGAGATGGTGCGCGAAGCGCAGCGGGCGGTGGAAGGCAAGTGGTACGAGGTTCGCAAGGACACCACCAAGTATGGAGAAGTCCTCAACAAGCAGCGCGAGGCCTTTAGCGCGAGCCGCGACAAGCTCGTCAATCGTGAAGCCAACGTGGGAGACCTGGTGCTGGACTGGTTGCCGCGCTCGCTGGCCCACCAGGCCTTCTACAGCCACGCCGAGCGCGAGTGGGTCGCGAAGGGCTCGCAGGAGGACGAGGTGGTCGAGGTGCCGGGGAGCATGAAGGCCGACGCGGTCAAGCAAGCGCTGACCGAGCTGAGCCAGAAGTTTGGCGTGCCTTTCGACGTGGACCTGGGCAAGAAGAAGAAAGTGACTGAAGAAGAGCTCGAGGAGCTGTTGCGACCCCAGGTCGAGGCTCACTATCAGGCGGCCGCCGCCAGGATGCCGGCGGAAGACCTGGCCTTCTACCAGCGCAAAGTCTTGCTGGACGTGGCTGATGAGGGCTGGATGAACCACCTGGAGAACATGGAAGCCCTCCGTCACGGCATCGGGATGGAAGCCTACGCCCAGAAAGACCCCTGGATCCAGTATCAGCACCGGGCCTTCGACATGTATCAAGGCCTGCTCCAGGCCGTGCAGTATGAGGCCAGCAGCGAGATTTTCAGGCAGATGCTGATCGAGGCCCGCGAGCAGCAGACTAAGGCGAGCTGACCGAAGCCACCAGCACGGCTCCCGGAATCACAGCCTGGCCTTTGGCGTCGTACTTCGTCGCTCCCGACAGTGCTTTCATGTCCTCTCGCGAGATATCCGCCACCAGGCCTGTCACCATCCCCTTACGCCGCCAGCTGGCCACCTGATAGGTCTTACCGTCGAACTCGACGGCGTCGAGGCGAGCTTGCTGGGGCGAGTCGGGCAACTGGCCGGTCCACTCGTCCTGTTTGGCGAAGTACATCGAGAGCTGCACCTTGCCCCGTCTGAGATAAAAGACGTGGGCACTGGCCACCGAGCCCTTGACCGGGCAGGGTTTTACGTCCAGGCGCTGGGACTGCTGCAGCGTGGGAACATCCGGTTTGGTACCCAGGAATCCCGCGATCTTCTTCTCAAAGCCGCTCGGGTCGGCTTGACCGCAGCCCATCATCCAGCACATGGTGTGGTCGTTCACCATGGCCACAGCCCAGGGGCTGGGCCTGGATTCGCGAGGGAAGAGGGCGAAGAGCCCTGCCAGCAGGATCAGCAGGCAGGCCGCTGCCAGGGCGGGCCGCACCCAGGGCTGGCTCATGCGGCGTTGCCAGGGATTGACCTTGAAGCTCTTCTCGATGCGCCGACGTAAGAGCTCGGGCGTGGTCTCGGGGGGCACCGCCTGACGCACCACGCCTTGCAGCCGGCGCATGAACTCCACCCGGGCGAAGCACTCGGGGCAATCCCTCAGGTGCTCTTGCAGGTTGCCCAACTGCCCCGGCTCGACCTCGCCGTCCACGAAGTCCTCCAGCAGCGGGCGATAGCTTTTGCAGTCTATCTGCTCGCTCATACGTCCCCTCGCCAACCTCTTCTTTATTTCTTGCTCTTGGGGGTCACAACCGGGAGGAAGGCAGGTTAGTTCCCGCTCGGGGGTACTTTTTTCCCGAAGCCTTGAGAATGAGCAGCCCAGCAGGGAAGCGAGACGAACGAGCGTTGAGGACCCGAGTTAGACGGTCACCAGTCGCAGTGCTCCGCAGTGAAAGCCTGGTCCTTTCGAAACCAGTGCTGGGCCACCGGCATGGCAAACCTGCTTGCCAAGTCAAGAACCGCTTCCCACGCCACTCTTCGCTGCTTGCGATATTATTGCCAATAGGAACACACTCCACACTCCCACCCCGAACTTGCCGATTCTGGATAGACATCCTCTTGATGGCAGACCTACCTTGTCGTGAGTTTTTAGTCAGGAGCTCTGTGTTCATGAAACGCTGGATGGGACTACTCGCGATCCTGTGGGCGTTGACTTTGCCGGCCCTGGGTCAGGGGCACTACCAGCCCGGGGCTCTGCCCCTCAAGGCCTTGACCAATCTGCCGCCCTTTCCAGGTGTGTACTTCGCCGAGAACCTGGTCCATTACGACGGCTCCGTCGACCTGAGCCGAACGCTGCTCAATGGACGCATCCCCGCCAATCTCAGCTTGAACGCCAGCGTCTTCGCGGCTAACAATATTCTGGTCTGGCTGGTGACACTGACCCTCTCGGTGCCGATCGAGATGGAACTGCCTGCACCGCCTCCTCAGCCTGCCCCGGCAGCGTTCGTGCCCTGAAGTTGACCTATGAAGAATAGCACCGAACCAGAATTTTCCTTCGTGCGGGGACCCTTCTACCGCTATCAGCAACGGCTCGGACTGATACCTGGCGACGGTCGCCTGGGAATCAGACGTCGCGCGCTGTTCTACCTGCTGGTGGGCTGGCTGCCCGTCGTGATCGCGGCGGCGTTGTCCGGTCGGCTCTTCATGCAGGAGGGAAGCCTGCACGAGCCGCTTCTGGCACACTTTGGGGTCCACGTCCGCTGTCTCGTGGCGATCCCGTGCTTTCTCCTGGCGGAAATGCTCATGGACCAGCGGACCCGCCTCCTGTTGCCTGAGTTCAAAGCCACCGGGATCATCGCCGAGCCGCAGCAAGAGGCCTACGAGGAGGTCCTGCGGCGCACGCTGGCCTGGCGCAACTCCAAGCTCTCTTTGTGTTGTGTGCTGGCTGCGAGCCTGATCTGCTTACTGTTGGTGGGGTTTCAGCCCCAGGAGCTGGACGAGATATCCTGGACCCGTGACGGCGGACCTTTTCTGAGCTTCTCGGGCTGGTACTATCTGATCGTGACCCGATTCCTGTTCGTCTCGTTTGCCGCAGTCTGGGCCTTCCGCTGGGTGTTGTCTTGCGTGCTCTTTCTTCGTCTGTCGAGACTTCCGCTCAAGCTGGTTCCCACGCATCCGGACCGGTCCGGGGGGCTTGGATTTCTGGAGATGGCCACCGTAACCCTGGCTCCGGTGCTGTTCGGGCTTTCGGCTGTGATTGCAGCTCGCTGGACGCACGAGATCCTTTACCACGGCCTGGCCCTGGATTCACTGTACTTCACCATGGGCCTGCTGGTCGGATTGCTGGTGCTGGGCGCACTGATCCCGATGGTCGCCTTTGTGCCACCCCTGGTGCTCCTCAAGCGACATGGCCTGCTCCACTATGGCGCCCTGGCCGCCCGACACGGCCGTTTGGTGCAACGGCGGTGGCTCCACGCCGAAGAGATTTCCCCTCAAGAGGAAAGGCTACTGCAAGCCCAAGAGCTTGGTCCGGTGGCCGACGTCGTCTCCTTGTTTGAGGCGGTCGAACGCATCCGAATCGTTCCCCTGAGCAGGCTGTCCATTCTGCCGCTGGCCGTGGCCGCGGCTCTCCCCATGCTCGTCGTGATAGGGACCAGGATTCCACTCAAAGAGATGTTCCTGGAGATCATCAAGGCGCTGCTTTGACCCGCTCCGATCCTGCCGATTCTGGATAGACGTCCGGATAGCTCGACCCGAGGCGCCGGCAAAGTCCTGCGGGTGACGGTGAAGACCATCCCCGAAAAGTGAGCGTGGACGCGGGACCGCGCAACGTCTCCGACGGGAGCTCTCCGAAGAAGCCTCGATAATAGCTGGCAAAATGGGCCATTTGCCAGAAACCCCATTCCATGGCCACTTCGGTCACCGTGGTCGTACAGGGGCTCGCCTCCTGCAACCGGCGCCGGACGCGGTTCAGGCGAACGACCCGCACGTACTCGTTAGGACCCATTCCAAACAGGTCGGCAAACCCGGAGCGCAGAGTGCGCTCGCTCACGTGGGCGTGCTGGCAGAGCAAACCGAGGGTGAGCGGCTCGCGCGGGTTTTGATGGATCAGATCGGCTGCCCGGAGAGCGGCGCGCCGGCGTGCGCCGCTCCATTCCGACCGGGAACGGTCGGGCTCGGACACAGGCAGGCTGCGGAGCAGAAGCTCGATCGAGCGCGCGGCCAGACCGCGACGGCTGGCCTCCGAGCGATAGAAGGCAGCCTGCCTCAGGGCGGTGCCGGCAAAGGTCACCAGGGGACGGGCCTGACCAAGAACCAGATCAGCCGGCAAGCTGGCTTTCCCGATGATGGGGTCCGAGAACTCCATCACCAGGCCCTCGAATGCGGCTGGCACGACGAAACGGTGCTCGCGTCCGTGGGAAGCAGCAACGAGATTCTCAGGCTCGAGCGTCCGGCCGTTCAAGACGAGCGGGCGCGGGCAAGAGCGGGTGGCCAGCATGTTCAGTTGCTGCCGGGCGACCCCCGCGATCTCGATGGTGCGGGTCAGGCTTCCCCACGTCAGAGCCACGCCGGGCAGCTCAAGCCGCAGCAGTCGGCTGGCGAAATCCCCTCGCTGTAACTGGACGACATCGATCTCGAAGCCCTGTCCCAGCGCCGACTTCAGCTCACCCGCGTCGCGCAAGCTAGCATGAAGGATCATCGGAACTCCTCGGTCACGAGGCCCGGCGACTCGAATTGATACAGGCCCATGGTTCGTCCGGGTGACGACCTGCGCCCTGACTCAAGCACAACGAAGACAATCACCCCCCTGAGACGGCCGGGCCACACCAGGTTCGATAGTGTTCGTGTTCAGCCTTCAAAGGTGGTATGCATGAAGTCAGGCAGAGTGCGAAACGAGTCTGACCGCTCCGCTTCGAAAATATCTGCACCCGGAAAGGGCACCCTTCGCCTGACCTGAGTGAGTTACGACTGGAGCTCATGAAGATCGCCCAGCGGCTGGCAGGGGTCGACCACCAGGCTGGTCTCGTGCCGGTAGATCACTTTCCCCGGCGGGCTACCAGCAGGTTTCTTGACGTAGCGGACCAGGGTGAAGTCCACCTCCACCTTGCTCGATTCGGAGGCCTGCGAGTGGCGGGCGGCCAGCACGGCAGCGGCCAGCACAGCCTCCTGACTGGGCGCGCGCCCGGCGGTGCGCAGGATGACGTGGGCCCCGGGCAGGTTGCGGGCATGAAACCAGAGGTCGTCTCGAGCCGCCAGCCTGTGGGTCAAGCGGTCGTTTTGCGCCGGGTTGCGCCCTACCCAGAGCTCGAAACCGTCGGTCTGGTAGCGACGAGGGCCGCTGCGGGGCTTCTCGGGACGGGACCGACGCTCCACCGGCCTGGGCTCGAGCTCGCTCAGCTCGCCGGCCGAGCCGGCCTGCTCGATGGCCAGGCGCAGCTCGACCAGGTAGTCGTGCTCGGCCCGGGCCTTCTCGACCTGGGCCGCGATCAGAGGCCCGGCCCGCTTCAGCTTGCGCGAGCGACGAAAGAGCTTCTGGGCGTTCTCGCTGGGCGTGAGGCGCGCGTCCAGGGCGATCTCCACCCGGGAGGCCTCGTCGAAATCGGCCAGGCTGACGCTGGTGGCTCGAAGCGGCACCTGGTCGAGCCGAGAGAGCAACAGCTGTCCCCAGTGCTGATACTGCTCGGCTCTCTCGGTCTGAGCCAGGTCGCGACCCAGCTCGCCGAGGCGCTTCTCCACCCGGGTCAGGGCCTTCTGCACCTTGCGCAGGGCCTCCGAGCGCAGCTGCTCCAGGCCCGGGGCCCGGCTCGCAAGCGACCAGGCGGCTTCGGCGGCTTGCTGCATGCTGGGGTAGGGGAGGCCCTGCCCACGAAAGCTCAACTCGCCCCCGGTCGTGACCGCGGGCTGGAAGCGCCCGGCCCGAAAGTCGGCCCAGAAGGCGTCCCAGGCCGTGGCCAGGGCATGGGGGTCGGCGAGCGGTCGGGCAGGGTCCTGGCCCGCCTCCAGGGCCAGCTGCCGGGCGTAGGAAGGGGGAAGCCCGAACACGGCCCGGGGGAGGGCCCGTTGGAGCGGCTCAGAGCGGTCCACGAGCAGGGCGACCTGTTGCCCGCTCAGACTGTCGGCCGAAGGCAGCTCGGAGATTTCCGGTCGGGCGTGCTTGCGGTGGGCTCCCAACACCTTGCCCGACTCGTTGAGCAAGAGCATGGTGTTGTCGCGCCCGGGGATGTGCAGCACCAGCTTCAGGGCGGGCTTCTCCTGGTAGGCCGGAAAGTCGAGCTCGACGGTGCGCTCGAGCCCCACCTGGCCAATGCGCCCAAGACGCCTGCCTTCGAGATGTTTGCGCAGCAGCATGGTGAAGGCGGATGGGCTCTGAGCCGGCTGTGTGGGCTGCTCCACCAGGTGCAACCGGCTCTCCTCGGGCCGCAGGCTGATCAAGAGGCGCAGCGTCTGACCGGGGCGCCGGAAGGCGAAGAGATAGTCTTCCTCCGAGAGCTGAGAAATTTTCTGGGGGGCCGCATCCTTCAGGAGCGGCCCCAACTCGGCCACGATGGCCGCCAGGTTGAGCGAGTCGAGCTTCACGCCGGACGATTCTCGGCTCGGGTTAGCAAACCTTTGTTCGATAGGACTTCTGGCCTCCGCGCAAGAATTCGGCTGCATTCCCAGGTCGCGACACTCGGGCGGGAGAGCCTCAACGGCATTGAATCTGGTTCACCCCCGAACGGTGGAAAGGTTGGCCCTGCTTTGAAAGGTCTGCTTCTGGTCGTTTCCGGCCCTTCCGGCGTGGGCAAGGGCACCGTGCTCGAGCGCCTGCTCTCGCGTCGCAACGACTGCGTCTTCTCCATCTCGGCCACCACCCGGCCCGCTCGCCCTCAGGAAGAGAATGGCAAGCACTACTTCTTTCTCAACCACGAGGGCTTCGAGCGCTGGGTGGAGGAGAACAAGTTCCTGGAGTGGTCGGAGGTGTTCGATCACTTCTACGGCACGCCTCGCGACTTCGTGGAGCAGCAGCTCGAGACAGGGAAGAACGTGGTGCTCGATATCGACGTTCAGGGCGGACTGCAGGTGATGAAGCGCGCCCCCAACGCCGTGTTCGTGTTTCTGGCCCCGCCCGATCTGCCCACCCTGCGGCAGCGGCTGGTTTCGCGCGGCACCGAGTCGCCCGATCAGATCGCCAAACGCCTGTTGACGGCCCGCACCGAGCTGGCCCAGATCCGCCACTATGCCTATCGGGTGATCAACCAGCACGTGGATGAGGCGGTGGCCCAGCTCGAGGCCATCATGACGGCCGAGCTGTGCCGCACCAGTCGGGTCGAGCGCTTTCCCTGGGAAGAGGTCAGTGAGGAGGCAGCACCCGCTTGAGCAAGAAGCTGATCTGGATCCTGATCATCCTGGTGCTGCTCGGCGTCCTGGCCGTGGGCATCGTGGTGCTCACCCAGGGGGACGGCCCGCCCAGCTACCAGGCCTCCATCGGCAAGAAGGGCAGCCAGATGGGTCAGTTCAACTGGCCCTGCGGGGTGGCCGCCGACCCCAGCGGCAACATCTACGTGGCCGATACCGGCAATGGCCGGATCCAGCGCTTCACCCCCGAAGGCAAGCTGATCTTCGTGTTCGGCACCACCGGCTCAGACCACGTGCAGTTCCACGAAGCCATGCGGCTGGCGGTGGACCGCGAGTCCAACCTGTGGGTCTCGGACACGGGCAATCACCGCCTGCAGAAGTTCCGCATCACGGCCAACGGCACCAAGTTCATCGCTCAGGTGGGCCAGCTGGGCAACCGGGCGGGCGAGTTCAGCCATCCCATCGGCATCGCCTTCGACAACCAGAACAACATGTGGGTGGCCGACTCGCGCAACCATCGCATCCAGAAGTTTGGGCCCGATGGCAGCGTCCTCTTGATGCTGGGCGAGCAGGGCACCGATCTGGGCAAGTTCAACGAGCCCTGGGGAGTGGCCACCGATAACCAGGGCAACCTGATCGTTGCCGACAAAGGCAACCACCGCATCCAGCGCTTCACCAAGGACGGCCAGCTGCTCAACGCCTGGGGACTGCACGGGAAAAAGGACGGCGAGCTGGATCAGCCCACCGACGTGATCGTCGACCTGGACCAGAACGTCATCGTGGTCGACTCGGGCAACAACCGGCTGCAGAAGTTCTCGCCCCAGGGAACCTACATGTATCGCTGGGGCAAGAAGGGAGACATGGCGGGCCAGTTCGAGCAGCCCCAGCAGGCGGCCCAGGGCCCCGACGGCACGATCTACGTGGCCGACTCGAAGAACAACCGGGTGTGCAGCTTCCAGCCGCGCACCGTCAACCCGTTCGACTCCAGCCAGGACGTCAAGGTGCCCGGGCGGCCCGTGCCGGCTCCCACGGCCACCTCCACCGATACTCGCATCGAGCCAGGCGGGGCCACCCCGGGCTCGGTGCAGGAGGAGACCCCCGTGCCCGAGGCCTCGCCGGATGCCGCCCCTTCGCCTTCACCCGAGGTGGGCGGGGAGGAAGGCCCGCTGGGCGAGCCTTCTCCCCAGGAAGACCCCCAGAGGAGCCGTCTGTGAGCATTCAGCGACGGTCGAAAATTCTCGCCCTGCTGCTCTTCCTGCTCTGGCTGCCGGGTTGCTCGCAGCCTGCCGGCCAGAGCGGCGCCGCCACCGGCACGCCCCCGGCTCGTCCCGAGGGCAACACCCTGGTGGTGGGAAAGCCCGGCGACCCCAAGGGGCTCGATCCGGCTGACGTGACCGACGCCGAGTCCTCCCAGATCACGGCCAACCTGTTCGACACGCTGCTGCGCTTCAAGAGCGGCTCGGCCGAGGTGGAGCCCTCGCTGGCCACCGAGTGGAAGGCCAGCCCGGATGGCAAGACCTGGACCCTCAAGCTGCGCCAGGGGGTCAAATTCCACGACGGCACCCCTTTCAACGCCAAAGCCGTAGTGGACAACTTCGAGCGCCAGTACGTCCCCAACCATCCCCTGCGCTATCCCGGGGCCACCTTCAGCTACTGGAGCGACGTCTGGGGCGGCCGCATCACCAAGATCGAAGCGGTGGATGAGCACACGGTGCGCTTTCACCTCAAGGAGCCCATCGCGCCCTTTCTCTCCAACCTGGCCATGCCGTTTTTCGGCATCGCCTCGCCGGCGGCGCTGAAGAAGTCAGGGCGCGACGCCTTCAAGCAGCCCGTAGGCACGGGGCCCTTCAAGTTCGTGGAGTGGCTGCCCGGCGACCGGTTGGTCATCGAGGCCAATCAAGATTACTGGGATGGCCGCCCGCCGCTCGACCGCATCACCTTCAAGCCCATCCCCGAGAACACGAGCCGCCAGCTGCAGCTCGAGCGCGGCGCGGTGCAGCTGATCACCGGGCTGCAGCTCGAGAACTACCCCGAGCTGAGCAAGAACCCGGCCGTCAAGGTGGCCGAGCAGCCCGGACTCAACCTGGGCTACCTCAGCTTCAACACCCAGAAGAAACCGCTCGACGATCCGAAGGTGCGCCAGGCCCTCTGTCTTGCGGTCAACCGCCAGCAGATCGTGGACGAGCTCTACCACGGTCTGGCCAAAGTCGCCAATTCGCCCGTCCCGCCCGGCATCTGGGGGCGCAAGGAGCTGCCCTACGAGTACAACCCCGAGAAGGCCCGCGAGCTTCTCAAAGAGGCCGGCCACGAGGGCCTCAAGCTCGAGATCTCTTACATGAGCGTGCCCCGCACCTACTTCCCCGAGCCCAAGGTGATCGCCGAGGTGCTCCAGGCCCAGTGGGGCGAGGTGGGCATCCAGGTGGACGTCAAGTCGCGCGAGTGGTCGAGTTACCTCGAGGCCCTCGGCCAGGGCGAGCACCAGGTAGGCCTGTCTGGCTGGATCGCAGACAACGGCGACCCGGACAACTTCCTCTACACCCTGTTCGACAGCGGCAACGTCGACACCAAGCGGGGCGGCTCCAACGTCTGCATGTATACCAGCCCGGAGGTGCACGGCCTGCTCGTCAAAGCTCAGGCCCTCACCGATCAGGCCGAGCGCACCAAGCTGTATGAGAAGGCTCAGGAGCTGATCCACCAGGACGCCCCCTGCCTGCCCATGGTCTACGTCTCCCAGCTGGCCGCCAGCCACCCCGAGCTGGAGGGCTTCGAGCTGCACCCCACCGGCACGCTGCAACTGCGAAAGGCGCGCTGGAAGAGCAAGTGAAGCGGTTCCTGGCCCGGCGCTCGGTGGAGCTGATCCCGGTGGTGATCGGCATCACCCTGCTGACCTTTCTGTTGATCCACATGATCCCGGGCGACCCGGTGCGGGTCATGCTCGGCGAGCGAGCCAGCGCCGAGCAGATCGATGCCCTGCGGCGCGACCTGGGCCTGGATCGCAGCCTGCCCGAGCAGTACTTGCGCTACGCGGCCAGGCTGGCGCAGGGCGACATGGGCTCGTCCATCCACCGCCACACCCCGGTCACCGAGGAGTTGGCCCGGGCCTTTCCGGCCACCATCGAGCTGACCGTGGCCGCCCTTTGCATCGCCACCGTGCTGGGCATTCCCCTGGGAGTGGTGGCGGCGGTGCGCCGGGGCGGCTGGCAGGACGTGCTGGGCACCACCGTCTCGCTGGTCGGCATCTCGGTGCCCGTCTTCTGGCTGGGCCTCATGCTGGTGCTGATCTTCCCTTATTATCTGGGCTGGTTCTTCTTCTCGGGCCGCGCCAGTCTCGAATTTCCCCATCCCACCGGCTTCTACGTGCTGGACGCCATGCTCAGCGGCAACCCGGCCAACCTGGTGGACGTGCTGGGCCACCTGGTGCTTCCGGCCGTCACGCTGAGCAGCGTGCCCCTGGCCATGATCGCTCGGATGACGCGCTCCTCGATGCTGGAGGTGCTCGGTCAGGACTATATCCGCACGGCCCGGGCCAAGGGGCTGACCGAGGGCCAGGTGCTCTGGGGTCACGCCCTGCCCAACGCCATGATCCCCATCGTGACCGCCATCGGGCTGCAGTTCGGCTACTTGCTCGGGGGAGCGGTCATGACCGAGACCGTCTTCTCCATCGACGGCGTGGGGCGACTGGTGGTGGAGGCGGTCAAGTCGCGCGACTACCCGCTGGTGCAGGGCTCGGTGCTGGCCATCGCGCTGGCCGTCTCACTGGTCAATTTGCTGGTGGACATGCTCTACGCCTGGCTCGATCCCAGGGTGCGCTATGGCTGAGTCGCCCCTGCGCGAGGTCTTCCGCAAACTGCTCAAGAGCATCCCCTTCAAACTGGGAGCCCTGCTGTTGAGCGGCCTGGTGCTGGCCGCCCTGCTGGCCGACGCGATCGCCCCCTACAGCTATCGCGACCAGGACCTCTCCCAGCGCTTCCAGCCTCCCTCGTTCAGCTCGAGCAAGCCAGGCCGGGCTCCCCACCTGTTGGGCACCGACAACCTGGGTCGCGACCTTTTCAGCCGCCTGCTCTTCGGCGCGCGCATCTCGCTGGTGGTGGGCCTCTTGTCGGTCTCCATCTCGCTCCTGGTGGGCGGCCTGCTCGGGGCCCTGGCAGGCTACGCCGGAGGAGCGACGGACAGCGTCATCTCGCGCCTTTTCGACCTGATGCTGGCCTTCCCCAGCATCCTCCTGGCCATCGCCATCGTCAGCGTGCTGGGGGAGGGCCTCGGCAACGTCATGCTGGCCGTGGGCGTGGTGGGCATCCCCATCTTCGGGCGCCAGGCCCGCGCTTCGGTGCTGACCACCCGCGAGCTCGACTATGTGCAGGCGGCCCGCTCGCTGGGAGCGAGCCCGGTGCGCATCCTGTTCGTGCACGTACTGCCCAACTGCCTCAACCCGCTCATCGTGCTGGCGGCCCTGGGCGTAGGAACGGCCGTGCTGGACACGGCCGGACTGTCGTTTCTCGGGCTGGGGGCGAAGGCCCCCTTCCCCGAATGGGGAACCATTCTGGCCGATACCTATCAGTTCTACAAGCGAGCCCCCTGGATGGTGGCCTTTCCGGGCCTCTCCATCATGGCCATGGTGCTCGGTTGCAATCTGCTCGGCGACGGGCTGCGCGACGTGCTCGACCCTCGCATGGCGGAGAAAGGCTAACTCTGGAGGAAATGTTCATGCTCAAGTGCGTTCTGGCAGTCGGTCTGGGGGTCACTCTGGTGGGTTGCAGCGCCCGCGCCGGGGACGAGCCCGTGCCGCCGCCCGTTACCCAGACCCCGGTGGCTTCGGCCTCGGCCTCGCCCTCGCCCGCAGCCTCGGAGACGGCTTCCCCTTCACCCTCCGCCTCGCCGTCCGAGGAGCCCTCGGCCACGGCCAGCCCTACGTCCAATGCCTATCACGGGCTGGTGCCCTTTCCCGACGTGAAGGCGCCCGAGATCACCGAGGTGGTGCCCCTGAAGATGACCACCGACGCGGGCGAGATGCTGCTCGAGGTCTATCCTCAGGCCGCCCCCAACTCGGCCAAGCGCTTCCTGGGACTCGTCAAGGCAGGCTTCTACAATGACACCCCGCTCTTCCGCGTGGAGCCCGGCTTCGTGGTGCAGTTCGGCATCAACTGGCGCAAGCCGTTCCAGAAAGAGCAGGAGACCAACTTCAAGGAGGACCCCAGCTTGTTTGCCCTCGAGCGCGGCACTTTGTGCTTTGCCAAGACCAACATGCCCGACAGCGCCTCCACCCAGGTGTTCATCAACTACGCCGACAACTCGGGGGGCCTGCGGCCACTGAACTTCACCGTCTTCGGGCGCGTGACCAAAGGCATGGAGGTGTCCGAGGAGTTCCGCTCGCCCGGGCCGGTGCGTCAGGACCTGCTCTGGCAGGACGGCGGCAACTACCTCAAGACGCTCCAGGTCCAGCCCCACAAGATCCTCAAGCTCGAGGTGGTCAAGCCGCCGGAGAAAAAGTGAGATCGCTCCTGTTGGGGCTGCTCCTGACGGCCCTGGCGCTGGGCGCTCCGGCCGGGCCCGAAGCCCGGCTGGCCAGAGAGCTGCGCGCCCATCTGGAGATTCTGGCCCCCGATCGCCTGGCCCGGATGCTGGGCCTGGAGCTGGTCGTGAAAGAGTTGGCAACCCGGTGAGAACGGCCGCTGTCAAGAGCTCTCCTCTATGGATGGTCACCCGCGAAAGCGCTCTGACGGTGCTGGTCGACTACCTGACCGCCCGCAAAGACGAGCTCTCCAAGCCTGGCAAACACCGGCTAGAGTTCTCGACGGTTGCTCTGGAAGCCGCTCGCGATTCCTTCTCGGCCATGATCCGGCGCGGCGAGGAGCGATTGCATCGCCTCTGCGAGCTTCTCAGCGAGGAGCTGCTGGGCGAGTATGATCTCCAATGCGTGGTGGTGGGCGAGATCCCCGACACCGGCGAGCGCTTCACGGTGACCCGCAACCTGACCTCCAGGGCGCTCTACTCCCAGACCGACCTCGACCTGGGCACGCGCGAGCTGCACAAGCTCCAGGTCCAGGGCGCTCACGGCTGGAGCCAGCCGCTGCTGGTGGCCAACTTCGTGGAGTATCTGCCCACCGGGGCCAACGAGCATTCCATCCACAAGTTCCTGAGCCGCATCAAGGCCGAGGAGGAGATCTGGAACAAGGTAGTGGACGAGATTTTCCACCTCGACGCCCTGGTCCGCCGCGACAAGACCCTGCGCCACCTGAGCCGCTACGTCAAGGACGTGTTCGGCCTCAAGGCGGTGGTCTCGGACGGCCAGCGCCACTCGCGCGACCTGCAGCGCACCCTGCGCGCCCTGCGCTTTGAGCCAGCCATTCTCGAACGTCACCGGGTGCCGGTGGGGGAGAGCACGCTGGGGCTGGAGTTCCTGGAGGTCAAGGACTACCTCAAGGAAACCCGCAAGGCCAGCGGCTGGGCTGCCCTCAAGTCGGTGGTGTCATGGTGGGACTGCCTGTTCGAGATCCAGATCCAGGCCCTGGGCAGTTACCACCGCGAGCGCGAGCGATTGACCCGCGAGAGCCACACCAGCTTCAAGTCCAACCGCGAATCGCTGCGCAACCAGATCGCCCAGGAGATCCCCCTTTTCGGCTTCTACCGTGACCTCTTGCGCTGGCTCTTCCGCCGTCCCGACGAGCCGGCGCCCACGTTCGCGGGGGTGGAGATCGTGGTCGGCGACTGACTGTTCATTTGCCGGTTACGCACCTTGCGGCATTCTCGGCATAAAGTGCGAAGGCCATGCAGATTGCGGCTGCTTCCGCGTACTATCGGCCTGCGCCCCGGTTGGCGCCGCGACCGCATTTTCGCCCCGCCCCCAGCCTGGGGCCAAAAGAGACCTTCCAGAAGGTGTGGCGCGACTTCGGGATCGACCCGCTGGCCATGCTCCGTCGGGCCACGGTGGAGCCGCCGGCAGCGCCCGGCCAGCCGCTGCCCGAGGTGCTGGCCGGAGATCGGGCCACCCTCGAGGACCTGCGCGGCGAGTTGCACGGCTTGCTCGAGGAGCTTGGCCAGGGTCAGGTGCTGACCGACACGCGGCTACGCGCTTTCCAGAGCCGTTTCGCCCTGGTGGCCGAAAGCTACGGAGTGGACGTTTCGTTCCGACGTGGCGCCCCCCGGGTCAACTGGGGCAAGTTCCCCCGGCTCGAGGTCTACGACCAGGGCGGCCCTTCGGCGCTGCACGAGATGGTGCACGTCGTCCAGTGCACGGTGGGCGCGGTGGCTGGCCTTTCCGCCCAGGCCCGCTCCGAGCTGGCGGGCCGGCTCGGGCGCGAGCCGACCGCGTCCGAGGTGCGCCAGAATCTTGCGTCACTGGACGACAACCAGCGCCAGCAGGCTTTCCGCCAGACGGTGGCCCCCATGGAGAACCTGGCTTACGCCCGTTTTGAGGAGGGAGCCTTCCACGCCAGCGGCATGTTCGGCAAGAAGGCCCGCGATCTCGGCTACTACGCGGAGCGGGCTGGCCACAACCTGGATGTGTTCACCACCGCCTATCAGGAGGCGCGCGCGCCGGCTCTGGACAGCGCACTGGACGCGCGCATCTACGGGCGCATCGGCCATGTGGCCCGCACCCACGGCGAAACGGCTCTATTGCTGGGAGCAGCTGGCTATGGCTACCATCGCCTGGTGGGCTCGGCCATGGCCGTCCATCCGCTGTTGGGCGCCTGCGCCCTGCTACCCCTGGGCGGACTCATCTACCGGGTGGCCCGCGGCTGATGGGCATCGAGATCCGCTCCATGCGTGCGGAAGACACCGAGACCTGTGGGGCCATCCTGCACAGTGCCTTCAGCGCGATCGCAACCGAGCATGGCTTTCCGCCCGACTTCCCCTCGCTCGACTACGCCCTCCAGGTGTGCGCCATGCTGGCTGCCTCGCCCCACAATTTTTCCGTCGTGGCTGAGCGGGACGGGCGTGTGGTGGGCTCCAACTTCCTGCAAAAGGTTGACCCCATTCTTGCCGTCGGTCCCATTTCGGTGGCTCCCGAGGGCCAGGGCCGGGGGGTGGGCCGACTGCTGATGGAGGCGGTCATCGAGGAGGGCCGCGGTGCCCCGGGCATCCGCCTGATGCAGGACTGCTTCAACATGGCCTCGCTCACGCTTTACGCCCGGCTGGGTTTTTCTGTCAAGGAGCCGGTGGCTTTGTTGCATGGCACTCTGGAAGGCGCCCTGCCGGAGGGTTTTACCGTGCGTCCCATGGTGGAGGAGGACGTCGCGGCCTGCGAGGACCTGTGTCGCCGGGTCCACGGGTGGCCACGGCGCCACCGGTGGAGCCTGTGTCGCCGCCCGTGGCCGAGCCAGTCGGGCGTCCAGCGTCGGTGCTACCGCCGCCGGGACACGGCAGCAGGCTGTCTGTCTCCGTGTCTGAGGTGGGCCGGAGGGCGTTCGCCTTAAGCCGCTTCCTCTGTGAAATCTTCCAGGCAAACACCAGTTCGCCCCCTCCCGGTCTGCCGCTCCGTGATCGCCCCGCTCGAGGCGCAGAAGGCCCCTTCTGGCTCTTGGAAACCCCTCTCAGGCGATTTCCCTCTCCCGAGGCTCCAGGTAGTCCGGAAAGCCACTGCAAACGAGGCAATATTTTCCTGTAACCAAGCCATTCTAAGGCATCGGCACTTTTGACAGCCACACCCAGGTTCGTGTAATCTAACAGTGCGAATGTTCACGATGCTCAGCAAAGCCGAACGAC
>BTUM01000036.1:0-73710 GCA_045863235.1 Candidatus Xenobia bacterium | reverse complement strand
CTTCCGGGCAACCAAGCCGCCCTTCCGGGCAACCAAGCCGCCCTTCCGGGCAACCAAGCCGCCCTTCCGGGCAACCAAGCCGCCCTTCCGGGCAACCGAGCCGCCCTTCCGGGCAACCAAGCCGCCCTTCCGGGCAACCAGCCATCCTTCCAGACAACCGGGGCGGGCCGCAAACCAGGCGGCCAGAATCCCAGCGGGCCGTCCGCTCAGGCAGCCAGGCCGATGGGGGGGGCGGGCGGCTCCGGTCGCCGCCGGCGGGCGGGCCAGACCGATGGCAGGCCGGGGTTGCTCGGGCCCACCGGCCAGGCAAGATCCCCCAGACGGCGCGGGAAGCGCAGAGGGGGGCGCTCCTGGTCGGGTGGCAGTCGGACCGGCGGACAGGCTGGCGCGGCCGGTGGGGGTTTGCGGGGTTGCTGGGCTCGGATTGAGGGCAGTGATCGGTGCATCGGGGAGACTCCTTCCAGGATTGGATGCCTCCAGTCTAACCCGATCAAGGCAGAACTTCAGTGACCCTCGATCACGGACATCTGTTCGCTCAGCCGGGTAGAATCGAGGCTCGCTCCAGGCACTCGAGCACCAGGCTGACGCAGCTGTCCACGTCCCTGGCCGACGAGTCGAGCAGCAAGGACGGCATGGCGGGCGCCTCGTAGGGGGCGGAGACCCCCGTGAAATGGGGGATCTCACCCCGCTCGGCCCGGGCATAGAGGCCCTTGACGTCCCGCTGCTTGCACACCTCGAGCGGGCAGTGCACGAACACCTCGAAGAACGACCCTTCGGGCAGCAGGGCCCGCACCACGGCCCGGTCGCGCTCGTAGGGGCTGATGAAGCTGCACAGCACGATCTGGCCGTGCTCAAAGCCGAGCCGGGCCACCTCGCCCACGCGGCGGATGTTCTCCTGGCGGTCTTGCTCGGAGAAGCCGAGATCGCCGCACAGGCCGCCGCGCACGTTGTCGCCGTCGAGATACATGGTCTGGCAGCCGCGCTCAAACAGTCGGCGCTCGACCGCCTTGGCGATGGTCGACTTGCCCGACCCGGACAGGCCGGTGAACCAGACCACGGCGGCCCGGTGGAGATTGCGGGCCTCCCGCTCGGCCCGGTCAATCAGGCCCGTCTCGCTCACGATGTTGCTCGAGGTTTGACGGGCCCTGGGAGAGATCACATCCGAGAGCTCGCGGGCCGGGCCGCGGAACATCCCCGCTCCCACCGTCGTGTTGCTGACCGGATCGATCAGGATGAAAGAGCCGGTCTCCCGGTTGAGCCGATAGCGGTCGAAGAAGAGCGGCTGGGCGGTGGTCAGTTGAACCCGTCCGATGTCGTTCAACTCCAGCGTCTGGCTGGGATCGCGGTGCATGGTATCCACGTCGATGCGGTAGGTCAGCTCGCTGATCTGGGCCTGCACGGTGCGGGTCGTGTGCTGCAGAATGTAGCTCTGCTTGCGATTCAGGGGAGTCTCCGACATCCAGCACAGCATGGCGTCCAGAGCCCGTGCCCGGCTGGGGAGATTGCGCTTGCGCACCAGCATGTCGCCGCGACTGACGTCGATCTCATCTTGCAGCGTGATCAGCACTGAGTCGCCGGCGAAAGCTTCCGAGACTTCGTCGGTGCCCACCAGGATCGACTTGACCCGGCTGCCGGCTCCCGAGGGCAGGGCCACCACGTCGTCACCGACCTGGAGGCGACCCGAGGCGATGCGTCCGCAGAAGCCCCGGAAGTCCTGGTGAGGTCGCACGACGTATTGCACCGGGAAGCGAAAGTCGATCAGATTGCGGTTGGCGCCCGTGTTCACGCTCTCGAGGTGGTTGAGCAGCGTACTGCCTCGGTACCAGGGCATCTTCAAGCTGCGCTCGATGATGTTGTCGCCGTGCAGGGCTGAGATCGGGATGAAGGCCAGGTCCTGGACCTCGATTTTGCTGGCGAAAGCGGTGAAGTCGCTGACAATCTCCTCAAACGCGTTCTTGTCGTAGCCCACCAGATCCATCTTGTTGACCGCCACCACGATGTGGGGGATGTTGAGCAAAGCGGCCAGGAAGCCGTGTCGTCGCGACTGGGTGACCACCCCCTTGCGCGCGTCCACCAGCACGATGGCCGCCTCGGCCGTGGAGGCTCCGGTCACCATGTTGCGGGTGTACTGAATGTGGCCCGGTGTGTCGGCGATGATGAACTTGCGGCGCGGGGTGGCGAAGTAGCGATAGGCCACGTCGATGGTGATGCGTTGCTCGCGCTCGGCCCGCAGCCCGTCGGTCAGCAGGGCCAGATCCACGGTGGCATCCCCGCGTTGAAGGCTGGCCTTCTTGACCGCGTCGAGCTGGTCTTGAAAGATGGACTTGGAGTCGTAGAGCAACCGTCCTATCAGGGTGCTCTTGCCATCGTCCACGCTGCCAGCGGTCGTGAAGCGAAGCAGATTCTGGTCGGTCATCGGTTAGAAATACCCGTCCTTCTTGCGCTCTTCCATGGCCGCGTCGGAGCGTTTGTCGTCAAAGCGTCCCCCCCGCTCGGTCACGCGGGCGGCGGCCACCTCCAGGACGATCTCGTCCACCGTGCTGGCCGTCGAGTCCACCGCCCCGGTGCACGTCATGTCGCCGATGGTGCGAAAGCGAACCGTGCGCCGCTGCACCGTCTCGCCGTTGACCGGCTGGACCACCGTTGAGAAGGCCAGCAGCACCCCGCTGCGGTCGATGATCTCGCGCTGGTGGCTGAAGTAGAGCGAGGGGAGGGGGATCGACTCCTGGCGGATGTACTCCCAAACGTCCATCTCGGTCCAGTTGCTGATGGGGAAGACCCGGAAGTGCTCGCCCATCTTCTTGCGCCCGTTGAACAGATTCCACAGCTCGGGCCGCTGGTTCTTGGGGTCCCACTGGCCAGCCTCGTTACGGTGAGAGAAGAAGCGCTCCTTGGCTCGGGCCTTCTCCTCGTCGCGCCGCGCTCCCCCGATACAGGCGTCGAAACGGTGGGCTGCGATGGTATCTAGCAGGGTGACCGTCTGCAGGGCGTTCCGGCTGGCGTAAGGACCCGTCTCCTCGCTCACCCGACCCGAGTCGATCGATTCCTGCACCGAGCCCACCAGGAGCTTGACCTTCAGGTCGTTCAGAAAGCGGTCGCGGTACTCGAGAGTTTCGGGAAAGTTGTGCCCGGTATCGATATGCACGAACGGGAAGGGGATGGGAGCCGGAAAGAAGGCCTTGCGAGCCAGCCAGGCCACCACGATGGAGTCTTTGCCGCCCGAGAAGAGCAGGGCGGGGTTGTCGAACTGGCCGGCCACCTCGCGCAGCACGTAGATGGCTTCCGATTCGATCTGTTGCAGATAGGGTCGGGTGTACTCTTTCATGATTGGACCGGCGCCTTTGCGGGCTCTCAGCCATTTCCTGCTGGGCAACCCGTTCCCAGCCGGAGTTTTTCCAGGGTCGAATCGGCTTCCGATTCGATGGAGGCGGTCAACTCGTCGCCGGCGCGCAGCACATCCTCGGGGCCCAGCCCTACGGCCTGGCAGCCTTCAGGAAGGTCCAGCTCGGCCAGCGATCGGCCCTCGAAGGGAGCCCCTGGACGGACTCGAAAGGCAACCACGGTGGTATCACGCCCCATCATGGCATCGTAAATGGGTGGATTTCCGGTCAGCTCGCAAACCACCGAGGCTGCTCCACAGGCCAGCAACAAAGGGAGCATCAGGTTGTAGCTGAGGGTCATCTCCAGGATCAGCACCATTCCCGTCAAGGGTGCGCGCACAATGGCCGTGAAGTAAGCAGCCATGGAGACCACCATGCAGGCGAGAGGCTCCAGGCCCGTCAATCGGGCGAAGATCAGTCCGTGCAGGGCCCCCAGGACCAGCAAAGGCGCAAAGATGCCGCCCGGGGCACCGCAACCGTAACAGGCCATGGTAAGGAGCAGGCGCACCGCCAGCAGGGCGAGCAGCGCGTTGATGGGCAGCGACTGGTCGGGGAGGAGCTCGAGCAGGCGCTCGCCGTCGCCGGTCACGGCCGGCATCCAGCACCCGGCCAGGCCGACCAGCAGTCCTGCCACCGCGGCCCCGACCAGGGAGAGCCTTCCGAACAGTCTCGGGAAGAGGCTGAGCGAAGCCAGCAGGGAGCGGTTGAACAGGGTGCCCGCCAGGCCGCCAGTCAGCCCCAACAGGACGAAGGCGGGACCCCAGCTGAGCGGAGGCGTTGCTACCGAAGGCAGATGGAAGGCCGGCTGCTGGCCCAGGAAGAGTCGGGTCACCATGTCGGCGCTGGCGGCCGCTACCAGGGTGCACAAAAAGGTGCCCGAGGTGAAGTTGGCATGCAGCTCCTCCAGCACGAAGACCATTCCTGAAAGGGGGGCATTGAAGGCGGCCGCCAGCCCGGCGCCCGAGCCAGCCGCCACCAGCTCGCGCCGCTCATGATCGTTCAGGCCGGTGCGCTCAGCCAGGAGCTCGCCCACGGATGCGCCCATCTGCACGGTGGGCCCCTCGCGGCCCAGAGCCATGCCGGCTCCCAGGCCCAGGAGACCTCCCAGGAACTTGGCCGGTAGCACACGCTCCCAGACCAGAGCGCGCAGATTCCGGATCACCGCCTTCAGGTAGGGGATGCCACTCCCGGAGATCTCGGGCACTCGCCGGGTCAAGGCCAGGCTGGCCACCGCCCCCAGGATGGCCACCGCCACCAGCGCCCCGGGCGGGAAGGTCAGACGCTTCTGGGCGGCCAGATCGAGTAGATAGCGGAAGGCCACCGCCAGCAGGCCGGCTCCCACGCCGACCAGACAGGCCAGCAGGTACTGTTTACGGCTGGTGAGAGGACGCGCGTACACCGGGTCTCTCCAGGTGTCCGAGCCGGGCGTCGAAGCTCAGGCCCTGGTCGGGATGCTGCTCGGCGTAACGGCAGAGCACCCAGCGTCGAAAGCCTCCCGGGATGGCCACCAGATCGGCCTCGCTGACGATGGGAGAGCTCTCCAGGCATTCCGCCACCAGCTGCTCCCATTCGGGCCAGCCTTCCTCTCGCTGGGTCAGGAGCTGTTCTCGGACGGCCTTCAACCAGGGCTCGAGGTCCTGGCCCAGCAGGCTGCGAGGAGGATCCTTCGGCTCGAGCAAGAGCAGGTACTCTTCCACCCCCAGCTCGCCCAGCTTCTCCTCACGCCAGTAGTCAAGCGCGATCAGGAAGTGAGTCTCCTCGGCCAGCGCCTCCTCGGGCCTGGCAAACCGGGCCAGGCTGCGCCGAACCGGTCCCATTTCGGGCCAGCGATGGCTCTGGAGCGGCTCGCCCGGCTCGAGGTGCCCGAGCAGCAGAGCCTGGGCCAGGGTCAGCCAGATCGTCTTGCTGCGAGGCTCCACGACCCGCTCCAGGGAGCGCCAGGCCACATCGTCGCGGCTGTGAGCGCTGAGCTTCTCCTGGCGCAGCTCGTGCAGGTAGGCCTGGTGCAGGGTGCTCAACTCGACCGCCCGCAGGGGAAATCCGGTCTGCATTCCCAGCAGCGCCAGGCCCTGGCGTCCCTGAGCGGGCAGCGCCCGGAAGCCGGCCAGCTTGCCCCCTACGCAAAGCGAGATCGGCTCGCTGGGTCGGTAGTGCTCCAGATTCTTGCGTGGCTGCAGAACGGGACGGGCCCGGCGCTCGAGCTCAGCCAGGCGCCCCGGTTGGTTGCGGCACAAATAGTCGACCACGTCCACCTCGAGCAGGCTGCCGAGTTGCTCTTCCAGGGTGGTCAACATCGACCGGGCTGCTTCGGCGACCGGGAGGTTACTCGGCAGGTGGCGCACATCGGCGCCGTCCTTGAGGATCGCTCGCGAGGTCTGCTCGACCTCGGCCTTGCCCAGGCGAGCCCTGAGCAGCTCGACCACATCGGGCGGCTCGAGCCGGGTTTCCTCCGAGAGCTGCTCCAGGGCACGGGTGCGTGCCCCGCGCGCCAGCTCGAGCAGCTCGTCCAGGAACCCGGCCAGTTGATCGACCAGCTTGTGCTGCTTGTCGACCTCTTGCAGCACCTCTGAGAAGACGGTGGCACCGATGCGATGAAATTCCAGTTTCAGACGGTTGCTGAAAAAGGCCTCGATCTCCTTGAGCAGGGTGGGAACCTGCTCGCTGTGGTCCTTCTTCTTTCCGAAGACCCGGCCCAGCAGGCCTGCCTCGGGGACGCTCATCTCCTGGAGCATCCGTTCTTTTTCCTGACCCAGCCGCTCCTCTTCGGATTCCAGACGCTCCACTTCGCGGGCCAACCCCTCCATCCGATCCACCAGCACGTTGCGCAGCTGGCTCAGATAGCTGGCGAAGCCGGGCAGGGTGAAGGCAAGTTTGAGCTCCTCCTTGAGCGCAGTTCGGCAATGGTCGCGTACCTGCTTGGCGTGGTGGCGAGATTGGCCCAGCATTCCGTCGGGGCCGCCCGAGCCGATCGACTGCAGGATGTGGGTCTCCAATTCGCGCACCTTGGCGGCCAGGGCCGGTCCCTGCAGCGGCCTGCGCTCCAGCTCGTCAAACAAGGTTGAGACCACGGGGCTCTTCATGAAGCCCTGGGCCCCTCCAGCGGCGTGGCCGAGCTTGATCATCACCTGGCGGGGAACCAGCCCGTTCTTGGTGAGGAACTCGTTGGCCCGCGCCTTGAGATTGGCCTGCTCTTCTTCCTCGGAGGGAGCCGACCCCAGCTGTTGACACCACTTCTCAATGGCGGCTGTGAAGAGGCTGGTCAGCAAGGCTTTGCTCACCAGTTGGGCGGGAACAGGCAACAGGCTGGCGGCGGGGCTGAAGTAGCTGAGCGGATTTCCGTCTTCGTCCTGCTGGCCTTTGATGGCCTGGAAGGACTCCCGGGCGGCTTCCCACAGAGGGGCCGCAGCGGGCCAGACGGACAGCGCCAGGTAGGCCGTCAGCTGAGCGGGCAGACCCTCGCGGTCGAGGCTCTCGGTCAGATCGCGGCAAGAGAGCAGTCCCACTCGATCGACCGGGGGGCTCTGGCTCTCCCAGTCTTGAATCTGGTAGGTGGTATCCGAGGCCATGAAGTGATTGAGCTCGGTCAGAGCAGCATAGGCATTGGCCCCACCAGACTCCGCGCGGGGCGGCCGGGCCGAGTGCGGGACCAGGGCCTCGAGCTCGAGTCGGGCAGCAGGTTGGAGCTTCTGGGCCACTCGCCGGACGAGATAGGCCATGTCCACCAGTACCGCGCTCCCGGTCCCGCCTGCCAGCGAGGTGACGAAAGTCACATAGAGCGACTCCGAGGGAAGCTTGCTCAGATGGCCTTCCAGCCAGGACTCGACTTGAGCGTACTCCTTGAGGAGGGCCTGGCGCCCGAGCTCTCGGACGCCCCGCGGAGGGGTAGACAGGACAAGGGGGAACACGTCCAGCGAGAGCGATTCCACCACGGCCGTGTCGGTATCCAACCCAATGCATACGACACGGTTGCGACCTGCCAGGCGGGCCAATTGCTCGCCCGCACCGGCGACGACCGCCGTTCCCAGACTGCCCAGGCCGACGATCAGGCGGCCTGCGGAAGAGTTCTCGTCCACCAACGTGGCTGCTTCTTCAGATCAACCTGAGTGCCTCCCTGATGGCTCAGCGCTTCCAACAGAGAAACTCCGCGCCGCTCGTGCTCATGGTGGCCTGAATGAAGGCATCGTTGTCAAATCCGGGCAACTCTTGCAGGCGCTCGAGCAGCCCGGTCTGCTCCTCCTGGGCGATCACCAGCGACTTCCCGCCCCCCTCCAGCACGAAATAGAAATCAGCCTCAGTGGTGAGGATCTTGACCTGCTGCAGCTCGCTCCAGGCCAGCACCTGGGGATCGGCGCCCGGCAGAGGCCGGATCAGGTGCTCCTGGTTCCAGTGAACCATCAGGGCTTGAGCAAGCTCGGGTCGATCACGCCGTCTTTCACCGGGGCGAGCCAGATCTTGTAGGCCGCGATGCTCATGTCCCAGTCGCGGCCGCCCTGCACCCTCACGATGTCGCCCACTTTGGCCAGCTTGAAGAATTTCTGGGGCGTCAGCTCGAACACTTTGCGGCTGCCGTCGTCGCGGATGATCTCCTGATAAATCTTGGTTTCCAGCTTGAAGTAGACCCAGTTCTGGGCGTCGTGCGGGTCTCGCTCCTCGACGAGCTGGATGTCGAAGCCGTGCTCATCGGGCTTGAGGGTGACGATGCGGTAGTTGGAATCGACCGTAAGCACCTGCGCGCTGGCCGTTCCTACCAGAGCGAAGAGCATGAAGGTGAAAAGCAGAAGGTTTCTCATCCCTGCTCCTTTGGGCGCGAAGCCAGAAGCTCCTTCAATTATCAGAGCTGAAGCGGAGATGCCGGGCCATTGCCGCCAGGAAGCGCTCGGGGATGAAGGGCCGACTTTCTGCGCCCAGCGAGGTCAATGCGACGAAACTTAAAGCTCGCTCAGGGCTTCTGCCAACTCCGCCCGGGTGTGCGAGTCGCCCTGGCGCGAGGCCAGCTCGATTCCGGCCTGGAAGGTGGTCCGGGCTTGCTCGAGCTCGCCTTTGTCCTGGTAGGCCCTGGCCAACTGGTAATAGGTGGCCAGGTAGTCCGGGTCGCGACGGAGCACTTCCTGGTAGGTCTCGATGGCCCGTTCCAGGTCGCCCGCGGAACGGTACTCCAGACCGAGGGCGTAGCGTGAGAAAGAGTCTTCCGGGTCGATGCTCAGAAACTCGAGCAGGGTCTGGATGCGGTCCAAGTCGAGCTTAGCTGATCAGCCAGCCTTCGTGCTGGGCCACGGAGCGCTCGGCAGCCGGGGACGGGCTGCCGCCGCCGAGCAGGTGGTTGCCAATGCCGCCCTGATCGAAGGTGAGGGTTCCGCCGGTCAGGTAGCCGAGGTTGCCGGGATCGGCGGCCTCGGACGCCTTGGGTGCCTCGAAGCCGACTTCTCGGGCCATTTCAGCCGAGCGACCCAGGGTCTCGGGCGTGGTTTCGGCCTGATTCCAGCGCATCAAGAGTTGCTCGGCGCGCATGGCCTCGTCGTCGGCCCGGTTCCCGGTGGGGGTGAACTGCTCGCCGACGTGGGCGATGCCGCCATCGGCGGAGGTGGTGGCCGAGCTGGGCACCTGGCGCGTCAAACCGGTATGGACGTTGAACGACTCGTAGCCGACGACGCCGAGGTTGGTTCTTAACGTATTCCCGCTAGCCATCTTTCCTCACCTGCCCTGGCCATTCTACCATAAGTTCACACAAAATTTACAAGGCCGGCCTGAAATTTTTCTGAAAAGATTATCCCAGCTTCTGGCTTATTGGTCTAGAGCTGTTTCTACCAGTGAGCGAAGCGCGGAAGCCGGGCCCGCAACTTGCCGCGAAGAGCGGCCCCAGATGATGCGCCCGGCTTCAGCGCGCAGCTCAATGGAACTGAGCTGCCTCGGTGGAGCCGCTCATGGCCGTGGTGGCCGACTGTCCTCCGGTGGCCACCTGGGTCACGTCATCGAAGTACTCGGTGCCAACGAAGGCCTGGTGGCGAACGGCCTCGTAGCCGAGCTTCTCAGCCTCGAACTCGCGCGCCTGCAACTCGGCATACGCGGCCATCCCTCGCTCCTTGTAGTCGCGCGCCAGCATGTACATCGAGTAGTTGAGAGCGTGGAAGCCCGACAGGGTTACGAATTGGAATTTGTAGCCCATGGCCCCCAGCTCGCGCTGGAATTTGGCCGCTTCCTCCTTGCTCAGGTGCAACGACCAGTTGAAGGAGGGGGAGCAGTTGTAGGCCAGCAACTTGCCCGGGAAATCCTTGTGGACCGCTTCGGAAAACTCGCGTGCCTCTTTCAGGCTGGGCTTTGAGGTCTCGAACCAGAGCAGGTCGGCGTAAGGAGCGTAGGCCTTGGCGCGAGCGATGGCCTGCTCGATGCCCGGCCGCACGTAGAAGAAGCCCTCATGCGAGCGTTCGCCGGTCAGGAAGGGCTTATCGTAGGGGTCGATGTCGCTGGTCAGCAGGTTCGCCGAATCGGCGTCGGTGCGGGCAATCAGCACGGTAGGCACGCCCGAGACGTCGGAGGCCAGGCGGGCCGCCAGCAGCTTGGTGACGAACTCATCCGTGGGCACGAGCACCTTGCCGCCCAGATGGCCGCACTTCTTCACCGAGGCCAGCTGGTCTTCGAAGTGGACTCCGGAGACGCCCTCGTCGATCATGGCTTTCATAATCTCGAAGGCGTGCAGGGCTCCCCCGAAGCCGGCTTCGGCGTCGGCCACGATGGGCGCCAGCCAATAAGTGGAGTGGTCGCCCTTCATGTGGTGGATCTGGTCGGCCCGCAAGAGTGCGTTGTTGATGCGCTTGATCAGCGTGGGCACGCTGTCGGACGGATAGAGGCTCTGGTCGGGATACATTTGCATGGAGTTGTTGTTGTCCCCGGCCACTTGCCAGCCGCTGACATAGATCGCCTTGAGGCCGGCCTGCACCTCCTGGATGGCCTGGTTGCCGGTGATGGCCGAGAGCACATTGACGTAGTCCTCGCTGTGGAGCAGCTCCCAGAGTCGCTTGGAGCCCAGCTTGGCCAGCGAGTGCTCGATCTCGAGCGAGCCTTTCAGGCGATAGACGTCCTCGGCTTTGTAATTGCGCCCGATGCCCTTCCAGCGAGGGTTCTCCTGCCAATCGCGCTCGGTCTGGGCAATGAACTGGGCTTTCTCCATGGTCTCCTCCGGCATTTACAGGTAAGGATAGGCTTCCAAAGTCAAGAACTCGGCGCACTCTTCGGCCGTCATCATCTTCTCGAACAGGTGGGCGGCCTGCTCCAGGGTCTCTCCCCCCAGTCGCTCGGCCAGCTTGGTCTTCTCGGCCGCGATGGCCTGACGCACCAGCTCGGCAGTGATCTTCACACCCTGGTCGGTTTTGGCCCCGTGGCGTACCCACTGCCAGACTTGAGAGCGAGAGATCTCGGCCGTGGCGGCATCTTCCATCAAGTTGTAGATGGGCACGCAGCCAATACCCCTCAGCCAGGCCTCGAGGTACTGGATACCCACGTCCACGTTGACGTGTAGGCCCGCTTCGGTGATGCTCCCGCTGTGGACCTCGAGCAGCTGCTGCTGGCTGACCGTCACGTCCTCTCGCTTGACCTCCAGCTGATTGGGCCCGGTCATGTGCTCGTCGAAGATCTCCCGGGCTACGGGAACAAGTCCGGGGTGGGCCACCCAGGTGCCATCGTGGCCGGCCTTCACCTCGCGCAGCTTGTCCTGGCGTACTTTGCTCAGGGCCGCCTCGTTGGCCACCGGATCATTCTTGATAGGGATCTGGGCGGCCATCCCTCCCATGGCGTGAATACCGCGCCGGTGGCAGGTCTGGATGAGCAGATCCACATAAGCCTTCAGAAAGGCCCGGTCCATGGTGACCTGGGCCCGATCGGGCAAAATCTTGTCGGGGCGGTTGCGGAACTTCTTGATGAAGCTGAAGATGTAGTCCCACCGTCCGCAGTTGAGCCCCGAGGAGTGCTCGCGCAGCTCGTGGAGGATCTCGTGCATCTCGAAGGCCGCCAGGATCGTCTCGATCAGCACCGTGGCGCGGATGCTACCTCGCGGCACCTGACAGTGCTCCTGGGCGAACACGAAGACGTCATTCCAGAGCCGGGCCTCCTGGTGAGCCTCCAGCTTGGGCAGGTAGAAATAGGGCCGGGTGCCTCGGGCAAGCTGCTCGCGGGCGTTGTGGAAGAAGAACAGTCCGAAGTCGAACAGGCTGCCCGAGATGGGCGTGCCGTCCACTCGCAAGTGCTTCTCGTCCAGGTGCCATCCCCGGGGCCGCACCAGCAGCACCGCCGGGCGGTCCTTCAGGCGATACTCCTTGCCCTCGGGGCTGGTGAAGGCGATGGAGCGGCGCACGGCGTCGCGCAGGTTCACCTGGCCCTCCAGATTGTTCTGCCAGGTGGGCGCGTTGGAGTCCTCAAAGTCGGCCATGAAGGTCGATGCCCCCGAGTTGAGGGCGTTGATGACCATCTTGCGGTCCACCGGACCGGTGATCTCGACGCGTCGGTCCTTGAGGTCGTCGGGGATGGAGGCCACCGTCCAGTCCGATTCGCGCACCTCGCGCGTCTCGGGCAGAAAGTCGGGCAGCACGCCCTGATCGAGCTCGGCCTGGCGGTCGCGCCGACGGCGCAAGAGCTCCTGGCGGCGCGGCTCGAAGCGCCGATGAAGCTCGGCCAGGAAGACCTGAGCCTCGGGGGTCAGCACGCTGGCTGCCTCCGCCGACAAAGGTGCCTGCAGCTCGATTCCAGCCTGCACCGTCATGACGACCTCCGCAACTTCACTTTGAGGGCAACGTCCTTCGACGCCTTCGGTGGAAACCTTTTGCGCCGCACTCGGTTGGATGGAGAGTGAAACCTGAGACCAACCAGCAACTGCTGACCTTCTGGCTGAACCTGAGTGCCGGCGTGTTGCTGGTGCTCTTCTGCTTTGCCCACCTTACGGCAGCGCAATCCGATCGGGCTCGAGAAATGTGGTTCGGGCCTCCCGCGACAGCAACCGCTCCCGAGTACAAAAGCGCAAAGCCAGCTTCTGATCCTGGCAAGCCGCCCACAAGGCTGGAGCCAGCTTCTCGATCAGCCCTGGGCCGCACCGGCTGACGAAGTCCTGCAGATCCGGGTCAGGTTTCGTGGTAGCCCTATTCGGTTTGCCACGCTACCCTTCGTTTCGAACGCTTTTCAGAGTCTGGCTGTAAACTATTGGCAACAGAAAAGGGAGGGTCAGCAGCATGATCAACACCAGCTTTGCCTCCATCGGAACCGTCGCCAATCGGCCGAGCGTCGCCGCTTCCCAGGGTCAGGGTCAGTCCAGCGAGGCCGCTGGCCCCCAGGAGACCGTGAGCCTGAGCCAGACCCCTGCCCGCGGCAGCTGGCTCGGCAAGACCCTGGGCAAGACCGCTGTGGTTCTCGGGCTGGGAGCCGCTCTCTTCTGCACCTCCGTCCCCGCCGCCAACGCGCAGAGCTACTATTACCACCAGCCGGTGCCCGTCTGCGGTCAGGTCCAGACCGGCGGGCATACAGGCATCACGATCGATCATCACGGTAACCTCGGAATTTACACCACCCAGCAGAGTGTCAACACCTGTAACGGGACGATTCAGCAGAACACGGTCGGGGTCAACCGCAACGGCGTGGTGATCCAGCAGCAGACCGGCGTTCCTGGCTGGGGAGTCTTCAACGGCCCGACCATCGTCATTCCCAGCCACCGGGGACACGGCCATCACGGCCATCACGGCCATCACGGGCATTACGGGCACTACGGGCATCGTTGAAGTGAAGTAAGAATTGGCGCCGACACTTGTATGCAGGCGCCCCCAAGACGCTGGTGCGTCCCGATCCCTTTGAGTCATACAAACCACGAACTCCAAGTTCACGTTCCGGAAACTTCCGTGAGCTGTCTCGATGATACCCTGGCGCCCATGATCCGGGCGTGTCAACCAGGCAGTAATTCCTTCTTCACCCGGCCACCCGCGGCCGGGACCGCGAAGCCGGTGCGGACGCCACCCGCTGACACGGTCGAACTCAGCCTTGCCCAGGGTAATCCCGCCCAGTTCGCCCACTCTCAGCTGCATTGCGCTCTGCGCGAGACCATGCGGCAGGCCCACATCCCTGGTATGTCCGTGCTCGCCTTCCGTGGCACCGAAGTGGTTTTTGAAGGGCATTATGGTCTTGCAAAACCCGAGCACCAGCAATCCGTAGACCCGGACACGCTCTTCGACGTTGGCCTCCGTGTCCAAGTCGGTAGCCGTGCTGCCGGTACTGCAGCTGATTGAGGAAGGCAAGATTCGACTTGACGATGACATAAACCCGAGAAGATCAATGCAGCCCTGACCGCTTTTCTGGGATTGCCACAGGTGCACGCGGAGACTCTTGATACCCTGGCCTTAGCACTGGCCTGGCACGCCGGGGGCTTGGATTTCGCGGATGCGTTGCATTTAGCCAGTCCTGAGGGCGCTTCCGAGTTCGTGACCTTCGATCGCGCCTTGATCAAGAAAGCCAGCCGCATCGACCAGATGCTTCCCGTCCGCGAGCCCTAACTCTGCTGACCGATCCATCGTTCGTGGTGGACGGCTCGAGCGCGACCGGATCTGCCTCATCGATAGGAGCCCGAAGCGCGGTAGTCATTGGTATCGTAACTCAAGAGCGTGCGAATTCCAAGCTCCGAGCCAATCTTCATGGACCGGCCCGGGCTCCCGGCCGATGTCTCGAAAATCGCGAAGTCGGAGAACATCTCTCGCGGAATCTGCCCGTTGCGAATCGCCGTCGCCAGCGCATCCATCTGAGGAGCACTGATGTTCTTGAGGAGCGCTTTGGGCACCTCACCGTTCTTGTACCACCCGGCATACTCTTTGTAGAAATCCACCAGACGCTCGGGACTGTTGCCCAGACCGCGATACAGGTTGTCGATCTCGGCCGACTCGTAGCCACGCTGCTTGAACTCCCTGAGCTGCTTGAGGGTGTGCGGTTTCCAACCTCGCCTGTTCCACTCGGTCATCCAGTCCGACCTTCGGGTATCGATCCCCTGGTCGCCCGCGGCCTTCTTCATTCTGGCCAGCTCGTCGCTGGCGATCCTCTTGTTGGTCGGGCCGCCAGGGCCTTCGAGGTAGACGTGCAGGCGGGCTCCCCCGGCCCGCGCGGCCTTCTCGGTGGCGGCGTAGTCGGAATTGACGTCGATGCCGATCATGACGTTTCCCTTGTAGCGCTCGGCCAGCTTGCTGACCGCCCGCGGAGAGAGGGTATCGGAAGCGAATGCAAAGTAGTCCGGAGGCTTTCCGGGCGCCCGGGTGGGCGCCTTCGGGCCACCCAAGGGCCGGGCACCCTGAGCGGCGCTGACCGGCTCGACTCCGCTGGTCGATGAGACATCGGGCTTGCGGTTCAGGCGGCCCATGGTCTCAGGCCCGACGATGCCGTCGACCTCGATCCCCTCGCGCCTCTGGAAATCCTCTACTGCCTTGTGCGTCAACTTCCCCATGACGCCGTCGACTTCCAAACCGGTCGCCCCGCGTTCCCGGAGCATCTTCTGGAGAGTGGTCACGTGCTCGTTCTCCGAGCCCAGTCGCAGATACTCTCCTTTCGCGAGTTGGAGCTGCGCATCACTCTGCCAGGCCGCGAAGTTTACCGGTGAGCTGCCAGCCTTCTCTCCAGGCCCCGAGAGCTGGATGTCGACCACCTCCCTCGAGCCAGCGCCCCGAGCACCCGGAGGAGCGGGGGGCGGCGAATCGCCGCGAGAGGTGCGCTGAGAGGCTGCCGACGGGGCCGCTGTGGGACCGGGTGCGCTCGAGGATGCCCGGGAGGTAGAGTTGATTTTGCTGGTCTGAGTGACTTCTGCCAAGGGTGCCTCCGGAATTCGAACTCTCTCGACATTAATGGATGGCCGTCCCGCCAACGGCGCCCGGGCGTTTCCAGATTGTTACAGGCGTGAACTTCCGGCAAACTGTTTGCGGCCCCGCAGGGGAGCGAGTGCACGTCAGGACCTCAGAGAACAACGACGAGCGCGCTGGGAGCCCACGCGCACGGAATCTCGGTCTTCGCCTTCATGACACGCCCGGTGGGCCCGTCCTCGTGGATTTGGGCAGGTACCTTCCAGTAAGCATGGGTTCCCGAGGGCGGGAGATCGACAGATCGTACCTAACGTGGGCTGGAGCATGAAGTTGTCTCTGGCCTCGGTGCATCGCAAGCTGGACCAGTCACTCTGGGGGCTGTTGCGCGAGACGGGTTTTGGGCCTTTGTGCAAAGGACTGCACTATCGCATCGTCGACGAAGTGGCACAATTCGTATCCGTTACCATTGAAACCAGGATTCGCCGCGAGCTCACGGTAGCGTATGGAGCCCTGTTCCTGGGCTCCCCTCAGCAGTGTTGGTCACTGGACTTTGGAGGCACCCTGCCCGGGCGCTGGTCGGATGAAGAGAACTCTTTCTCTCGGCTGGCGGCTGCATACACGCAACACCTGGCGGGCTGGTTCGAAGTGTCCGCGTCAAAGCGTGGGCTGCTCGAGGGAATGGGGCTGGTTGCGTCCCCCCCCACGGGCTACCTGCACCTGAGTCAGGCGTGCCTCAGCGCTGCGCTGGGGGAGCCCGAGCCGGCCAGGCAGTTCGTCGAGGATGCCCGGAGACTCTTCCTGGCCGCGTATTCTCAACATCCTGGCAGGCTCTGGGCCCAGACCTACGCGAACTACTGCGTCGATCTGGCTCAGGCGATCAATCAGGGAGAATCCGAGCTATTGTTGGAACGCTGGTTGGTCCACTCCAGAGCAAGCCTGGGATTGCCCTGAGGCAACGCGCTTCTAAAGTGCAAGGCCTTTGGTCTTGCACTTTACAACGCGCTGGAACGCAGCTCCGGCGCGTTCGTCAGATTGTGCTAATGTGCAAAACCAAAGTGCGAGCACATTAGCGGACTTCCATCAGCTCGTAGTCGCAGACGAGCTGGGCGTCGCCGCGCCAGGCCGGCGGATGGAGCCCGCTGGCCATCGTGGGAGAACATGGCGTGTGGAAGCAATCCTGCCATATGGGCGAGGAGAACCTCAGTCCGGTCGACCGCAAGTCCGGGAACTTCGGCCTGACCCTACGGCAGCGCAAGCAGATCGGGCTCGAGGAATGTGGTTCGGGCCTCCCACGACAGCAACCGCTCCCGCGTATAAAAGCGCAGAGCCAGCTTCTGGTCCTGGCAAGCCGCCCACAGGGCTGGAGCCAGCTTCTCGATCGGCCCTGGGCCGGACCGGCTGACGAAGTCCTGCACCAGGGCCATCCAGATCCGGGTCAGCGTCTCGTGGTAGCCCCCCTCGGGGGTCTGCTTGACCCCCTGCGACAGGTTATAGGCCTGAATTCCGGCCCGCACTCGATCCAGCGCTTCTTCGGGAGGATAGCGCAGCACGTGCCAGAGGGCCACCGTCAGGTGAGCCTGGTGGGTCCACTCGGCAAAGGGCAGGGTTTGCTGGCTCCAGGCCTCGACCAGGGTCTCGATCTCCTCGGCGGTCACCCGAATTTGCTTCGCGGGCTGGCCAGGGCCGCCTGCCCGGGCAGGCGAAGCAAGGGCCATGAGGGATCACCTCCCACGCACCCACTACGCCTTCCTGGCCCGCCATCCACGGCTCACCCCCGTACAGGAGCAGGGCATCGCCCCCATTGCGGCCGGCCGCCACGTGCTGCTCTCTGCGCCCACCGCCACTGGCAAGACCGAGGCCTATGCCGCACCCCTGGTCGAGCGCCACCTCGACGACATGAAGAGGTCCCTGCTGCGGATACTGATCGTCAGTCCCACTCGAGCGCTGGTCAACGACCTGGCTCGCCGCCTGGAGGTGCCCCTGGGCAAGGTGCAGGTTCGTCTGCAGCGGCGCACGGGCGACCATCCCAAGAGCCTGGAGGAGGATCCGGCCGGGGTGCTGCTGACCACTCCCGAATCGCTGGACTCCATCCTGGCTCGCCATCCTCGCTGGCTCAAGGAGGTGCGGGCGGTGGTGCTGGACGAGCTGCACGTGCTGGAAGGCACCCCCCGCGGCGATCAGCTCCGGATCCTCCTGGGCCGACTCGAGCGCGTAGTGACGGCCCTGGGTGGCCCTGCCCTGCAGCGGGTGGCGGCCACGGCCACGCTGGGCCATCCCGAGGAGGTGGCCCGGCGCTATCTGGGCGAGGGCGCGGTGGTGGTCAAAGTACCTGGCCAGCGCAAGCTGCAGGCCACGCTGGCCTTGATGGAGAGCACCGAGGACGTGCGAAAGGCCCTCTTGCAGGCGGGCGGGCGCAAGGTGCTGCTCTTCACCGGCAGCCGCCGTGAGGCCGAGCAGCTCGGGGCCGACCTGCGCGGCCAGGCGCCCTTTCGCAACCACGTGCTGGTGCACCACGGCAGCCTGTCGCGACAAGAGCGCGAGCGGGTCGAGAAGGCCTTTCTCAAAGCTCCCACGGCCCTGTGCCTGGCCACCACGACGCTGGAGCTGGGCATCGACATCGGGGATGTGGACCTGGTGGTGCTGGCCGCGCCTCCGGCTGAGGTGGCCGGGGTCCTCCAGCGCATCGGTCGCGGCAACCGCCGCACCGGCGAGACCCGGGTGCTGGCCCTGTACGAGGGTCCTGGCCGCAAGGAGCGCCTGGAGCACCTGCTCGAGTGCGCCCGCATGGGACGCTTGCTGGCACCCCAGGTGCCCTTCAGCCCGGCGGTGCTGGTGCAGCAAGCCTTTTCTTTGACCTACCAGAATCCCAACCGATTCGTGACCGCCGAGGCCCTCTTCGCCCGCCTGCCCGAGGATGTGGCCCGGCGCTACAGCCTGGAACGTTGCACCGAGCTGCTCGACCGCCTGACCGAGCGCCAGTATTTCGAGCGCAGCGGCGAGCGTTATCGACCGGCGAAGCGGCTCGAGCGCCTCTTCGAGCTGGGCAAGATCCACCACAATTTCAGCGGCGAGAGCGGGCGTGAGGTGGCCGTCATCGACAGGCAATCGGGGCGGGTGGTGGGCCACGTGACCCGCCGGGCTGACGGCTCGCTGCCCGAGCGGGTCTCGCTGGGCGGGGTGACCCGCGAATTGAGCTCGGACTCGGGGGGCCGCGAGGTCTGGGCCGGCCGCGGCGAGGCGACTCCGGCCGAGCCCTTCCGGGGCCGCAGCGCCCCGGTTTCCGACCTGCTGGCGGCTGATTTTGCACGCTACCTGGAGCTGACCGGAAAGCCTTACTGCGTGCAGGGGCGACGGATGATCGTGGGCCACTTCCTGGGCTCGGCCCGAGGCAGCCTGCTCAACGAGCTGTTGCGGGGGAGGGGAGGGGCCAACGGCTTCGTGCTCTGGATGGACGAGCGCGAGGAGGCGCCCTTCCCGCTGGACTCGGATCAGCTCGAGTCCATCCTGCGCCGGCGTTGCCTTGCGCTGGCGCGTGAGCTGGCCCTGGGTCACTGGGCCGGCGAGCTTCCTCGGACCTGGCTGGTGGAGGAGCTGGTGCGCCGCCTGCGACCCTTCGACTGGGCCGAGGAAAGCCGCGACTACAAGCTGGAGCCGGCCGGGGCCGACCTGGGGGTGATCCTGGGCGGGCTGGCCGCTCCCGAGGAAGATAGCTGACCCAGGGCTTAAGGCAGGTCGAAGACAGGAAATCCGAGCGCGCGAGCTGCTCTTAGCATCTTCTCGTCGTAGGTCGCCAGGGAGACGTTCTGGCGAGCACCAATCAGGAATTGGATGGTGGCCAGGTGAAGGGCATCCAAAGTTCGCACTTCCGTGGGAAAGGCTTCCAGGGCTCGACTCAGGACCGGGGGAAGCATCTCGACCATCGCTACTCGAGCAAGAAGCTCGGTCGCGGCCTCTCCGTGTGTTTCGGCCAGTCCGCGCGCGTTCAGACGCGTCCAGGTCTCGTACTCCAGAAGCCGGCTGGCTATCAAGGAGTCTCCCCAGAGGACCTCAGGAGGTCGCCGGTCCTCGACCAGAAGCTGAGCGAGCACCACCGAGGTATCGAGGTAAATCAACGCTCTCCGCGGTCGCCCGCCAGCTCATCGAGAAGGGTTTCGAGCCTGGCGACGGGATAGCCCGTTGGAGGCTCCTTCGACACGATGGCCGGAGGGACGATCAAGCCCTTGCGCACCGCGTCTGCCAGCAAAGCGTCGGCCAGCAGAGGGCTTCGGCCTGGTCTCGGAGGGACCAGCTCGGCCACCACCTGGTCACGGTCGGTCACCAGCACCGTTTCTCCACTGGCCGCCAAGCGGACGTACTCGGCCAGGCGATTCTTGAGCACTTTGAGCCCTACGGACCTCATGGAGGCATGGTAGCTTCCGGAAGCCACCCTGTCAAATCCCTGGAAATTGCTGGCGAAAGCAAACGACCCCTTATCCAGTCGGCGGATTTCTGTGGTTGTCTCTTGCTGGTTGATCAACGAGAAGGCAGAACCTGTCCGAGGAAGATGGCTCAGCCTGACGAACAGCCCGCCCCGTGGAAACCCGTGAGCTGATCGAGCTTTATCGTCGCCAGCCGGCCCCGCTACTGGCCGTGCTGCACGCCCTGCATGACCGCGACGGCTATCTCTCTGACGACGCCCTGCGCGAGGTCTCCAGGGGCCTGCGCATCCCGCTGGCCGATCTGTTCGGCACGGTCACCTTCTACCACCACTTTGCCAGAAAGCCCGGCGGCAAAACCGCCCCCCGGGTGTGCACCGGGCCGGTCTGCTGCCAGCACGGCGCCCTCGACCTGGTGCAAAAGCTCGGGGCTACCGAAATGCCCTGCGCCGGGCGCTGCGATCAGCCCGTTCCGGTGCTCACGGGCGACCAGGTGCTGGACCCGCACGGCCAGCCCCTTCTCTCGCCGCTGCCCGTCCCCAATCCGGGCGGCTGCGAGGAGTGCGTCTTTGCCCACATCCGCGAGCCGGGCCGCTCCACTCTGGCCGGTTATCGCTACGAGGCCCTGGAGAAGGCCCTTGGCATGTCCGGGCAGCAGGTGCTGGACCTGGTGGCCGAGAGCGGGCTGGCGGGCCGCGGCGGGGCTGGCTTTCCCACCGGCACCAAGTGGAAGCTGGTGGCTCAGGCCGAGGGCCACCCCAAGACCATCGTTTGCAATGCCGACGAGGGCGAGCCTGGATGCTTCAAGGACCGGGCCTTGCTCGATCACGACCCCCATGCCGTGCTCGAGGGGATGCTGATCGCCGCCCACGCTACCGGGGCCAGCCGGGCCTTTCTCTACCTGCGCTACGAGTATCCCCACACGCTGAGGATCCTCGAGCGTGCCCTGGAGGAGGCCCGCGCCGCCGGCCTGCTGGGCACCTGCGAGATCTACCTGCGCCGCGGGGCCGGCGCCTACATCTGCGGGGAGGAGGGCGCCCTGCTCAACAGCCTGGAAGGCCGCCACCCCTTTCCTCGCTACCGTCCCCCCTTCCCGGTCACCCACGGTTTTGAGAACCTGCCCACGGCCGTCAACAATGTCGAGACGCTGGCCTCGGTGCCCCCCATCCTGCGTCACGGACCGGCCTGGTACCGCTCGCTGGGGCGCAACGGGCAGGCCGGCACCAAGCTCATCAGCCTTTCGGGCGACATCCAGCGACCCGGCAATTACGAGGCGCCGCTCGGCTTGCCCCTGCGCACCTTGCTCGAGGATTGGGCCGGCGGCGCGACCGAGGGGCGCGCCATCCGGGCCGTCACCATGGCCGGCATCTCGGGAGGCTTCCTGGGTGGCGCCGACCTGGAGGTCACCCTGGACGAGCCCTCCATCCGTGCCCGGGGAAGCTTCCTGGGGGCGGGTGGGATCATCGTCTATCACGACGGACGCGACATGGTGGAGGCGGCCCGCACGGCCATGGAGTTCTTCGCCCATGAGTCCTGCGGCAAGTGCTTCCCCTGTCGCATCGGCACCCAACGGCTGGTCGAGCGCCTTTCGGGCCAGGCCGGGCCAGGGGAGAGAGAGCGCTGGGTGGAAGAAGTCGAGGATCTGGGACACACCATGAAGGCCCTCAGCGCCTGCGGGCTGGGCATGGCCGCCCCCCTGGTGACCGAGAGCCTCAACCGCTATTTCCCCGAGGATGTGGCGGCCCACGTCGGGAGGAACGCATGACCGAGAACAAGCTGACCCTGGACGGCCAGTTGGTGGAGTTCACCCCCGGCGAGACCCTGTACGAGCTGGCCAGCCGGCACGGCAAATCCATCCCCACACTCTGCTACGACCCCCGCCTGGAGCCGTTCGGCGGCTGCCGCCTGTGCGCCGTCGAGCTGGAGGGCACCAAAGCCCCGGTGGCCTCCTGCACCATGAAGGCCACCCCCGGTATGGTGGTGCGCACCGATACCGAGTCGCTGGATCGGCTCCGCCGGAACCTGCTCGAGATGGTGGCTTCGGAGAATCGCGAGCTGGAGGTGGACCCGTTGCGCGGCTATGCCTCCCAACAGCTCAAGGAGCTGGTGGACCGTTACGGCGCACGCACCGGGCGCTTCAAGGGGCGCACTTCCGGAAAGAGCCATCCCGACGACAATCCCTTCATCCTGCGCGACTATGACCTGTGCATCTCGTGCTATCGATGCGTGCGGGTGTGTGCCGAGCAGGAGGGCGATTACGCCATCTCCATCATGAACCGCGGCTTTGAGACCCGCATCACCACCGAGTTCGAGGGCAAGCTGAAGGATTCGCAGTGCACTTTCTGCGGCCAGTGCGTGCAGACATGTCCGACCGGAGCCCTGGCCGACCGCAAAGCTCTGGCCAATGCGAAGATTCCCGGGGAGACCAGGAAGACCCGCACCACCTGTGCTTATTGCGGCGTGGGTTGCTCGCTGGACGTGCTGTCTCGGGGCGACCGCATCGTGGGTGTGCACCCTGCCATGGACGGCCCGGCCAACGAGGGAGCTCTCTGCATCAAGGGCCAGTTCGCCTTTGACTTCGTCCACCACCCCGATCGCCTCAAGAGCCCGCTGGTGCGTGGCGAGGATGGGCAGCTGCGCGAGGCGACATGGGATGAGGCCCTGGACCGGGCTGCTCGGGGACTGGGCCAAGTGATCGAGGAGCACGGCCGCCACAGCGTCTACTGCGTGGCCTCCGGGCGAACCCCCAGCGAGGCTTGCTATCTGATGGGGAAGTTCGTGCGCGCCGGACTGGGCACGAACTACATCGACAACTGTAGCCGAGCTTGACACGCTCCCACGGTTGCCGGTCTGGCAGCCACCATCGGACGGGGCGCGATGTCCAACCCGCTCGCGGATATGGACAAGCCCGATGTGATCTTCACGATCGGCACGAACATGACCGAGTGCCATCCGGTGGCGGCTACCCGAATCAAGCGCGCGCTGGCCCGCGGGGCCACTTTGATCAACGCTGACCCGCGGCGCATCCGGCTGGCCGAGCTGGCCGACCTTTACCTGCCCATCCGGGTGGGATCGGATGCGGCCCTGCTACTGGCCATGGCCCACGTGATCGCGCGCGAGGGCCTGGTGGACGAGACGTTCATCGCCGAGCGCACGGTGGGTTGGGAAGACTTCCGCGAGCACGTCAAGCAGTTCACGCCCGAGTGGGCCGCTGCAATCTGTCAGGTTCCGGCCGCTGACATCGAGCGGGCCGCGCTGCTCTACGGCCGGGCCGAGCGGGGCGCCATCTACTACACGCTGGGCATCACCGAGCACATCTGCGGGGTGGACAACGTCCAGGCCCTGTGCAACCTGGCCCTGATGACCGGCAACCTGGGCCGGGAGGGCACCGGCATCAACCCCATGCGCGGCCAGAACAACATCCAGGGGGCCGGCGACGCGGGCGCAATCCCCAACAACTACCCTGGATTCCAGGCCGTCACTGACCCGGCCCACCAGGCCAAGTTTCTTCAGGCTTACGGCCGAGAGGTTGACCTCGAGCGCGGGATCACCAAGGTGAGCGCGCTGGACGCCTGCGGCGACAAGATCCGGGCCATGTTCATCGACGGCGAGAACACTCTGATCTCCGACCCTGATCGCCATCACGGCGAGAAGGCGCTGAGGAGCCTCGATTTCCTGGTGGTGGCCGACATCTTCCTGACCGAGACCGCGGCTCTGGCCGATGTGGTCTTCCCGGCCACCTCCTGGGGAGAGACCGATGGGGTGTGCACCAACACCGAGCGTCGCGTGCAGCGCCTGCGCCAGGTGGTGCCCCCTCCGGGGCAGGCCCGGCCGGACTGGTGGATCATCAGCCAACTGGCCACCCGCCTGGGTTTTCCCGGCTTTGTCTACCAGCACCCCCGCGAGGTCTTCAACGAGCTGTGCTCGCTCTCGCCCATCTATCAGGGGCTCGACTGGGAGAGGCTGGAGGAAGGCTCATTCCAGTGGCCCGTGCCCAACCGGGAGCATCCCGGCACCCCTCGGTTGCACGAGGATGGCTTTCTCAACGGTCGAGGCAAGTTCACCCTGATGGGCTACCGCGACCCGGCCGAGACCATCAGCCCGGAGTTTCCGGTCTGGCTGACCACCGGCCGCCGGCTGGAGGCCTATCACACCCGCACCCAGACGGGACGCTCGCAGGGGATCGAGTATCTGCTGCCCGAGGAATACCTGGAGGTGCATCCCGAGGATGCCCGCGACTGGGGTCTGGCCGAAGGTGCCTGGTGCACCGTTTCCAGCGCCCGCGGCTCGGTGCGGGTCCGGGCCCGCTCCAGCGACCGCTCGCAGCGGGGCACGGTGTTCGCCAGCTTCAGCTTCGCCAACGTGCCCATCAACGTCCTGACCGGCTCGGGCTACGACCCGATCACCCAGACGGCCGAGCTGAAGGTCTGTCCGGTGCGAATTCAGCCTGAATGACCTGGCCTGTTCACCAGCGCGCGGCGCCTTACTGTGGCTGTCAGGGCTGCAACAGCCCCCGCTGCTTGAAATCGGCCAGAATTTCCTCGAAGATGCCCCGCAAGCGCCAGCACTGCTCGCCGTGAGGCCAGGCTTTGGCAAAGTTGCCCTGGGTGGCCGCCTCCAGGGCAACGTTCGTCTGCACAATCAGCTTTCGCTGGGCCTTCATCTGCTCGATAGCCAGCTGGCGAAGAAGCTCGGCGTCCAGGTCCTTGCGATAGGTCTCCTCGTAGGCGTGAAAGAGCGCTGACAGGACCACGCCTGCGTAGCGGCTGGTCAGCTTTCCCTCCTCGCTGACCTGAAGGTCCTGGTCGGTCAGGGCTTTGGGGCCGAGCCCAAAATACGCCCAACCGTCCGTTGGCAGGTTGTAGTAGGCAAAGTCCTTCAGAACTCTTCTCAACTGGGCGGCTTGCGCTCCCCCGGTTTGCAGGTACTCGATGGCATCGTGCATGAAGGCCTGCAGGCGGGCCTTCTCGCCGGCCTGCCAGCGCGCGTCCGAAGGCCGACCGCCTTGATAGTAGAGCTTGACATACCAGATTCGAAAGAACTTTTCGTGTACTCGCTGGGCGTAGGCATCCCAATCGGCCTTGGCGGCCCCCGCCAGGGCCAGGGTGAGGGCCGCCAGGTTGCTGTACTGACCGACAGCGGCCACCGCCGCCGCGCCCGCGGCCGAGGAGAAGTCGCCGGCGGACGCCGCTTCGGCCGCCTCTAACAACTTCAGGGAGAGGTCCAGGTTGGAGGCCAGCTTCGAAAGCATGGCACAGGCGGGCGAGGGCTTGCGCAGTCTGGAGTTCTCAAAGCCCTTCTGAAGCTTGTCCAGAAAATCTCGGGGCGGACGTTTGGGGAGCGGGTCGGTCAGCCCCGCCAGCTTGTACTGCTTGAGCCGCTTCAGGGCGCGCGCCGTCTGGGCCTTCTGGAGCAGGCTGCCGGCGATCGCCTCGCTGCCCGCCACGAACCGGGTGTAGAGCTCCTGGGAGGTGCGCTCGAGCAGTCTGTCCATGAGCTTCTCGCGCACCGCGACCCCGTATACGGTGAGGTTGAGCTTGCAGCCGCAGGCGCCCCCGAAGGGGTGAAACGTGAAAGGCAGCCGCCGGTCGCCGAAGGTGCCCTTGCCCGAGGCGTCCAGCACGCCACTGTATTCACGCCACTGCTCGGCGGTGCGCCCCTCGGGGTAGAAAGAGCATGGGGGAGTGACCTCCTGGCCGTGCAAAGTCAGGACGAACCGGCCGCCCTCCTCGGGGCGATATCGGCGCTCGCCGCTCCGGTTGGTGCCGGCCCGATACTCCCCTGTGATCGTGCCGGTGTAGACCTGGACGAGCGGCCTGCCATGGTCGATGAACCTCCGCTCGATGCGCCCCTCGCCGCGGATCGGGCCGCCTCGGATCGGAAAGGTGAATCGAAGATTGTATTGATAGGTGTCGGAGCCTTCCTGGTCGGTGATCTCAAAGCGCACCTCGCGCGTCTCGCCGGCCTGTCCCCGGGCGGGAAGCCAGGCGACGAGGAGGAGCATCAAGACGCAGGCCACCCCGGATCGCATGGCTCGACTCTATCGCTCCCCCGGTTCAACCGCGATGATCTCGGTCATTTCTGGCCGGGGGAGCCCGGGCTATCATCCTCTCATGGTGCGAATGGTCCTGTTTCTGCTCGCCCTGGCCACTTTGAGCGCCGGCGCTGAAGAGATGCTCTGGTCGCTCGACCGCTACCCGCTGGACACCGAGGAGATGGGTCGCGCCTTCCGGCGTAAAAACGACGAGCAGGGCCTGGTGCCGGTGGGGATCGAGTCGGATGGCAAGACCATGACCGTCCTGTCGCTGCACAACTCCCGCCTGGGGGCCAGATCGTGGAGGATGAGCAGCTACGATGACTTCGAGCTCTTCAAGAAGGCCCTGACCGACGGCATCAACGAGGGCTTCACCCCGATCGACCTCTCCTACAATGGGAATCGGCTGTTCGTTCTCTTTCTTGCGCTGGAGGCAGTTCCCGAGGGCTGGGCCTGGGTAGTGTGCCCTCCCAGCGCAGCGGAGATCAAGAAGGTCATCGACCCCTGGGTCGAGCAGGGCTATCAACCCACGGGGATCACGATGATCGACGGCACTTTCGGGACCTTGCTGGTGCGCTTCAAGAACCGGTCCTTGAGAGGCTGGACCCTGACTGCCGACTCCGACGTCGACAGCCTGACCGGCCAGATCCGCCAGAGGCTGGCCCGGGGTGAGCTACCCTGCGGTTTGTTGACGGGCACGAAGGCGACCAACATCGTCTTTCTTTCCTGGGCAGACGAAGCTGGCTCAGCTTCAACCTCGATCACGCCCGACCCGGACGAGCAAGAGCCAATGACACTCAAGCAGATCGAGGCCTTCATCTTCGAGAGCTACGTCCAGCAGTCTCCCTGAGCTACCGCCCTTTGAGACCACAAGCTGCGAGCACTGAAAGGAGCCGCCCACGGGGCCGGGAATTCCTGTTCCAATGAGGCGTCTGGTTTCTCTTCTCTTCATCTTGGTCCTGGCGACGCCCGTCTGGGCCCGCCCCGTCTCCGAAGCCGACGTGGCGTCCCGCATGCGTCAGTTGCTGGCCCTGATTCACCAGCACGCGCTGGTTGACGTCAGCGACTCGGGTCTGGTCGCGGGAGCTTTTGACTGCCTTCGGCAGACCGTGGGCCGAGAAGTAACCCAGCCCTCCCGGGGCGGGCTTGAAGCTCGCCTCCTCGCTCTGACTGGCGACAGGTTGCCCTGGGACAGGGTGGAGCACCTGGCCGTCCAGGGCATGCTGGCCCGGCTGAACGACCCGTGGGCGGCCTTGCTCTCGCCCGAGGCCTATGCCGGCTTGCGGCAGCGCACCTATGCATCGAGCCACGCCGGGATCGGCCTGATCGTCTTTCGCCAGGGGGAAGACGGAGCGATGCTGGCCTGCCAGCCCCTACCGGACACGCCGGCAGCTCGCGCCGGCGTGCTGGGGGGGGACGAGCTCGTCAGCATCGATGCTCAGAGCGTCCAGGGTCTCAGCGAGAGTGAGGTGCGCGCAAGCCTGCAGGCCCCCTCCGGTAGCACGCTCCGCCTGGGCCTGCGACGTCAGGACGCGCTGCTGGCGGTCCGGGTGGAGTGCCGGGCGATCGACTCGGATCTGGTCTACTCGCGTCTATTTGAGCTGCGAGGTCGGCGCGTGGCCTTCATCCAGGTGGGTACCTTCGCCGCCACCACCCCGGACGCGGTGTCCAGGGCGCTGGAGGAGCTGGGGGCCGAGGCCTGCCTGCTTGACCTGCGCAACAACGGCGGGGGACAGGTCAGTGCCGCCGTGCGTCTGAGCTCGCTCTTTCTCGAGCCTGGCCAGGAGATCGCCTCGGTGCACCGTCGGGCTGGAGTCGAGCGGCTACGTGCTGCCCCGACGGGGCTTCGCTTCTCCGGTCGGGTGGTGGTGCTGATCAACGAGAACTCGGCCAGTGCCGCCGAGCTGGTTGCCGGCGCGCTGCGCGAGGGAGCCGGCGCCGTGCTGGTGGGACAAAAGACCTTTGGGAAGGGGGCCGTGCAACGGATTCTGGTCTTGCCGGACGGGTCGGCCTTCAAGCTGACCACGGCTCACTACCGCACTCCCTCCGGCCGCAGTATCGAAGGACGCGGGCTCGACCCGGACCTGCCCGTTCAGACTCCTCCCGAGTCTGTGGGCGGGCCGGCTGACGAGCAGTTGCGGGTGGCGCTGGAGTGCGCCACCCGCTGAGGTCCGTCTCCGGGCTCTCGACACGGCACAAGAGTCGAAGCCCAGCCCACGTGCGTGACGGGGCTCAGCGAGAGGCGGCCTCGATCTGCTGATCCACCAGGGCGACAGCCTCGCCCCGGCTCAGCCAGACGCCCTGCTGCTCGTAGACCAGATAGCGCAGGTAGCCTGCCTGGGACATGTAGTTGGCCTCCGGGCTGAAAGGCCGCAGGCCGGCGACATCGGGGGTAACGCTGGCGCTGGTGGGCAGCCAGGTCAGCAAGACCAGCATCAATCCATTGAGGGTCCTCTTGAGGGTTTGCATCGGTTCGTCCTCCCGGGGTTGCTGGCCTCATCATAAGCTCGGTCGAGGCTGGCCACCACCAACGCGCGTACTCACGGTGGGCGTATTGCAGACCGGTATCCTTCAGGATGCCCGCGCTCCATCCCGTCGCATCTTCCCCTGGCTGACAATTGTCGCCAGGCTTGAGGGAAAAGGAAGCTTGTCCCCCGTGGCGGATAGTACTCTTGTGAAGATACTGGTCGTGGATGACGAGAGCTCGAGTCGCATCTTGCTCGAGGAGACTCTGCGCGGCTGGGGGCACGAGGTCGCCACCGCCGCTTCGGCCATTGAGGCGCTGGCCTGTCTGGGCACCGATCCCGCGCTGCAGCTGATGATTACCGACTGGGTCATGCCCGACATCGACGGCCTGGAGCTGTGCCGCATGGTGCGCAGGCTCGAGCGAGCCCCCTACCTCCACATCATCATATTGACCGCTCGCTCCGAGCGCGAAGACCTGCTCGAGGCTCTGGAGGCCGGGGCCGACGCCTTCCTGGCCAAATCCTACGACCTCTCCGAGCTGAAGGCCCACCTCAAGGTGGCCCAGCGCATCGCTTCCCTGGAGGAGACTCTGGCTCGCGAGGCCGAGGTGGCCCGGCAGGCCAGCCAGGCCAAGAGCGACTTCCTGGCCAGCGTCAGCCACGAGATTCGGACCCCGATGAACGGTGTTCTGGGGCTGTCGCGCATCCTGCGAGGGTTGCCCGAGAGCTCGCCTCAGCAGCGCGAGTATGCCGAGCTGATCCACCAGAGCGCCGAGAATTTGCTGGTGCTGCTCAACGACATCCTGGACTTCTCCAGGATCGAAGCCGGCAAGCTCGACCTGGTCGAGGCAGAGCTCAGCCTGGAGGAGCTGGTGTCCGAGTCCATGGCCCCCTTCGTGGCCCGGATGGGCGAGGTCGCCCTGGTCGCCGTGCTGGCCGCCAATCTGCCCCGGCGAGTGCGGGGAGATCGGGCCCGCTTGCGCCAGGTGCTGATCAACCTGATCTCCAATGCGGTCAAATACACCGAGCGGGGCGCCGTCACGATCCGGGCCGAGTGGAGCGACCACTTGCGGCTCAGCGTGGAGGATACCGGCTGCGGCGTCGATCCGGGGCTGATCCCTCGACTCTTCGAGCCTTTCCGGCAGGCCGATCCTCGGGCCGGAGGGACCGGCCTGGGCCTGTCCATCTGCCGGCGGCTGCTGGGGTTGATGGGGGGCAGCATCGAGCTGGCCAGCACCCCGGGCCAGGGCACCTGCGCGGTCGTGAGCCTGCCGCTCGAAGTGGTGGAGCCGGCCGACGAGTTCGCGCCAGCACCCCGCGGGAGGGCAGCCGTGCTGGCCAATCCCTACCTGCGCGAGGTGTTGCTGGCCGGGGCCCGCCAGGCCGGCTTTCAGCCAGTGCTGGTGGCTTCGGTGGAGGAAGGGGTGCAGCTCGCGCCTGACCTGTGGCTGGTGGAGGGGCTGCCCGAGCGTGAGCTGCCGGGGCGTGTGCTGGACGTGAGCTGGCCTCGCCCTCTCACCACCGCCAGTCTGGTCAAAGCCCTGCAGGCCGATGAGCCGGCCGCGAAGGCTCCCCTCGCTCCCTCCCTGGGCCTGAGCGTCCTGGCCGTGGAGGACAACCTGGTCAACCAGACCGTGCTGCGATTGATGCTCGAGGAGCACGGCTGTGAGGTGGTGCTGGCCGGCGATGGCCCGGAGGCCATCGGGCGCTTCAAGGAGCAGTCCTTCGACCTGGTCTTCATGGATCTGCGCCTGCCGGGCATGGACGGGGTGGAAACCACCGCTCGCTTGCGTGCCCTCGAGAGCGAGCAGGGCCGCCGGCGCAGCCCGATCGTCGCGCTGACCGCCCAGGCGCTCCCTTCCGATCGCGAGCGTTGTCGTGGTGCCGGTATGGACGCATTTCTGGCCAAGCCCCTGGTAGCCGAGGAGCTGGCCGCCCTGCTCGTGAGGTACCAGCCATGAGAAGACGACGGACTGCCTCTCTGCGCGACCTGCTCACCTGGGGAGTGACCTTGCTCTTGCTCTTGACCAGCGCCCTGGTGTTCGGCTGCCTGGTGGTGGTCAGCCAGCTGCAACAGAGCACTGACTGGACCACGCACTCGATGCAGGTGCAGCTGCGTCTCAAAGAGCTGCGCCAGGCCATGAGCAGCATCGAGTCGCAGGAGTATGCGTTCTGGATGACCGGCCGAGAGGAGTATCTGGAAGACTACGACTTCCAGAAACAGGCGGCCCAGGAGCTTCTCGTCGAGCTGGAGATGGAGGTGGGCAACAGCCCCGAGCAGCGCGAGAAGGTCGCGCTGCTCGGCGAGTCGATCCAGAAGCGCCTGGCCCTGAGCACCCGCATGGTGAGCCAGCAGCGTGAGGGTCAGCACGATGCCGTGCAGCTGCTGGTGTCCATGGGCGAGCCGAAAGAGGCCATGGACGCCGTCCAGAAGCTGATGGTGGGCATGGAAAGTACCGAGCAGGGACTCCTGCTGCAACGCCGGGCCAGCATGGAGAAGGCTCAGACCTTCCTGCTCTGGCTGCTGGGAGTGGGGCTGGTGCTCTGCCTGGGGGTGGGCAGCATCATCCTCACGCGCCTGTCGCGCCGCCTCGAGCCGCTGGCCGACTGCGCCGCGCTGGCCGACAAGATCGGCAAGGGAGACCTCAGCCTGCAGCCTCTGCCGATTCGAGCCGAGGACGAGGTGGGCGGGCTGACCCGACGTCTCAACGACATGCTCGAGAACCTGCGCCAGCTCACGGTGCAGAACCGGGGCGCGGCCGAGAAGCTGGGGGCGGCGACCCGCACCATCCTGACCGCCTCGGGCGATCAGGCCCGCTACGTGGCCCAGCAATCCGAGGCAGTGCAGGAAACGTCGGCCACCATGGCCAGCCTGGGCGAGAGCGCCAATCGCATCTCCGACCTGGCCCGCGAGGTGGTGGCCCGGGCCGAGGCCACCTCCAAAGCCTCCGAGCTGGGTCTGCAGGCGGTGGAGGAGAACGTGCGCAGCACCGCTTCCACCCTCGAGCAGGTGCGCGTGGTGGCCTCCAAGATCCTGGCCCTCAACGAGAAGACCCAGGCCATCGGCGACATCGTGAGCACCGTCAACGACCTCTCCGAGCGCTCCAACGTGCTGGCCCTGAATGCCGCGATCCTGGCGGCCGCCTCCACCGAGGGCAAGACCTTCGCCGTGGTGGCCAACGAGATGAAGAGCCTGGCCGAGCAGAGCAAGGATGCCACCGTGCAGGTGCGCGGGCTGCTCGGAGACATCGAGCGAGGCATCCAGGCCTCCGTCTTTCTGACCGAAGAGGCCGTCAAGCGAGGCGAGACGGGCTCGATCTACACCGACCAGGTCAACGCCACCATCCAGAAACTGGCGGCCAACATCCAGGAGAGCCTGCTGGCGTTCCAGCAGATCGTGGCGGCGACCGACCAGCAGCGGCTGGCCTCCGAGCAGGTCAATCTGTCGCTGGGCTCCATTCGTCAGGCCAGTAGCCAGACGGCCGAATCGACCCACAAGCTGGAGGCTTCGGCTCGCGAGTTGCACGAGTTGAGCCAGGCGCTGGTGGCGACCATGGAGCGCTACCGCCTGCGCCACGAGTCGCAGAGCTAGCCATGCAACTGCTCTTGTTCCAGACCGGTGGCCGGCTGCTGGCTCTCCCCGCGAGGGAAGTGAGAGAGGTCCTGCTGCGACCTTTTCTGACCCGCCGGGGAGACGAGCCCCCCTGGCTGGAGGGCTTCTTTCGCCTGGAGGGCGAGCCGGTCGGCGTGCTGCGGTCCGACCGGATTCTGGGCCAGGGAGTCGAGGATAGCCGCACCCTGTATACCCACCTCATCGTGCTGCGCGCCGAGCCGATAGCCCTTTCGATCGAGCGGGCCCGCGAGGTGTTGGCGGTGTCCAGCGAGCAGCTCGAGCCTCCCGAGCCTCCTCCGCACCCCGCCGTGGCGGCCACCGTGGTGACTCCCACGCAGCGTATGCCGCTGGTTTCCAGCCGGCGGCTGCTCGACGATGAGCAACGAGGCGAGCTGAGGCGCCGGGCCGGGGAGCACTTGTGACCGACCCGGTCCAGGCCGTCCTCAAGGAGCGCGCTCGCCGTCTGGCCGAGCGGCATCCGGGCCAGCAGGCCGTCCCCGAGCTGCCTACCCACTTCGTCTTCCAGAGCGGGGGGCAGAGGTTCGTGCTGGCTCTGGACGAGTTGGAGGCGGTGGCCCCCGGTCGCATCACTCTGGTACCCCTGGCCCCGCCCTGGCTGTTGGGGCTCACTCCCTATCGCGATGGCTACCGACCCGTGCTCTGCCTGGGGACCGGCCCGGTCAACCTGCTGCTCTTCCTTCGCACCAGGCGGGTGGCCCTGCCCGCCAGCGAGTCCATCTCGCTCGAGTTCAAATCCGCCCCCACGAAGCCTGCCCCGGAGGTCGAGCTGCCTCCGGGGCTGGCGGTCGGCGGGATCACCGAGCAGGGCTGGCTGGTCCTGGAGGTGGCTTGAAAGAAGAGCTGAGAGGCAGGTTGCTGGAGGCCTTCAGCCTGGAGTCTCGCGACCACCTGGCGCGGGTTCGTCAGGCTCTGAGCCAGGAGCAAGTCGACCCGGCCTGCCTGACCAGTCTGCACACGCTCAAGGGCTCGGCCCGCGCCATCGGACTGGAGCCGATCGAGCAGCTGAGCCACCGGTTGGAGGAGGTTCTGCAGCATGAGCCCCCCGCCCGCCTGGCCAGCCTGACCCCGGTGGTGGATCTGCTGGAGGACCTGGTGGCCGCTTTCCTTGGCAAGCGCGCCATGCCCGACTACCTGCCCTGGCTCGCTCGACTGGCCGGTGAGCAGGTGCCTTCAGCTGAGGTTCCGGCCGCGGCGGCCCCGGTGCGTTCGGCGGCCCGGGTCTCGGCCGACGAACTGCGCGGCTTGCTCGAGTCCTCCACCCGGTTGGTGGCGCAGGCCCTTCAGCTGCAAGCCCTGGGCGAGCGGCTGAGCCCTCTCTCTCGCAGCAATCCCGAGCTGGTGTCCTGGCGCAGTCAGTTCGAGGAGCTCTCGAGCAGCTTGCTCGAGCGCGCTCGCGAGGTGCACCAGCAAACGCAGCAGGCCCTGCTGGCCCCGGCCGGTGACCTGCTGGGATGGCTGGCCAGCAGCGTGCGAGAGCTGGCTGAAAGCGATCAGAAGAGAGTCGAGCTGGTGCTTGAAGGCATGGACACCCTGGTGGAGACGCCTCTCTTGCAGGCTCTGGTCGAGCCGTTGCTGCACGTGGTGCGCAACGCCATCCGACATGGTCTGGAAGAGCCCGAGGAGAGGGTGCGTGCAGGGAAGAGCGCGACGGGCCGATTGCGGCTGACCTTGCGCTCGCAGGCGCGTCAGCTGCTCGTGCTGGTAGAGGACGACGGGCGCGGACTGGGCGCTCATCCCGAGCAACTTTTCGAGCCAGGCTTCAGCACGGCTCGCCAGGCCGACGCGCTGGCCGGTCGGGGAATGGGTTTACCGGCGGTGCGCCAGAGAGTGGAGCAGTTGGGGGGCAGCGTCGAGTTTCTCCCCACGGGCGTGGGCGCCCGCCTGCAACTGGTCGTGCCCACCGCCCTGGCGGCCCAGAGCGTGCTGCTGGTCAACTGCGGCGGAGAGACGCTGGCCATCCCTTCGCGCGCTATCCGCCTGCTGCGGGTGGCCCGGGCCAGCGAGCTGCGCCCGTGTGGCGAGCGATTGTTGCTGGCGGATAGCCAGGGAGAGGTGCCCGTGGTGAGCCTGGCTCGCAGGCTGGGCCTGTTCCCCCTGGCTCCTCGAGAGCCGCTCAAGCTGTTGCTGCTGGCGGGTCTGGCCCTGCAGGTGGATGATTGGATCCAGCATCTGGAGGTCGTGGTGCACCCCCTCGAGTCGCCGTTTCCACCGGCTCCGCACCTGCTTGGTGCCTTCACCCGCCTCAGCGGGGATGCTTGCCTGGTGCTCAACCCGGCCTGGCTGCTCGATTCTCCCCCCGAGCTGGTCCCGGCCAGGCTGGAGCCGAGGGGGGACGCTCCCTCCACCATCCTGGTGGTGGATGACTCGCTCACCGCCCGCACCCTGGCTCACGGTGTGTTGGCAGCCCGGGGCTACCGGGTGTTGGAGGCCAGAGACGGGCTGGAGGCACTGGAGGTCATGCAGCGAGAGCCCGTCCAGCTGGTCATCTCGGACGTGCAGATGCCGCGGATGAGCGGTCTGGAGCTGTTACAGGAGGTGAAGCGAGCTTACGGGCTTCCGGTTATCCTGCTCACCTCGCTGGCTCGCCCCGAGGACCGCCAGCGGGGCCTGAAACTCGGGGCCGACGCCTACCTGGCCAAGCATCGCTTCGATCAGAGCCAGCTCCTCGAGATGGTGCACGGACTGCTGCGTCCTGCAAATTCGTCCCTTTGAGCGCGACCGGGCTCAGACCACCCCGTGCTCGCGGGCCCAGACCACAGCTTCCACCCGCGAGCGGACTCCGAGCTTGTCGTAGACTGTGCTGGCGTAGTTGCGCACGGTCTGCTCGGCCAGGTGAAGCTGTCGGGCGATAGCCTGGTTGTCCAGCCCGCGGGCGATGCACTCGAGAATTTCTCGCTCGCGCGCGGTCAGGTCGGCGGCCGGATCGGGCTCGGGCGGTCGCATCATCTGCAGGGCCACCGACTGAGAGAACCAGGCGGCTCCCCGGTGGATGGCCCGGATGGCTTGCAGCAACACCTCACCCACCTCCTGCTTGAGCAGGTAGCCTGAGACTCGGGCCTGCAGCGCTCGCTGGATCCACTCGCGCTCGGAGTGCGCCGTGAGCACCAGGGTGTTCAGCTCGGGCAGCTCCTGGCGGAGCCGGGCGACGATCTCCTCGGGTGGGGGTCCGGGCATGCCGAGATCGAGCACGACCAGGTCCGGTCGCTCGCCGGGGCAGTCTCGCAGGAGCGAGTCACCGTCGGATGCTTCCCCCACCAGTTCGATATCCGCCTGATCGGCCAGGGTGGCCCGCACTCCGGCGCGGACCAGCGGGTGGTCGTCGGCGATGAACACACGAATCTTGCTCACAAAAGCGCTTTCTCCCCCGCAGTCCTACAGACCTCGCTGAAACAGGGCCAGGAGCAGCACGACCAGAATGGCCCCGACCAACGAGGGCACCATGGGCACACCGTAGAGGATCGGCCCGAAGGATCCGATCAAGAGCGTGCCCACCAGGGTGCCGAGCAGGCCGGCCGCGGTGGCCGCCCACCAGGTGCCGAGCCTCTCCCCGGGTACCAGCGCATCAGCAGTGTGTCCGACGACGACGGCCACCAGAAGCACTACCATCACCCCGAAGACATCTCCGATGCGCCAGTAGACCAGCGCGATGCCCACCAGGGCAACCAGGGCTGCCAGATTGCGCGGCATATTTTCAAGCCTCCTTTCCACCCACTATAGGGGGGAAGCGCGCCGGTCTCGTAGGCCGGGCCATACCCGGGCAGGCAGTACTCCCGTACCGCGAAGCGGCCAACAGTCGACCCTGCCATCGGCCGCCATCCTCTGGCATGCTTGAAGCATCAGACCAGGAGGTGCCCTGTGTGTTCCAAGTTGGAGGAGCAGATTCAAAGACTGCACTCAGTCGAGCGACAGCTCGGGGTCAGGTTCCAGGAGCTGCGCCGCCATGGCGACGACCTCTCCCTCGAGCGCGAGGTCGAGCGCGACCTCGCTCGCACCGAGCGCGAGCTGCTGCGGCTCGAGCAACTTTTGTATGCTCGAGGCTGAGTCCCCGGAGGTTCCGACCGGTTCGACCGGGAAGCGCGAGGCCTTGCGCATTGTCATCGTGGACGATCACCCCGTTATCTTGCACGGACTCAAGGGGATGCTCTCCGAGCTGGATGGCCTGGAGGTGGTGGGAGCGGCTGAATCGGGACGTGAGGCCCTGGCACAGGTCGAGAGGCTGCGCCCCGACGTGGTGCTCATGGACGTTCGCCTGCCCGACATGAACGGCCTGGAGGTGACGCGCCGGATCAAGGAGAGCTGGCCTGAGGTCCAGGTGGTGTTGATCACCGTTTTGGACAGTGACCTGTACCTCGTCGAAGCACTTCGATGGGGGGCCAGCGGCTATCTGAGCAAGGATTCCAGCCGCGAGCTGATCGCCGACGCCCTGCGCTCGGCCGCCCGTGGGGGCACCTTGATCTCCACCAGCCTGGTGCAGAAGGCCTTTGGGGCCCTGGCCCGGGCCACCGCCACGCTGGGCCCGGCTCCCCCCGAGGAGGATAGCCTCCCGCCGCTGGTCGAGCTGACCCCGCGCGAGCTGGACGTGCTGCGTTTGGTCTCGCTGGGCCGCTCCAACCGGGGTATCGGTCAGGAGCTGTCGCTGGCCGAGGTGACCGTGAAAAAGCACCTGCAGTCGATCATGAGCAAGATGGGAGTCAGCCATCGCACGCAGGTCGCCCTGCGAGGCGTGCGTCTGGGCCTGGTCGACTGACCGATGATCTTCGATCGACAGGCCGCCTTGCAGGCCTTTGGCAAAGAGCATATCTTGCAGGCCACCATCGAGGTGTTTCTGAGCCAGGCCCCGGCCATGCGCGCGCGCCTGTACGAGCCGGGCGACCTGGTGGAGACCGCTCACTGGCTCAAGGGCGGCTTTGCTACCCTGCACGCTCCGGCCGCGCGTGAGGCCGCCGAGCGGCTCGAGCGGCAGGCCCGCGCGGGTGGCGAGACCGGCGCGGCCAGGCAGGCCCTGGACGAGGAGATCGAGCGCCTCTGTCGCTACCTCGAGGCGGGCTGCCCGCCACCTCCCTGACACGTACTGCGGTACTCCCTTGCCACCTACAGTGCGCCCTCCCGTTCCTGCCCGGCCCTGCTTAGACTGGAGACCAGGAGGATGAGACCATGCGCATTTTGATCTGCACCGAGGAAGCTCCGGGGATGCAATCGGCGGTCTGGCTTGGGGTCGAGCTCGCCCGCCGGCTCGAGGCCAGGGCCACCCTGTTGGCCGTGATGGACGACGTGGACGACCAGGCTCGGGAGAACCTGCGCCAGACACGCCGCTGGTTGCGTCGCGAGCTGGAGCTAGAAGCCTTCGTGGCCGTCACCGAGGGCTATCGGGTCGATGAGGTGGTGCTCTTGCGAGAGTTCGACCTGGTACTGCTCGAGGGATTCGACCTTGACCGCGCCACCGAGCTGTTGCCTCAGGCGCCGCCCCCTCACATCCTGTTCGTGCGGCCTGGCTCGCGCTCCGTGATCGAGCGAATCTTGCTCTGCACCGACTGCACCTTCGCCTCGAGTGCCACGGTGGAGCTGACCACCCGGCTGGCAGCCGTCCTGAATGCGGAAGTCACCGTGCTCCTCGCGTGCCAGGACGCCGAGCCGGGCGCCCTGGTGGAGCAGGAGAAGACCCTTCAAGAGGCTGGCCTCCGGTATTCCTTCCGCCGGGGCGAGGGCGAGCTGCCCGAGGAGGTGATGCGAGCCCATGCTGAGACGGGCTACGATCTGACCGTCCTGGCTTCACCTGGCGGGTGGGCTGAAGCTGGCCAGGTCCGGGACTTGCTGGGCACGGTCCAGGGCAGCTTCCTGCTGACGACCAGAACCGTCCAGCCGGGTCTCTTGGAGAGAGTACGGGCCTGGCTGGGCGACCTCTCGCTGACCAGAGCCAGCTGAAGGTATTGCGGTACTGCCTGCCTGAGGACGCCCTCCCCTGAAGTCCCTTCGTTGAGCCCGTTAGACTTGCAGGAGGGAGCGACTGAAGACTCCCGCCTGTAAGGAGGACCCGATGATGATCTCAACCGAGAAAACCGGCACCACCGGCACCCCCGCGGCCGGGCGCCGCCTGGCTGGTCTGGAGCGGGCCACCCACCTGTTGTGGTGGATCGTGGGCTTCATCACCTCGCTCATCGCCTTCCGCTTCTGCCTGCTCATGTTTGGAGCCAACCAGGGCAACGCGTTCGTCGACCTGATCCTGAGTCTCAGCCAACCGTTCGTGGCTCCGTTCCTGAGCATGTTTGGCTCTCCAGCCGCGGGACGCTCGCTGCTCGAGCTGCCCGACATCGTCGCCGTGGTGACCTACCTGCTGATCGGCGTCGGGCTCGACCGGTTGCTGCGCGTGCTGCTCGCTCCATCCGACCCGACCGGGCGCGCCTATCGACCAACTCATTGAAGGGAGCAACCAACCATGCTGCAACGAGCTATTTCCGCCACGCTGCTGGCGGCCGCTCTGGCTCTTCCGGGCCTGGCCAGCCCTGACCTGACGGTCCTCGTCGACCAGAGGCCGCTGGCTTTCGATCAGCCTCCGATCATGCAGGAGGGACGAGTCCTGGTACCGCTGCGGGGCATCTTCGAGAACCTGGGCGCCGACGTAGTCTATCTGGCGCCTACCCGCAGCATCAAGGCGACCCGAGGCAGCACCCAGGTCGAGTTGACGCTGGGTAGTCGCAGGGCCCTGATCGATGGCCAGGCCCGTTACCTGGACGTCCCGGCGGCTTCCTACTCAGGCCGCACCCTGGTGCCCTTGCGCTTTATCTCCGAGGCTCTGGGAGCGGAGGTGGACTGGCAGGCCGCAACGCGAACCGTGGCCATTACCAGCGCCACAACCGAGGAGCCGGTGGAGGCGCGTCTTCGGGTTCAGACGGTGGTGCACTCGGCCGTCGGGCGGCTCTCGCCGGGTGATCGGCTGGAGGTAATCCTGACCGGCGACCCGGGCGGCAAGGCTTACTTCGACGTGCTCGGGGCCTTCGAGGGCGTACCGATGCGCGAGGTGCGCCTGGGCCGATACGAGGGCGCCGTGACCGTTCCCGACGACGTCGAGGTGCGCCAGGCGACCCTGGTGGGGCGACTGGTCTCGGCCGGCGGACAGGAGACGTTGTTGGAGGCCAATCGAAGCGTAACCTTCGGACCCACCCGGGAGATCCGGTCGGGTCTCTATCCGGCCCCCAACAGCACCTTGTCCACGGCCAGGCCCACCATCCAGGCCGACTTCAACCGGCCGATCCGACCCGAGACGGTGCGCTTGATGGTGGACGGCCAGGTGGTGAGCGGTCAGGCCTTCGTCGAGGCGCAGAGCGTCCGCTACCTTCCTCCCTTCGATCTTTCCCCGGGCCGTCACCATGTCAGGCTCGAGGCGGTCGACGACCAGGGTCGAACGATCCGCCACCAGTGGGGCTTCAACCTGGTCCCCGCCGGCGCGGGCTACCCATCGCAACCGGGAGTGCTGCAAGTGCACAACCTGCAGCACGGCACAGCGGTCAACCGGGTCTTCAACCTGGAGGGAGTGGCCAGCCCGTACTCCACCGTTCGGGTGCTGGCCCGTCCCCGGCGTGACCTGATTCCGGGTCTCATCGGAGTGCAGGGGCGTCCCCTCGAGACGATGGGCACCGCCGACGCATCCGGACGGTTCAATCTCCAGCTCGACGCCAGCATGCTGCCGCCCAGCACCGTGCTCCAGACCGAGGTCAGCGCCACCGATCCCAATGGTCGCAGGCTGGCGCCGGTCCACTTAGACCTGACCCTTCGCTAGGCAGAGTGCGCCGGGGAGGCTGAGAGCCTCTCTGCTCTGCGCTCAGGCGATATTCAGGACACTCTTGCCGGCCCGAGTCGACCGTCTCCCCTCCCCCCCTGACGGCTTCTCGGGCCGGCTCTATTTCCCTGACGGCGCAAGCGCCAGAGACCCCCGAGAGCGGTCAGCGCCAGGCCGATTCCAGGCAGGGCGGCCTGCAGGCGACCGAGCTCCCAGTCCCAGCGAGTGCCCGGGCGTATCTCCAGCGCCCTGATGCCGTCCAGGCCCAGGACCCCGCGAATCACCACCGGGTCACCCGGGGCCAGGACCCGCTCATGGCAGTACAGCCCCAGGCGCTTCTCGCCCACCTCGAGCGGCCAGGCAGCTGTCACCGGGCAGGGCCGGAGAGCTCCCACCAGATTCACCGGGCCGTCCTCGAGGGGGACTCCGTCCAGGGACGCCTGGGCCAGCCAGCACCGGTCTTCCAGGACCCGCTCGAATGGGCGCCGGCGGTAATCTTCGTCCGCGGCATCCCACTCCTCGCGCTCTCCCACGGCGACGGTGCGAGTGCGGTAGCCCAGGGCCAGCACGCCGCTGTGGGGCACCTTGAGGGTGGGGACCCCTGCCAATTGGCCGGAGATCCAGATCACAGCTCCCGCCGTTGCCCGGGCCGGCCGGGTCCAACTGGCGCCGTTGCGGTAGCGCTCCGCCCGATTCCACGACCAGAGCAGGCCGGCTGCCAGCAGGAGCGCCAGGAGAGCCGCCCCGGTTCTCCGGGCCATTTCGAGCCACGAGATCCGGGGGACGGGCGCGTCTCGTGGCCCCGCCTGGAGGCGCACCGAGCGCAGGGCGCTCTGGAAGCTGGCACAACTTTGATAGCGCCGGGTAGGATCGGGGTCGGTGGCCCTTTCCAGCGTCTGCCGCACCTCGCTCGGGGCTCGACCCGGAGCCCAGGCCAGCAGGTACTCCACCAGCCGGCCGGCCACAAATACGTCCGACCGCTGATCGGCGATCGCTTCGGGAGCCTTGAAGTTGGCCGGACCAAACTCGGGCAGGCCTGGCTCGAAGTCCATGGCCGGGCTCAGGCGGAAGCCTACGAGCTGCAGGTGAGAGTCGCCGTCCAGGTGCAGGTTGGTAGGCGAGAGCTGGCCCAGCGTGAGGCCGTGTTGATTGAGATGGCTCAGCAGGGCGCACAGCTCCTGGCCCCAGCGCAACACTTCGCTCACGGTGGGCGGGAGGCGCCACAGGCGTCGCTCGAGCGGCTCGCCGGCCAACCTGCGGTGGACCAGCAGCAGGCCGCTCGGTCCAGGGCAAAGGTCGAGCGGCAGTCGGATGTGAGGGTGACGCACCCAGGAGAGAAGGCGCCGCTGGCGCTCGAGCTTGCGGCGACCTCTCCTCCCAAGATGCAGGGGCAGCTCTTCGATCTCCAGGCTCGAGCCCAGGCCCTTGCGCACCCGGTAGAGATAGGGCGGCTGAGGGTGCTTGACCTCCAGCACCCGGTATCCGCCTTCGAGCAGGTCGCCCACCTGACTGGCGCTCACAGCGCAGCCTCCACCGCCTGCAGCAGCTCGCCGGCACTGGCAAACCGCTCGGCCGGGTCCTTGGCCAGGGCCCGGTCGAGGACGGCCTGCAGCGCTACGGGTAGATGGGGCGCCCGCTCTTGGAGCGGGGGAGGGGCCTGGTGCAGGTGGGCAGCCAGAACCTGGTAAGCGTCATCAGCCTCGAACAAGATGGTGCCGGTCAGCATCTCGAACAGCACCACCGCCAGTGAGTAAAGGTCCGAACGCGGGTTGGCGGCTCGCTTGAGCAGCGTTTCGGGGGCCATGTAGAGGGGAGTCCCCAGAGCCGTGCCGGTGGCTGTCACCCTGGGACGCTCGGTCCAGACCGCCAGGCCGAAGTCCGTGAGGAAGGCCCGCCCGTCCCGCGCCAGCATGATGTTGGCGGGGGACACGTCTCGGTGGACCACCCCTTCGCGGTGGATCGCGTCCAGGGCGGCGGTCACGTCTCGCAGCACCGAGAGCGCCGTCTCGAGTTCGAGAGGGCCGCGTGCGAGACGGTCGGAGAGCGGCTCGCCGTCCACATAGTCGACCACCAGGTAAGGGCGGCTCTCCCACTCGCCAAAGTCGTGCACCCGCAGCAGGTTGGGGTGGCTCAGCCTCATCCCCACTTCCAGCTCGCGTCGCAGCCGCTCGCGGTCGCGCGGGTCGCGCAGAACCGAGTGGAACAGCTTCATGGCCAGGGCGCCCTGCAGGCGGAAGACGCTCGCCGTGCTGCCCTCCCCGACTTTCTCGAGCACCCGATAGCGGCCCACCGTGCGGCCGGTGATCGAGGCGGGCAGGCCGCGTCGCACCCAGCGGCGAGCTCCCAGGGCCGCTCCCGCGGCCAGGATCAGGCCCGTCGCAACCAGCCCCGCATGGCGCTGCAGCCAGGTCGAGGGCAGGTTGGGCTCGAGCACGACCCGGGCCGAGCGCTGACTCCCCTGAACGCGCAGGCGTGCCGTGGCATAGCCGGCCCGCTGCAGGTAGAGTACCTGGCTCATCCGCGGGTCTCGAGCCAGAATGCAGGGGGTGGTTCCAAGGTAGTTCTCGGCGGCATCGAACACGCGGGCCCCCGCGGGCTCTGACTCCAGGGTAAGCTCCTGGGCGATTCCCGGGACGCAGAGCAGCCACAGCCAGAGCAGCCACCTCACAGCTGTTTCCACCAGACCACGCGCAGGGGGGGAGGATCGCCCTGGAGCAGGCTGCCTTTCATCGCGTAGATACCCAGGCGGGTGTAGTCCTCGAACCCGATCACCCGGGCCGAGTTGACCTCCACACTACCCCCCGAGCTGACCACCGCGCCCACCACGTTCAGGCCGGACTGAACGTGAATGTCGCCGTGGCTGTAAAGAACTCCCTGGAAATGGTTGCCGCCTGCCACCTCCAGATCACCCTGGCTGAAGAGAGCGATCCCATTGGATGCTACGATGCTCAGGGCCCCTTCCAGTTGGGTGCGGCCAGCCACGAAGATGGTGCCCGTTCCGGTCAGGCCGAGGATGGAGGTCAGGTCTCCTCCGCCGTCCACAAACAGGTAAGCGTTGCTCAAGACGGCCGCGTTCAAAGTGATGTCCCCGCTCACGTAGCAGTTGCCGGTCAGCGCCGTGTAGGTGGAGTCGCTCGTCAACACGGTGACGTCGGAGAAGTTTCGGTTGGAGTAGAGCTGGATGTCGATATCCGGGATTGCCTCGGGCCGGGCCCCCTGGTAGATGCCTCCCACTACCTGCGAGCCGGCTCCGAAGGAAGCGCTGCCCGGCGTTCTGGCCTTGCCGTTTACGTAGGAGAGGGGGCCCGCCTGAATCCGGGATCCGGCGTAGACGTGTGCCTGCTCCAGGCCGGGGTTGCCGCCACCGCCGCCGAGCAGCCCTCCCGGCAATCCTTGCAGGAGGTCGAGCACGTCCTGATAAGTTTGTGCTCCGTCGACGTGCAGGGATCCGCCGGCTCGGACCTCCTCGGTTGCTGCCACGGCGTAGGGATAGGGAGCATACTGCAGAATCGCTTGCACGGTGACGACCCGGCCCGAGGCTTCTCCCCGCGAGAAGGCCAGCACCGAGTGGGACGGGGCAACCTGGCCCAGGAAGCCTGGCTGCGAGCGGGGTGAGCGCAGGTTGTTGAGCGACCAGGGACTGACGGCCGGGTCGAAGGAGACCCGGTAGCGCGAGACGCCGAAGTCGTCCGACAGCTCGCCGGCAAAGTCGATCTCCTCGCAGAGCCGGGCCTGGGTGTGGGCGATGCCGGCCAGGGCGGCCTCCATCGCCTGCTGGCGGTAGGCGAGGTCGCGACTGAGCTGATACTGGTAGCTACCCAGGGCGGCCAGGGTCATGGCAAACAGCAAGACCAGTACCGCGACCCACAGGCTCTGTACCAGGGCCAATCCGGAGCGAGAAGCTTTCATGGCGAGTTCCTCGGGTTCAGCTCCAGCACCCGGAAGGTCACTTCCGGAGAGCCCCTGGCCGGGCGCTGAAGGTCGAGCTCGATGCGGATGGGTCCTCCCTCCCCATTCGGGCGAAGAACGCGCAGGGCCGAGACGTGGCCGGCTACGCGCTTGAGGGGGGGCGCTGCGGCCAGCACCGAGAGCTGAGGGTCGAGCAGGGCCTCGGGCTCGGTGGTGGGCGGTACTGACCATTGACGGCGATAGAGCAGCCGATTCTGAGGGTCGAGGCTGTAGAGCACCCAGCGGTCGAAGACTGGCTTCCCCGTCAGCGCCTCATAGCGTTCGGAGACAGGGAAGGCCAGGGCGCACGGGTCGGCCGGCCGGAAGCTAACCGCCTCGCGGTGACTGGAAAGCAGGTCGCGCTGTAGCCTGGTGGTGGCGACCAGCGCTGCCTGGTCCAGGTCGGCCCGAGCCCTGTTCAGCTCCCAGACCCGCAGGCTGGGGTGGACGATCTGGCCACAGATTGTCAGCAAGAGGATAAGCAGGCCCATGACCACCAACAGCTCCACGATGGTCAGTCCGCTTCGTTTCATGGCCCGGTCTCCAGCAGGGTGACCACCCGGTAGGCTTGATCGCTCCAGGAGACTGTGACCTCAGCCCGGTGCAGGCGGTTGGATCCAGCGCGAGCAACCCGACTGGTGACCGTGAAATCTACTCTGTCCCCTCGGACCGGCCGCTGGGAATTCGCCAGGTCTGTCCGGGCGACGGAGCGCAAGCGCTCGGTCTCGGCCTGGGCTACCAGCGCGGCCTGGGCCAGGCAGCGGGAGCGGTAGTTGATCAGGTGGTAATAGGGAAACATTCCGGTGGTCACCACCAGCACGGGAATCAGAACCGCCAGGGCCACCAGCAGCTCGGCCAGCCCGAATGCCCGCCGACGGTCAGCCATGGCGAGGCCTCCAGATGAGGCAGACGGCCGTCTGGTCGTCGCGCGGCCGCCCTGACGAGTGGCGGGCCAGCTCGGCCTTGAGGGTCTCCATCAGGGCCACGGCTCCCCGGCCCCTGCGACCGGCCAGGATGGCCTGCAGGCGTTCCTCGCCAAACTCCCCATCCGGACCCGAGCACTCGGTCACCCCGTCCGTGTAGAGGATGAGCCGGTCGCCCGGCGACAGCTGCACCACTTCGTCGTGGAATTCTGAGCTGTCCAGGATTCCGAGCGGCAGGCATCCTTCCGAGTCGATGGCCCGCACCTGTCCGGAGGTGGCCAGCAGCGGGGGAGGATGACCGCACCGGACGTAGGTGAAGGTGCCTGAAACGGTATCCAGGATGCCGTAGACCAGGGTGAAGTAGAGGCCGGCCACGTGGCTTTGAGGGTAACGCCTGTTGAGCTCGCGGGCTACCTGGGCCGGGGAAACCAGCTCCGAGCCCCCCGGCGCTCCCAGCTTCGGGCGGCGCAGAAGCCCGCCCTGGCGAGGGTTGGGATGCAGCACCCGGCTGACCGTCACCGAGAGCAGCGCGGCCGGCACCCCGTGGCCCGAGACATCCAGGACCCATACCCCGAGACGGCGTTCGTCCAGGGCAAAGACGTTGAACATGTCTCCGGCCACGTGAGAGCAAGCGGTGAACATCCAGCCCACCTCGACCGCCGGGAGCCGAGGAGGATGCTGGGGAAGCAGGGCCCGCTGCATCCGTCCAGCTGCCGACAGGTCGGCTTTCAGTTTCCGGTGGCTGCGGTCGACCTCGTGGAACCGGCGCAACAGGTCACGCCCGGCATCCTCGAGCTGATCGAGTTGGCGCTCGAGCACCTCCGGGTTGGGGCCCCGTCGACGGATGGCCTGCAGACAGAGCAGCAGCGTGAGGGCGGCCAGGAGAATGCCTTCCAGGCGAGCCCAGCGGCTCACCCGCTGGCGGATGCCTTCGGCTTGCCTGGCGATCTCCTCGGTCGATTGGATCGAGCGCTCAGCCTCGGGCTGGCTCGAGACCTGGGCGCTCAACATGGCGAGCTGAGCCTGGCGCCGCAGCTCGTCGTCGACCGCCCGGGTCTGCCACAGATGCAACGCGGTCAGGGTTGCGGCCAGCAGAATCAGCAGCGACTGCGCCGGCCTTACGGTATGCTGGGTGTCGGTGTGCAAGGTGGTGCTCCCCCGACTCTTGATCCCGGCCTGGTGGGTTGTTCCCCTGTTCTCTCACGCCGGGCTTCCCCAGGTTGCAGTGTACTCGACTGGCGGTTTCGAGTCTGTGATCGGGCGCACAACCGGCCGGTCGGGAGGCTCCGCCAGGTCGTCCGAGACTCTCTTGGGAACCGCAGTCTGTTCACGGGCTGTCCATAGAAAGAAGGGCGCCCTGGAGCGCCCGTCAGAGGTGGGTTGGTCATTTCCGCATCCGGTTCAGGTCCAGGGTCTGAGCTGGGGAGGGCGCGGGTCCCTGATCGACTCCGGTCGCGGGTGTTCTCTCGAACCTTGACTGTCCCCAGTTTAGCCCGTGGGGCCGCCGTCCGGCTACCTGCCAGGGGATGCAGGGGGGGCATACGAATGGGTGGGGCTTCTGGAGATCCTGCGGGCCGAGAGCCGGCTACGGACGCGGGAAAATCTTCTCGGCCCAGTCCGGATGGTCGATGTAAGGATTGCGGTTGCCCTGGCGCAGGAAAGCCTCGCGGTTGTGGTGGCGCTCGTAGGTGGAGACCGGATCTTCGCGGTGCCAGCGCAAGAGCGTCTCGATCTCTTTGCGTCCGTAACAGTGGATGGCTCCCGGGTAGCGGGTCAGAAAATACAGTGTGGCTCGCGCGGCCGGGCCCTTGCCCTCGCGAGGCTCAAACAACTGGCCATCGGGGCTGAGCCAGCCGCCCCGAACCTCGATGCGGTCCGGGCCGGCCTCGCCGAGCGGGGTGGAGCCCCGCTCCTCGTTGACGTCCTTGTCGCAGGCAAAGAGGTTGTGCAGATCGCCCCGCATCGGCTGGCGGTCGTCGAACCAGTCGCGAGCCACCACGTGCTCGGCGGTCAGCCGCGGGCGTGACTCCTCGGCCGCCACCGCCAGGCCCAGGCCGGCGGCATCGAGGGGGCTGGCCAGGGCCAGCCGCGACCAGGTCTCTCCCTGCTCGGTCAACACCCGGCGGGTGGTGTAGAGGCAGGAAAGCTCGCCGTCGGGCCGTCGGTCCAGGCGGGGGAACACGTACTTGGCGGGCTCGTAACCCGGGAAGGTTGTGTGGGTGCGCTCGAGCAGCTTGCTCAGCTTGAGGAAGAGCTGGGCGGGATGTTGCTCCTTGCCGGCCTGGCCGTAGTAGCTTTGCGCCTCGGCCTGGTCGCGGGCGGCGTCGTAGTAGGCGATCGAGACAGCGTCGCCAGGACCAGCCGCGGCCCGGAGAGGGGCCGTCGGCATGGGGCTCTGAAGCCGCATGGAGACGAGCATACGTCAGTGTAGCCCGGGTGCCTGAAAAAAAGTTCAGCGACCACAGGAGCGGTCAACAGCTCAGAGGTTCCCCGCGCATCTTCCCGAATCATCAGGAATGTCCCGAAGCAAGCTGCCTCCAGGCCTGTCCGACGTGCGTTTGCTCAACACGGTCCTGGCCGGCTCCTTCTTGCTGGCTGCTGTCTGCTGGACGTTCATCTGGTTTCAGATCGTACCCGCCCTCATGTGGGTGGTCGCCTTCTCGGACAGTCCCCTGCGGCTGGCGGTTGGAGCGATGCTGGGCTACCCGAAAGCCTGCCTGGCAGCTTTCATGCTCTTGAATGTGCTGCTCTTTCTGGCTTTGCGCTTGTATCTGCGGAAACTGGCGTTCCGCAGCTCCTGGTTCCTGCCCGTGACGCACGCCTTCTTCAGCCTGGTTCCTCTTGGAGCGGCACTGTTTCTGCTGGTAGAGCGCTGGCGCCGGTGAACAAGGACGTTCTGCGGCGCTATCTACTGGGGATGCACCGGGCGACCTGCTGGCTGTCGTTCCTGCTCTTCTTGCTCTCGCTGGCCGTCTTCTGGTTGGCTCACGAGCTCTGGCTGATTCTCCCGGGCATTTTGCAGCACCCTTTGAGCGACTGGTTCGCCGCCAACCGCAAGCTGGCACCCTGGCTGATTCTTGGCCTTCCCACGCTGGGGGGAGTGTTTCTGCTCAATGTATTGCGCGTTCATCTGTCAGCGGGCGAACGCCTCATCCGCGAGTCGGATGCCCCGTGGACCCCACTGTATACCTCAGTTTTTCTCTTTGTGACAGCCAACCTCGCTCTCCCGCTTTGGATTCAGCTCTACCTGCTGCCGGTCTTTTCTTTGCAAGACCTGGTCAGCTTCTACAGCGCGGCGGCAGCCAGGTCCGAGTCCCAGCCGACGCCCGAAGCCTCCGGCTCGGCTTCATCCACGCCGACACCGACCCCCACGCCGACGCCCACGCCGGAGGTGCTTACCGGCCGCTACGTGTGGTTCTTTTCGCGTGGAAAGAGAGTGCGCGAGGTGGACCTGCAGATGGAGACCACCGTCGACCGTTTCACCTGCGGCGCCATGAAGGTCTTTTGGAGCAACGCTGGGCTGTTGACCGCTGTCGATGTGGACAATGGGACCAGCCTGTGGCAGGTCGAGACGACGAGCCAGGAGTTTGTCGTCTCGGCTCGCTCTCCGCTCTTGTTCACCCGGACTCGTTCGGGGCAGATGCTGGCCCGGGAGACCGATAGCGGGAAGTTGCTCTGGCGTGATTCGGGCAAGATTCTTCTCGACGAGCATGTCTATCGTCTCGATGGCTCGGCTCTGACACTGCTCAACGGGGCGACGGGCCAGGCTTTGGAGTCTCCGGTGCAACTTCCTGAGCCTCTTACAGAGGTCAAGATCGACCAGGGCCTGGTGGCAGGTCGTTCCGGCACGTCGCTGCTTGTCTTGGAGGCCACCACTGGGAAGAAGCTCTGGTCGATGCCGTACGAGGGGGCCTTTCGGGTCGAGCAAGGACGCCTGTTTACTCGGCACCCTGAGGGCCTGGCTGTGCGTGAGCTGCGAACGGGGAAGACCTTGCTCGAGGGTGTCCAGGGCGAGCTTCTGGCCGCAATGAGCGGCAGCCTGGTGTTGATGGAGGGGTCGAGCTGCCGGGGACTCGATCCGCTCAGCGGGCAGCAGCAGTGGAAAGTGGAGAATGCGCAGGGATGGAGCCAGGCGCTTCCTCCCATGGCGGTCGTTCTCGACCGCTCGGCCGGCAAGCTCAGGGCTTTCGGCGGGGATGGGGCGCTGCTCTTCGAGCAGTCGATCGAGCCCGGAGTGACCGTGCGCGGTCTGGTGGGCGGGGGAGAGAGCTCCATGGTGCTGTTGGTCTCCAAGCCTTAGCTTTCACGGCGCCGGCGCCTCCAGGTGCAGATGATCGCCGGTTTTGTACAGGCTGTCGTGAGCATACTCATTGAAGACCGAAAATCCACAGGCCTCGGCCACCCCCGCTGCCAGCCAGGACTCTTCCAGGGTCACCGGGTATCCGCGCGGGTCCTCCACCACGCAGTCGACGGCTCGCCCCTCGGCGTGGGCCGGGCTGGCGTGGGTGCCTCCAGTCGTACAGGTCAGGTAGGCCGCGAAGCCAGGCAGCTCGATCTCCAGGCGCCGGTTGAAGTCGAGCCAGCGAAGGGCGGTGGCCGCCTGCATGGGGAAGCCATCGCAGGTCACCAGTTGGGAGGGGGGAAGCTGGCGCAGTCGATGCTCGAGGTCGAACGGGAAGCCGTGCTTGCGCGCCCGCTCGTAAATCTGCTCTTTGGCCAGGGGCATCGCCTTACCCCGCCACCAGCTGCCATCTCGGACCGACCGCAGAGCCCTGGCCGTGCTCGGGTCGAGGCTGTTGCCGTCTACTCCCAGCCCGTAGGTTGCTTTGAAGACGGCCAGCGCGGCCGCAGTCTGGGGTCCATACTCCCCATCCACGGCCAGTTTACCCTTCCAGGCGGGCATCCAGCGCACCAGGGCCGCCTGCAGCTTGCGGACCCGGAGGCCATGATCCCCCTTTCCCATCGGGCGGAAGGCCTTCCGACCCAGGCTCTGCCCCACGTTTCGCCAGGATTGGCATCTGTCGATTGTTGAACTCATGATCGCTCACCTCCGCCTCCAGGATGCCGCAGGAGAGCCCCGGCTCGACAGGCTGAATGGTTGCCGCGTTGTTGCCGGAAGATGAAATCCAGGTTACCGAATTATGAACGCGGGTGGGACTCGTCGTAAACCTCGCGCATCTTCTGGCGCGACAGGTTGGTGTAGACCTGAGTGGTGGAGAGGCTGGAATGGCCCAGCAGCTCCTTGATGGTCACCAGGTCGGATCCGCCCTCGAGCATGTGAGTGGCGAAGGAATGGCGCAGAGTATGGGGTGAGGCCGACTTTTCCAGGCCGGCCTCCTGCATCAACTGGGCAAAGGTGAGCTCGATGGCGCGGCGTGAGAGGCGGTTGCCGAAGCGGTTCAGGAAGACGGCCTGCGATTTGGCTTTGGGCCGGGCCGCCAGGTAGTCGCGCAGGGCCCCGGCGGCGGCATCGTTGATGAAGACGTAGCGCTGTTTGTTGCCCTTGCCGGTGACCCGCATGCTCTTGCGCTCGAGGTCGACGTGGTTGAGGTCGAGCCCCACCAGCTCGGCCAGGCGGATGCCGCTGGCGTAGAACAGCTCCAGCGCGGCCCGATCGCGCAAGGCGAACTCGCGGTTGGGGGCGGTCTCGATGCGAGAGCGGGCGGCCTCGAGCAGTTGCTCCACCTCGGGCTGGGTGAGCACCTTGGGCAGCAGCCTGCCATCGCGGGCCGAGCTGACCCCGTGCATGGGCGAGGTCTTGAGATGGCCCTCGCTCTCCAGGAAGCGAAAGTAGGTCTTCAGGCAGGCGATCTTCCGGTTCAGGGCGTTGGCGGTGTATTCGCGCTCTTGACGCAGATAGGCCAGGAATTCGCGGATGGTGCGCGCGTCCACGGCCTCGAGGCGGAGATCGTCGGAGAGATAAGGCTCGAGGTACTCGTAGAAGAGGGCCAGGTCCATCTCGTATTCCTTGATGGTGCGCCGGGCCAGCGTGCGTTCCACCGACAGGTGCACCAGGAAGTCTTGCACGTAGTAGCCGCGGGCTCGATGCATGTCCGACATGCTGAACAATGTTCAATTATCGAACAGAGGTTCCTGCTTTGGAGGCGGCCCGGCCCGCACAGAGCTCATCAGGTCAGCCCCAGCGAGAACCTCCCGGTGGAGTGTGCCCCTTCATCGTCGCGGTGGGTGCGGTGGATGGAGAATTCCACCTCGTCCCCGTCCGTCCGTATCCGCATGCAGGCCGAAGTATCCCGCGAGCCATAGCTCTTGGCGCCCAGGAAGTGCTGGCTGTCCAGCTCGGTGGTGTAGCCCGTTCCCGCCGCCGTGCGGTCGGTCCGCTTGCTCTGATAGATTTCCGGTCCGCGCAAGACCCAGCCGTTGATCGGGCTGGCCCCCAGCTCGTGCACCCGGGTGGTGCCCAGGTTGGTCTCCATGTGAAAGCTGTTGTGCGAGTCTCCGCTCAAGAACACAACGCCCTTGAGCCCTTCTCGGGCCACGAAGTCGAGCAGGGCGTCGCGCTGGGCGCGAAAGGCGCTGCTCGACCAGCGCGCCTCCGGGTCCTCCGAGGTCTGCTCGGCCAGAAACGGCACGCTGCTGACCACGAACCGGGGCCGATCCCGATTGGTCGAGAGCCAGTCTTTGAGCCGCTGCAACTGCTCCGCGCCGATCATCTCCCCCTGGGCGGGATTTCGCTCGGTGGTCGTGTCCATCACGAAGAACTCGGCCGGCCCGCGCGAGAAGGTGTAGTAACGCTTCTCCTCCCCGAACGGGTGCGGGTTGTGGCTGTGCTGGAACTCCGTGTAAGCCTGCAGGCCGGCCCGCTGCAGCGATTGCCGCTGGGCGGGCTCTGATCCCCAGAGCCCGCTCAGCCACAGCCAGGCCCGCCGAATTGGCGACAGGGGTTGGTGCTGAGCAAAACCGTTGCCCACCTCGTGGTCGTCCAAAATCATGTAGTTGGGGTGCTCCTTGAGCAGCTCGCGCGCCTCGGGGTCCGACCAGGCCCGCCGGTAGCACCCTCGAAAGCCCTCCAGCCCGTGGCTCTGATAGGGCTGGTCGGCATAGATCTGATCCCCCGTGTGCAACACAAAGTCCGGCTTCGTCTGCTCGGCCAGGGCCTCGATCCGCTCCCAGGCCTCCCCCCGCCTCCAGAAACGGTGGTTGTTGCAGCTCCCCATCAGAAAGCTGACTTCCTCGGCATTCTTGTCGTCGGTGCGGAACGAGCCCGTCTCCTGGTAGCTCCCGTAGTCCACGCGGCAGCGGTACTCGCGGCCGGGCTCCAACCCGGTCAACGTCACAGCCCCCGTGTAGCCCGTTTCCGCCTGCAACTGCACCCGGGCGCTGGAGACCACCCGGCCGGAGTCGAGCACCTGGGCCGTCATCACGGAGTTCTTCGCATCTCCTCGACCCCACAGCCGGGCCTCCCGCTCGCCCACGTGCCCAACGATCAGCCGGGGGCCCTCCGGAGTCAGCCAGCGCGGCAGAAAATGTCCCACCAGCCCTCCGATGGCCGCTCCCGCCGCCGAGGCCGCCAGCCCCCAGCCCGTGCCTGCCAGTGCCGTCCCCGCCACCACCGCGCCCACCGCCCCCAGGGCCACCGGCAGAACCGGAACCTCGCGCGCCTCCTCGGGCGGGGGGGGAGCCTGGGCAGGCGCGGTCAGGCGCAGCGAAGGCAGCAAGACAGGTCGGGCGCGGATGGGCTCCATGGGAACACTCTAGGCCCGAGGACTTAAAGAATCCTTGGATGCCCACCCCGCTTGCCGAAGTCGTGGTCGGAATGCTATAATGCCCCGCGCTCTTTCGAGGGCCAGAAAACGTTACCGAGGTAAGTCATGAAGCCAGGAATCCATCCCGAATTCTTTGTTGCGCCCGTCAAATGCGTGTGCGGAGCCGAAGTATTCAACACCTACTCGACCCAGAAGGAGATCAAGGTCGAAGTCTGCAGCCAGTGCCATCCCTTCTACACCGGCAAGCAGCGCAGCATCGCCCGCGAGGGTCAGGTCGAGAAGTTCCGCCAGCGCTACGCCAAGGAAGGCAAGAAGTAGACCGGAGCCCAGGCCGTGCTGGAAAGGGAACGACTGCTGGACATCGAGCGGCGGTTCGAAGAGCTCGACCGCAAGCTGTGCGACCCCTCGTTGCAGTCGGACGTGGCCTCCTACACAAAGGTGGCGCGCGAACGCGCGTCCCTGGAGGAGCTGGCCCAGGTGGCTCGCCGCTACCGCGAGTTGCTCGATCAGCTCGAGGAAGTGGGAGCCATGCTGGTCGATCCCGAGATGGGAGCTCTGGCCCGCGAGGAGATGCCCCGCCTGAACGCCGAGCGCGAGGGCCTCGAGGAGCGTCTCAAGAGGCTCTTGCTGCCTCGCGACCCGAATGCCGATCGCAACGTGCTCGTCGAGATTCGGGCTGCCGCCGGGGGAGAGGAAGCTGCTCTCTTTGCGGGGGAGCTTTTTCGCATGTACTGCCTTTATGCTGACAAGCAGCCAGGCTGGAAATACAGCATCCTGAGCGACAACGCCACCGAGCTGGGCGGGTTCAAGGAGGTGGTCTTCGAGATCGCCGGCCACGAGGCCTATTCTCATCTCAAGTTTGAGAGCGGTGTGCACCGCGTTCAGCGGGTGCCCGCAACCGAGTCCTCGGGTCGGATCCATACCTCCACCGTCACCGTGGCCGTGCTGCCCGAGGCCGAAGAGGTCGATGAGATCCCCATCCGGCCCGAGGATCTGAAGGTGGACACCTACCGGGCCCAGGGAGCGGGCGGGCAACACGTCAACAAGACCGAGTCAGCCATCCGCATCACCCACCTCCCGAGCGGCATCGTGGTGGCCTGCCAGGACGAGCGCTCGCAGCACCAGAACCGCGACAAGGCGATGCGCATGCTGCGCACCAAGCTGCTCGAGGCCGAGCGGCTCAAAGCCGAGCAAGAGCTGACCGCCGAGCGGCGCAGCCAGGTGGGCACGGGCGACCGCTCCGAGAAGATCCGCACTTACAATTTCAAGGAAAGTCGCGTGACCGACCACCGAATCGGGCTCACGCTGCACAACCTCCCTTCGGTGCTCAACGGCGACCTCGAGCCGGTCATCAGGGCCCTGCAGGACGAAGAGCAGAAAGAGCTGCTCGCGCAGGCCCAGCGATGACGGTGGCCCAGGCCCTCGACGAAGGCGCCCGGCGGCTGAGCCAGAGTCGACCGCGCTCGCCCCGTCTGGACGCCGAGGTGCTGCTGGCCCACGTGCTCGAGAGCAGCCGCACGCTGCTCTATGCTCGCTCCAATGCTCCTCTGGGCGAAACCGCCCTGGAGCGTTATCGCAGCCTGCTGGCTTTCCGTGAGCAGGGTATTCCCGTGGCTTACCTGATCGGCTGGCGCGAGTTCTATTCACGGCGCTTCGAGGTGACTCCCGAGGTGCTGATCCCCCGTCCCGAGACGGAGACCCTGGTGGAAGTCGGCCTGGAGGCGCTGAAGAAGAGCGGCCTGACTCGCCCGCGGGTGCTCGACCTGGGCACCGGCAGCGGCGTGCTGGCGGTCACCCTGGCTCTCGAGCATGCGGGGGCCGAAGTGACGGCCGTGGAGATCGAGCCGGACGCAGCTCAAGTGGCTCTGCGCAACTGCCGGCTGCATCGAACCGAGGTCGAGGTCAAGATCGGCGACCTTTTTGCTCCGGTCAGCGGGCGCTTTGACCTGATCGTGAGCAACCCCCCCTACGTGGGACTCGACTGCGGGCCCCAGCCCGAGCCCAACGTGCGCCAGTACGAGCCTTTTACGGCCCTTTTCGGAGGGCGCACCGGCCTGGAGATCATCGAGCGCATCCTGAGCCGGGCCCCCGAGTTTTTGCAGGAGGGCGGGGTGCTGGCCCTGGAGGTGGCTCCCCACCAGTCCGAAGGGGTAGAAGCCATGATGATCGAGAGAGGATTGACCCGCACCCGGCTGGTTTCGGACCTGTCCGGGCTGCCCCGGGTAGTGGCGGGTTACTGGGAGGAGACAGGACGTGAAGACCTTGGAGCGCGTTGAGAAGGACCTCGAGCAGGTGGCCCGCGAGATGGCCCGGCTGGCCGAGGAGGAAGGTCTGCGCGAGCTGACCGTGGAGGTGGGCAAGCGCTCCCTGCGGGTGCGCCGAGCGGCCACCGGTTGGGGGCTGCCGGTTTCGACCGAGGCCGAGCTCGAGGAGGAAGAGCCCTCCGAGGAGGAGGTCGCGCTGGCCACCGGCGTGCCGGTTACATCGCTGGTGGTGGGCATCTTCCGCGTCGTGGAGACCGCCCGTCCCGGCCAGCGCGTCAAGAAGGAGCAAGTTGTGGGCCTGATCGAGTCTGTTAGCTTGAGGCACGAGGTACGCTCGCCCGAAGAGGGCGAGCTGGCCGAGCTGCTGGTCGCCGAGGGCGAGCCGGTGCAGTATGGGCAGGCCTTGATGGTGGTGCGCGCTGATGTTTAAGAAGATCCTGATCGCCAATCGGGGGGAAATCGCTCTGCGGGTGCTGCGCGCCTGCCGCGAGCTGGACATCAAGACGGTGGCCATCCATTCGGACGTGGACAAGGAGAGCCTGCACGTCACCCTGGCCGACGAAGCCTTCTGCGTAGGCCCGGCTCAGGCGACCGGCTCGTATCTCAACATTCCCAACATCATTGCCGCGGCCACCATCGCCGGGGCCGAGGCCATTCATCCCGGCTACGGCTTCCTGGCCGAGAACCCGAGCTTCGTGGAGATCTGCCAGAGCCATCATCTCACCTTCATCGGTCCCAGCGTGCAGGCCATGCGCTTGATGGGCGACAAGGCTCAGGCCCGCCAGAGTGTCATCTCGGCCGGGGTGCCGGTGCTGCCGGGCACCAACGAGGTGCAGGACGTCAAAGATGCCCTGGCCTTTGCCGAGGAGCACGGCTATCCCATGATGCTCAAAGCGGCTGCCGGGGGCGGCGGCAAGGGGATGCGCGTGGTCACCGAGCCGGGCCAGATGCAAAAATTCTTCGATACGGCCCGCAGCGAGGCCGAAGCCGCCTTCGGGGACGGGCGCATCTACCTCGAGAAGTTCCTCCCTAACGCACGCCATATCGAGTTCCAGGTGCTTGGCGACGAGCATGGCCACCTGGTCCACCTGGGTGAGCGCGATTGCTCGGTCCAGCGTCGCAACCAGAAGCTGATCGAGGAGTCTCCCTCCCTGGCTCTCACCCCCGAGCAGCGTGAGAAGATGGGCGCGGCCGCGGTGCGGGCGGCCCAGGCCAGCAACTATGCCGGGGCGGGCACGGTGGAGTTCTTGTTTGATGCGCGCAACGGCGATTTCTACTTCCTGGAGATGAACACGCGCATCCAGGTCGAGCATCCGGTGACCGAGATGGTGACCGGCATCGACCTGGTCAAGCAGCAGATTCTGGTGGCCGCCGGACACGAGTTGCCCTTCACTCAAGACCAGGTGCGCCTGACCGGCCACTCGATCGAGTGCCGCATCAACGCAGAAGATCCGGCCTCGGGTTTCATGCCCAGCCTGGGGCTGATCCGCCACCTGCACCTTCCGGGAGGGCCGGGAGTGCGAGTGGACAGCCACCTCTACGGCGGCTCGAGCGTGCTGCCCTATTACGACTCCCTGCTGGCCAAAGTGATCACCCACGGCGCCGACCGCAACGAGGCCCTGGCTCGTATGCAGCGCGCCCTGGCTGAGATGCGCGTGGAGGGAGTGCGCACCACGCTGGACTTCCACCGTCGTTTCCTGCAGAACGAGTCCTTCCGACGCGGAGAGGTACACACCACTTTCGTGGAATCCCAGCTGTCCCAGGTCATGGCCGAGGCCTGAGTGAAAAAGCGCCGTCAGGCTCGCGTCGAAACGCTGAATGCCCTGTTCATGATGGACGTGGGGGGCGCCAGCGTGGAAGATGCCATGGTTCGGGTGGCCGAGGAGGCGAACGACCCCGCGGTGTTGAATTTTGTTCAGGCAATGTGTCGGGGAGTCCTGGAATACCAGTCGCAGATCGATCGACTGATCGAGCAGAAAGCAGTAAACTGGAAACTGGATCGGTTGAGCCGCGTCGATCGCTGCCTGCTGCGCCTGGGCATCTATGAGCTGCTGCACTGTCCTGAGACCCCACCGGCGGTGGTGATCAACGAGGCAGTGGAGCTGGCCAAGGTCTATGGCGACGAGAAGTCGGGCGCCTTCGTCAACGGTTTGCTCGACTCGGTAAAGTCCAGCGAGGTGACCTCCTCATGAGCGGCAAAGGACAAAAGAGCGGCAGTGTCAAGAAAGGCTGCCTGAAGATCCTGATCTTCGGGGTGCTCGGCCTGCTGAGCTTGCTCCTGGTCACCCTGGCCGCCCTGCTGGCGGTGCTGAACCACTACTCCCGGGGCCTCCCGGACGTGGGCAAGCTGCGCTACTACGAGCCCTCCGAGACCACCCGCATCTACGCGGCCGATGGCACCCTGATCGCCACCTTGTTCCGCGAGAACCGCACCTGGACCCCGCTCGAGAAGATCTCCCCCAACATGGTCAAGGCCGTGCTGGCCATCGAGGACCGCCGCTTCTACGATCACCACGGGGTGGACCCCATCGGCGTGGCACGCGCCGCCTACGCGAGCTACAAGGGGGGCGACAAGCAGGGCGCCTCCACCATCACCATGCAGCTTGCCCGCAACCTGTTCTTGACCCCCAAGCGCACCATCGACCGCAAGATCAAAGAGGCCATCCTGGCCATGCAGATCGAGAAGCGCTTTACCAAGCAAGAGATCCTCGAGCTCTACCTCAACCAGATCTACTTCGGGGCCGGGGCTCACGGCGTCCAGGCGGCTTCCAGCACTTACTTCAACAAGAAGGCCAAGGACCTGAACATCGTGGAGGCTTCGCTTCTGGCGGGCCTCCCGCAGGCGCCCACCGAGTACTCTCCCCTGGTCAACAAACAGGCCTCGCAAGAGCGCCAGAAGCTCGTGCTGCAAAGCATGAAGAGCGAGGGTTACATCACCCAGGCCGAGTATCAGGCGGCCCTGGATGCTCTTCCCAAGATGAAGATCGCCAACCAGGACCGCAAGGAGTTCCAACTGCTGAAGTATCCCTACTTCACCAGTTTCGTCATCAAAGAGCTGTATCGCCGCTACGACGAAGACTTGCTCTACCGGGGCGGCCTGCGCGTCTACACCACGGTCGACCTGAAGCTGCAGAAGAAGTGCGAGGAGCTGCTCAAGCAGCGCATCAAGGCCGAGGGCAACATCTTCAACTTCCACCAGGGCGCCATCGTGGTGCTCGAGAACGGCACCGGCTACATCCGCGCCATGGTGGGCGGGGTGGGCTGGAGCGACAAGAGCCAGTTCAACCGCGCCTGGCAGGCCCGGCGCCAGCCCGGCTCCTCCTTCAAGCTGTTCGTCTATGTGACCGCCCTCGAGTCGGGCATGACCCCCGACTCGGTGGTGCCCGACTCGCCCATCAGCTACAACATGGGCCCGGGCGAGCCGGCCTACTCGCCTCAGAACTCGGATGGCCGCTTCCTGGGCGCGGTGCCCCTCAAGGTGGCTCTGCAGCACTCTCGCAACGTGGTCGCCGTGCGCATGGCCATGATCGTGGGCATCGACCGGGTCATCGATTACGCCTACCGGATGGGCGTGCGTGAGAAGCTCGAGCCGGTCGTGTCGCTGCCTCTGGGCGCCTGCGACATCTCCCCGCTGGAGATGGCCACGGCTTATTCGGTGGTGGCCAATGGCGGCATCCGCATCGATCCCTCGCCCATCAGCGTCATCAAGGACAGCGAGGGCAACATCGTCGAGGACAATCGCTTCCCCCATTACGAGGAAGTGCTGGCCGAGTCGACCGCATACTATATGACCGACATGCTCGAGAATGCCGCCAAGAACGGCACCGGCTACGCTTCCTACATCGACGGCCGTCGTTGCGCCGGCAAGACGGGCACCACCTCCAGCCACCGCGACATCTGGTTCTGCGGATTCACCCCTCAGTACACTGCGGCCGTCTGGGTGGGCAACGACGACTTTACCCAGATGTACGGCGTCTTTGGGGGCGACGTGTGCGCCCCGCTCTGGAAGCAGGTCATGATGGCTGCCCTCGAGGGCAAGCCCAACCTCAGGTGGAAGGTGCGCAAAGGTCCCACCCTGCCCTGTTTGATGTGCACGACCTCGCACAAGCGGGCTGGTCCGAACTGTCCCAAGGTGTATCGCGAATACTACAAGCCCGGGCAGCTGCCCGGCACCTACTGCGATTCGCATGGCGCCCGGCCGCTGCCGAGCACCGGCATCGCCCGGCCGGCTCCCACCGGTCCGGCCCGGCCGACCGGTCCGGCCTCTCCCACCGCTCCGGTCGAGGAAGGACCGGGCGAGATCCCCACACCGGTGGAAGTGCCTCTGGGCGAGGGGCCATTGCCGCTGCCCGAGCCGGTGGCCGACCCGGGAGTGCCCGGTGGCGAGGCCATACCCGCCCCCGAGCCGATACCGATCGAGATTCCTATGGAAGCCCCGCCCGAGCCGGCCCCGGTGCCGATCGAGGCCCCACCGCCCGAGCCCGGTCCGGCCGGGCCGGAGATGTAGACTTCTGGCCATTACCGGGGTGGTGCTGGCAGGCGGTGCCGGCAGTCGCATGGGAGGAGACAAGCCCGAGCGCCTGGTGCTGGGCAAGTCTTTGCTCGAGCACGCACGCGATCTGCTACGACCTCATTGCGACAAGCTGATCGTGGTAGGAGGCGAGTATGGGCTGAGCGACGAGCAGCCGGGGCTGGGCCCTCTGGGGGGCTTGCTGACGGCCCTGAATCGGGCCGATACCGCCTGGGTGCTGGTGGCCACCGTGGACATGCCGGCCGTGCGCCCGAGTTTGCTCGAACGCCTGGTGAACGTCCGCCAGGTGGACGATCGGGCCGTGCTGGTGCACGTTCCCTTCAGCTATCCCGACCTGGCGGCCGGTCAGGACACGATGCTGCTCGGGCCCCAGCCAGAGCCCTTTCCGGGGCTCTACCGCAGCGACCTGGGACCGGAGTTGCGACAGTTTCTGGAAGCGGGTGAGCGCAAAGCGCGCAAATTCGCGCACCTGCTTCAGGCTCGGCTTGTAGAAGCTCACTCCGACGAGCTCGAGGGCATGCTGTGCAACGTGAACCGGCCCGAAGACCTGGCCGCCGCCGAGCACTTGCTGCGTCAGCGCTAAACGATGCGCTATCTGGCCTTTCACAAGCCTTACGGGGTGATGTGCCGCTTCACCGACCCCCACGGACGCCCCACCCTGAAGCAGTTCGTGGATGTGCCCCGGGTCTACCCGTTGGGTCGGCTCGATCTTGACAGCGAGGGCCTGCTCTTGCTCAGCGACGACGCTCGCTTTCAGAATCGGCTGCTCCGCCCGGGGAGCCACTGGAAGACCTACCGCGCTCAGGTGGAGCGCATCCCCGGCCCGGCCGAGTTGAGGCGGCTCGAGACCGGGGTCGAGCTGGACGGGCGGCTGACCCTGCCCGCAAAGGCACGCCTGCTCGAGGGCTTCGAGCCGCCCGAGCGCTCGGTGCCGATCCGCTATCGTAAGAACGTCCCTACGGCCTGGATCGAGCTCTCTTTGACCGAAGGGCGCAACCGCCAGGTGCGCCGCATGACGGCGGCGGTGGGTCACCCGACCCTGCGGCTGATCCGGGTGCGGGTGGGGGAGGTGGAGCTCGGCGATCTTGCGCCCGGCCAGTGGCGCGACCTCACCCCTGCCGAGTTGAGCTGGGCTCAGTTTTGAAGGAGGACTGAGAAGGGTAGCTGCAACGTGAATCTCGAGCTTGCGCCCGCTTCCTGCCCCACGCGGATCTCGCGGCGCGCTTCCTCCACGGACATCGCCCGCACGTCCACGGCCACCTCTCGGGGGGCGCCCGCGGGCGGCGGCGAGGTGATGGTCTGGAACATCAGCAGGTTGTTGGCGATGACCCGCTTGTCCTCGAGTCCAGGCTCGGCCATGGCGCTCAGGTCGAATCCATCGGGTTGGGTGAGGTAGGCGGAGACATCGGCCAGTAGTTCTTCTTGGCTCGCCTCGTCGCCAGCCAGGGTGGGAGGGCCCGAGTCGATCACCTTGCGGATCAGGATCTTGTGAGGGCATCGATCATCATAGCCGTTGGGACCGGCTCCGCCGGGACAGCTCATCTGGAAGACGGTGTCGTGGTTGGCAGGCACGACCAGGTAGTAGAGCACGTTTCGCATCCACAGAGGCGAGCCGTCCAGCTTGCGCGCAATCTGGCCTGTGGCCGGGTCGAGCGGCGACAAGAACCAGAGGGCCTCCCCATCCTGGCCGCCCCCACCCAGGTGGTCGACGACCGGGGTGCGAGACAGCATGGTGGGGCTGGCCAGCGCGAGGTCTCGGTCCAGGGCGGCAACCACCCGGCGCAGCTCGCGCATCGAGGTATCGGCCCCCGAGGTCGTGCGCCAGATGACCAGGCTCTGATTGAACAGACCCACCAGCACGACCATAATCAGCGTAAAGAGGCCCATCCCGAGCAGGAGCTCGAGCAGGGTCGTGCCACGGGTCGCGTTACGGCGTGGGAGGCGGGATTTCATTGACCAGTCGGCTCGCCTGGAGCTCCAGGCGTCCCATTCCTTCTCGATAGCCCTGTTGGGGCCGGGTGTTGTACCACCACAAGACCAGGTCGACCTTTTTCACGCGATTCCCCGGGTCCCTTCCCAGTGTCGCGCCGCTCGAATCGAACACGGTGTTGGCATAGATCGCGTACTGGTAATCGACGCCGCCGCTCGAGAATGGCCCCTCCAGCGTGCTGTCCTTCCACAGCCCGTTCGTGTTCCAGAATGAGTCGCGCGTGCCAGCCGGGCGGTCGAACTCCACTTGATAGAGCGATTCATTGAGGAGCGTCCTGGCCGCCCGACTGGCCGGACCGAGCAGGGTCGCCTTCTGGTTGGATCGCAGCGTGGAGAGAGTCAGAGCTACCAGCGTCAAGAGCAGGACGGCCAGCAGACCCACGGCCAGGATTAACTCGGTGAAGGTGAAGGCCCGACGGTTCATGGCGCTGTCAGGGGAGGTGGTTGGTCCAGGAGAGCTTCTGCAAACTGAACGTATCAGGCAGCTTCCTGATCATCTTGGCCACGTAGGCCGAGTTAAACTTGAGCTCGGCGTTGTTGGCCATAATCAGGACGTTGCCCTTGCCGTTGGCACCAGGGGCGTCGGTGGGATCGCCGCCATAGGCGATGAGCGAGCCCTCGAGGGCCAGGTTGCCAGCCGGGCCATCCTTGGTTCCCAGTTTGGCGACGAAATCGCCCCAGGAGTAGACGACTCCCTTCATTTTGACGTCCTGGAACTGGTAGTTCCCATCGGGCAGCTTGTCCAGCGTCGACATCACGATGTCCCCTTTGGCATAGAGGCTCACCGCCTGATTCTGGCTGGCGGCGAAGTCCACCGCCATCCCGACCACCTTGATGTCTCCTCCGGAGACGATGGAGGCGTCTGTCCCGCGAAGCCCACCCGTGATGTGGAGCGAGCCGGTGCTCGTCAGCACGACCTCCTTGCCATTGTTGCCCCTGAACTCGAGCTCGACATCGGAGGCCGTCAGCTTGTCGGTCACGCCGGGAAGGTCCAGCTCGCCCGGTGCTTCGCTGGCAGTGATGCCCAGATCGCTGGCTACGATGTAGGCGTTAAACATGTTGAAGACGCCGTTCAGATTGTCGCCAGGGACCGCGCTGTCTGCCGCCAGGGTCCACAGCAGCCGTTGAAGATCACCGCCGGATTCGACCGTCTGCGTGTCGAGGTCCCATTTGAGGTAGCCGTGAGACACCCCCTTGTCGTCGTAAAGCTCGGCGACGCCCTGCTTGACGTTCTGATCCGGCGGAGGAAGGTCCTGAGTCACCTGCAAGACCTTCAGCAGCACTTTCGGCTCGGCCCCTGCCAGGCTGATGAGCGCGTTTGCCTCGTCTCCCCCGGTCTTGGTGGCGGGTGGCTCTTCGGCGGCGCCGGAGCGGACCAGGATGTTCAACTCGTCGGTCGTGCCCGGGGTGACGTTGACGCTCGAGCCCACCACCAGCTTCAGCTTGCCATCGGATTGCTCGGACGTCACGGCCGAGCCCAGGTCGGCCGGCAGGCCCGGATCCTTGGGATTTTTCTCAATGAAGGCCACGTAGTCGTCGTGGCTCATGTCGTAATAGTGCAGAGAGCCGTCCTCCCACCAGACGTAGGTTCCGGCTTTGAGAGTGGGATCGCTGGCCTGGGCCTTGCGCACATCGTCCCACAGCAAGCGGAAGAAGGGATCGTCGGGCTTCTCCTCGGCCATTCCGATGTCGGCGGCCTGGTAGCGGGCGTCCACAGTGCTGGTGGGTGTGGCTACCTCGGCATTCGCTCCGGTCAAGTTCTCCCTGGTCGCATCGCCTCCGAGCACGCTGACCTGCCCTTTGCTGCGCAGGCGCGCCTTGTCCGAGCCGGCCGAGGAGAGGCTCAACGACCCTCCATCGGGCGGGATCGCCACAGAAACCCCCTGAGCGGCCATCATCGCGGACTCCTCGACTTCCTCGCCCAGAGCTCCCTGGAGGGCAAAGATGGCCTCCACGACCTTGCGCGTCGCCACCACGCCAGCCGGATTCGGGTTGGCCGGACTGGCCGCCAGCAAGCCCGACCCGGCCCGGCCCTCCACGGCCAGGCACACGGTGCCAGCCGGCGTCGCGAAGGGTCGCTCGCTGCCCGGGGTCACAGACCACCCGGCCCCATCGGCCCGTGGCACGGCAGCAGCAGCGCCGCCTTCAAGATTGTTCACCGAGACGTAGGGAGTGTCGAGAGTCATTGCCGGGTCGCTCAGGCCGTCCTCGGCCGGACCACCATCTTGATAGTTGAAGCGCAGACGAAACTGAGACCACTTTTGATCAGGGGTGCGGACCAGGCCCACCACGTTGCCGTTGTCCTCGACCACGAACAGGTCAGGCGCATTGACGGTCACCTCATTGCGGTCGCCGCGCCAGGCGGGATTGGCTCGCAACTGAGAAAGAGCATACTGCACACCCGACTCGGCGGCTCGCTCGGCGTCGTCGTGAATTGTCCCGGACTGGCCGGCGTACAGGTTGCCATAGGTGAGTCGAGCTGCCGACCCGACAAACATGACAGTCACGACGGCCAGGATGATGATGATGATCAGAACGATGCCTTGCTGTCTTCTCATAGGCTTTCATGGTAGCAAAGATTTCAGGAGATCCCAAAGAGTCGGCGGGCATTCTCCTCGGTCGCTTCGGCCACCTGGACGGGATCGAGCCCGCGCAGGCGAGCGACCTCGGCCACCACCCGCGGCAGGTCGGCGGGCTCGCCGGTCTGGTAGGGTGAGTCGGTCTCCACCAGCAGGCGCTCCAGCGGCACCGTCTTAACCGCCCCCTCGACTTTCTTGCCCCCGCGCAGGACGCCGGGCGAGAACGAGACATACAGTCCGCGCTCGAGAAAGGGTCTGAGCTGCTCGCGCGAGCCCGAATAGGAGTGCATGACGCCGCCAACTTCGTGGAGGTGGGGGAGGGCCGCCTCGTGGGCCTTGACAACGTGCAGCACCACCGGAAGCTGGTGAGCTCGCGCCAGCTCGAGCTGGGCCTGGAAGGCCTCGAGTTGGAGCTCGAAGTGGGGCTTGAGCCGGTCCAACCCGATCTCGCCCACCGCCAGGGCGCCCGTCAGGTCCAGCCGGGCCAGATCGCTTCGCCAGTCGGGGCCCACCCACCAGGGGTGCAGGCCAAAGGCGAGGGCCACCCCCGTGAGCGAGCGCTGCCGCTGCCAGCTCTCGGGATGGGTGCCCACCACCAGCAGGCCGCTGACTCCGGCCTGGCGGGCGCGTTCCAGGGTGGCCTGCGGGTCGGGGCAATCGTGCAGGTGGCAGTGACTGTCGATCACTTCCGGATGCGCTCGAATCCGCTGTAAACGTTCAGGCGCTCGCGTGCGGCAAAACCCACCAGGGTGACCCCGTGGGCGGCGGCCAGCTCCACCGCCAGGCTGCTGGGGGCACCTACGGCCACCACCATCGCGATGCCGGCCAGGACCGCCTTCTGCACCAGCTCGAAGCTGGCCCGTCCGCTCAGAAGGAGCAGCGTGTCGTCCAGCGGCACCTTTTTCTCGAGCCAGAAGGAGCCGATCAGCTTGTCCAGGGCGTTGTGCCGTCCCACATCCTCGCGGGCCCGCAAGAGCTCGCCTCGGGTCGAGAAAAGGCCGCAGCCGTGCAGTCCACCCGTGATGGCGAAGAGCTCCTGGGCGGGGCGCAGACGGTCGGGCAGTCGGGTGATCAGCTCGGGTTCCAGCTCGAAGGCTCCGACCGGCGAGCGGGGGCAAACGGCTTGCACCAGCTCCAGAGAGGCTTTGCCGCACACGCCGCAGCTCGAGGTGGTGTAGACGTGACGGCTGAAGCGGCTCAGGTCGATGGGACGGCGCAGGCGCACGTCCACCACGTTGGGGCCGCCTACCATGCGGCGCACCTGGTCGGGTTGAGAGAGCACGCCCTCGCTGTAGAGAAACCCGGCGGCCAGCTCGAAGTCTTCTCCCGGAGTGCGCATGGTGACGGCCAGGGGATGGCGATCGACCCGGATCTCGAGCGGCTCTTCCCCCGCCAGTCGGTCCGAGCCCCGCCCCAGCCGGCCGTTCTTCAGCCGCAGCAGGCTGACCCGCCGCAGACGGCTCAGCGGGGCGCTCTCTCCAGGTTCATGTCAGCGAGGTTCGTGCGCCCGGGCTGGACATCCTGGCTCCGCCCGGAGCCCGGAGTCTCTACACTTCGTCGCGCAAGAGCAGGGGAACCATGTTCAGCCGGTCGCAGGCTACGATGCGATAGTCAACCCCGCGGTACTCTCCCTCGAACGGTTTGGGCGGAGGGCCCGAGGTCTCATCGTCGATGTTGGCCAGGTGCAGGTGGCCGTAAACGCAGGTCTGGATGCCCGAATCGGTCAGCAGTCGGGCGAACTCGGTATCCTTGTGATGGGGGAGAAGGGGAGGGTAGTGAAGCATGGCCAGCCGGTGACGCACCTTCTGGCCCATGGCCTGGATGCTCAGCTTGAGCCGCTCCACCTCGCGCTTGAAGATGGTCTCGTCGTGGGGATCCTGGAACCCTTTGGCAGGGCGCAGATCCCATCCGCGGGTGCCGCAGACGCCCACGTCCTGGTAGATAAAAGCGTCGTTTTGCAGGAAGTGAAGGTCGGGGAAGGCCTTGCGCAGCTTGCTCAGGCTCTGCCACCAGTAATCGTGGTTGCCCCGCAGCAGCACCTTGCAGCCCGGCAGGGCGGAGATGAAGTCGAGGTCGATCTGGGCGTCTTCCAGGCGCATTCCCCAGCTCAGGTCGCCGGGCAGCAAGACCAGGTCGTCGGGCTGAATGAGCGAGCGCCAGTTGGCCTCGATGCGCTCGGGATGCCGCTCCCAGACGCTTCCAAAGCGATCCATGGGCTTATCCCCGCATAACGACAGGTGTAGATCGGCGATGGCAAAAACTCGTGCCATGGTCGCGTTTGGTTCGCGAGGGGGAGGCGGAAACCTCGGAGAAGGCCCCCGGACATGCTGCCCTCAACCTCGGGGAACCGCCACCGTCTCGAACTGGACATCTTCAACGTTCCCTTTCGCCCTTGCCGCCCTCCGCAAGAGCAGATCTACGAGTTCTACCACGACGGCAAGCCCCGCTTCGAATGGGACCGTCTTCGCCAGAACTGGATCTTCGTCAAGGACCCGGCCATCCTGGTCTTCTGCGAGCCCTGTCCTTTGAACGTCTTCCAGGAGGTCGAGGGGTGCCGCGGCGAGGTGGATTACCTCGAGCCTTTCCTGCGGGCCGTGGCCGAGGTGGCGCCCGACTCGCCCCTCAACGACCTGCCCCTGGACGGCACGCCGCTGACCGTCGAGGAGAACCGAGTCCTGCGACTGGACCTGGAGAACGTCGAGAGGGCCCTGCGGGGGCGGCGCTGGCCCGTGGCCCAGGTGCTGCGGCCGGACGGACCGCTGCGGGAGTACTTTCCCGACGGTGGCGACCGGCTGCTCTACTACCCCTGGTCGGGGGAGGGCCCCCCCAATCTGATCACCATGAACGAGGGCTACCAGATCTTCCTGAGCCAGCACGGGTTGATCGTCAAAGCCACCTATGAGGATCCCGTCCCCACCACCTTCCGCAAGCTCACCCGCCAGGGCCGCAGCGTGAGCGGCGAATCGGTCACCGGCGACGTGATCGGCTTTCAAATGTCGCTGGCGCGCCTTCCCGTGTGGGACCCGCAAGACGCGACCGCAGATGGATCTCTGGAGATGACCACCTACCCGGCTGACGAAGTTTTTCGCGAGCAGCTCGATCTGCTCGATGTCTTTACGGGCCTGGCTCTGCAGGCCGAAACCGGCATCCTGGTCTCGCCCCAAGGGTAGGAAGCCCCAGCCGCGCCGTCAAAGAGCGGTCCATGCAGGGCCGCACCGAAGCTCGGATCGCCTGGTTCTTCCTGCTCCCCTCCCTGGTCATCATCCTGACCATGGCTCTTTTGCCGATCCTGCGCTCGTTCTATCTCAGCTTCTTCCTCAAGGACCTGGCCGTGCCCCAGTTGGGCCAGCCCTTCGTCGGCCTGGACAACTATCTCTACATTCTGCGAGACTCGCGCTTCTGGGCCGCGCTGGGCAACACGTTCGGCTTCACCTTCATGTCGGTCTTCCTGGAAACCAGCCTGGGCCTGTTGCTGGCCTTGATGCTCAACCGCGCCTTCACCGGCCGAGGACTGGCCCGGGCCGCCATCCTGATCCCCTGGGCCGTGCCCACCGTGGTTTCGGCCCAGATGTGGCGCTGGATCTACAACGACAAGGTGGGCGTGCTCAACGACCTTTGCCTGCGCCTGGGAGTGCTCACCCAGCCCTTTCCATGGCTTGCTTCCATCGACACGGCCCGGGCCGCCATCGTGGTAGCCGACGTCTGGAAGACCACGCCCTTCATGGCCCTGATGCTGCTGGCCGGGTTGCAGATGATCGACACCTCCCTCTATGAAGCGGCCGACGTGGACGGAGCCACCGCCTGGCAGCAGTTCCGCCACATCACCCTGCCCTTGTTGACCCCTGTGATGACGGTGGCGGTGCTCTTCCGTACGCTCGACGCCTTCCGCATCTTCGACCTGGTCTACGTGCTCACGTCCGGGGCCTTCGGAACCGAGACCCTCTCGGTGCTGACCGCCGATGTAACCTTCAAGTTCAATGACTACGGGCAGGGCTCGGCCTATGCCGTGATCATGTTCGGCTGCATCGTGGCCATCAGCTACATGTTCATCAAGTTGCTGGGGGCCGACCCCAACGCCGAGGAGCGTTGAGCATGCGCCGTTTGCCATTCTATCTTGGGCTGGGCTTCTTTCTGGTGATTGTGGCCTTCCCGTTCTACTGGCAGATCGTGACCTCGGCCAAGACCAGCGACGAGATCTGGGCCATGCCCCCGGTCTGGATTCCGGTCCAGGGGCTGGAGACCGGTGACGTGCCTATCGACGCTCAAGGAGGCACGATTCGGGCCCCCCAGTTCTTGACCAACTACACCAACGTCTTTCTCAAGCAGCCCTTCGGACGCTACCTGCTCAACAGCACCATCGTCTCCGGCGCCACCACCTTGTTCTGTCTGCTGGTGGGAGCCATGGCCGCCTTCGCTCTGGCCAAGCTGCGCTTCCGAGGCAAGAACCTGGTGCTGGCCCTGGTCCTGTCCGTCTCCATGTTTCCGCCGGTGGCTATCGCCCCATCGCTGTTCTTGTTCCTGAGCCAGTTCCGTCTGGTGGATACCTACCTGGGCCTGATCCTGCCTTACACCACCTTCGCCCTGCCCCTGGCCCTGTGGAATCTGACCGCCTTCTTCCGTCAGGTGCCCTCCGAGTTGCTCGAGTCGGCGCGCGTGGACGGCGCCGGCTACTTCACCACCTTCTGGAAGGTGTTCTTGCCGCTGGTGGCACCAGGAATGTTCACCACTGGCATCCTGACGTTCATCTGCGCCTGGAACGAGTTCCTCTTTGCCCTCTTCTTCACCACCACCGAGGAGATGCGCACGGTGCCGGTGGGCATCGCCCTGTTCTCCGGCCAGTATGAGAGCCCCTGGGGCCAGATCGCGGCCGCCACGGTGATCGTGACCCTGCCCCTGATCGTGCTGGTGCTGGCCGCCCAGAAGCGCATCGTGGCCGGTCTCACCGCCGGGGCCGTCAAGGGATGAAGGAGTTCCACAAGAGCGAGGCTCTGCAGGCCACCAACCGGCGCCTCAAGGAGCTGGAGTCGATGCAGGGGATGTTCCTGGACATCGTAGGCCACGAGTTGCGCACCCCGCTGGCTCTGATCAAGGGCTACGTGCACCTCCTGCAGCGCTCGCTGGGTCGCCCCGAGGCGGCCGCCGCCCTGGCCGACTGCACCGTGGCCCTGGGTCAGGCCACCCAGCGCCTGGAGCGGCTGGTGCAGCAGCTGCTGGATTTCTCTCAGGTGCGCACGGGCTCGGGCGAGCCGACCGAGGAGGTGGCGCCGGGCGAGCTGGTGCTCGAGGCCGTCTCGGAGTTGAGCTCACTGGCGCGCCAGCACCAGGTCGAACTGCGCACCCGGCTGCCCGAGCAAGGCCAGCCCATCGCCGTCGAGCGCGAGCACATGCGCGAAGCCCTGATTCACCTGATCAAGAACTCCATCGTTTATAACCACCCGGACGGCTGGGTGGAGGTGCGCCTGGAGCAGGGGGACAGCCGGAGCTTGCTCGAGATCGAGGACTCGGGAGTGGGCATTCCCGAGGAGGAGCTCGAGCGCGTCTTCTCGCCCTTCTACCAGGTCGGCGTGTCGCGCTGCCGAGCCCACGAAGGGCTGGGTCTGGGCCTGGCCCTGGCCCGCCTGGTGGTGCTCTCGCACGGCGGCCAGATCGAGCTGGACAGTCATCCCGGCCAGGGGACCCGGGTGCGCATCGAGCTGCCCCACCGCCCCGCCCGGACTCCTCGTCAGCAAACTCCCCCTGAGCCCCCGCCGGTGATGGGCGAGCGCGAGCTTCTGGCCTACACGCGTCAGCTCTACGACACCTTTGAGGCCGAGCGAGCCAGGGTCTGGCACCTGGAGGAGACGGCCCGGGCCATGGAGGCCACCTATCTCCAGACCGTGGGCCATCTGCTGGCCCTGTGTCGTCCCGATAGCCTGGAGGAGATGGCCCGGCGCTCGCGGGTCAACCGCATCGCCTCCTTTCTGGTCGGACGTTGCCATCCCGAGCTGGTGGACGATCGGGCCTTCAGCTTCAGCCTGATCTTGCTCGAGCTGAGCCGCATCGGCGTGGCTCAGCCGCTGCTACAGCGAGCCGGCTCGCTGGTGGGCAGCGAGCGTCAACTGATGGAGGCCTACTCGGAAGGCCGTCCCGAGGTGCGCGATGCGCTGGTCACCCTGCGCCACCTGTTCGAGCGCTGGGACGGCAAGGGGTATCCAGAGCGGCTGGAGGGGGAGGCCATCCCGGCCGGGTCGCGCATTCTGGCTCTCGCCGACGGGGTGGATCGGTTGCTCGAGCCGGGTCATCTGCGCCCGGGGTTCGACCTGGTGAGCGTGCGTCAGCAGATCGAGCGCCAGTCGGGGCGCTGGTTCGAGCCAGCGCTGGTGGAGGCGCTGGGAGAATTTTGGGGGGAGCTGGCCTCAACAGACCTGGGGCTGCCCGAGTAATCCTTGGACCGAGCTCGGATGCGTTGCTCTCGCAGTCCGCGAAAAGGGCGTGTTCGTCGAGGAGTGCGCGATCGTCGGACTGGTGGGCGTTGATCTCGCCCTTGCTTCGTCGTCCCCGACAAGCGGGCAGCTTACCCGGACGGACCTGACAAACTCAATCGATGTTGACTTTTTGGTAAGCGGTCCCGTAGAGGGAGTAGACCACGAGTCTTCCTTTGGCGTCGGGACGCAGTTTGATGTCCAGCTTGCCACCTCGCGACCCGACCTGGATTCCGGGAAGCGCAGGGTTCTCGTCGGGCGTCAGGATAAGCCCTCTGGTTTCCTCGACCCCGTAGGGGGTGGCGTTGAACGTGACGGCCACGAAAGGCGTCCCATCGGGGACCGGACGGCCGTCGCTCAATTGCAGAGCGCTGGACGTCACCCCGGCGCTGGTTCTCTGGAGTGGAATATCGCCGGTCGGGAGCGGCGGGGCCAGGGTAAAGGTTCCCAACTTGCTGATCGGCACGGTGATCCTGCGCCTCTTGACATCGGGCGTGCCGCCCACCAGCTCCCAGTGGCCCTCTGTCGTGTCGCGGTAGACGCGGAACTCACTCTCGTCCATTCCGGCCGCCTGTTTGGCCGTCCAGGTGACCGTCAGAGTTCCGGGAGGCTTGAGCGTGAGCGTCCCTGCGGCGATGCGGGCGAAGCCCGAAATCCCAAAGTGTGGCTCGGCCAGGGGGCCGCTGTCCGATGAAGTGTCGGTGTATTCCGGAGCGTTCCAGTAAACACTCAGCTTCCGCGGCCCCGCTCTGTAGGGCACCCACATCACGTCGAACGGTTCGCTGGATTGGAACTGGAAATGCTTCTGGTCAGCGAGGGCCAGCATGGCCAGTGCGCCCATCAAGATGAACGGTCTAAGAAACCCCACGTCTTCCCTCCAAAGCGCGGAAGGGTGTAGATCTCCAGCGGCGGGGTAGGCCCACCTTCAAGTGGTCTACGAATCGAACGGCCGGAGGTTCGACGGGGTTGACCGTGCATCCTCCGAGGCCGCCGCCCGTTACCGGGCCTGGGAAACCGGTCGCGAGCTCCGCGAGGCGATCTCCGGGCAGGTACGCGCATGTTTTCCAGTTCAGCGATTTCGCGTACCAGGAGCCGCTGGCCGCTGGCCATTGCGCTCTGGTAGGCCGACGCCTGAGAACCTGTACTCACGGAGACAGAGGGCCTTTGGCGCCTGGTGGTTCCCGCCTCGGAGAAGAACCGCTGAGCTCGTTGGGTCGGCAGCATGATTTGATCACTCAGGGACTGGACGACAAGCTCAGGATCCTGGGCTTCCAGGCTCAAGAACCATCCCGAAAGAACTCAGCGAGACGCGCAGCGCGGGCAGAGGCCGGCCGACGTGGTGCGGAAGCCGCACTCGGCGCAGATGCGCAGCATCTTGAGCGTGTCCTCGGAGTAGACATCGCCCGGACGGAAGGTGTAGCTGCGGTCTTCCCTGTCGGTTTGCTGAGCCTGCTCAGAGCGATGGGCCTCGCGACCCTGGGTCGTCTGAGCGGTCTCGGTCGTTTCGCGGGCGGCGCGCAATTCTTGAATCTGGCGCACATTCTCGGTGAAGACCTGCTCGCGCACGTTGCCCAGCCGCTCCATGGCGTCCTGGCGGGCCTTGCGAGTGGTTGGCTCTTCCTCGAAGTGCATTTCCTCCGGCTTGACGGGAGTGCTCTCCCGAGTCGGCTCGGCGGGCGCCGCAGTCGCTTCGGGAGCAGCGGTCTTGGGAGCCCCGGTCAGCGGCGCAGTGGGCGCCTTTCCTTCGGGTTTTTCGGCACCGCCGGTCACGTCCACCAGGCCCGGCCCGCTGTCCCCGATCAGGTCGATCCGGTCCTGAGTGGCCCGCAGCAGGCTGGTCTCAGCCGTCATGGCCCCCTGGTACTCGGTCGGGTCGGGCATCTGGCGCATGCTGCTCGGGCTCGTCATCGCGCGATCCAGGGCTGCCTTCAGATCGGTGTCCGTGGCTGCCCGGCCACGAATGACCTCGGCATCGGCGATGGTGCGCCGGCTGCTGAAGATCGAGTCCAGGGCCTGATTGAGGAAGTGGCGTGAGTCTTCCCGGGCGCTCAGTCGGTTCATCAGGTCGATCAGGCCGCCCGAGTGAATCTCGTCCTTGAACAGGTTGGACATGAAGCGCCCGCCCTCCGGGGTCTGGGCCAGGCGATTGAGCAGGCGAGCCACGTCGCGCTGCCCACCCTGGGCGTTGGCCATCCGGTTGAGGCTGTCGAGCACTTCCGCTCCACCGCTGCGCGATGTGGTGGCGCGCTGCAGCATCCGTCCCACGGCCTGGGCGCCTTCCCGGTCGTAGCTCATGTTGAGCAACGTCTGGCTGGTGGCCTGAGCGCCTTCCTTCGTGCGGCTCATGCGGTTGAGCAGGGTGCCGAACTGACGCGCTCCGCCTTCCACCTCCATGGTGTTGAGCAGGCTTTGGGCCACGTGCCTTGACCCGTGCACATACTCGGTGCTCTTGGCAAGCGATTCGGCCAGGCCGGTGGCGTGATGCCAGTTGTCGCCCTCGGGCTGGGTCATCACGTCCATCAGCTCGAGCATGCCTCGGGCTGCTCCCGGCGTGCGGCTGGAGGCTTCCAGCACGGTGGCCATGTTCTGGGAGGCCTGATGGTCCTGCCCGAAGGCCGAGAACATCTTGCTGACCGCATCGCGTCCACCCGGAGCATCCGTCAAGAGCAGCATGATGCCAACCGCTCGCTCGGGCGCCACGCTGGCCGCGTTGGCCAGGGCGTAGGAGAATCCGCGCGTGGAGTCGTTGTTGCGAGTCACCGTGTCCAGGAACTTCATGGTGTTCTTGGCGTTGCCGGTCACGCTCAGTTCGAGCGCGTCGGCCACGGCCAGAGCCCCCTGGGTGTCCCGGCTGATGCCGGCCAGGGCCCAGGGGTGCTCGCTGGTTCCCTTGCCGATGGTGACCTCTTTGAGGATGTTGCTGGCTTGCTGCAGAGCCTGCTTGCGAGCCTGGGACATGACGTTGGCCTGGCCGGGAGCCGGCGGAGCAGGAGGGGCATAGCTGGTCGACTTGGTGGCGGCCGCGGCGGCAGCCTCACCTGCGGCGGCGTCGGTCTGGGTGGTCGTGGGCTGCTTGCCTACTGCGGACACATTGGCCCGCGACTGCACCGTTTGGGAGGCACTCAAGCCGGGAGCGGTGTTTGGCTTGACCGGAGCCTCGAGCCCGCGCTGCACCCCGACCGTGAGGTTGGGGTCTTGCATGATGTTGGAGATGCGTGGCGGCGGAGAGCTGAAGACTTGCCGCAGCACTTCGCTGGCAGTAGGAGGCTTCGTCGGGCCCGGGGTCGGGGCCGGTTGGCTGCCGTCCACCCGGCGAAGGGTGGGATCGTTGGGATGCGGCTGCGGACCACGACCCTGGCCGGGCCTGGGTCCATCCACGGGTTGCGGGCCGGGGGTGGGCCTGGGGCCGTCCACGGGGCGAGTCGGTCCAGGTGCGGGCTTGGGACCATCGATCTTGCCGGGGGTGGGCTTGGGCCCGTCCACCGGGGCGGGGCGCGCCGGTCCAACTGGTGGCTTGGGACCGTCGATCCGGCCAGGACGCACGGGACCATCGGTGGGTTCGGGACGGATCAGCCCGGGCGTCGGCTTCGGTCCATCCACGGGGCTCGGGCCTGGCGTGGGCTTGGGTCCGTCCACGGGGCGCGGGCCAGGGGTGGGCTTCGGTCCATCCACGGGGCGCGGGCCGGGAGTGGGCTTCGGTCCGTCTACGGGGCGCGGGCCGACGGGGCCTGGCGTGGGCTTCGGTCCGTCCACGGGGCTCGGGCCAGGGGTGGGCTTCGGTCCAT
>BTUM01000035.1:0-76018 GCA_045863235.1 Candidatus Xenobia bacterium | reverse complement strand
ACGGCGCCCGGGCCGGCTGAGCCCGCCGGGGCAGCGGTGCCGGCCTGCTCGACGGTGCTCGGGCCGGCTGCGCCCGCCGGAACTGCGGTGCCGGCCTGCTCGACGGCGCTCGGGCCGGCTGCGCTCGCCGGGGCTGCCGTGCCGACCTGCTCGACGGTGGTCGGGCCGGCTGCGCCCGCCGGGGCTGCGGTGCCGGCCTGCTCGACGGCTGCGCCCGCCTGGCCGGCTTGCTCGACGCTCAGGACAGCTGCGCTCGCCGGGGCTGCGGTGCCGGCCTGCTCGACGGGCGCGCGCGCCTGACCGGCTTGCTCGACGCTCAGGACGGCTGCGCTCGCCGGGGCTGCAGCGCCGGCTTGCTCGACGGCGCCCGGGCTGGCTGCACCCGCCTGGCCGACCGGCTCGATAACCCGGCTGGCGGGCTGGCTCGCGGAGGTGGTGGCTTCAGCCGAGCCACCGGGCTTGACGGTCTGTGAAGCAGCGTCATCCCAGACTTCCCTCGCAGCAGGGGTAGCCTGGCCAGCCTTGGCGGGCGCCCGGGCCCAGAGTTCTTCGGTGCTTTGCTTCTGCTGCTCTTCCGGCACCACCAGGAAGCGCGCGTGAACCCAGGTCAGCAGGGCCTTGGTCATGGCCGCCAGCGGAATGCCCAGCAGCATTCCGGTGGTCCCCAGGAACTCACCGCCCGCAAAGGCGGCAAACAGGATGAACATCGGCGAGACCCCGATGGCGTCTCCCATCAGCTTGGGATAGATGGTGCGGTCAACCCCCTGATTGGCGCCCATGATGACCAGCAGCACCACCACCGCGTAACCCAGGTCCCCGGTGGACAAAAAGGCCAGCACCCCGCCCAGCACGCAGGTTCCCGCCGCACCCACGACGGGAATGGGATAGGTCAGCGCTGCCAGCAAAGCCAGCAACAGGGTGTAGGGGTTCGGATGCCAGCCGGTCAGCAGCATGAGCAGAACGAAGGTCAGCACCCCGCAAGCCGAGCTGGCCACGATGGTGGCTCGGATGTAGCCGCCGAAGATGCGGTTCATCTGCAAGGTCAGGCTGCGAGCATCATCCTTGTATTTTCGCGGCACCAGCCCCAGCGCGGCGTCAAAGAGACCCTGCCAGTTCAACAAGAAATACAGCGCGACCAGGAGGCCGGTCAGCAGCAGGAAGATCTTGCCCACCAGGTCCAGCACGGCTGAGGCCAGGAAGCTCAATACCGTGCCCAGCATGGAGCCGAAACGGTCGGCGCTGCCGGCGATGGTCGATTCGACGCTGCTGCGTACCGAGGGCGGAACGCTGTGGATGTAGCGCTCCTGAAGCTCGAGAGCCTTGGTCTGGATGCGGGCCACCATCTCGGGGGCCTCGCGCACCATCTCCTGGGTCTGCTCGATAGCCAGCGGGATGATCAGGAACCCTCCGCCTGTCAACAAGGCAAACAGGAAAAGGTAGACAACCAGGATGGCCTGTCCCCGGCTCAGGCTCTTGATGGGCCCGAGCTTCTGGCCGGTGATCTTCTCCACCGGGGAATTCAGGAGATATGCGATCACGAAGCCCAGCCCGAAAACGGTCAGGGTACTGGTAATGCGCGTGAAGACATACAGCCCCAGCCCCACCAGCAGGAGCCAGAGAACCCCTCGCCACCAGCCTGCGCTCATCATGACGAGGCCGCCTCTCGGAGGGCCTGATAGCAGGCCTCGAGGCTCTGGTTGATGACCCGGGTGTCAGCCACGACGCTCATGAAATTGTGGTCCCCTCCCCAGCGCGGCAAGAGGTGCAGGTGCAGGTGCTCGGCCACTCCCGCCCCCCCGGCCACACCCACGTTCATGCCCAGATTGTAGCCGGAGGGGTTGATGGCCTTCTTGAGGTGCTCCGCCCAGCGCTGGGCCATCAGCATCATCTCGGTCAGCTCCTCGGGCGTTGCGGCGCCGAGCTCACCATTATGGCGATAGGGCGAGATCAAGAGGTGGCCGTTGTTGTAGGGGTAGCCGTTCAGACAGACAAAACAGTGCTGGCCCCGCTCCAGCAGATAATTGCGAGCGTCGTCGTCCTCCGCCGTCATCCGGCAAAGAAAGCAGCCGGGATCCTTGGGGGCGGCGATCCAGCCCATGCGCCAGGGGGCCCAGAGGCGTTCATAGTCGGCCATTCAAGCCAGGTTAGCGACCCGACGGCCAGAATCCTACTCAAGTCCTCAAGTCAGCGGCACCCCTGGATACCGGCGTCGCAACTCTTCCAGCTTCCATGCCGCCTCGTCCAGGGCTTGCTGAGGGGTCAGCTCGCCCGTCAGGGCCCTGTGCACTTGAATCTGCAGAATGCGAGACACCTTGGGATAAAGCGGGGTGACCGGACGGGGCTTGCCGGTCTCGATCAGGGTGAGAAATTCGGGCAGGTAGGGCCGCTGGGCCAGCAGGTCGGGGTCGCGATAAAGAGCGCTCAGGCTGGGATTGAGGCCGCTCTCGAGGGCGTGCGTCTTCTCGGCATAGGGGGAAGTCAGGAAATCGAGCAGCAGATAAGCCTCGCGGGGGTGACGGGTGCCGGCCGAGATGGCCAGATTCCATGTGCCCAGACAACCATGAGCAGGGCCGTTCTTCCCAGGGATTCGGGTGAAGCCGACCTTCTTGTAGATCTTGGAGGTGGGCTCGATCCCGGTCTTGACGACGTAAGGCCAGGAGCGGTGATAAAGAGCCTTGCCCTGGCTGAAAGCCACGTAGGAATCGTCTTCCTTATAGGAGGTCACCGCCCGAGGGGTCAACTTCCAGCGTCCGATCAGGTCGCAAAAGTATTGCAGCGACTCCACCGCCTGGGGGGAGTTGATCACCACCTTGCCGTTGGCGTCGAAGACCTCTGCGCCGTTGCCCCACAACAGCTCCAGGAAGTCACAGACCAGACCTTCGTAGCGACCCGCCTGCATGACCAGCGGCTCGCGCAAGAGGTCTGGATAGCGCTCGCGCAGCGCCATCGAGCTCTCCACCACCTGATTCCAGTTGCCCGGCGGAGGCAGACCGGCCTGCTCGAGCAAATCCAGCCGGTAGAAGAAAGTACCCACGTTGCAGTTCCAGGGCAGAGCATACAGTTTGCCCTTCCAGGTCACGGGCGGCAGGGTGCTGGGGATGAATGTGGCTCGCTTGGCCGGCGTGACGAGATTGTCCAGCGGCAGCAGCCAGCGGGCGTTGGCGAACTCGGCCGGCCAGATGATGTCCAGGGCGAAGACGTCCATGGAGCTATCCCCGGAGGCCAGCGAGGTGACGTACTTATCGTGCATCATGTCCACGTTGGCGGGCAGGGTGCGATGCAACACCTTGATGTGGGGGTAGCGTCTCTCGAACTCGGCCACCAGAGGCACGTTGGCTTCCATGCTGGGATCGGCGAAGTAATTGAAAGTCAAGGTGACCTTCTCGGGCTGGGCCTGGACCCAGAGCACCGCCAGCAGCATCATTGCCAGAGCCAGACCGAGTTTTCTCACGGAGAGCCCTTCGTCAGTCGTGCGGGGTCTCCCCTGGATGGGGAGGACGCCAACCTTCCTGGGGGCGCAGGATTTCATGGGGCGAGAAGGCCGACTTGTAGCGCATGGCCCGGCAGTCACGCACGTAAAAGCCGAGATAGAGGTAGTCACGCCCGGTGCGGCGGCACCAATCGAGCTCGTAGAGGGCGCTGAACGTTCCCAATCGGCGTGCGCCGCAGGCCACGTCGTAGGCAAAATAGACCGAGTTGGCTGCTCGCGGAGTCACATCCACCACGCCCAACCCCACCAACCGACCCTCCAGGCGGTACTCGAAATGCTTGGTGCAGCCCAGGTTCTCGACCAGGAAGCCAGTGAAGTCTTCCTCTTCCGGCCGGGGCTTGGAGAACTTGTCCTGGCAGTATTCAGCGTAAAGCTCGTAGGCTTCGCGGGTGAAGCGAGCATCCACCACCTCCACCGTCAGGTCCTGGTTCTTCTTCCAGGCCGAGCGCTGCGACCGGCTCATCTCAAACGTGGAGATCGGGACGCGGATGGGAATGCACTCCTGGCAGCCCCGGCAAGCATTGATGTAGCAAGAGCGCGCGCAGCGACGAAAGCCCTGAGCCAGCATGCGCTCGAGGTCTTCCGGGTCGAGCTCGTCCACGATCAGCGACAGGGTGCGCCAGCGACGCTCGGGCAGATAAGGGCAGGGCCCGCAGTCGTGGGCGAAGGGGCCAGCGTACTTCACTCCCATCAGTTTCCGAGCAGCACACGGTTTCCTTCGCGCCTGGGGGAATTGTAACACCCTCCCCCACGACCGCCTTCTCGACTGAGGGCACACTCGGGGCATGCAAGAAAGCAAAGACCTCGGTCTGGGCCAATCTCTGGCGATTTTGTTCAAAGCCTCGCGAGCTTTCTGGCTGGTGAACCTGGTCAATTTCGTGGATGGCATCGCCTACTTCGGCATCCTGACGCTGCTCACGCGCTACCTGGGAGCCGAGCTCGGGTTCAGCGATCAGCAGGCGGGGGTGGCCGTCTCGGTGTTCACGGGGCTGGTGACTCTGACCATGATCGGCGGCGGCTTCGTCTCCGACCGACTGGGGGTGCGGCGGGCGTTGAGCGTCTCCCTGCTCCTCTTGCTGCTCGGGCGAGCCCTCCTGAGCGGAGCAAGCGAGCTGACTGCCAGCCACCTGGCCGCCTGGGCGGCTTTGGTGCTGATGGCGGTCGGCTCGGGGGTGATCCAGCCGGCTCTCTATGCCGGGGTCAAGGAATATACCGATGCGCGCACCGCCACGATCGGCTATAGCTTGCTCTACTCCATCATGAACCTGGGCATCGTGGCGGAGAACTTCTTCTCCCCTTTCGTGCGCACCAGCGACGTCTTTTTGAAGTTCGGCGACACCGCCGTCCACGGTCTCGGCCTGGGTATCGCGGGGGTCTTCTGGTTCTGCACCGCCCTGACCGGACTGGTGCTGCTCTGCCACCTGGTGGCCTTCACGGCCGACCTCAAACCTTTTGAGCAGCGCCCCGACGATCCGGGTCACGAGCAGCCTGTGCGGGTCAAATCGCCATTCCTCGACCCGCGCTTCATGTTCTTCATCTTCATCTTGCTGCCCGTGCGCACGCTCTTTGCCCACCAGTGGCTGACGCTGCCCGACTACGTGTTCCGCTGCTTCCCTGAGTCGGTCAACTCCAAATTCGAGTGGATCTCGGGGCTCAATCCGCTGATCATCGTGATCTTCGTGCCCCTGATCGCAAGCATGACCCGCAATGCCCGGGTTCTGAACATGATGTTGATCGGCACCGCCCTGAGCGCCGTCACCACCTTCATGCTTGTACCGCCGCCGCAACTCCAGCTCCTGTTGCTCTATGTGGCCGTGTTCTCTTTGGGCGAGGCGGTCTGGTCCTCGCGCTTCCTGGAGTATGTGGCCAACCTGGCCCCGCCCGGTAAGGTGGGTTCCTACATGGGGCTGGCCAACATCCCCTGGTTCATGGCCAAGTTCACCACCGGACTCTACTCAGGATACATGCTCAACCGCTACATCCCGGTGGACGGCCCCCGCGACCCGTCCACCCTGTGGTTCATCTACGGTTGCATCGCCTGCATCACCCCGCTGGGCCTGCTGCTCGCAAGGCGATGGCTCACCCGGGGCGTTCCTTCCGATAAGAAGGAGTGAGGGGTCCGGTCTGCCAATCCGCCCGGCCATGATCCGAGCCCGCGACTTCTCCTTTCGACAACTCGCCCGCCTGCCTGGCACCCAGGCTCGCCTGGGGAAAATCCACACCCCCCACGGCGACATCGAGACCCCCGAGTTCCTGCCCGTCGGCACCCTGGCCACGGTCAAGTCCATGACCCCGCGCGACCTGGAGGGGCTGGGGGTGCAGGGCCTGCTGGCCAACACCTACCACCTCTACCTGCGCCCTGGCTCGGAGCGGGTCAAGCGCTTTGGTGGCCTGCATCGCTTCATGGGTTGGAACGGCCCCATCATGACCGATTCGGGCGGCTTTCAAGCCTTCTCGCTGGGGGCCGCCCGCGAGGACGGCGTGGGCAAGATCGGCGGCATCTTCCCCAACGAGGGCCAGAGCGAGCCGGCCCGCACCAAGAGCGGCGAGAAGCTGGCCCACATCGACGAGGAAGGGGTCAGCTTCCGCTCCCACATCGACGGCTCGCGCCACAAGCTCACCCCCGAGAGCTCCATCGCCATCCAGCAAGAGTTGGGGGCGGACATGATCCTGGCCTTCGACGAGTGCACCTCGCCCATGGCCGGCTACGAGTACACCGAGCTCGCCATGGAGCGCACCCATCGCTGGGCGGTGCGCAGCCTGGAAGCCCGTACCAACCCCGAGCAGGCGCTCTACGGCATCGTGCAAGGGGGCGAATGGGAGGACCTGCGGGCCCGCTCGGTGCGCTTCATCGCCGACCTGCCCTTTGACGGGTTCGCGGTGGGGGGCTCGCTGGGCAAGTGCAAGGCCGACATGCACCGGGTGCTGGAGTGGACCGTGCCCCACCTGAGCGACGACCGCCCCCGGCATCTGCTCGGCATCGGCGAGGTGAACGATCTGTTCGAAGGCGTGGAGCGGGGCATCGACACCTTCGACTGCGTGCTCCCTACCCGCTTTGCCCGCACCGCTCACGTACTGGTCCCTCCCCAGACCCCGGGGGTGGGCAGACGGGGCACCCTGAACCTGCGTCACGCGCGCTACCTCGACGATCAATCTCCGCTCATGGCCGACTGCCAGTGCTACACGTGCCAGAACTTCAGCCGCGGCTACTTGCGCCACCTCTACATGTGCGACGAGCTGCTGGCCTACTACCTGGGAAGCCTGCACAACCTCCATTTTTTGCTGGAGTTGATGCGCTCGATCCGCCGGGCGCTTGCCAGCAAGAACTTCCCCGAGCTCAAGCAGCGATGGCTGGAGGCAGCGAGCGGAGTGGAGCCCGATCCTGAAGAAGATTCATCGCTTTCTTGATTTTTTCTCTCCAGAAAATTGCTCGAAACTACGTGCTTCCGGCTTACATTGACAGGGTAGGGAGATTGTGATACTCTGACAACGTGGTAGCCCCCCAGAAAGCGCTCACGCGCTTGTACGTGACCACGAAGTGCCGCGCCCGCGGCAATCTCAGGGCGGTAACGCTCCGCCCCACTCTGAGGAGAACCCCATGAAACGACGGAAGTCCCCGGTTCTGGCTGCCTTCCTGGAGTATCACCAGGCAGAGGGCACCTACCTCTGCTTTGATTGCCTGGAAGGGCGGATCCTCGACTTTGACGACTACTATGCTCTGATCCGCTCGTTTTCCGAGGAATCCGAACAACCCGTCGACATCCTGGTCCGCCTGGCCCAGGTTTCCTGCATCTATCCCGCCGAGGAGAAACTGCGCGAAGACGCCAAGCTGCGCAAACTGGGCGAGATGTTCAAGAAGAACGAGCCGGAGCGCAAACGGGAGGCCTGACTCTCGATCTTCTGTTCGCGGGTTGACAGGCGAGCGTGTTAAAAGGTAATATGCGCCTGTCGCCGGCCGACCGCTCCGCGAGCGACATCGCGGCGGACTCGAGGATACCGAGACCTCGAGGGGTAGCGCGCAGACCAGAGCACGCCCCAGCACTTCGCCTGGGAGAACATGCGAGGAAGGCCTGACAGCCGAGCGGGTCCCGTGAGGGGTAGGCACGCCACGAGCGCGCCCGATAGCGAACACGGTTCGCGCCCGAGGTCGGTGAAGTCAGGGGAGTCTGGTGAGGTGGGAGCCAGATCGCGAGGCCATCCTGGAGACAGGATGGCTTCTGTGTTTGAGGTGCATTCATCACGGAACGCTCAGTGGATTATCCCAGCGACTCGCGCTCCTTGTCATAGTAGTCGCACTCCTCCATGCAGTCGCGGAAGCTCTTGAGCGGGCGTGACTGGTAGGGATGGGTGCAGTTGATGAAAATCCGAGGCGTCTCGCCCTCGAGCGAGAAACCGAAGTCGACGTAGTCGCAGAAGCGGTCAGGCACGTTTTCGAGACAGAACTCGTAGAGCTCGTTGTAGATCTCAGGATAGCTGTGCTGATAAAGGTGCTTCTCGCACTGGAACACCCCCAGGACCGAGCCTCGAAACCGGCAGGGACGATAAGCCATCTTCAGTCACCTCGCAAGGATTGCATTCTGGGCCGTCCCGCAGCCGGGCGGGCCGCTTTCCGAAGGGGGGTGGCGGGCTGGCCGGGAGAGAGAAACTGCACCGTGTTGCCAGTCGGCACGGCCACCTCGATGAGCACCAGCTCCTCGAGATCGTCCTGTCGACAGACCAGGGACGCCTTCAGGCCGGGTTGACCGGAAACTCGCGCGCGGATCGAGCGCAGCCGTTCGATGCTCTCGAGCCCGGGCTCGGACACGGCTACCAGCCGGGGGGACTCGTGGGCCGCGGCCAGGGACTGCGACCCATTCAGAGCCGTCACTCCGCCCACGCCGAGCGCCTGCAGCCGCCAGGCTCCATATTCGCGCTCGGCCCGGTCGAGCCAGTCGAAACCCTCCTCGAGTAAGGCTCGAGCGTGGGCGGAGCCGTGCTCGGCCACCCAATCGGACAGCTCGCGCTGGCCCTTCTCTCGCTGCATTTCGCGCTGACGGCGGCGCTCTTGATCGGAAGCCTTCTTCTGGTTGAGCTGACCCACGGCCTGGAGCAGCTCGGTCAAGGTGGCTTCGGGCGCGGCCGAAACCAGCGCTCCCACCGCCAGGGGCCCGCCTGACAGATCGATCTCCCCGACCGGTAAACCGCTCTCGGTCAACTGAAACCAGGAAGAAAGCTCCGCGGGAACTTCGCCTGGCTCAAACTCGAATCGTGTGGTGGCCATGGAGGCGATGGCCTGGCCCCGCTCCAGGGCCGCCTGGCGGCGCACCTCGGGGTCGACCCGGTGGAGCAGCCGCAGGCCGATGCGCGCTTCATCCCCCGTCAGGGCGCGCCGGGCCAGCCGCACGTCATCGAAGCGCTGAGACTGCAGCCAGTGAGCGTCGGCCGGTAGAGGCAGGTTCAAAAGCAGATAGAGTCCGGCCCTGGCCAGCTCGGATACCCCTCCCGACCGCCCCTTCGAGCCCGACAGACCCAACTCGTCGCTGCGTCGCTCGGCCAGCTCGTAGACGTGGGGTGGGACCCGGAAACGGACTTCTGGATTCATTCGCAGCCCTCACTTTCTATTGCGCGCACCCATAGCCTACCACAAATGCGCGCACCTGTCAAAGACGATTTTGCGCGCAGGGGAGGAGGGAGTCCCTCCGGCCGATAACCATGCGAGTCATGGAGTTCGAGGACGTCACCGAGGCACTGGGAGCTGCTCCGCTCAAGGGGCTGGCCGTGAACAAGATGCCCTGCCTGATCACGCTGACAGGGTCCGAAAAGGGCGAGATTCTCCAGTTGCGCGCGGGAACGCTGGTGCTGGGTCGGTCGGCCTCGCACGCCGATCTGGTCTTGCGCGGGGCGGGGGTCAGCCGGGCCCACGCCAAGCTCGAAGTGGACCAGCAGGGGCGAGTGGTGGTGCAAGACCTGGGGTCGACCAACGGGGTCTTCGTCAATGGCGAACCAGTGGAGCGAGCCGAGCTCTCCCACGGCGATTCGCTGGGCCTGGGGCCCGAGGTCAGCCTGCGGCTCGAGCACTCCGACCAGGAGGTGCACGACCTGTTCCAGGACATGTATCGCAGCGCCAACCTGGACGGCCTGACCGGCGTGCTGAACCGGCGCAGCTTCATGAGCCGGCTCTCCGAAGAGCTCTCGGCCGCCCGCCGCCATCGCACCGAATACTCGCTGGCCTTGCTAGACGTGGACCACTTCAAGAAAGTCAATGACCAGCACGGTCACCCGGCCGGCGACGCCGTTCTGGTCGAGCTGGCCCATCGACTGAAGGAAACTCTCCGAGCCGAGGACCTGGTGGGCCGCTATGGAGGCGAGGAGTTCGTGGTCCTCTTGCGCCAGGTTCCTTTTGCCAGCGCCGAGGCGACCGCCGAGCGGGTGCGCAAGGTCGTGGAAGCCACCCCGTTCACTCTGCCAGACGGCACGCTGCTGCCGGTCACCACCAGCATTGGGCTGTCGCCCCTGCTGATCGAGCAGGAGCCCGGGGCGACTCTGGAGGCCGCCGATCAGGCTCTTTACCAGGCCAAGCGGGCCGGGCGCAACCGGGTCGTGGTGGCCGGAACCGAAACGTAAACTTCCCTTCCATTCAGTTTACAGAAGATTAACAGCCCTCCCCCGGGCGTGCAAAAGGGCCTCCAAATTCCTCCGGTTATGCTGTGGGGGAGATGATGATCCTCGATGTGCTCCTCAAGCAGTTCGGCGCCCTCCCGGGACGTGAGAAGCGAATCCAGGCCTACAACCGGCTCTGGAGCGAAGTCGTGTCCTCGAAGGTCGGCAGCGAGGCCGACCGGAACGGCACCTCTCGAACCTTCTGGGACAACGACCAGCGCAAGCATCGCGTCACCGTTTCCAGCTTCGAGGAGATGCGGCCGGTGGGAGAAGGGAACCCGACCATGGCTCGGCGGCGGGTGCTGCAGGTGCGCGAGCTGGTCGCTTCGGCTCGGGACGGAAGCCTCGAGCTTCGGGTGGACAGCTTCGTGGTGACCGATGAAGCCACTGCGCGCGGGATGGTGGACAGGCTGCTCGAGCGTGGATTTGAGAACGCACCCACCACCTATCGCACCCGCTACCAACGAGACGCAAGCGGTATCAAAGAGTGCGAACTGCATCGTCCGGCCGTTCGGCGCAGCCCCGCAGCCCTGAGGCGCGAGTTGGAGGCAAGCACCAGACGGGCTCGCTTTGCCGTAATCAGAACTGTGGTGGCAAAATAACACTTTTGTAACATCGAGCCATTACAATGGGCATAACGACCTGTGAAGGAAGGCCATCGATGGACGACAATCGCCGCAACCTCAGATACATGGTGGAGGCTCAGGCCTACTTCCGAACCGGACACGGCACGTTCCAAAGAGGGCACCTGGTGGATGTGAGTGAGTCGGGAGTGGGTCTCGTCAGCAGCGAGCCCTCTCTTCCCGAGCAGATCGTCTTCCGGCTCGAGGGCCTCGCCCCCCTGCTTTTCCAGGTACGACCCGTCTGGAGCACGCAGCAGGGCGACCAGCACCGGGTGGGGCTGCAGCTCTTGCCCCCGACAGGGGCCTCCTGCGATCAGAAGTGCCTCCACCGCTGGCTCAGGGCCCGAACCTCGCCGAAAGCAGCCGAGAAGCCGGCCCGCCGACGTTCCCGTCGCAAGGCCTCCTGAGGTTTGGCCGGGGTTCCGGCGCGGCTCCCAGGGTTTCTCGAGCCATTGTGAGCTGGCTCCTATTCGATTCTGATCCCAGAGCGGTATGCTGAGCGGGGTATCTTTCGCCCCACTCATCCCGAATCTGGAGACAGACGACAATGCCCTCTACCTGGACGATCGGGCAAAAGATCGGCGGGGGATTTGGGTTGGCGGTTCTCAGCCTCTTGTGGGTTGGCCTGGTTGCCTCGGACCGCCTGGAATCCCTCCTCGATGACGCCTCGGGAGTGTCTCACTCCTTCCGTATTCTGGGAGCTCTCAGCCAGGTTCAGTACGACCTGGGCGCGGCCGAGAGCAACGCCCAGGGCTACGCGGCCACCGGCCAGCCCCACTTTCTGACAGGCTTTCAATCCCAGGTGGGTCAGTTGCAGCAAGACAGGAAAGAGTTGCGCCACCTGCTCAAGTCCAATCCGGTGCAACTCGACCGCTTCACCCAACTGGAGGTCCTGACCACTCAGCGGGTGGAGCTTCTCAAACGGGCTATCGCTGCCCGTCAGAAAGGCAAGCTGGCCGTAGCCAGCCGCCTGGCCGGCCCCGAGCAGAGCCGCGAGCTGATGCGCAAGATGGAGCGATTGATGGCCGAGTTGCAGAGCGAAGAGAAGGCCCTGCTGCGCGGACGCCAGGAGGGAGCCGAGCGGGCGGCTCGCTCCACCCAGCTGACCATCCTTGGCGTGCTGGGGGTTTCTCTCTTGCTGGTGGCCGCCATCGGCGCCCTGATCGTTCGGGGCCTGGGGCGCTCGCTGGAGCCGCTGGTGGTGGCCGCCCGCCAGGTAGGCCTGGGCGACTTGAGCGCCCGCATTCGGGTTTCGGGCCACGACGAGATCGCCGAGCTGGCCGCCGCCTTCAACGACATGAGCGACCAGTTGCAGCGGGAGCGTCAAACCACCCAGCAGGAAATTCTGACCAGCCATGCCTCCCTGGAGGAGATGGTGCACAGCCTGCAGCGACGCAGCCAGGACGCCGACCTCTTGCGGCGACTGCTGGAGTTGATCGAGTCCTCGCAAGACAAGCAGGAGGCCTTCCGCTCGGTGGGACCGTTCTTTCTGCGGCTCTTCCCCGAGACGGCTGGCTCGGTGATGCTGATCTCACCTTCCAAGAACGTGGTCGAGACCCTGACCTGTTGGGGATGGAATGCCGCCGACGAGGTGTTCACGCCGCCCAGCTGCTGGTCGCTCCGGCGCGGCTGCACCCATTACGCCCGCCAGGGCGACCCCGAGCCGTTCTGCGCTCATGTGGACGACGAGGGCTCGAGTTGGACGCTGTGCGTGCCCATGATGGCCCAGGGAGAGGCGCTCGGCATCCTCCACCTGCGCCCTCTGAGCGACCTGCCCCTGGCTCAGGAGACGATGCAGTTGGCCGAGAACGTGGCCGAGCAGCTCTCCCTGGCCATCGCCAACCTGGTCTTGCGGGAGACCCTGCGCCAGCAGTCGGTGCGCGATACCCTGACCGGGCTCTATAACCGTCGCTTCATGGAAGAGTCGCTGGAGCGCGAGGTCTTCCGCGCCCGCCGCAAGCGCGAGTCGGTCAGCATCATCATGCTGGACGTGGACCACTTCAAGCGCTTCAACGACCAGTTTGGCCACGACGCCGGCGATGTCGTGCTCCAGGCCGTGGGCCGTTTCCTGAGGGAGAACGTGCGGGCCGAGGACGTGGCCTGCCGCTATGGAGGCGAGGAGTTCATTCTCATCCTGCCCGGAAGCTCTCTGCAAAACGGCGCGGCCCGGGCCGAGGCCCTGCGCGAGGGGATCAGCCGGCTCGAGGTCAGCGTCGGACGCCAGAACCTCTCGCCCATCAGCATCTCGGTGGGCGTATCCTCCTACCCCACCCACGGGCAGGCCTGCACGGCTCTGATCAAAGCCGCCGACACGGCCCTCTATCAGGCCAAACTGAAGGGGCGCAACCGGGTCGTGCTGGCCCCAACTCCCGAGATCAGCGTGGCCAGCTTCCGCAACCCCGAGTCGGTGGCCTAGTCAAAGAGGGCTTTTGCATCATCTTGCGCTCAACGCTTCGACACCACAACCGGTTTTGTATCAGCCTGCTAGAGCGCGGAGGTTCTCTGCCGCAACATCCTGTGGTGGCGGGAGGGCGTATCTCAACCGCCCCCACCAGATGTTGCGACCGGGCTGACTCTCAGGTTTTGGGAACGGTGTAGCCGCGCTTGACGGCCTCGGTGCGCACAGCCTTGATCATCGCCTCGTCCAGCGTTTCCGCGCCTGAAGCGGCCTTCTGCTTCTCGGCCAGGAAGGCGTCGCGCTTGGCCGAGAGCTCGCGAATACGAGCCTGCAGGGCCGAACGCTCCTTGGACTTCTTCTCGACGTAGGCCGCCCGCTCGGCCTCGTTCATGGACTGCATCTCGGCCGGCAGCTGGTCTTTGGGAACTTTGCGCACGTCCACCTCGCCCTCGCGACTGGCGTCGACCAGGTCCCAGCCGGCGTTGCTGTAGTTGGCCCCGGCCTTGGTGTTGGCCCGCTGAGCGGCAACCGAGGGTGCAGCGGCGGCGGCGTTCTTGTCCTGCTCTTCCTGGCGGGCCCGGCCGGCGCCCCCGCGGTCGCCGTAGGCGACGTAGGTATCATTGACCTTTGTGCTGAGGGCGGCCAGTTCGGCGTCATAGGGGGTGGGGATATCGACCACCTTGCGGTCCTGATCGATGCACAGGTAATCGCCCCCGCCCAGCTTGGCGCCATCCGACCAGGCGGTCTCCACGCCTTCACCGCGCGGCCCGCAGAAGATGGTGTTGACGAGCACGTCCTTCTGGCGGGCAGAAGCGCAGACTTCCTTGTAGTTGACCGTGCCCTGGTTGAAGGGCTCGTTGCCGGCGATGAACATCACCCGGATGTCTTTGGGCTTGTCGCTCCAGGAGAGCTGTTTCAGGGCCGAGCGCATGACCCAGCCGCAATACTCCTCGCCGCCGTTGGTCTTGAGCTTGAAGAGATGCTCGGAGACCCTGTCCAGGTCGGTGGTGAAAGGCACCACCTGCTGCACGTAGCCCTCCCGGGCGTTCAGGCCGTCGTTGCCGTATTGATACAGGGCCACCTCCAGGCGAGGGACCTTGCCATCCTTCTTCATCTCCGAGAACTCGTTGACGACTTTCCACAGCTGGCTCTTGGCCTGATCGATCAGGCCGTCCATGCTGTTGGAGGTATCCAGCAACAGAGCCAGTTGGATGGTATCGCGCGAGCCGCCCGGCTCGTCGCGCTTGGCCAGGCCCGGCTGGGTAGCCAGCGAGGCCAGCAAAGCACCACTCAAGGCGGCGCAGAGAAAATGCTTCTTCATGGGTTCCTCCCGAATGAACTGCGTTTCATACTGTGGAGCGTTCTATGATGAAGGACTTGCCTGTCCGGCGCAGGTTCACTCCACGCTTCTCCAGGTCGCGAGGAGGAGGAGGTTTCTTCCCGTCAGTCGAGGTATCCGCCCGCCTTCAGGCGGCGGCTCGTTCTCAGGAATGCCCGGACCACCTCCGGGTCGAACTGGGTACCCGCCCCCTCCTGGATGGCACTGACCGCGCGCTCGTAGCTCCAGGCTTCACGCCAGGGGCGCTCGCTGGTGAGGGCGTCGAAGACATCCGAAACGGCGATGATGCGCGCGGCCATGGGGATGCGCCGACCCATCAGTCCGTCCGGGTATCCCCGCCCGTCCCAGCGCTCATGATGAGCCCGCACGATGGGGCCCAGGTGGCGGAAGGGCGGAAAGCGGGCCAGGAACTGCTCACCAAATTCGGGATGCTTCTCCATCAGAGCCCGCTCCTCGGCATTCAGAGGCCCGGGTTTGTTGCGGATCTCGGCCGGCACGCGCAGAGCTCCAATATCCGCCAGGCGACCGGCCATGTGCAGGTCTCCGGAGCTTCGAAGTCCGTTGAACTGCTCGGAGAGCATCGGGGGAAGCTGTCGGTAATCCAGCCCCGCCATGCCCAGATCGCGCAGCAGGGCTCCCGAGCGAACCTGCTCGCGGATGGCCGGGTCCTGGACGTTCAGGTCTTCGCAGACAGCGTCGGCGAAGGTCATGACCCGCAGCGAGTGCTCGCCAAGAAAGCCCCCCTCCTCGGCCAGCATGGCCAGCAGCCGGTTGACCACCTGCTCTTCGCTGACCTGGCCCTTGCGGCGCCAACCCTGCATCCCCTCGAACATGGCCGCGCCGAAGTAGCACATCCGCTCGTTCAAGCCGTGCTGTTCTTGATGCTGGCTGAGCCAGGCCATGGCGATCCAGTAGGAGCGCATGAACTCTGGCGTATCCTCAGTGTCAGCGGCATAGGCCAGACCGGCCGTGGAAAAGAGCTGCTCGAGCTGAGGCAAAATCGGCTGCAGGCCCGGACGGATCAACATTCTGGGCAGGCCTGTGTGCGGATCGACCACCTCCAGGCCCACTTCGGCCGCCGGCCCCCCGGAGGCCTGGCCGGCGGACTGACCCGAGGACTGCTGCCCCCCTCCCCCACCCTGGCCGCCGCGGTTGCGCTTGCTGATCGACTCGACGCGGGGGGAGTTCTTGAGAGCCTCCAGCTCTTCCTCGAGCTCGGCCCGGCCCGGCAGCAGGAAACGACTCAGCAAGCGATTCTCACGCACGACCGGGGCTGAGAGCCGAGCGATCTCAGTGGGCCGCGCCCGACCCTCGGACTCCTGCTGGCCGCCGCTCTGGGTGCCCGCCCCTTCGGCCGAGCTGCGCGAGACCACGGTCGCGTGCGAAGGCGCCGGATCCACCCGCTGCGGTGCCGGCCGATCGGCCCGCACCGCGGGTGTGGGGGCGGGCGTCATCGGCTGCTCGCCCCGGGGGGCTCGCGGCAGCTCGGGGAGACGTGCCTGGGGGGTCGGCAGGCGGCTCTCCTGTGGAACCTGCGGCGAATTCACCCGGGCGGTCGGCGCGGTACTCTGCTCGGGCAGCCGGGGGGGCGCGTCGAGCCGCTTGTAGAGTGCTCGCGAGGCCGGTTGAGGAGGGGTCGGCGTGGGCTGCTCGGGGACAGCAGCACCCGCCTGGGTCTCGGGCTTGCGCACGGGCTGATGGACCGGAGCCGAGACCACGACCGGAATCTTGCGCACGGGCTCGTCGGGCGGGCGGCGCATCGTCTCGGCCGCGGGCTGCTTGCGCGGGGGCTCGGGCTGAGCCGGGAGGGGGGCCTTACGCGGTGGCTCGGGTTGGGCCTGGGCCGGTCGCCGGGGCTCGCTTTGCTGGTTCTGGGGAGGGTCGCGCCGGGCCGGCTCTGCCGGCTCCTGGCGGCGGGTCTCCTCTTTGCGCATGGCCTCACGGATCCGCTCCATCAGCGAACTGCGCTCCTCCGGGCCCTCTCGCTTGCGGGCCTGCCCCGGTGCATCCTCGCTGTGGCCGGGACCATCGGTGCGCAGACGGTTCTCCTCGCGGCGAGACTCATCGTTCTTCTTGGCCTGACCGGGCGGCTCGCGCCGCTCGCTCTCCTCGGTTCGGCGAGTCTGGCGGCTCTCGTCAGTTCGGCGTGCGCCCCTGTCGTCATCCGAGCGGTTGGGTCCTCGATTTTCACCCCGGTCGTCCTCCGAGCGCCTCGACCCACGGTCGTCGCTATCCGGGCGATTGGGCGCCCGATTCTGACCGGGCGCCTCCTCGGAGCGGCCCGGGCCCCGGTCGTCTGAGCGGCTCGGCCCTCGATTTTCGCCCCGGTCGTCGTCGGACCGTCCGGGCCCCCGATTCTGGCCGGGGGCGTCTTCCGAGCGTCCCGGGCCCCGATTCTCCCCGCGGTCGTCTGAGCGTCCCGGGCCCCGATTCTCCCCCCGATCGTCGTCTGAGCGGCCCGCCCCCCGATTCTGTCCGGGAGCGTCTTCGGAGCGCCCGGGGCCTCGGTTCTCATCACCCGCAGCTCGGCTCCAGCCCTGGAAGATCTCCTGATTGGAGGTGCGCGCATCCTGAAGCACCATCATCCGGTCGGCATCATGGAAGAAGAGGCTGCGCATGTTGGGAACGGTGGAGCCGGTGGTCCGTTCGGCCCGGCCGTTCTCCCTGGCCGACCGGGACCCGCGCGAGCGCTCCGAGCGCTCAGAGCGCTCGGAGCCTCGACCATTTCCAATCCGGTTGTCGTCAGACAAAGCCACCCCCTGAAGGCGCGGTACCGGTTCATTATAGCAGGTTCAGGCCGAGAAGTGGGTACCCGTTTCCCCCCCGAGAGCCCGCTTGAGATTCTCAGGGTTGGTGATGAGGGCCTTCTTTCCGTTGGCGTCCAGATAGGCCAGCACAGCCTCCACCTTGGGCTTCATGCTGCCGGCCTTGAAGTGGCCCTCCTCGAGATACTGACGGGCTTGAGCGGCCGTGAGCTGGCTCAGCTCCTCCTGCTCCGGGGTGCCAAAGCGCAAGCACACCTTCTCGACGGCGGTCGAGATGACAAACAGGTCCGCCTTGAGCTGCTGAGCGAGCAGGCTGGAGGCCAGGTCCTTGTCGATCACGGCCGCCACCCCTTCCAGAGCCCCGTCTGAGTTCGGCACGACCGGGATCCCTCCGCCGCCCACCGCGATGACCAGAAAGCCGGCCCCGATCATCGTGTTGATGGCATCGAGCTCCACGATCTCGCGAGGCTTGGGGCTGGCCACCACCCGGCGCCAGCCGCGCCCGGCATCCTCCACCACTGCCCACCCTTCCTCTTGCTCGCGGCGGTGGGCCTCCTCCTCGGTCATGAAAGGACCGATGGGCTTGCTGGGCTTCTGAAAGGCCGGGTCTTGCGGGTCGACCACCGTCTGGGTCACCAGCGTGATGGCCGATTTGGTCATTCCCCGTTCCAGGAACACGTTGCGCAGTGCCTGCTGGAGATGGTAGCCGATGGCCCCCTGGGTATCGGCGCCGCAAACATCCAGCGGAACGGGGTGCACCTTGCCTCGGGCCAGCTCGCTCCGCAGCAGGATGAATCCTACCTGGGGCCCGTTTCCGTGGGTAACCACCACCTCCCAACCGGCCTGGACCATGTCGGCGATGTGCCGGGCCGTCTCCACGACGGCCAGATACTGGTGGGGTATGCTCTGATGAGCGCTGTCCTTGATCAGTGAGTTCCCCCCCACGGCCACGACAGCTATACCGGGCATGCAATGTCTCCCATTCCTGAATTGAGCGCAGTCCTACTTGAGAGTCCCGGCTTTACCCATCTCCTCAGCCAGGCAGCGGTCGATATACTCCTGCACCGGTCGGGCCACATCCTCAGTGACATTCTGAAACTCCAGGCCGATCTGGAACCGGTTGGCCTGAACCTCTTCCTTCCAGACCACTTTGGCATTGACGTTGACCACCGGCAGGTCGAACTGCAGGAAAATCTTGAGCGTCAACTCGTCGCCCACCACCAGGTTCTCCTCGGTACGAATGCGCATGCCCCCCACCGACAGGTCGAGCGCCAGAGGATAGAGCCAGCGGGTGTTCTCGTCCAACCCGATTCCCACGCCGAGCACCCGGTTGAGTCGGAAGCGGCGGCGCTTGCCCTCCACCGAGAACAACTCCATGATCTGCTTGACAGCCTCTCGCGCTTCCTCGGTGGGCTCGACGAACTTCAGGCCGGCCACCGTCATCCCTCCCACCAGGCGCTTCTGCCAGACCACCTGGAGGGGAAGGTCGAGAACGCCGCCCTGGCCCAGCTCGGAGCCAAAGGACTCCAACCCCAGCTTCATCCGGAAGGTCTGTCCCTCGGGGAAGTTCTGATCGACGTTGACCCGCATGCCACCCTCGGAAAGGTCGACCAGATAGAGGTAGACCATCTGATCGCCCTCACCCAGATCCACCTGGCCCGTGAGCAGCTTGTTGAGCTTGGAGATCTTGCGCTCTCCGCGCCGTCGCTCGGGGCCGGTGTGAGGCTCGGCCGAGGGCTCGAACATCTCCAGTCCATCGCTGGGGCGGGCGGGAAGGTCGATGTCAGCGCTCTCGGCCAGCAGGTCGACCACCGGATCCTCCGAGGGTAGCAGAGGCTCGGGAGCCAGGAGCTTCTCCACTTCCGGGTCAGGAGCCAGGGGGGTCTCCAACTCGAGATCGCCAAGATCGGTATCCTCGAGGATGCGTGCCACCTCTTCGTCGGAAACTTCCTCCTCGAGCAGGAGGTCGCCGCCGTCCTCGTCTGACTTGCTCTCGCGTCCCGACTCCGAGTCGTCGGAACCGGGCTCATCTGACCTCGCGCTCTCGGCCCCGGGCTCGTCTGACTTCGAGCCCTCGGCTGCGCTCGGGCCGGGCTCATCCGACTTCGAGCGGTCGCCCTCGGGCTCATCCGATTGTGAGCCACCGGCCCGGCCCTCGCCCCCGGGCTCGACCGATTTCGAGTCGTCGGCCTTGACCTCGCCCCGGTCCTCTACGGGCTCGTCCGAGGGCTCGCTCTCCCCACCCTCGGAGGAACCGGAGTCCCTGGCCTCCTCGGCATCGTCCTCCACCCGTTCGACCCCGTCTTCCGCCTCGGACTTCTTGCCCTCTTCCTCTTCGCTCACGCAGTCACTCCCGCTTCTCGGCTGCGCTCCAGGCGGTCGCGATAGAGCGGAAACTCTTCGCACAAGCGCAGGACTCGCCCCCGTATGTCGCGCAATCTGGCCTCATCCTGGGGAGCCTTGAGGACTTCCAGGATCCACTCCGCGATCTGTTCCATTTGAGGTTCCTTCAATCCTCGTGTGGTCAGGGCCGGAGTTCCAAGTCGGATCCCGCTGGCCACCGCGGGAGGGTTCTTGTCAAAGGGAATGGCGTTCTTGTTGGCCGTGATGCCGGCGGTCCCGAGGGCGTGCTCGGCGGTCTGGCCGGTCAACCCGAGCGGGGTGACGTCGACGAGCATCAGGTGGGTGTCGGTGCCTCCCGACACGATACGGGCTCCACCCTCGGCCAGAGCCTTCGCCAGAGCCCGCGCATTGGCGACGATCTGACGCTGGTAAACTTTGAACTCCTCACTCATGGCCTCTTTGAAGGCCACCGCCTTGGCCGCGATCACATGCTCAAGGGGTCCGCCCTGGTAGCCGGGGAACATCCGCTTGTCGACCTCCTTGGCCAGTTTCTCCCGGCAAAGGATCATGCCCCCACGCGGACCCCGCAGGGTCTTATGGGTCGTCGTGGTGACCACGTCGGAATACTCGACGGGGTTGCCGTGCAGGCCGGCCACCACCAGCCCCGCAAAGTGAGCCATGTCGACCATGAAGAAGGCGCCGACCTCGTCGGCGATCTCGCGGAAGATCTTGAAGTCGATCTGGCGCGAGTATGCGCTCCAGCCGGCCAGAAGAACTTTGGGCTTGTGCTCACGCGCCAGCGAGCGAACCTGGTCGTAGTCGATCAACTCGGTCTCGGGATGCACCTCGTACTGCACGATCTTGAAGTGAGTGCCCGAGAAGTTGACCTTGTGCCCGTGGGTGAGGTGGCCACCGTGGGCCAGCGACATGCCCATCAACGTGTCGCCGTGCTGCATCATGGCGTAGTAAGCGGCGATGTTGGCGCTGGAGCCGGAGTGAGGCTGCACGTTGGCGTGGTCGGCCTTGAACAGCTCGCAAGCCCTCTTGCGGGCCAGATCCTCGCACACATCCACGAACTCGCAGCCACCGTAGTAGCGCTTGCCAGGATACCCCTCGGCGTACTTGTTCGTGAGCACGCTGCCGGAGGCCTCGAGCACGGCCTCGCTGACGAAGTTCTCCGAGGCGATCATCTCCAGGGTCGTGGCCTGGCGCTCGGTCTCGGCGAGGATGGCTCGAGCCACCTCGGGGTCGGTCTTCCAAACGTGCTCTAGCATGTGCTCAGGCTACCTTTCTCGATTGCGTTACCAGCGACTCCACAGGGCCGCGGCCAGCTCTCGGCAGCGGGCCGCCAGCTCAACCTCATCCACCCCGCTCACCTGTCCGTTGCGCACCACCACCCGACCACCGATGATGGTCGTGTCCACCGGAGCGCTCCCCAGTCCAAAGAGCAGGTGTCCCATGAAATTGTCGCCATGGAAGGGGGTGGGCGGGTCATACTTCAGGGCGATCAGGTCGGCCGGCCCGCCCTCCTCGATCCGACCCAGCTTCAGTCCAAAGAAGCGCTCGGCCAGAGCCGGATTGTTCTCGTAGGCCACCCGGTAGATCTCGTCGTAGCCGAACGACTGGGGATGCTGGGCCTTCTGGCGATGGCTCAGGGGCAACACTTTGATCTCCTGGAACATGTCCTGGGTCATCCCATCGGTGCCCAGACACACGCGGCCTCCGCCTGCCAGGATACGCCGCACCTGGGCCACCCCCACGGCGTTGTTCATGTTGGACTCCGGGTTGTGGAGCACGGTGACGTCGTGGCTTTCGAGCCAGCGATACTCGGGCTCTTCCAGGTGGATGCAATGAGCGGCCAGCACCGGGTAATCCTGCAAGCCCTCCTCGAGCAGTCGCTGGAGAGGGGGCTTCTTGTAGTTCTCGTGGCTGTGGACCACGTCAGCGTAGTCTTCGGCCACGTGCACGTGAAAGAAGGTGCCCGCGGGGGCTTGCTCGAGGCTGCGCTGCAGAGCCAGCGGATTCACCGTGAACGAGGCGTGCAGCCCGAAGGCACCGCGCAGGTAAGGGTCTTGCTCGGCCTGGCAGCGCTCGAGAAAACGCAGGTTCTCGCGAATGCCGAGCTCGGCGCCCTCTTCGCCGTGCCGGTCGGTGACCTCGTAGCAGAAGCAGCCCCTCAGGCCGACCTGGCGAGCAGCCCTGGCCAGGGCGTCGAGACTGCCCTCAATGAAGCCGGGGCTGGCGTGATGGTCGATGATGGTGGTGGTGCCGCGCTTGACCGCCTCCACGAAGCCGAGCAAGGCGCTGTAAAAAACGTCTTGCTCGGTGAGAGCGGCATCCAGGCGCCACCAGAGCCGCTCGAGGATCTGAACGAAGTTCTGGGGAGGATCGCCGGTCATGGCGATGCCCCGAGCCAGGGCACTGTAGAGATGGTCGTGGGCGTTGATGTTGCCCGGCATGACCACCATCCCCCGCATGTCCACGTGGGGAATGTCGCGGTGGGCGGCCTCGAGCTCTGGACTGGGGGCCAGCCGAGACACCACGGCACCGTCAACGAGCACCCCATGGCCCTGCAGGACCCGATTGGCGGGACCCAGGGTGACCACGGTGGCATTGGTGAGGAGGTAACGTTCGATTTCCTGGCTCATGGGCCGGGCGTACTTGGACGGAAGAAAATGGGTTCCTCCTGCGGCACCTCCCGGGTACAACCGAAAGGCCCCTTTCGGGGCCCTTTTGGGGTCGTGTGCTGCTAAGCCACAAGCTCTAGCGGTTCGTAATCCGCCGGAGTCGGGGGCGGGGGCGCGAAAATCTGCTGCACGCGGTTGGCATCGCCCATCTTGCGGCCCAGCGAAGCGGCCGTGTTGGGCTCGCTGGAGCGAGAGCCGTCGTTGGCGGTGCGGGTGGTCTTGGTGGTGCTGGCGCCGAGCGAGGAGAGCGCCCCGAGAATCTGGCGGTACTGAGCCCGGCTGTAGGCCTCGTCGGCTTTGCCGCCGGTGTGCTGCTGGTAGTTGTCGTTGACCAGCTGGGTCAGGTAGAAGGCCTGCATGCGGCGCTGGCCCAGGTCGGACAGGCGAGGCTGGGAAGCCTGGTTGCTGTCGAACTTGGTCTGGGTCATCCAGCGGGTATCCTGCGACCAGGCTCGCGCAAACTTCTGCTCTTTGGCAAACTTGGCGGTGCCTTCCGGCTGTGTGCCTTCTTCGGCGGTGCGGGTGGAGCGGGTCTGGGTCTCTTGCGGGGTGGCAACGCTCTCGCTGCGGGGCTGCTGGACGCGACTGTCGCGCGCCTTCTGATGGCGACTCTCCTGACGCTCTCCGACCGGCTTGTTGATATCGTTGAAGCCAAACGGATTTCCGTTATCCTCGGCCTCGTCCGCCTTCTTTCCGCGATTGACCTCGTTGTCGCGGTCGCGGTTCGTGATGGGAGCCGTCTGGCGACTTGGAGGAGTAATTCCCGATGCATTGAGTTGCTGGAGTACCGCGCCGCCGAGAGCCATGCAAATCCTCCTGTCGTTGGAACCGTTCTTGGCCTTATTATCCTCTAGGAAGCCCGCCCTGACTAGGGTCTAAATGTAAACCGCTTGTTAAAAGACTGTTGTCGTTTTGTTAACGAAATTGACCAGGACCTGGAACAGGTGTTTGCGGAATATACCCGGCCGATGAAGCCCGCTCCTGAGAGTTCGGTGGAGACCACCGCCCCCCCTGCCCCCAGAGGTCGCTCGCTGGCCTTGAGCCTGGTGCTCCTCTCCCTGGTGGCCATGAGCTTTTATCAGGTGTTCCCTCGGTATTACGAGCTGAACCTGTCCCCCCTGCTGCTGCCCGGTGACCGACCTGGCACCCGGGAGGCGCGAGCCGCCCTCAAAGCCCCCCTGGACATGGTCCGACGCTTGCTCGGGGAAGCTCCCGAAGAACGCCGCCAGCGGCTGGTCGCCATGACCTTCGATGATGGACCCTACCCGATGTACACCCCGCTGCTGCTGGACGTGCTGCGACACTACCAGGTGACGGCCACCTTCTTCGTCAACGGCGTGCGGGTGCGCGAGTTCCCCGAACTGGCCCGCGCCATCGCGGCCGACGGTCACGAGCTGGCCAACCACACCGACGAGCACAAGCGTGGGCACGAGCTCGGTCCCGAGCGGTTTCCGGCTGACGTGCTGCGCTGCGAAGATTCGCTGGCGGCTGTCCTGGGCATCCGTCCCCACCTCTTTCGCCCCGCGGGTGGCAGCCTGGAGCCCGAGCTGATGAGCCAGGTCCTGGGTCTTGGCTACACCGTGGTGGGCGACACCGTCAATCCGGGCGACTGGTATGTGCAGGACTCGGAGAAGCTGCTCGAGGGCAGCTTCCGCGGGCGCAACCGTGAAGGCGTCATGCTGTTTCACAACGGCTCGATGCACACCGTGTCGATGCTGCCCAGCGTGATCACCGAGTTGCGCTCCAAGGGCTTTCGCTTCGTCACCGTCAGCCAGCTGGCCGAGGCCACCGGTCAGCCGCTGCCGCTCAATCCCCGGCTAAAAGAGGGGGAGCGCGCCCGCACGCTGGAGTCGAGCGGCATCAGCCGCTAAGGCGCCGCGCGTTGAACACTTCAGGAATTGGCGGGGCGCCGTTCAACAAGATTGTCTACACTCATTCTGAACAGGTCAACGCGCGGGAGTGTAGCTCACCGCACGTTTCGTGGCACGGTCAATGCGACGAAGTCTAGCGCCAGTCGCCCAGAAAGATGAAGCCGGCCCAGAAGTAGGGGTGTGAAGTCTCAGGCCGGCGCAGCAAGGCCAGTTGCGCCTGGCGCAACGCCTCGCCCTTCGGCTGGCCCTGAGCCAGGACTTCATACATCTTGAGCATCAGCTGGCAGGTGGGCTCGTCCTCCACCTTCCAGAGGCTGGCCACCACGCTGGGGCTACCCGCGAACCCGAAGGCGTCAGCCAGGCTCTGCAGGTCGGAGCCAGGCTCGGGAGAGCGCTCGGCCAGAGCGGTCTGGCAGGCAGAAAGCGTCACCATGGCCACGTTCTCCAGTCTCAATCCGGCGATGTCCGATACCAGCAGCCGGTCCGAGCCCTGCTTCTCACCGGGAGCCAGCAGCAGGTAGCTGGCAGTCGGGTTCTGGCTGTTCAGCATGCCGTGGGTGGCCAGGTGCAGGTAGCGGGCCTTACTCGACTGCAACCGTTCGGCGGTCGCCTCGCGCCCCACGAACACCTCGGCTCCCGGAACCAGACTCTGGAGGGCGGTTACCTCCTTGCGGGCGCCGGGCAAGGAGCCGTCCGGATCGCCCAGCGCCAACAGGGAGAGCTTGCCAGGCGGGCTTATGGAAGGAAGGTCCAGGTCGGAAGCCTTCATCAGGGTAACCACCTGAGCGTCCTCCAGCAGGAAAGTCGGCTCTCCCTCGCGCCAGTGGGCCAGGGCGGCCATGGGGAGGTAGCAGAGCGTGCCTGTGGGGATGAACGCGACCACCTTCTTGCCGGCCAGATCGCTCTCCAGGGGTTCGAGCAGGGCCTGGCTCATGCTCTGCATCGTCTGGCACAGGGCCTGGTCCTGCAGCCAGTTCTTGCTCGGCCGCAGGGCCGAACGACGAAAGTCCGCTACCCACTGGTTGATCTGCTGATGGGAAACATCCACGGCCCGGATCTTGAGCTCCTGGTGCGTGGCCAGGAACAAGTACAGCTTCCCCTCGGAGGGGAACAGCTGCACCAGCAAGGTATCATCCGGGAGCCGCGCCTGCACATGCGAGAACGTGTTGGGGCGAACTTGGAGCCTGCGATAACCGGGCTCGATGCGCTGGATCTCGGCCAGAGCCACATAGAAATCCTGGCGCGTCAGGGCCAACTGGCGAGTGAGCTGAGGACGCTCGGCCTCGGGGGCCACGGCCAGGCTCTGGCGCAACTCCTCGGCCTGCTCGCGGGCCTGATCGGCCCGCTGGAGCGCTGCCAGCGAGCGCGGGTCCCTGGGCTGAAGAGTTTGAAAAGCCAGGGCTGTACCCACTTGCTTGAGCCGGTCGAGCGTCTCGGCGGCCTCGTGTTGAAGACCCAGCTCGACCTCGATCCGAGCCTTCTCCTCATAGATGGGGCGGTACAGACTCAAGATCAGGTGCGCGGTCGGACCCAGCCGAGCCTGCACGAAGAGCTGCTCAAAGAGGGAGATGGCCCGGGTGAATGGCTCCAGGCAACGCCGACCGGTGCCCTGGGCGTAGAGCAGGCGCCCGAGTTGGACGTTCGCCATCAAAGTGACGTAGAAAGACCCGGTCGCCTCGGAACGGGCGATCAGGGTCCGCAGTCGCTCCTCCAGGTCGGGCGGGAGGGGGCGCCGGCCGGTCTGGATGGCGACCTCGACGAGCTCGGTTTCGTCGGCCAGAAACCGGTCCCCTGAACGGGCCGCATAAGCGGCTGCCCGGGCCAGGCTCGCGTCCACCCTGGAGGCGGGTGCCGAGGCGAGCAGGTCCTGCCCTGCCTGGCATCGGTAGACCAGGGCCCCGAGTCGGGCGAACTTGCCGGTCACCAGGTCGAGCGAGCTCAAGGTCGGATCCAGCCAGCTCATGTCGGGGGATTGCTCGACGGTACGCAGGAGCGAGAAGGCGGCCGGAAGGTTCTGGCTGGCAAAATGGGAGGCGTCCTGAGGTCCGAACCGGGCAGCCACCGAATCGAACACCAGGAAAAGATAGCGCCAGTAACTGACCACCTCAGACAGGTTGTGAAAGCGGATCAAGTCTGCCAGAGGCGCCCCTCGCTTGAGCTCTGCCTCAAAATCGGCAATTGAGAGCACGGGATCGATGCGCTCAAGGTCTTCGAACAGCATGTCGTAGGCCTGATCGTAGGTCAGGATTCCGAACGCTTCATCCCACCAGATGAAGCAGGCTGCGGCAGCCAGCTCGCACTCGGCCACGGAGTGGCGTCGATAGTCAAGGTCGGGCCCGATATCCTTCCAAAGGGCCCAGACCTTATCGTGGTCGCCCCGATACTGCTCGGGCGTGGGAGACTGCTCCAGGTGAGCGTACCGGCGGGCATAGGTCAGCACAGTGAAGCGGCGCAACTTCTCGGCCGTGGAGTCCGGGTTCCGGGTGAGCTCCAGGAGCGGGCCGGTCTGCTCGAGCACCTGGCCGGGGTGCCCCGACTGGTATGCGGCGTGCAGTACGAGCAAGCGGAGCTGGGCTTCTCGATCGGGGCGTTGGAGAGTCCGGGCCCGCTCGATCAGGGCGGGAGCTTCGCGCAGCAGCCGAATGTATTGACCCTGTCCGTTGAGAGTCAGGAGCGGCCGAAGGGCCAGCTCACCGGTCAAAAGGTCCAGACCATCGGTGCTCGCCCCGACAGCCTCCAACTCGCGCGTCAATCGCTGGCACTCAGGGTAGTTCCCCAGGCGCAGGTACAAAATGGCCACCGAGGTCTTTAGCTCCGGATCGTCCAGCGTCTGAGAGCCAACCGCTTGAGCGAGCCAGAGAACCAGCAGCAGGCTGACCAGAATTCTGCGAAGAATCAATGACGCCGCGACTCCTACACCTCCTGCGCGACCGGTGGCTCACTCTCCGTTCCGGCCTCGCTGAACAGCGCCTCCAGGAAGACCTCGGGCACGAACGGCTGGAGATCCTCGATGCCCTCCCCCACCCCGATCAGCTTGACCGGCAACTGGAACTCCTGGGCGATGGAGACCACGATGCCACCCCGGGCGGTGCCGTCGAGCTTGCACAGGGCAAGGCCGGTCACGTCCACCGCCTGCATGAACTCACGGGCTTGAATGAGAGCATTCTGGCCGGTGGTGGCGTCGAGCACCAGCAGCACCTCGTGGGGTGCGTCCTCGATCTCGCGCTGCAGGATGCGGCGCATTTTCTTCAGCTCTTCCATCAAGTTGGCCTTGGAGTGCAACCGCCCGGCCGTATCCACCAGCAGCAGGTCCGCTCCCCTGGCCCGGGCGGCGCTGACGGCGTCGAAGACCACCGCCGAGGGATCGGACCCCTCTTTGTGACGGATCACTTCCAGGTCGAGGCGCTCGCCCCACACCTGCAGCTGCTCGATGGCCGCGGCCCGGAAGGTGTCGGCCGCCACCAGCATCACCTTCAAGCCCTGCTGCTTGAACAGGTTGGCCAGCTTGGCGGTGGTGGTGGTCTTGCCGGTGCCGTTCACGCCCACCATCAGCACCACGTTCAGGCGACCCTTCTTGACGTTGAGCTCGCGCGAGGCGGCTGGAATGCCCGGCTCCTCGGCATTGGTCTGGAGGATCTGGCCCAGCACTCCCTTCAGCTCGCCCACCAGCTCGGAGGGCTCGGACAGCTTCTTCTGCTTGACCACGGCTCGCAGGCTCTCGATGATGCGCTCGCTGGTAACCGGGCCGAGGTCGGCGCAGATGAGGATGTCGTGCAACTCCTCCCAGAACTCCTCGTCGATCTTCTTGTGGAGCCGGAACAGCCCCACCATGCCGCCCACCAGGTTCTTGCGGGTTTTGTCCAGGCCCTGGGCCATCTTGATGAAGAACGGGTCGACCGGCGTGAGCGCGATCTGGACCGTCTTGTCCCAGGCCTTCTGGAAGATGTTCTTGCCTTTGACCGCGGTGGAGGCCTCCTCGACCGCTTCCGCAGCGCTCTCCTCGACAGCCGGAGGGGGCTCCTCGACCGCTTTCTGAGCGGCATCCTCGGCTTCGTGCTCGGCTTCGACCGCCTCTTCGACGGCCTCCATGGCCTGCTCGAGCTCGGGCTTTAGCTCTTTCTTCTTGAACCAGTTGCGGAACTTGTCCATGGGGGAAAGCTCCTTAGCCTGCCGACGCTCAAGCTCCTGCCAGGTTGCGCCAGGCCATCTCCAGCCGTTCCTTGTCCAGCGAGGCGAAGGCCGACACGACGGGCGGCGGGGCCTTGCTGTCGAGGAGCAGCCGGTCGATCAGGTAGCCCAGAACGGCCCGCCGATCCTCCGGGGTGAAGCCCTCCAGGCCGGCCACCCGCGCCAGACCCGCCCCCAGGTCGAGCTGGAACACGCACTCGCCGCTGGCGCTGCGGTGAAGGAAGAGCTCGGGGCCTTGCTGGTAGATGAACCACTTGTCGCTCTTCCTGGCCGGAACGCGCCCTTTCCCAATTCGCTCCAGCTCTGCTGGCGAAAAGCGCCTCGGAAAGGCGATCTCCTCGTAAGGCTGAGCCAGCGGCTGGTGAGGCCAATCTTCGGCGCGAGCGGTCATGACAGCACCGGCAGGCAGAGCGTGGCCACCACCGCATGATTGGCGCCCAGGTGCTCGAGGGCGGCCTCCAGGGAGCCCCTTCGGGCCGGCTTGAGGGCCAGGAAAATGTGAGCCACGCCGTCGTGTCCCTCCTGCTGGCTGGCCTGGCGGATGGACAGGCCGTGCGAGCCCAACACAGCCGTGATGGCGCCAAAAACGCCGGGCTGGTCCTGCACGGTGAAGCGCACCCACCAGGGGTAGACGTGCTCGCTGTGGGGCAGCACCGGCACCGGGGCGCCCTCGTGGAAGGCCGGGATGTCCACCATGCGAAAGCGCTCGCGGCGAGCCACCTCCAGCAAGTCGCGCACCACCGAGCGGGCCGTGGGCAAAGCCCCCGCGCCCTTGCCCACCAGCGTCAGGGGCTCTTCGCGGCCCTGCAAGCGCAGCGAAACGGCGTTGGTCTCGCGGCGCACGGCAAAGAGGCTGTGGCCTGGCTCGACCAGGGCCGGGCCGACCCACAGCTCCAGCCCCCCGGGATGGCGCACGGCGCGGGCCACGGGACGCAGGCTGAGACCCAGCCGGGCGGCCTCGGCCGTGTCCACGGCCCGGATGCTCTCGATGCCCTGCAGGCGGATGCTGCGCCAGGCCACCGGGGTATGGAACACCAGCGAGGCCAGGATGGAGAGCTTCTGAGCGGCGTCGGCACCGGACACGTCCAGGGTGGGGTCGGCCTCGGCAAAGCCGCTCTCCTGGGCCTCGCGCAGGGCGTCGCCGTAGTCGCTGCCATCGGCCATGCGGGTCAAGAGGTAGTTGGAGGTGCCGTTCAGGATGCCGGTGATGGCCTCCACGTCCTGGTCGGAGGGCATTTTCTGAACCATCTCGATGACCGGAATCTCGCCGCAGACGCTGCCCTCGAAGCCCAGGTTGCGGCGATAGCGACGGGCGGCGGCGAAGATCTCGGGCCCGTGCTCGGCCAGCACGGCCTTGTTGGCGGTGATGACGTGCTTGCCGTTCTGCAGGGCGGTCAGGATGTGGGTGCGAGCCGGCTCGATGCCCCCCATCAGCTCGACCACCACGTCGATCTGCCGGTTGTCGAGCACGGCCGCCGGGTCCTGAGTCAGCTCGCCCTCGAAAGCGCGAGCTTTGTCCAGGCTACGCACCACGGCTACCGGGAAGTGCAGGTCCACGCCGGTCTTCTCGCGAGAATAGAGCTCTCTGGCGTACTGCAGCATTCCTCCGGCCACCGTGCCCAAACCCAGCAGGCCCACACGCAGCGCGTCGGGGTCGAAAAGGTCTTTGTAGAGCCGCACGATCAGCTCGCGAGCGCCTCGCTTGAGGGCCACGAACTCGAAGGTGGCGTCGGTGAGGAGCTGGGGACTCTTGTGCACCAGCGGCGCACCCCACTTCTCGGGGTTCTCCAGGGCGTCGATGGACTGGTGGATGCGCGCGAGCAGCCCGTGATTTGTGCCGATGCCGTCCCCGACAACCTTGATGAGCACCTGGTCGCGCGAGAGGTGAGAGCGGGAGTAGCGGGTCTCCAGCTCCTCCAACCCGGGCGAGAGCCGGTCGAACACGAAGCTGGCCCGCCCGGTGGCGTAAGAGGCCATGAGGAGGCGGCCCTCGGCCAGCTCGGCCACGTCGGCCCAGAGGCCACGATAGTCCTCCTCTCGGTCGAGGTACACGGTCAAGAGCTGCACTCCCTCCAGCGCGGTGACCCCTTTGGGGACGCCGTCGGGCGAGCTGTGCCCCACAATCACCGTGCCCGGGTGATAGGGGTTGAACGTGTTCTTGACCACCATTTTGAGGTGGCGCCCGCGTTTGGCCGCCAACCGCGCCGCCGCGAGGCACTTCTGGTAGAGCACCCGCGATCCGAAGGCGGCCATCTGGTAGGCCTCCTCGTGGGAGAGCTCGCTGACGGTGATGGGCTTGTCCACCACGCCCGGGTCGGTGGCCGCCACCCCGTCCACGTCGGTCCAGATCTCCACATCGCGCTTGAGGGCGGCCCCCAGCACGGCGGCGGTATAGTCGGAGCCGCCCCGGCCCAGGGTGGTGCGGCGACCATCGTGGGTCACCCCCACGAAGCCTGGCACAACCAGCAGCTCGCGGCTCTGGATCACTTTCTGGGCGATGCTGTTGAGCGACTCCTCCAGCACCGAGGCGTCCTGGAACTGTTCGCCCGTGATCATGCCCAGCTCCTCGGGCAAGGCTGCCCGGGCGTTCCAGCCGTCCTGGCGCAGGTAAGCGGCCATGACCTGAGAGGAGAGCAGCTCGCCCCAGCCGGCGATGCGGTCCAGCCCCTCGGGCCCGGCAGGGCGGTCCTTCAGGTCCTGGGCCAGCTCTTCGAAAGCATCGTCGAGCAACTCGCCAGGCAGCTCCAACCCGAGCAGGAGCTCGCGGTGGTCGGCGTGCAGGGACTCGAGCTCGGCCCTGAAGCTCTTGAGCTCGGCCAGACGCAGCAGGCGGTCGGTGACCTTGAGCTTGCTGACTTTGCCCTTCTCCTTGAGCACTCCCAGAGCCGAGACCACCACCAGGGGCTCCAGGGCCCGGCGCTCGCGCAGGATGTTGCGCACCAGCTTCCAGGTAGATGGATTGGCCAGTGAGCTGCCCCCGAATTTGGCGATGAGGCGTGGACGCATGGGGGCGCCCCTTCGCGCTCCGGGGGGACCACCCTGTCTGGATCGAGAAGAGGAGCCCGTGGCTCGTCTTGTCGTCCTGCTCCTGGTCAGTTTGTTCTGCTCCAGTTGCGTCTCCCCCGGCCCGGAGACGTTCGTCACCTTCATGCACGAAGGCGAGAGCCACACTTTCAGCCCGGCCAGCTACCGAAGACTGGGGAACGAGACCTACCTGGAGGCTGGCGACCTCAAGCTCGAGTCCAGCGCGTCAGGCGTGTCTGGCCAGATCAAGCTGGGCGGCACGGATTCGCAGGTGGTGCGGGGCACCCTCACCCTGCAGTCTCTCAAGGACGGGGTGGCCCAGGGAAACATCGAGCTGGTGCTGGATCGACAGCCTCCCCTGGAGGTGCGAGGAAGCTTTCGAGCGCGGACCGAGGGGCGATAGCTTTCCCAGCCTGCGTGCTTCCGCTTGCAGGTTGCCGCGCGCTCACTGCAAGGCCCTCACGGGATCCGCTGTGATCGAGTTGCCAGGGAGCCCAAAGTCGGTCGGCGAATTCTCGGTTCAGTTCAACGGTAATCAACAACGAACAGGAGCGGTCAACTCGATGTGGCGCGGGGGCGGATACGGACTCCTCTTGGCGGGGCTGCTCACGCTGGCCTGCCTGGCCGAGCCCCAGGTCTGCGAGGTGCGGGTCCTCACCACGCCGCCGGGAGCTTCGGTCTCCATCAACGGCATCATCGGCGAGCAGGGACGGAGCGGGGAGAAGCCTTTCCATGTGACTCTTCCTGACACCGAAATGGTGATGTTTGAGTTCATGCTCGATGGCTATCAGCCCGATGCTCTGGAGGTCAGCCGGAGCAGGCTGCTCCAGGCAGAGAAACCGGTCACCGTCCCCCTGAACAAAAGGCCGCTGCGCTTGGAGCCGTCTTCCCCGCTGGCTCGCATCTACTTCTACCGTTATCAGCTCGGCGTGTTGCTGGCCCTGGCCAGCATCACCGCGGTCGGGTATCTTCGTTTCTTGCGGGTCAATCAACGCGAGCGCCGCCTGCAAGACCTGATCGCCACCGCCGAGCCAAGCTCGCTGACCGGCACCAGGCTGGGGTCCTATCGCCTGTTCGAGACGCTGGGGCGGGGCGGGATGGGCCGCGTCTATCGCGCTCTGCCGAAGGACACGCTCGACCCGGATCGGGCGGTGGCGGTGAAAATCATGTTTCAGGGCCAGGAGCTCGACCCCGAGCTGAGCCAGCGCTTTCGCCGCGAAGTGAAGATGTGCTTCGAGCTCGACCACACCAACATCGTCCGACTGTGCGACTGGGGCGAGCAGGACGGGCTGATCTACCTGGCCATGGAGCTTGTCGACGGCGGCACCCTGCGCGACCGCATCCCCGTCGGCGGACTCCCCCTGAGCGAGGCGGCCGCCATCCTCGAGCCGCTCTCCCAGGCCCTGGCTCACGCCCATTCGCGCGGAGTGGTGCACCGCGATCTCAAGCCCGAGAACGTCATGTTTACCCGCGGGGGCCAGCTCAAGCTGATGGACTTCGGGCTCGGAAAGAAGAACGACTCCACCAACCTGACCCAGTCGGGGGCCATTCTGGGCACCCCCGCTTACATGGCCCCCGAGCAAATTCAGGGGGCCGGATTCGAGCCTTCCATCGACCAGTACGCGCTGGGCGTGATCGCCTACGAGCTGCTGACCGGCCAGACCCCGTTCACCAACGCGGACCCTCTCCAGCTGGTCTTCCAGCACGTGGGTGAGAACGCTCCGGCTCCCTCTACGCTGAGGCCCGCTCTCTCGCCCGAGGTGGATCAGGTGGTTCTGCGTATCCTCTCCAAGTCACCCGAGCACCGCTACGCCAGCGTGGCCGAGGCCGGCCGAGCCCTGGTCGAGGCACTTCGGTGACTGCCGCGACGGACTCGGGCCGAAGAACCCTCTTCGCCAGCGCGCTCGAGTCCATGCGCACCTTCCTGGAGGCCGAGCGCATCCTGATCCTGTTCGACCCCGACGACAACGGCCAGTTGACCGTTCAGGCCGCCCACGGGATCAACCCCGATCAGCTTCGGATCGACGAACCGGTCAGCCTGACCCTGCTCGAGCAACTACGCGGCCGGGGTACCCCCTGGCTGACCTCGGACCTGCAGCAAGAGCCCGGGCTGAAGGACGCGGCCAGCGCCCTCCTGTCTGGGATTCGCTCGGTGCTGTCCGTGCCGCTGCTGCACGCCCAGCGAGTTCGGGGCCTGCTCTACGCCGACCACCGCGGTCGACCCCAGGCTTTCTCCCGGGGAGACCTGGTGCGATTGACCTCGTTTGCTCGCGACCTCGAGCGCCAGGTCTGGCCCATCCTCACCCCTCCCCGACCAGCCCTCGTCACGACCCCGAAGCCCCGCCCGGCTGCCCCTCCGATGGCGACGCCCCGGGTCGTGCCCCTGGGTCCGCCGGTGTCGATCGACCATCGCACTCAGGTCATCTTCCTGCGCTCGCTGTCGGTGATGCTGGGAGCCGGTCTTCCCCTGGCCCGCGCCCTCCAGGTGCTCGAGAGCCAGACCGAAGCCGCCCGGCGCATGCGTGTCGAGGTCGAGCGGGGAAAAGAGCTCTCCGCCGCCATGCAGGCGGCCAGCTCAAGCTTCTCGACTTTCGCTCTCAAGCTGATCCGGGTCGGCGAGCGCACCGGAGGCATGGTCGAGGTGCTGCGTCAACTCTCCGAGCACGAGGAGCGCCGTCGCGCCCTGACCCTGCGACTGCGCTCGGCCCTGACCTACCCGGCCTTGCTGCTGGCAATGTGCCTGAGCTTGCTGGTGCTGGGCCCGCCCTTCCTGCTCAAGGGCCAGCTGCGCATGCTCGAGCTGGCGGGCGGTGAGCTGCCCTTCATCACCAGGGTGCTCTATGCTCTCTCCGACTGGCGCGTGTTGCTCGCCCTGGCGGTGGGCGCGGTGCTGAGCGGGCTGGCCCTGGCCCGCTTTCTACGAACCGAACGCGGCTACGCCCGCTTCGATCGCCTCATGCTGGCGGCGCCCGGGCTGGGGGGACTCTGGCGGCGCATCGCGGTGACCCGCTTCTCGCAGGCGCTGGCGCTCCAGTTGCGGGTCGGGCTGGCGGTGCTGGAGGCGGTGCCCCAGGCCGGGGCGGCCAGCGGCTCACCGGTTCTGGTGCACGCCCTGGAGACGAGCTCGGCCGCGCTGCGCGAAGGAAGCGACGTGACCGACGCCCTGGCTGCCAGCGACTTCTTTCCCGGGACTTTCTTGGCTTGCATGCGAGCCGGCGAGGAGTCGGGCAAGCTGCCCGACTGCTTGCAGTGGCTCTCGAAGCTCAACGAAATGGAGCTGGAGGCCGCCCTGGAGATGGCCATGGCCGCTCTCGAACCCATCATCATGCTGGTCATGGGGGTGGCCACCGCCTTCGTGGCCCTGGCCACCCTGCTTCCCATGGTCAAGGTGGTGCAGTCGCTGTGACCCGACGTGGCATCAGCCTGGCCGAGCTGATCCTGTGCTTCTTCCTGCTGGGGCTGGTGGTGGTACTGATCTTCAACCTCTACCCCGCCTCGGTGGCCAGCGTGCGCTACTCGGGCCAGCGCCTGCAGGCCAATGCCCTGGCCGAGAGCGTGTTGCAGAGACAACTGGCCCTCCCCTTTGCGCAACTGGTACCCGCCCCCCCGCAGGCGCTGCCAGCTGTGGACGGGCACGGGACGCGATTTCAGCCCACCCTGGAGATCTTCCCCGCCGACCGGCCGGGCACCAAACCGGGCCTGCTCATCGGTCTGCGGGTGCGGGTGAGCTGGGTCGATCGTCAGGTGCCCCACGAGGTGGTGCGCGAGGTCACGAGGGTCTATGCTCCGTAGGGGCTTCACGCTGATCGAGGTCATGCTGGGCGGGGTCTTGCTCTTGCTGCTCTTGATCCTGCTCTCGCAGGTGCTCTTGCCGATGGTCACCGGCGCCCGGCGGGGCACCCAGCAGATCGAGCTGCAGCAGCTGGCCCAGGTCAGCGTCGACCGCATCGTGCGCGACCTGTCCCGCACACCCCTCGAGGGCCTGAGCTTCGTGACCGGTCCTCCCATCCTGGCGGCGCAGCCGCTGGCCGACGTGACCGGCGCGGGCGATCAGGCCTGGAGCGACAATTTGCGGCTCTACTGGCTCGATCCTTCGGGCCAGCTCCGCTACCGCAGCTGGCCGCCCGGCCCGCCCAACCTGGTCCGCGGCGCACCGACCGTGAATGCAGCCTTCGCCCCCACTCTGGCCGAGCTGGGCCAGCTGATCGGGGGGACGAGCGCTAGCGACCGGGTGCTGGCCACCCACGTGCAGGCTTTCGAGGTCGATCTGGCCGCGCCCGCGCCCACGGTGCGACTGGTTCTGGCGGTGCAGGACCAGCGTTTCGAGCTGACGCGCAGCATCCGGCTTCGCAACCAGGATTTCTAAGCTCAATCCTCGCGCCAGAGAAGGATGCGGGCCCGGTCTTCCAGCGGCAAGAGCTGGCTCGGGTCGACGCTCAGCTGGAAGATGCCTGCACCCGAACCGCTGCCGGAGCTACCGGGGGGGTCGAACGTGGGGACCTGCTGGGGCTTGATGCCCAGGCCAGGGAGGGCAGGGAGCCCGGTGCCGGCCGGCCGGCCGGTGGTCAGGACCAGGGTGAGGTCCTCGGGTGACAGACCGTTCAGAATGACCGGCTCGGCCACGCTCGAGCCACCACTCTCGTATGTGGTGGTAACGATGGAGATTCCCATGGTGCCATCCGGGCTCGACGTGACCTGAAAGGAAGTCAGCTGGTAGAAGGACGCGCTCGCCCCGGGAGCCTGCTGGGCGGCTGCCACGATGTCAACCTGGGAAGACGAGCCCTCAGGGGCGGTCAACCCGTTCCCCACCACGTAGGGCGGCGTAGGAGCGGGCTGAGCGAGCGCGATGTCAAAGGGCGCCTGCAGCAGCGCACCATCTCCCAGCAGGCGGGTGTCGACCATCTCCACCTTCTGCGGGTTGCGGGCCACCACCGCCCCCTGCACGCTCAGCTGCTGCGTCGACAGGCCGTTCTCGGCATAGACCAGGCCGCGCAGGTCGGAGCTGGCCGGCCCGTTTCCGGCCAGGGTGATCTTGCCCTTGCTCAGGAGGGCAACCCGGTTGGCGCTGGTCATCCGGGCCTGACCACCGATCGTGAGGTCGCCCGTGGCAACAAGGATCCCCTCTCCGGTCACGCTGCCGGTGATGTTCAGACTGCCGCGCACGAAGACCAGCGCCTGCGTGAGGGTGAGATCCCCGGTCACGGTGACGTCGCCATCCCGGCGCAAGGCTCCGGTGAAGCCCGTGCTCTGTGAGTAGACAGGTTGCAGGGCGGTGCTCTGCTGAGGTGGGCTCATGGCGGCGGGGTCAAAGCTGTCCACCTGCATGTCGGGCACCTTGACCGGGGACTGCCCGGTCAACTGCTTGCCGACCACGCTGCCGGGCGCCACCCGCACTCCCCCCACGGCTCGCAGGCTGCCCCGAATCGTGCTGCTCGGGCCGAGATCGATGGCCAGCCCGGTGGGGTCGTTGCTGGCGATATCGGCCGGAGCGAGCTGGTCGGCTGGGGTGCCCACGCTCTGGCCTGTCTGGAGCGAGCCCACCACCAGGTTGCCCAGCGACACGATGGCCCCATCGCTGGAGGCGGCGTAGGGATAGGGCGGCAGGAACACCACCGCCCGTACGGTGCGGGTCACTCCGTTAGCTCTGCCCACGCCCACCAGGTAGGCACCCTGCTGGGGCACGACCTGGCCATCAGGGGCCAGATTGGAGCCGTTCTGGCTGAGGTTGTTGAGCGACTGGCTGACCCCCAGCCGGGCCGCCTCGGCCGGGTCGAAGGTGACCCAACCCGCGCTCTGGTCAGGCCCCTGGCAGGTCACCGTCTCGTTGTTGGTGCCATAGACCTTATCGGTGTAAAGGTGGGCCAGGGTGATGTCCACCGCCGAGCGGGCCTGGTCCAGGGCCAGGGTGGCGTTGTTGCTGCGGGCCATCAGGCCGAGGTGGGTGATGTTGCTGGCCGCCAGGGCCAGGCCCAGCATGGCCACGATGGAGACCACCATCAAGGTGGTGCCCAGGCTGACCCCCTGCTTTCGCCGCATGAAAAGATTATGCCACAGGTTTGGATCCGCGGCCATCAGCCGCATGGGCTTTCAGCGTCTAAGGGCGGGCCAGCAAGAACGAGCCGGTCAACCCGGTGACCGAGGAGCGGGGCGGCGGAGTGGGCTCAGGCGGCTTCTCCTCGGCCAGCTTGGCCTCCCAGTACTTGATGCGGCGCCCGACGTGCTGAATCCCCCGATAGCCGTGCGAGATCAGGTCGGCGGCGTAGGCCACTCCCACCATCTGGGCGCCCACCCCGGCGTAAGCGGGGGTGAACAGCATGGCCAGACCGCCCACGAAGCCGACCAGGTCCGTGGCCACGCGCAGGGCGTCCATCCCCTTGTCAAATTTCGTGCTGGTCGGGTCCTTGAAGGTCTCCGCGCAGCGCACCGTGTTCATGGCCAGCAAGGCCCCGCGCATCAGGGGCACGATGGTGGAGGACATGCCCGACTTGACGCTGTCGTTGACCACGCCTGTCATGAGGGTGTCCTGCAAGGTGGTGGCCGAGACCCGCAGGGCCAGCGCCGGGTCGTTCTTGGCCGCTTCTCCCGCCTCGCGGGCCACCACGAAGAGACCACGACCGACTTCCCGTCCAACTTCTCGAATCGTCATGGGCCGAGTGTATGGATCCAAACTTCGACATTTGTTGCCGGAATGAGAACACTCCGCCCGGGGCGAACAGCTTCCATGCTGTGAGAACGGTGGTTTTGCGCAACCTGGAGCGCGCCCGGCAGTTCCCCTTGCAGGCCGAAACCGAGGGGCGACGGAGGGGGGAGCTGGAGAGCTGCGAGTCCTGCGGGGGAAAGGTGCAGGAGGTGATCTTCACCACCGACGCCACCCTGTGGGATCACTACCCCCTGTCTGTAGATGGCTGGGTCTGTCCCGACTGCGGCGAAGTCCTCACCCCGCGCTTTCTCGAGCCAGACGAGGCGGAAGCCCTCTATCAGAATGGCCTTTCCGCCGCCGAGGCGGGCCAGCTCGAGGAGGCCGAGCGCGCCTTTCGCCGGCTGTGCAATTCCTGGCCCCGCTATGCTCCAGCCCGGGTCTATCTGGCCCAGGTGCTGATGCTCAAGAACGACCGCGAGCCGAGCCAGGAGGTGGATACCATTCTGCAGGCCGCCCTGCAGGGCGAGGGGCTCTCCAATCACGCCCCCCTGGCCGAGCTGCTGGCCCGGGCCCACCTCCTGCGAAACGACGTCGAGGGCGCGGTGCAGGCCATCACGGCCTGCCCACTCGAGCCCGACTACACCCTGCAGCTGATCGACTGGGCTCGGGGCCGCGGGGATCTTTATGAGCGCGGCTCGACCGCCCTCATCGAGTTGCTCGAGCAGGGAGAGAGCGCCCCTCGCCAAGCCCTGAGCAGGGCCGTGGACGATCTGCTCGAGCACCTGCAGCACCGCCCCGAGAGCTGGGCTGCCCTGTGGCTGGCCGGACGCGGCCAGGCTCAGCTGGGCGAAGTGCAAGCCTCCTGCGTGCTGCTGCGCCGGGCCAGCCAGCTTCAGCCCGAGCACCCGGACGTGCTGCGCGAGTATTCCCTGGCGCTGTTGCGGGTCGGCCTGAACGAAGAGGCCCTGGAGCCCGCTCGCAAGGCAAGCCAGGTCCGGCCCGAGGACGCGGGCCTCTTGACCAACCTGGCGGTGGCCGAGCTGCTAGCAGGCGACCCGAGCGCTGCCAAAGAGCTGGCCGAACGAGCTTTGCGCCTCAATCCGAAGGATCCGAACAACCGCTCCTTGCTGTTGCTGCTCGAGGACGTGTGCATGGGGCGCTGCCGCGCCCCGGCCTCGCTGGCGGAGATGACCCGGGGAGAATCGGAGGTCACTCAGGAGCGGTGAAACCCCTGTCCGGCCGACGGTCAGCCCGCAAGGTCTGAGCGCCGCTCGGTCAGCCAGTAGAAGAAGGCCAGCAGCGGACCTCCGCTCCCGATGGCCACCACCCAGGTCCAGCCCCCGTGCCCGTAGGCCTGCGAGGCCAGAGCCGAGCCGACCGCCCCTCCCAGGAAGAAGATGCTGATGTAGAGCGTGTTCAGCCGGCTGCGCTGGCTCTCGTCCAGGCTATAGATGGCCTGCTGGCCCAGCACCAGGCACATCTGCACTCCGAGATCGAGCAGACACGCGCCCACCACGATGGCGACCAGGGACGTCTGCCACAAAGTGAGTCCGAACCCCAGCGCCGCCAGCGCCAGCGCGGCGCCCGTGGCCGGATGCGAGGCGCCCCGGTCGCCCAGCTTACCGGCCAGGGGAGCGACCGTGGCCCCCAGAGCCCCCACCAGGGCGACCGCTCCGATCTGGGCCATCGAGAAGCGAAAGGGGGGCGCGCTCAGCAGGAAGGTCAGGCAGGTCCAGAAGGCGCTGAAGCTGCCGAACATCGCCGCCTGGTAGACAGCCCGCCGACGCAGCACGGGCTGGGCCCGGTAGATATCCACCAGAGAGCGCAGGAGCGCCCCGTAGGTGCCCGTATAGCCCGGCTGGCGCGTCGGAAGGCACAGGCGCAGGGTCACGGCGGAAAGCCCCATCAGGGCGGCGGAGATGAGGTACACCGCCCGCCAGCCCAACTGGTCCGACAGCAGCCCGGCCAGGGCGCGGGCCAGCAGAATGCCGAGCAGCAGCCCGCTCATCACCTGCCCCACCACTTCACCCCGGCGCGCCGGGGGCGACAGGCTGGCCGCGAACGGAACCAGCACCTGGGCCACCACCGAGGTCACGCCAATGGCCAGCGAGGCCAGCACGAACCAGAGCATGCTGGGAGCAACCGCGGCCGCCAGCAGCGAGAGCACCGTTCCTCCCAGCAGCACCGTGAGCAACCGGCGGTTCTCGAACAGGTCCCCCAGGGGCACCAGCAGCACCAGTCCTGCGGCGTAGCCCAGCTGGGTCACGGTGGCGATCAGACCCGCGTGAGCCTCGGTCACATGGAAGGCATTGGAGATTGCCCCCAGGAGCGGTTGGGCGTAGTAGAGATTCCCCACTGACAGCCCCGCGGCCGTGGCAAAGAGCAAGATGAGGGCAAGGCTCATGCGTCGGGGGGGCTCACTCGACTCAGGAGCGATGAATCACCAGCGCGGCGGCGTCGTCCTGCTGGGGGTGATCGCCAGCGAAGCTCCCGATATCCTGACGTAGCCCCTCCAGGATCGCGTCAGGTCCCAGGCCCCTCACCAGGTCAACAATGCGCCCCTGGCCGTAGCGAGTGCCATCCGACTGCAGACAGTCGAGAACCCCATCGGTGAGAAAGAGCACCGCGTCGCCGGCCGGAAAGTCCCGTTCATGCTGGCGGAAGGAGGCGTCTTGAATCACCCCCAGCGGAGGGTCGGCGGTCTCCACGAGGTCGGTAGTGCCGTCGGCCCGCCGATGAATGCAGGGGGCCAGCCCACAACAGACGTAGCGAAGCATGGAAGACTCACAGCTCACCTCCCCCAGACAGCAGGCCACGAAACGCTCCTGGCCCCGATCGTCGTGGGCGAGCAACTCGTTGAGGATGGCAGCGGTCTGGGCCGGAGGGCGGGTGCGGCTGAGGGCCCGCCAGAGCGCCCGGCACTCGAGCGACATCAAGGTGGAGGCCAGACCGTGCCCCACCGCGTCCGCGATGAAGAAGCGCAACTCACCATTGACCGTGAAGAAGTCGAAGCAGTCTCCCCCCACGTAATGGACAGCCTGCAACCACCCGGCAGCAGTGCAGTCGCCTGCCTGCAAAGGTCCCGAGGGCAGCATCTCGGCCAGCACCGTGCGGGCAGCGATGAGCTCGGCGAGATAGCCCGAGCGCGGCTCGTCCTGGCTGGCCTGCGTCCAGTCCAGAGCCAGTGAGCAAAGGGCGGCCAGCAGGTCGGCCACCGGACCCCACAACAAGGAGGGCTCGCAGGCCAGATAGCCGAGAACCCTGCCATTGCCCGCCCCCAGGGGACGGGATGCTTCAGCTGGCTTCTCCTGGTACAAGGTGACTCGACTGCCCAGGTAGCGGCTGGCCACTCGCTCCAGGCCCTCCACCAGCTCAGGCTGGCTGACCCGGTGGACCAGTTGCTGCACCAGTCCGAGAAGTTCGGGGTAATCCGGGAGGGAATCACTCAAGAGGTCACCGGAGACTCTCCAGCACCCGTCGCAGCAGCACCCCGGTCATGGCCCGCCGGTAATCGGCCGTCGAGCGCACGTCGCTGATCGGCTTGACCTCCTCGCAGATGACCCGGCCGGCCTCTTCCAGTCCGGCCATGCCTTGCTCGCGCAAAATGGCCTCGGCCCGGGGAGCGCGCACCACCGTGGGGGCCACCGAGCCGCAGGCGATGGCCAGGTAATCAAAGCGGCCCACCGCGCTGACGGCCACCGAGACCTTGCTGATGGCCTGCGAGCGGCGCTGGCCCAGGCGCATGAAACCGCCCTGGATGCCCTCGCGGGCCGGAAAGCGCACGGCCGTGATCAGCTCGCCGGGTTCCAGGGCCGTTTTGCGCACGTGCAAGAAGAAGTCGGCGATGGGCAGCCAGCGGGTTCGCTGGCCATTGCTCATGCCTACCTCGGCCTCCAGAGAATAGAGCGGCGGGGCCGTGTCGGCCGCCGGAGAGCCGTTGGCCAGGTTGCCGCCCACCGTGCCCCGGTTGCGGATCTGGGGACCGCCGATGACCTCGGCCCCCTGCACCAGCACGGGAGCGTACTTCTGGATCAAAGGTGAGCGAACCAGCTCGTCATGGGTGGTGGTGGCACCCAGCACGATCTTGCCCTCCTCCTGGCGGATGCCAGTGAACTCGGAGATAGCCGTCAGGTCGAACCAGGTCGAAGGCCCGATGGCTCCGTCCTTGTGCTGCACGAGCAGATCGGTGCCACCGGCCAGGAAGTAGTGCGGGGCCGGCTGGCTCGTCACCAGCTCGAACAGCTCGTCCGGCGTCTCGGGCCGAAAGACGGTGATCATACGCGCTCCAGTTGGGCGGCTTTCAAAACGGCCTGAAAGATCTTGGAGTAACCGGTGCAGCGACACAGGTTGCCGCCCAGCCCGTACTGGATCTGCTCCAGGGTGGGCTCGGGGTGCTCATCGAGCAGGGCCCGGGCGGCCATAATCATGCCCGGAATGCAGAATCCGCACTGCACGCCCCCTTCCGAGATAAAGCACTCCTGCACCGCATCCAGCTTGCCGTCCCTGGCCAGGCCCTCGATGGTCACGATCTCGGCCCCCTGGGCCTGGATGGTGAGCATCAGGCACGAGTCCACCGGCTTGCCGTTGACGAAGATGGTGCAGGCGCCGCACTCGCCCTTGCCGCACCCTTCCTTGGTGCCGGTCAGGCGCAGCTCCTCACGCAGGGTGTCGAGCAGGCGGGCGGCCGGATCCACCACGCGCTCGACCTTCTCACCGTTGATCTTGCAGCTCAGCTTCATGCGTTCAGGGCCTCCCAGACCCGCTCCGGCGTGGCCGGAATCTCCTTCAGTCGCTTGCCCACCGCCTGGGCGATGGCGTTCACCACGGCCGGCGCCACCGCGATCATGGGCGTCTCGCCCAGGCCCTTGGCGCCGTAAGGGCCCCAGGGATAGCGGTGCTCGACGATCACGGGGATCAGCTCGGGCGTGTCCATCGGGGTGGGGATGATGTAGTTGGAGAACTGGTTGTTCAAGATGCGCCCGTCCTTGAGGTGGTGCTCCTCCACCAGGGCCCAGCCCAGCCCCTGCATCGAGCCCCCCTCGATCTGGCCCTCGCCGGTCTGGGGGTTGATGATCTTGCCCACGTCGTGGCCGCTGACCAGGCGTTGCACCACCACCTCGCCCGTCTCCACGTCCACCGTCAGCTCCACCGTGTTGGCGCTCCAGGTGTAGGTGACGTAGGGATCGCCCTGCCCCGTGTCCACGTCGAAGGTGGTCTTGGGGGGCACCGACCAGCCCTGAGAGGACATCTGCACGCACTTGCCCAGGCAGGCGGCCACCGCCGCCGGCCACGCCTCGGGCTGAAAAGTGGCCGACTTCCAGGGGATGACCTGGTCTTTCAGCTCGCTCTCCATGCGCTCTTTGATCTGCTGGCATGCGTTGCGCACCGCGTTGCCCGACATCAGTGTGGTGCGGCTGGCCACGGTGGGGCCCGAGTCGGGCACCCGGCTGGTGTCCGACTCGACCAGGCGGATCAGGCACGGATCGCAGCCGAGCTCCTCGGCGGCAATCTGGGTCAGCACCGTGACCATGCCCTGGCCCAACTCGGTGGTGCCCACCGCGATGGTCACCGAGCCGTCGGCCGAGACCACCACGTTGGCCGCGGCCGGGTTGAGGTGCTTGCCCAGCGCCCCCAGGCCCACCCCATAGTAGGAGAAGGCCACCCCCAGCCCCCGGCGCAGCCGGCCGGTATCCCGGCCGTAGCTCGGGTGCCGCTGGTGCCACTCGGCCTTCTCCAGCACCTTCTCCACCACTTCCAGCATGCCGCAGGAGGTTTCGATCTTGTGCCCGGTGATGGTCTCATCCCCGTAGTCGAGCAGGTTCTTGAGCCGAAAGGCCACCGGATCAAGGCCCAGTTTCGCGGCCATGGCGTCCATGTGGGCTTCGACCGCGAACACGATCTGGGGCTCGCCAAAGCCTCGGAAGGCGCCGCAGGGCACGGTATCGGTGCGCACGGCGTAGGCGTGCACGCGCACGTTGGGAACCCGGTAGGGCCCGCCGGCGTGCACCAGGCCGCGCCACAACACCACCGGCGACAACGTGGTATAGGCCCCGCCGTTGAGCCAGTAGTCCACATCGACTGCCTGGATGACCCCGTCCTGGGAGCAGGCCATGCGATAGCGCACCTTGCCCGGGTGGCGCTTGGACATGCAGATCATGTCCTCTTCGCGGCTGTAGACCAGCTTGACGGGACGCCTGGTCTTCCAGGCCAGCAGGGCGCAGTGCGAGCCGGGCGCGCTGGGGGCGTCCTCCTTGCCACCGAAGCCGCCGCCGGTGCAAAGCTGCACGATGCGCACCCTGGCCATGTCGATGCCCAGCACCACGGCCACGGCCTTCTGCACGTAGTGGGGGCACTGCAGCGAGCCTTGAAGGAGGATCCCGCCCAGCCCGTCGGGCATGGCCAGCATGCCGTTGGTCTCGAGGTAGGCATGCTCTTGATAGGGGGTGCGGTAGACGTCCTCGAGCACGACATGCTCGGGGTTGGAGAAGGCAGCCTCGGTATCGCCCTTGAGGATCTTCCACTGGGCCAGGAAGTCCTCGCGCTCGAAGCCTTCCTCGATAGTGAGCACAGGGGCGAGGACCTCGTAATCCACCTCCACCAGCTCGACCGCCCGGGCGGCTGCCTCTTTCGTCTCGGCCGCGATCAGGGCGACCGCCTCGCCGACGTGGTGGGTGGTCTCCGCGGCCAGGCAGATCCAGTCTTCCTTGATCATCGGGATGATGTTCCGGCCCGGGATGTCGCGGTGGGTCATGACCGTCCACACGCCCTCGACGGCGGCCGCTTTCTCGGTGCGAATCGCCTTGATGCGGGCGTGCGCGTGGGGGCTTCGGACCACGGCCGCATACAGCATGCCGGCCGGGTGCACGTCGTCCACGTACAGCGCCCGTCCCTGCACCTTCTCGGGCGCGTCGGGGCGCCGCATGGGCTTTCCAACGGTGTGCAAAACCTCGCTTACGCTTTCAGGTCCAAGCGTCTTCACGCGGCAATGGTCCTCCCACAGCAGAGTTCTCGCAGGTTCGCCGAGTGCGTCGGGGGGCCCTGTCACCTCGACCACGGTCCGGCTCAAGGAAGACTCGGGAAGTTCCCGGCCCCGCCTGCGACCATCACGCCATGCGACGCTCCGACGTTCTGTTCTTGCTGGCCCTGATCGCCCTGGCAGGCTGGTGGACCTCGGACTCGGGCGCCCCACCGCCACCGACCCCACGCAGCCCAATCACCCTGACCCTGAGCGCGATCTGCGACAAGAATGTTCCGGCCGGTCAGGTTCTCGTGGTCCGACTCACCAACTCCGGTCCCCCCGTGCGCATTCCGGCCAGCCTCTGCCGCCAGGTGGACTGGAGCTCGATGCTGGCGTTTCGCGTCCAGGCCGGGAAGCAATCCTTCGAGCTGACCAGGAGCTGGTGCGACATCGAGTCGGTCCACGATCACGGGCCCCTGACGCTGACCTCGGGGCAGGTTCTGGAAGCCCGGGTGGGGCTCCTCGAGCTGCTCGAGAGTGAGCCCGGACGGGCAACCGTGCTGGCCGCCCGCAAGCTTGAGATTCAGGCCCGCCTGGTTCCCGGCCGCGAGACTGGTCCGTTTGCGGAGCCACCGGCCCTGATCTTCGATGAGAGCCTGGTCAGCAACATTCTGACCCTGAGCTTCTGACTTCCGAACCCGATCACGACGAACGCACGTTCCGGGCTCCAGCTCGGGGACGGATCATGATCCGCTTCCGAGCCCGATCACGACGAACGCACGTTCCGGGCTCCAGCTCGGGGACCTCTGAGCAGCGTCCACGTCGGTCAGGCGCGCCCAACTCGAAGCGAGCAAGCGTTCGTTCCCGCGGGGGACAAACTGGCGTTCGCAAGCCAGCCTGCGGCGTCGTCGCGCAAGCGCAGCGCCTGGCGGTCAGGTAAACTTGCCCAGGTAGGAGTCGAACAGCGTGCGATCCACACCCGCTTCCGCCACCACGTCGGCCTGGCCGGTGCGCACGAAGTCGCCCGGCAGGATCACTTCTCGCCCGATCACGCTCCAGCGGTCGAAGGTCACCTGGGGCGCCCCCGCTTTGACGGCCTTCTGAACCATCTCCGAGCAGTACATCGCCTCGTTGCCCATCCGGAACTTGTAGTCATAGGGCACCCCGATCATCGCTCGGGCGGCGTCGATCACCGCCTGAGCCTGACCGGCCTGATAGTGCGGGCGAATCGAGATGGCGTGGTGCTTTTTCATCAGCACGCTCTTCATGTCGCCTTCGGCCACCCCCGCGGTGACGGTACGCGACTCGATGGTCTTGCCGTTGCCGATGTAAAGCAGAGAATGGTTGAAGTCAGCCTTGCTGTCGACCGCGGCGCAGAGCACCGAGAAGACGGTCGCCGCTTCATCGTTGGTGAGCACGATGTCGCCGGGCTGCAACTGGGCGATGAAGGCGTCGGCCTCGGCGGCGGAGATGTGGGGATGGCTGGTGGACTGGGTGGTGCCCAGTTTCTTGACCATCTCGCCGTAGCTGAAGTTGCGCGTCTCGTGCACGTGGTTGCTGCGCAGCGGGATGCCGGCGGACTTGACGAAAGGCGCGGCCAGCGCGCCCAGGGCGGCCCCCGCCCGGCCGCCCAGCTGGCGGCCGATCAGGGTCTTGCTCTGCAGCTTGAAGGCTCCGTAAGCTCCCGCCACTCCTCCCACCAGGGCCCCGATGGGTCCTCCGACAGCCGAGCCCACGCTGGAGCCTGCCCAGGCCCCGGCGCCCAGCATCAGCAAGTGGCTGGCCAGGGCGAAGCTGGCGGCTCCCACCCCGGCGCAGGTGCGGGTGTAGGTCTCCAGGTCGGCATCGCGCACCCAGTGGCTCTGCTCCACCGAGCCTCGGTACTCGCGGGCGGGGACGGGCAAGGATTGAGCGACGACGGCGGGCACAATCTTCATCCTCCCATGCTCGTCGGCGGGGCCGAAAAATCTCTGAAATGAAGCGGGCTTGAATGCGGTGATTTCCGCGGTAAGATCTCAAGGGAACTTCATGCCGAGGGGGGCACGTGAGAAAGAACCGGGGCATCGTCCTGATCACCGCCGTCGTTCTGTCGGTGGTGCTGGTCATGTTCGTGGGGGCGGCCATCGCACTTGGTCCGGGCAACCTGATGGCCGGTCAGGCCGTGCTTCATCAGGGCCACGCCCAGCGAGCGGCCGAGTCCGGGCTCAACTACGCTCTCACCCGGCTGCGCGCCGACCCGCTCTGGAGGGGAGACAAGAACGCCGTCACGATCAACCTGCCCGACCTCTGGGTGCAGGAGGACAACGGCAACGTGGTCGGCCTGGTCCGCACACAGGACGGCACCTGGTCTCAGTTCCGGCTGCGCTTCAACTATCAGGATGGCCCGGTAGCAGGCGGAGCCGACGGACTGGACGACCCGGCGACCCTGTTCATCGACCACAAGTATGTCTCGGTGAACAACCTCCAGGGCATTGCCGCCGCCCCGGTGCCCCGCGCCGATGGGGCCGGCTACGCGGTGACCGCGGCCAGCGCCCGACCCTTCCAGACTCCCGTGATGTCGGTCAGCCTGGCAGCCGAAGGCAAAGCCGGGCCGGCCTGCCAGCAGCTGAGTCCGGCCAACCCGAACCCGCCCCTGACCGGCAGCAACAGCGCCACTGTCGTAGAAGCCATCTACCAGGTTCCCAACCTCCAACCCACCGTGCAAGAGTCGGGCAGCATGTCAGCCGGCAACTTTGCGGTCACACTCCGCACCGGCAGCCCCGGGAAGGTCACCGTCACCTCCAAGGATACCACCAAGACGCCCCGCATCCGCAGCAAGGGCACGGCCGGCGTGAGCGGAGGGAATGCGAGCGAGAATCTCCTGGCCAACAACGGCGAGGTTCGGAGCGTGGACAGCGCCCTCACTGCCGGGACCCTCTACGATTCCGCCCAGGTTTCCGTCGCCGGCGAAGCAGCCGTGGATCCCTTCTACCAGCTGGCCTGGGCCGACGTAAAGAAGGCCGACCCGGCCGGCCCCAAGCTGGCTGCCGGTACCTATGTCTGGTGGCAGGACGGCAGCCTCCACTACTACGACATGAGCTACACCGACTACGTCAACTTCATCCAGGTCCCGGCCAACGCAAACAATCCCGGGGTTTCGCCTCCCCCCCTTCCTCCCGAGGTGACGGTCGACCCGGCCAATCACAAGATGAAGCTGACGGGTAGTCTATACATCAACCCCACCGCCACCACTAACGAACTCAGCATCATTCCCCGTGGAGGCGCGCCCGAGGCACCTCCCGGCGACCCGGAGGCGGGCGGCGGTTCTATGGCCGACTCGGCTGCCGTGACCCTGACCTCAGACATCTCCCAGGGGGGAATCCTGCACCAGTTCCTCCTGCAATATCAGGGCCCATCCGGCGAAATTGACGCGGAAGACGCAGGCGGCGCCGGGGCCGACAAGATCGAGATCATCTGGGATGCCACCAACATTCAGATCAACTCGACCAATGGCGCCAGCGACCAGGATGCCATCAAGTACATTTTTGATCAGACCACCCAGCCGACCTGGGGCTGGGACACGGGGTGCGCGCCCATCCCCTTTGACCAGGTTGCCGCCGCAGCCCAGTTCGGCTTCTCCGGGGGAGGGCCTCCGGCCGGAGAAATCGACCCGCCCGGCGTGACCGATAGCCTGACGGCCGCCGATCTGAGCCTGGAGTTCGATCCTCCCGTCGGTGGCGCGGTGGTGCTGACCTCCGAAGGAGACGTGCGTCTGACCGGCTCGGTGGAGGGCGTGGGCGGCTCGATCACCAGCAATGGCGACATCCGAATCGTTGGAATGGGAGCCACCTTCTCCTCCGAGGCCGTCAACATGTACGCAGCCGGCGACATCTACTTCTCCACCCTCGATGAGACCGTCCCGGGCAACTACGCCTACCAGCCGGTCAGCCTGAAAGGCGTGGTCTATGCTCAAGGGAACTTCACCGCCCGGCTTGGCAGCGAGACCCTGCCGGGGCAGTGGGCCAACTTCGATCTCGAAGGAACCCTGGTTGCCTACGGCGGCGATCCGACCGGACCTCCGGGGACGAACGGCAAAGGCAAGATCGACCTGCGGGCTGAGGCGGTCGACCTTATCCTGGATACCTCCTACGTGGGCGCTCTCTCCTCCATCTTGCCGCCCGGATTCGAGGTCAAAACCATCGCGTGGAGCACCCACCGCTGATCTGGCGAGTTCGTCCCGGGTTTACCCTCACTGAGGTCATGCTGGCCATCGGGCTCCTGGTCATGATCTTGCTGACCCTGATCGGGGTCACCATGTCGGCTCTGCGCTCGAGTGAGAAGGCTGCTCTGCTCGGGCCGGCCACCCAGGTGAGCGAGTCGATCATGAACCGGACCCTCTACCAGGTGGCCAACGACCTTCCGGCCGGCACCAAAGCTTCGTTCTGGGCAGCCTCCGGGCCGGCCCCCTGGCGGGGACCCACCGGAGAAACCATCGGCGCGGTGAACTACGAATACGCCATCTACGCCAACACGGTAGACGGGGCAGGCAACAATCGGCTGAAGAAGGTGGACGTGGTGGTGTGGTGGTGGAACTCGCGCTCGAGCAACAGCTCCCGTCAGGGTTACGGACGCCTGCAAGTCCAGGCCAGCCGCCTGGTGAACGAAGGAGCCCCGTGATCAGGAGACCAGGGGGTCACACGTTGCAGGAGATGATCGTGGTCTTCGGGATCTTCTCCACCATCCTGGCGATCACGGCCCTCTTGTTTCGAGAGAGCCAGGCCACCTTTCGAAGGACCAACAGCCAGGACACGGCCATGCGCGAGTTGCGCAAAGCTCGTGCTGCCATCGTGCGAGACCTCGTCGTGGGTCGCCCCGGCCAGGTGCAACGGGCTCAGGTGCCCGATTCGCTCGGTGGGGGCGGCAAGGATGGGGAAGCGCTCTGGTTTCTCTCCCCGGTCGATCCCGCCACGGGCGAGATGGTCCACAAGCAGGACGGCTCCCCCTTCTGGCAACGAAACATCCTTTACTATCTGGTGGTTCCCAACAACCACGACGCAACCTTCGGGATGAGCTGCCTGGGAGGCGCCGCCGCTAACGGCTACGATGATCGCTGCCCGCACAAGGTCTTGATCCGTAAAGTGATCGACTCGGGAGCCGCCACCATTCCCACGGACGAGACCACTGAGGAAACCTTGTTGGCCAACGTCGCCCCTTACCTGACCCGCCCGCTTGGGTTCAGTCTCGCCGCCATGGCCGAGCCGGGACTCACCGAGCGCGAGATCAGCGCCGCCTGGCTGCTGGGCTTCGAGTCCTCCACCGCCCCCCCGCCCAGCAACATCCCCAGAGAGATCTTCATCGACCTGCGAGCTCTGTCGATCGAGGAGGCGCGCCGGGAGATCCAGGTGGGGGCAGCTCCCTGCTTTGTTAGCCGCTTTACTCGGACGGCCCCGTTCTCGGTCTACCTGCGCAATTGACCGGTCAACTCCCTCCGGTGTCCTGCAACAGCCTCCGGTAGTCTTCGGGCGTATCCACGTCACGGTGGATCTCGGGATCGTCCACCTCCACCTCGACGCGGCGCGAGCGATGGCGGCCGACCACCCAGCGGCTCCCCTCCTGAAGAGGTCCGTGCAGCAGATCCTCATAGCAGGCCCGCCCGAACACCACCGGATGGCCGCGCTTGCCTCCGTGGGCGGGAACCCAGAGGTCTCCCTGCCCGCCAGCGGCTGCCTCCGCCAGGAGCTGGTAGGTGAGCGCAGCCACCGAAGGCTGGTCGACCAGCGCGACCAGGGTGAACGGAAGCTCGGCCGCCCCCGCCCGCAGGCCGAGACGCAGGGAGGAAAGCTGGCCGTCCTCGGGGCGCGGGTTCACCACTCCCCGGACTCCGTCGGGAAGAGGCGTCTTCTCCCCCACCACCACGGCCACCCAGAGATCGGTTGGCAAACGCTGCAAGATGGTGCCCAGAAAGGTGCTCTGACCCAGCTCGAGATGGGCCTTGCTGCGACCCATGCGCTGCGAGCGCCCGGCGGCCAGCACCAGGGCCGCCCCTCTCATCCGAGCAGCTCGGTGAGTATGCGCGCCCCTTTCTCGATGCCCTCCAGCGGAGCGGCCGTGTAGCAGATGCGCAGGCAGTGCTTGTGGGCCTGTCCGAAAGCCTCGCCGGGGGCCAGTCCCAGTCCGCGCTCCAGAGCCCGTTCCAGCAGGCTCCACATGGCCTGCTCGCTCTCCAGCTCGAGAAAGAGGTATGCCCCCCCCTGGCTCAACGGGCACCGCCCTTGCAGCCCGGCATGCAAAGCTTTGCGGGCCTGCTCGTAGAGAGTTTGCGACTCGCGGAGCCAGTCGTGGCCGTGCTGCAGGGCTCCCAGGGCACAGAGCTGCATGGCCTGGCTGACGTTGTAGACCTGGTGGTTGGCCACCCGGCGCAGCGGGTCCATGACCTCGGGGTGAGCCACCACGTAACCCACCCGCGCCCCGGCCAGCGCGTAGCTCTTGGAGAAACTGTAGGCGGTCAGGGTGCGCTCGTGCATGCCCGACAGAGAAGCGATGGAGACGTGCTCGCGACCGTCGAAGACGTAGTCTTCGTAGACCTCGTCAGCGATGACCCAGAGGTCGTGCTTGCTGGCCTGGGCGGCCAGTTGCTCCAGCTCTTGAAGGGTAGCCACGCGTCCGTCAGGATTGTTGGGGTTGGCGAAGTAAACCGCCCGGGTCTTCTCGGTCAGGTAGGGCTCGAGGTCGAAACCGTAGGGGATCTGCACCGGTTTGACCCGATTGCTTTGCATCACGCCCGTGATGAGAGGCCAGAAAGGGGAGAGCACCAGCACTTCGTCCTCGGGGTCGAGCACGGTGGCGATGGCGGCCGACAGGGCTTGAGTGGCCCCGTTGGCGACCTGGATACTGTCCGTACCGGCAGGTATCCGGTTCTGCGTCTTGAGCTTGTGGCCCAGTGCCTCGAGGAGCTCACCGTGGCCGTGGGGGTGAGCATACTTGTAGAAGCTGGGCGAGCTAGCGTCCACCTTCTCGAGGCGGGCCGCCTCGGGCGGCAGGCGATAGGTGTCACCGATGTGGAGCGGCAGGAAGTCGGAGCCAAAGGCCTTGATCCGCTCGGCCAGCTTGGCGAAGACGGAGGTGCGCAGGCTGCCGGCGCTGCGGGCCAGGGGGGGGTGGCTGGTGGTCATGCTGGCAGCTTTGCGATGAGCTGGGGATCCCCCTGGCTTTGCCTCAGCTTCTTTGCCCGCCCGGCTACCACCGGATCACCAGCCTTCCTCTCTCCTCGCATTGTTCGTTCACCCCTGGAACCTGACATTGGCGAAAGGAGTGCTATGATCGTTCGGGGAGATGGTGCGAGAAGCGAGGTGAGAATGTTGCGCGAACGCCGCGGCATCCTGCTGATCACTGTGATCGTGCTCAGCGTGGTAATGGTCATGTTCGTGGCCGCATCCATCGCACTGGGTCCGGGAAATCTTGCGGCAGGCCAGCAAACCCTGTATCAGGGCCAGGCCCAGCGAGCAGCCGAGTCAGGGATCAGCTACGCACTCTCTCAGGTCCGCCAGAACCCCGCCTGGCGCGGGAATCGAAATCAGGTGACGATCAACAGCGCCGACCTCTACGTGCAGGAAGACCAGGGCAACGTGGTGGGTCTGGTGCGCGCGCCGGACGGCAGCTGGTCGCAGTTTCGGCTGCGCTTCAACTATCAGGACGGGTCGCCCGGGGCCGACGGCCTGGACGACCCGGCCCTGACCATCCAGAACCAGTTCGTTTCAATCAACAACTTGCTCGGGGGAGCCTCAGCTCCGGTTCCCAGGGCCGATGGCCCCGGCAGCTCGGTGGGCCCGGGCAGCCCGACCGCCTTCAGTGTCCCGATCTGGGCCGTCAGCCTGGCCGTCGAGGGAAGAGCTGGACCGGCCTGCAACCAGCTCAACCCCGGCAACCTGAATCCCAACCTGGGGAGCGCCGTCGCCAGCAAAGTGGTGGAGGCCGTCTACCAGATTCCCGACATGGGCCCTCAAGTCCAGGAGTCGGGCAGCATGTCCGGCAAGGACTTCCTGGCCCTGCTGCCAGCCGGGTCCGGGGCCGTCAATGTAACCTCCAACTCGTCCAGCACCCCGCGCCTGCGCAGTAAAGGCGAGGCCAAGGTGACCGGCGGGGCCGTGCCCAACTACGTTTCTCCGGATGGAGAGGTGCGCATCGGCTCGGCCACCAACCCCAGCCTGCAGGCCAACTACACGGCCGCTCCGGCGCCCCAGGGCGTGGTCGTGGGGGCCGAGAACCTGATCGACCCTTACTACCAGCTCACCTGGGCCGATGTGAAGAAGGCCGACCCCACCGGGCCTCAACTTGCGGCCGGAACCTATGTCTGGTGGGACAACGGCGGCGGCGCGACCTTGCACTACTACGATATGTCCTATTCCGACTATGCGGCCTGGATCTCGGATCCGGTCAATGCCCTCAACCCGGGCGTAACCCCTCCACCCCTCCCGCCGGAGGTCGTGCTCGACACCGCCAACAAGAAGCTGACCATCACAGGCAGCATCTACGTTGGGCCAACCGCCAGTACCAACGAGCTCAACGTGGTGGCGCGGCTGGGCTCTGAGGAAGCCCCCCCGGGCGACCCCGAGGCCGCCGCAGGTGGAGACGATGCGGCCATCGCCGCCGCCATCGCCGCCGACCCGGCCATGCTGCAACAGCTGCTGCTCGACACCCAGGGCGGGTCAGCCGACATCGATATCAGCGACATGTCCGGCAATCTCTTGAGCGATGTCGACTGGGATACCGGCGGTTTCAACGACCCGATCGACGCCCCGGTTACCTATGCGATGATGCTCCAGATGATGGCCAACCCGACCTCGGTCCCCGGTTATCAATTTGACTACAGCAACCAGTCGATCACCTTCAACCCGATCGATCTCCAGACCGCTGCCGCCTCCGTCTGGTACACCGGGCCGCCGCCCACCGGGGGAGGCGGCAACAACGGCGTGCTCAACCCACCCGGAGTCGCCGACACGCTCAATGCCGCCGACCTCTCCATCGAGTTCGCTCCGCCCGCAGGCACCGCGGCGGTCCTGACGGCCGAGGGGAACGTGCGGCTCACTTCGGCAATTGAGGGCCAGGGCGGCTCCATCACCTCGGGAGGCAACATCAACATCACCGGGCTGGGTGCCAATTTCGCCGCCAGTCAGCAATCGGGAGTGAACATGTATGCCCAGGGTGACATCGTCTTCTCCACCCTGGACAACAACGGCGGGGTATATAGCTACCGCGACGTCAACCTCAAAGGCGTAATCTACGCCCAGGGGGACTTCATCGCCAGGCTCGGCAGCCCGGCTCTGCCAGGAAACTGGGGCAAGTTCAATTTGGAGGGAAGCCTGATCGCCTACGGAGGCGATCCAGCTGGCGCTCCGGGGGCCAACGGAAAGGGAACCATCGACCTGCGAGCCGACGAGATCAATCTGGCTTTCGACTCGTCCTACCTGGGCTCTCTCTCAGCCCTTCCTCCGGCCAACTTCACTCTGACCCCGCTCTCCTGGGCGAACAATTTCTAAGATGGGTCGGGCCTCGAGGTCGGCCTTCACCCTGGCTGAGTGCGTGCTGGCGCTGGCTTTGTTGACCATGATCTTGCTGGCCCTGGTGGGCACGACCATCTCCAGCCTGCGCGCGAGCGAGAAGTCCGCACTGCTCGGACCGGCCACCCAGGTATCCGATTCTCTCATGAACCGCACGCTCTATCAGGTCGCCAACGACCTGCCCGCTGGCACCAACGCCTCGTTCTGGGGAGCGGCCGGACTCTGGCGGGGTCCGACCCAGGAGACGATCGGGGGCGTCAACTACGAGTATGTCATCTACGCCAATACCGTTCTCGACGCCGCTGGCGGCCCGCTGGGCGGTGCTGTTCCCAACAATCGGGTCAAGAAAGTGGATATCCGCGTCTGGTGGTGGGAAGCCCGGTCCAACAACGGCAACCGACAGGGCTATGGAAAGATGGAGGTGCAGGCCAGCAGGCTGGTGGAGGAGCATGCCCCTTAAACGAACCGGTGCCCACTCCCTGACCGAGCTGGTGGTGGTCTTCGGAATTTTCTCCCTCCTGCTCATGGTGGCCGGGGTCTTGTTCAACCAGTCCAGGAGCACCCTGCGCCGAACCAGTGGCATCGACACCTGTATGCGAGAGTTGCGCAAGGCTCGCGTGGCAATCGAGCGTGACCTGGTGTTGACTCGTCCCTCCGCCTTATCCCGATCGTTTGTCGGCGACTCCCTCGGGGGAGGGGGAAGAGACGGGGAAGCCCTGTGGTTCCTGTCACCGATCGATCCGGCCACGGGACAGGTGGTGCGAAAGCAGGATGGAACCCCGTTCTGGCAGCGAAACGTGCTCTACTACCTGGTGGTTCCCCAAAACCACAACAACACGTTTGGCCAGATCTGCGCTGGCGGAGCGGGTCCCACTGGATACGATGACCGCTGCCCCCACAAGGTCCTGGTCCGCAAGGTGATCGACTCGGGCCCACCCACCCTGCCCACCGATGAGACGACCGAGGAGACCCTTCTCAACAACATCGCCCCCTATTTGACCCGCCCCAACGGGTTCGACCTGTCGGCCATGGCTGAGGCTGGACTGGGGGAGAAAAAGATCGTGGCCACCTTCTTGCTTGGTTTTGAGTCGTTCTCAGCCCCCCCGCCGGGCGGTCTGCCCGTGGAGGTGCTGGTGGATGTTCGAGCGATGTCCATTGAGGAGGCAAGAAAGGAGAGCCGAATTGGCACCGACCCGGGCTACGCCAGCCGGTTCACCCACCAGGCCCCCTTCTCCGTCTATCTGAGGAACTGATCGACTACCTGGGATGAGTCAGGCGCCACTCTTCGGCCAGGCCCTCGAAGTGGGCCAACCCGACCTGGCTCTGCATCAGTTGATCGGGCGAGGTGCCGAAGCGCTGCTTGGCTTGCTTCGTGAGCCAATCGCGCTGGGCTCTGGAGTCGCGGGCAAAGGCCGTTTCGGGGGTGCCCTCGGGCACCTCCACCTGGCTGGCCGGCACGAACAGCTCACCGTTCTTGAAGCGCTCCGCGTCGTCGACCAGGTTCTGATACAGCCCCTGATAGCGTCCATCGGTGTAGCGCAAGGCCTCGGGGTGGAACTGGTAACCCGACTGCCAGGGCATGCCCTTGCGCTCGACCCCCTCCACCAGTCCGTCCAGCGCGAAGACCACCGGAACGAGCAGGGGGCTGATGGCGGCCAGGCACTGGTGGTGGATGGAGTTGACCGACTCGAGCAGCCCCACCAGGCCAGCCAGCCTCGCACCCTCCTCGACCACGACCAGTTGCACCGGATCGACGCGCTTCTCGTAGTCGTGACGGGTCTCCTCGGGGCGGTGATCGACCCGAGTGCCATAGCTCGAACCGAATCCCTCGCGGGTCTTGAACTCGGTGGGAATGTCCTGGGTCATGGTCCCGCCACCGGTCACGTTCATGATCTGAAAGCCGCGGCAGTGGCCCAACAGGGGCAATCCGGTCTGATAGGCCTGACCGATGCAGGCCATCTCGAAGTTGTCGAAAGCTTTGTCCGGCTCGTTGGGATCCATCCCCGGGCCCATTGTGGCGCCGTAGCTCGCAGGATCGATGTCGCGCCCGCCCGGTACGGCCAGAGCGTGCAGGCCCCGCATCTGCTCGGGGGGCTCGCCGGCCCCGAGGTAGAGGAGTCTGGGCACCCCGCCTGCGTCCATGACCGCGTCGGCGATGTTCAGCACCTCGTCGTGCTGGCCTTCTGGCTTCCAGCGGCGCTCCACGACGATGCCCACGGTGCAGCGCTCCTGCCCACCCAGCCGCGCCTGCCAGTTCTTTTCGAGCCTGGCTGCGATTGCCTCGATGCCCTCCTGAGGAGCGAAGCGAGGCAGTTCGGCTGGAGTTGCCACCGGATCGGTGGGGCGATACTCGTCCAGCGCTCGGCTCTCGCCGGCCGCCACGTGGCTGGCTGAGGCGGGCGTGGGGCGCATCATGGCGGCGTGGAAGGCCTGGATGTTCATGACCCGAGTCTACCGCTCGGGGCTGAAAAATGCCTGGAGCACGCAGGAATACACTCGAACTCTGGTCTGTGCGCTGGAGTTCACCTTCTGATCGAGCGGAGTGGCACTAAGGCGCCGCGCGTTGAACACTTCAGGAATTGGCGCGGCGCCGTTCAACAGATTGTCTACACTCCCGCGCGTTCCAATGAACAGGTCGACGCGCGGGAGTGTAGCCTCGAGACGCTCAATTTCCTGGGGAGTTGAGCGAGCTTCCCCAACCCTGAGCCTTTTTTAAGGCCCCCAGGCTAAGCTCGAGGTCATGCAGCCACTGCCGAGCAAAACCATGACCGTGCTGGCCGGCGTGCTGGTCGTCGGCCAGCCGGCGCTGTCCGCCACGCACGAGCTCGGGCCCGAGCCAACCCACGACGTGCTGGATCTGCTCGCTCACCCCCGGTGCATCGCACCCGGCGTAGCCTACCAGATACCCGGACAGAGCGGGACCTTCACCATTCCAGCCAGCTCGAACGGGCCGTTTGACGCCGCCCATCAGTGGCGCACCAGCCTTGAGCTGGCCCGGCGGGCCCAGGTCGAAGTCCCGCCCCAGCTCCAGCGCAAGGCGTGGACAATCAACTCCATCCGGGTGACCGGACAGGCCTCTACCTACGGCTACGGGGATGGGCTCTACGGGAAGCGGACGTCCTCCGGGAAGAAGGCCGTCAAGGGCGTGGCGGCGCTGGAGATCGACCTGGCCCATGAGCTCAGCGACCGGGGAGCAGTTCCCTTCAGTATGGCGGGGGTGAAAGCGGTGGTGGAGTTTCCTGGTGGGAAACAGGTCACCAAACAGCTGGTGGACAAGGGGGGGCTCTACAATCCTCTGCGCCAGGCCGATTGGGGGGCCCGGATCGAGCAGGCCCCTGTCAACGAGTCCGGTGTGGCCGACCTGGGCACCGTTCCTTACCGGATCATCGATCTGGTGGCCCCGATGAACCATTATCCAAGAGTGACCGTGACCGTTAGGCTGCAACAGCCGCTCGCCCTGAGCGCCGACCTGCCTCCTGCTGAGGCCCTGCAGCGTCTCTCGCGCTGGGCTCTCGAGCAGGGAGGGGAGCCGGCCAATTGCAGGCCGGAGCTTGCGACCGGCCGCTCGGGACCTTAGGGTGGCAGGCGGCCCGAGATCCGGGCACGAACCGGCCGGGATGCCTGCCGGCTGGCTGGATCGGTTGGGCCTCGAGCGCCCCGAGCTTCGCGCCTGGGCTCTCTACGACTGGGCCAACTCGGCCTTCGTGACGGTGGTGGTGACGGCCGTCTTCCCCATCTTCTTTCAGAAAGTGGCCTGCCAGGGACTGGAGCCGACCCGGTCGGTGGTGCTCTTTGCCCTGACCACCACCATCTCGATGGGCCTGGCAGCCGTACTGTCCCCGTTCCTGGGGGCACTGGCCGACGCCTGTGGCCTGCGCAAGCGGCTCCTGGCCGGGTTCATGGGGCTGGCCGTGCTCTCCACCGCCGGCATGGCCCTGCTCTCCCCGGGACAGTGGCAGCTGGCCGGCCTGCTGTTCATCCTGGCCAACCTGGGCGCCTCGCTCAGCTTCGTCTTCTACGATGCGCTGCTCCCCCACGTAGCCCGGCCCGAGGAAGTCGACCGGGTCTCGGCCGCAGGCTATGCCCTGGGCTATCTGGGGGGCGGACTGTTGCTGGCCCTCAATCTCACCTGGATCAGCCATCCGCAGTGGTTTGGACTGGCCTCCACCGGGGCCGCGACCTCGCTCACCTTCCTGAGCGTGGCCCTGTGGTGGGTCATGTTCTCGGTTCCGATGTTCCGCCGGGTGAGCGAACCGCGCCCCCAAGCTCCCGCTCCACCCTCCCTGGGTCTGGTCCTGAGTCAGCTTGGGGGTACCCTTCGCGAGCTGCGCCGCTACCGCCAGGCCTGGCTCATGATGCTGGCCTTCATGATTTACAACGACGGCATCGGCACCATCATCCGCATGGCCACCACCTTCGGCAGCGAGCTGAACCTGCCCGGAGGCGCCCTTATCGGGGCCATCCTGCTGGCCCAGGTGGTGGGCATCCCCTGCACCTTCCTCTTCGGAATGCTGGCCGGCTGGACCGGGCCCAAGCGGGCCGTGCTGGGAGCTCTGGCACTCTACGTGGTGGTTACCGTGGTCGCCTTTCGGGTTCGAACCAGCCAGGATTTCTACCTGCTGGCAGCCATGGTGGGCCTGGTGCAGGGAGGCAGTCAGGCCCTGTCTCGCTCGCTCTTCGCCAGTCTCATCCCCAAAGCGCGCACGGCCGAGTTTTTCGCCTTCTTTGGCGTGTGCGAGAAGTTCGCCGGGTTGCTCGGGCCGGCCACCATCGCCCTGCTGGTGGACTGGACCGGCTCCACCCGAGTGGCCCTGCTGGCCGTGAATGCCTTCTTCCTGGTGGGCGGCTGGCTCTTGACCCGGGTGGACGTCGAGGCGGGACGCCGCGCGGTCAGTGAAGACCCAGCAGCCGACTTTTGAACGCGTCCAGCAGGGCGTTCTCCGCATCCAGGCTCAGGGCTGGGCGCGCGCAGCGCAGCCCGATGGAGAGTCTCCCGGCCAGGCGACAAAGGCTGAAGGAGGCGATCGTGCCAGGTCTGACGCCGGTGGCTCCGCTGGCGTGCAGGCAGATCGCGTCGCCGATCCTCAGCCCCTGCTCCTCCACGGGGAAGCCGCGCAGAGGGGTCACATCGCCCAGGTTGGTGAGCACGGCGCTGCTCAAGGGTAGGGGCAGCCGCAAAATGAGCGGCAAGAGCCGCTTGGCGCAAGCGAACTCGAGCCCCCGCAAGAAATCCAGGTCCGTGCGATACTCGCGAATGTACTCGTGCTCGGCCCGGAGTGCCTGGGAGAGATCGGGACCGCACTGATCCAATCGTCGGGTGAGGAAGGCGAAGGTCACCCGGTTGCAGGCCGGCAGGCGCCGATCGACCAGCTCGCGCACGTCCATCGGGATCAGGATGCGCAAACGAGAGCCAGGCCGAGACTTTCCGTGGGCGACCTGCCAGTCGGCCAGAACCGCGAACAGGTCGGAGAGGGCCTGTTCGTGGAATCGACCGCCCGAACGGGCGGCCCGCTGCAGCACCGCCTCCGTTTCCTCGCGAGAGAGGACCCTTTGCGAGAAGGGCAGATCTCCACCCGGGCCGGGCTGGCTGGAGAGCGCTTGAGGCCAGGGAAAAAGGAAGCGAAACAGCTCCAACAGCTCGTTGCGTGGAGTCTTGATCGGAGGTGGAGGGGGGATGCGGCCGCGCATGGGCAGGAGAGCTGGCTCCAGGCGCGTGAGCTCGGGCCAGGGTCCTTGCGGATCCGTCAAGCGAGCGTAGAGCGTGACCAGGTCCAACAAGACGACCCGGATGGCTGCGCCGTCACAGCATGCGTGATGGACCTGCAGAAAGAGCGAGCACTCTCCGCTCCGCTCCACCAGGTAGAACCGGACCCCTCCCCCGGCTTCGGGAAGAACCGGCTCGGGCTGCCAGGCCCCACCGGCGACACGGACCAATGGGATGGCGCTGGCAGACGGCACCCAGCAAAAACGCCCGCCAATCTTCTCCACCCCGGCCACCAGCAGGGGATGGCGACTGGCCAGGACCTCCAGGGCTTCCTCCAGGGCCGGAACGGAGAGCCGGTCACGGAAGCAGAGCTCGATCCAGATATCCATGGGGAAGGCCCGGTCGCGCACCATGAGCTCTTCGAAGGCCGTCAGCGGGAGCGGAAACACGTCACTCCCTCTCCGCCAGGGCGAAGTCGAGCAGCGAGAACAGGCGATTGTCGCGATACAACTCCAGCATCCGAGCTTCCCCGGCAAACTCGAGCGGATGGCGCGCCGGGGTCTTGCCGAGCAGCCGATGCAGGCACAGGGCCACCCACTCCCCTTTCTCAAAGAACTCGTTCACGGCCTGGCGGCTGTGCAGCCAGAGCTGCAAGACAGCGCAGGCGGTGTACAGGAGGCCGTATCGACGCGAAAGCTCCAGCAGCTCCCAGCTGCGTTTGGCCGGGCGCTCGGCCAGCTCCGCCTCCAGCTCCTCCAGAGCGCGGACGATGGTGCCGACCTGGGCCTGCAACTCGCGGACGAGCTCGCTGGAGGGAAGGCACGCCAGCCCCCGCTCGGCCTGGGGAAGGCCCTGAACCACGGCATCTCGACCCCGGTTGAGCAGGGCCAGTCGGCCCGGATCGAAGTCGGGCAGGGGCTGGTCCACCCCGAAGAGGCTGGCCAGGGGGGCCGGATCGCACCGGAGCCGCCGATCACAAAGGCGCGGCAACTGGAGGCCGATGAGCTCCAGGTTGACCGCTGTGCTGCCGTCGAACAGGCTGACCACGGCGGCGTCGCGCAGGAATTTTTGAAACACCCCGCCCGCCGGCCCCTCGCGCAGGTAGTGGCGGGCTCCCAAAACCATCGCCAGCTCCCGAATGGCCCTCTCCAGCATGGTTGGAACCAGGCTTTTCACGACCGCCGACATCAGGCTCATCTGCTCCGGCAAGAGATGCAGCAGCCGGGGAGCCAGGATGGCCAGCACGTCGCAGCAGAGCAGGTCGACAAAGGCGTCGTTGAGGCAGGCCCGGGCGTGGGGAATGTCCAGCACGGTTCCCCCGTAGAGCCTGCGGCTCATGGCAAAATCGAGCACGATGCGCAGGGCCGAGTCGGCCGCGCCCAGTGAGAAGGAAGCGCAGCCGGCGCGAGTTACCTGCAGCGCCTTCAGCACACAGTCCAGGCCCGACCCGAGCTGACCGACCAGAGCCTGAGCGGGCAGACCGGCCCCGGTGAGTCGGATTCCCGAGATGTCGGCTCCCCGCAGGCCGAGGGTCTTCTTGCGTTCCAGTTGCGTGAAACAGTCGCCGGGAAGGGCGGCCTTGTCCAGCATAAGCAGGCTGAAGCCATCGAGTCCTCCCTCGGGAGCAGTGCGCGCGAACAGGGTCAGGGCCGCGCCCCGGGTGGCGTTGTTGATGAGCCACTTCTCCCCCTCCAGGACGTATCCGTCGCCGGCCGGAGTGGCCCTGAGCTCGCTGGCCAGGATGTCGCTCCCATGGGCTTCCTCGGTCAAAGCCAGGGCGCAGCACTCCCCGGACAGCAAGAGCTCGGCCATCCGCTCTTGCTGCAGGCTCGAGCCCGCAATCCAGATGGGGGCCGAGCCGAGAAAGGATTGACCCAGGGCGATGGCGGCGGTCAGATCGCGACGGGCCACCACGCGCAGGAGAGCGGCCGGCTCGGCATACCGGCGCAGCTCGCCCCCGAGCTCGGCGGGCACGAACCAGCGCTGCAGGCCCGCAGCCAGGCACGCATCCACCAGCTCGCCAGGAAACTCCTCGGCTTCGTCGCGGGCCACCGCCGCGCTGAAGCTCAGCCCGTGGTCAGCACGGAACGGATCACCCAGGGCCTGCTCGAGGGCGAGAGCAGCCTGAGAAACGGTCATCGAGGCACGCGGTTCGTCCGGCTCTTCAGAAGATCCTGGAGTTGGGCGGACCTGTCCGAGGCGGGAACTGAAGGGGCGTCGAGCCGAGACCGCAAGATCCACCGCGCCAGCCCCGTCGTATTCAAAAAGCGGCATCTCTAGCTACAGAAACTGGAACCTTTAGGGTACCCAAGAGTATCTCAGGTTGAAAGCAAGGGATCTGCCTGGTAAACTACTTCGGGAGGTGCTCTTTGATCCTCTCTTGCGAGATCTGCCGACGGGTGCGCCGTGGGTATTCCCTGGTCGAGATCCTGATCATGCTCGTGGTCGTGACCATCGCCCTGCTGGGCTTGATGGGTTCGTTTGCCTATGGAGTACGCGCCAACGCCCAGGCCCAGAAGACCGCCACCGCGACGGGCTATGCCTCTCAGGTCATGGACATGATTCGTACCAACAATTATGCCTGGGTCGACCCCAGCGGCAACCTCAACGATCCCAGCGCGGCCACTCGCAAGGCACTGAATGCAGCCCCCCTGACCATGGCTCCGGACGACGCGGGTTTCACTCGCAACGTCGAGATCACCCAGGGGATCGGGGCCGGGTACAAGGCCAACATCGCTCGCATCAAGGTTCGCGTCTTTTGGCGCACCGACGCGGGGACGGAAAAGACTGTCGAACTGGTCGGCTTCTCGACCGACCTGGCCGCCCCATGAGCAATTGCAGACGAGGGTTCACGGTACTCGAGCTTCTGGTCAGCTCGCTCTTGCTCTCCATGATCGGGCTGGCCACCATCCAGATTTTCATGGCCTCCATCAGCACCTACAGCCATCAAGACGGTCGCATCGCCCTGTATCACTCGGCTCGCGAGAATCTGGAGCGGATCGTTCCTCTGTTGGTCAGCGCCGAGAGCGTGACTTTCCCCCTGGCCGGCGGAACGAGCTCGACTCTGGTCTTCAGCGCCGGCCGCGACTATCACAACCAGGTCCCCTACAACCCGGCCAACCCGATCGGCTACAACTACCGGGTGCGCCTGGTCAACAATGACATCCTGTTGGAGCTCTACAACGGAGATGTGGCGACCACCACGCGCGTGCTGGGTCGCTCCACTCCTGAGCGGACCATCACGGGCCTCAGTTTTACCCGCCCGGCGGCGGCAGCTTCGACCGTCCAGGTTCAAGTCCGAGTCCAGGGCCAGGTCAAGAGCGCCCGGAGTCAGCTCCGGACCATCGACTATATGCTCGAGACCGCCGCCCACGTGCCTTCGGTAACCCTCCCAGACCCGTAGCAAAGGAGCAATCCCATGCAGTTCATGCACCGAAAGCTCTGGGGCCGTCGAGGCTCGGTGCTGTTCGCCATCTTTGTGATGATGTTCACGTTCCTGCTGTCAGTAGCGTTCTTCACCCTCCTCCCGATGGAGGCAAGGGCGACCACCCAGCTCAAACTCCGAACCACGGGGTCACTGGTGGGCGAGGCCGGAGTGATCGAGGCCCTGCAGTGGATCAACGATGGCGGCCTGCCAGCCGATGGATTGATGCTCCCGGCGCTTTCCGCCGCGGAAGGGTTCGGCAACGGCTGGTCTTATGAGGCCACCTTCCACGATACCGACCTGGCAGGAAACGCTCTCCCCGCGGGCTGGTGGCGGGTCAACTCCGATGCGAGGTACAACAACCGCACCTACCTGGTGGCCACCGCCTACCTGAGAACCCTCGATTCGGTCTTCTTCCAGGACATGATCCGGGCCGACAACACGACCACGCTGGTGGCCGGCCAGGGGGTCGACTACTACGACACCGTCCACACCAACACCATTCCTAAGATCAACTGGGGTGGCTGGGGCTGGGCGGCGGGCAACGTCCCGCCCTTCCACAAACCCACCAGCAGCTCGATCTCCCTGACCTGGTCGGATACGGCCACCAAGACGCCCGAGGTAGAGAACGGCCCATTCAGCGTTCCCCTGTCCGAGAAGGACTGGGGCAAGGTCTTCGAGCTCGGCTCCCCGGGCTTTCTCGGACCGGTTCCCGAGAAAGAGATTCCGGACATGAATGAAAGCAGCAGCCTGAACGTCGTCAACGGCTCCTCCAACCCGAAGAGCATGTTGAACCTGGCGCTGAACGGGAAGACCTACTCCACGCTTCCCACGGGCCTCAGCGCGGTTGCGGGCGGAGGCCTGATCTTCAAAGGGATCGATGTAGCCGACGTGGAGCTGTCCCTGGTCAACGACTCTTACAACAAAGTGGCTTACAAGCACGACAACAATCCCAGCACGCCGCAATTCACCGACCCGGTCGACTCCAAGAACAAGAAATACTATGAGAGCCTGCACCAGCAGATGGTCATCACCGACTCGAGCGGCAAGAAGTACACCGTGATCTACGATGAGGACAAGCAGCTGACCAGGGTCTGGAATCCTGGCAAGACCCCCGCCACGGGGGCACCCAACTCCGAGGTGAGCGGCCTGACGAACGGGGTGGTCTACTTCGAGAAGAAGGTGAACTCCATTCGGGGCGCCAGTAAGAACGAGAAGGCCTACGTATCCAGCGAGGAAATGGTGTTCCAGTTCAAGGACGATGGCCAGATGGCTCCTCTGTTCCGGGCCGACCATGAGCCGGCTTTCACCAAGAATGGCAGCTCGGTCGTGCCCACCGACCCCACGGTCGAGAGGGGACAGGCCGGATTCTCGGGCTTCACCCTGATCGGCCAGGAAGGGATTACCATCCAGGTTGGCGGGGGGACCAAGCTACCCAAGTACGGCGGCCAGAAGGCCTACCTCATGAGCTTCAACATGATGGCCAACAAGAAGATCAAGTTCCAGACCGATGCCCAGTCCAACTTCTCGATCATCGTCTCAGGCGCAATGCTCACTGAAGACGAGGTCTTCTTCCAGCGCGACGATCCCAACGACGGGCTGGTGATGAAGCAGGACAAGACCAACCGATTCCTGGTCGGACAGAGTGGCACCCCGACCTATACGATGGAGCACTACGAAGAGGACTTCATCCGCGGCGGCAAGTGAGCAACTGAAGGCCGATCCCAGCTGGCGTGGGGACAAGAATGCGGTCACCGTGTCCCGGCCAGACCTTCGCGTGGAAGAGGACAACGGCAACGTCATCGGCGTCACGTTTTCGGTGTTTCCAAAGAACTAGCCAACAACGCGCCGGCGCGCTCGGCGTGGCCCTCCCCGGGGGCGATTTGCTCGAGCAAACGGTGGGTGCGAGAGCGCTGCAGAGGATTGTCCAGTCGCTCGAACACGGCCAGCGCTTCGCGCGCGGTCGCCAAAGCCTCCCCGCTCCTGCCCTCGGACCAGAGCAGGCGGGCCTGGGCCCGGGCCAGGATGGCCTCGAAACGAGGGTAGCGCTGCTGCGACCTGCGCCAGCGCATCACCCGGGCCAGGGCTCCCGGTTCGGGCTGGTGGCTGAGAGCCAGGCCCTCCAGGCTGAGAGCTTCGGCCCGAAAATAGGGTAGACCCTGCACCGACTTCACCATGGACAACGTCTTGCGGGCCTCGCTGGCGGCCAGGGCATACTCGCGCGCGGCCAGGGCAAGATAAGCGCTGGCGGCGCCATGGCGCATCTCCACGTAGGGGGCGCGATGGCTGCCCCGCAAGGCCTCGGCTCGCTCCAGGAACTCCCGGGCCCGGGCCACTTCCCCCTTCTCCGAAAGCACCAGCACCAGCTTGAGGCAGGCCAGGGCCAGCTCCATCGGGTTGGAGACCGTCTCCGAGCATTCCAGCGACAAACGCGCGTGCCGCTCGGCCGGCTCGAGCCAGCCCCCCTCGCGATGGATCTGCTCGCAGATCGAGTGGGCCAGGGAGAGGCCGTAGAGGTCGCCCAATCGCTGGAACAGGTCGAGGGCCCGCTGCTCGGCCGAGAGAGCCAGGTCCTTGAGGCCCGAAAGGTGCAGGAAGAAGCCGACGTTGCGAAGTTGGGTGGCTTTGAACAGGCTGTCCTCGTGAGCCTCCAGCAGCTCCAGGGCCGACTGGAGGAGGCCGGGGACCATGCGAGCCGGGGCCGCCGGCCCGCCCAGCAAGGCATAGGCCAGAGACAGCTTGGAGGTGATGCGCGTCTCAGGCCCTCCGGCCGCCTGCTCGCGCAGGGTGATGTCCAGCATGTCCAGTTTCCAGCCTCGCGGGGTCAGGAAGAAGAGCGCCTGACCCAGCTGCTCCTGGATTTCATGCAGCTCCCGGGCCCACTCCTGGTCGGCGCGGGCCTTCACGCCCAGGCGCGAGGCCAGCAGCCGCAACGGGAGGGCCAGTTTTCCCGTCAGGCTGGACGAGACGGCCCGGACGCCCAGCCGCTGACGAGCGCGATTCAGGCTGCCGTGGGCCCCGGCCAGATCGCCCCGGGCCAGCTGGCAGGCCCCCTGCTTGCGCAGCAAGCGCGCCTGCATCAGGGGCTCGCTGGCCTGAGCGGCCAGCCGGGCAAACATCTCCTCGGCCTCCACGGTCTGACCTGCGCCAAAACGAGCTTCGGCCAGCTTCTCGTGAAGCTCGGGGGTGTCGCCAATGGCCAGAGCCGCCTCGAACAATTGCACCGCCTCCTGGTAGGCAAACGACTGCAGGGCCAGCTCGCCGGCCCGGGCCAGGTGCACGGCTGCCTCCTGACTCTGATCCGCCTTCTGGTAGTGGCGCGCCAGCTCCATGCTGATCTCGCGGGTCGAGAAGCGGTCGCGCAGGGCCCGGGCCGAGCCCAGGTGGAGAGCGCTGAGGCGCTCGGGGGACACCCCCTCCAGCACCGCCTCCACCAGCGGCTGGTTGTAGAAGGCATAGAGCCCCTCCTCGCGACGGCGAAACACCCGTCGCTCCACCAGGAGCTCGACCTGTTCGGCCACCGAGTCCAGGCCGCAGGCCCGGGCCAAGAGCTCCAGGTCGAAAGGTCGGGCCAGTACGGCGGCTCCCACCGCCACCGTGAGGGCAGCCGGATCCAGCCCGGCCAGCCTCCGCCGCACCGCCTCGCGCACGGTCATGGGGATGCGCGTGCCTCCGCTGGAAGTACGGGGCAAGGCCTCGGTTCTCAGATGCCAGAGGCCCCGCTGCAGTTTGAGATGCCCCTCGGCGCTGAACGCCTTGAGCACCTCGGAGATGAACATGGGATTGCCGGCCGTTTCCTGGTGCAGCCTCAGGGTGGTTTCGGGGTCCTGCCCGGTGGCACCCAGCATCGAGCGCACCATGGCCTCGGTCTCCTCCGGACCAAAGCTCTCCAGCGCCAGCACGGGGGCGGCCTGGGCGGCTCGATTCCACTCCAGCAGCTTGGCCAGGTTGGGGTTGAGGTCGGCCGCCTCCACCCGGTAGCTGGCCACCACCAGCAGGTTGGGGGCCTCGTGGCGGCGCACCAGATAGGCCAGGAACTCAAGGCTGGTAGGATCGGCCCACTGCAGGTCGTCGAGCAGCAACAGTCTCCTCCCACCGCTGGCCAGCAATCGGGCCATCCCCTCGAAAAGGTGGAACTTCTGCATCGGGTCGGAGCTGGAGGGCGGAGGCCCCCCCTCGTCGCCCAGGTCGGGAAAGAGCACCGAGAGAGCTCGGCGGAAGGGGAAGAGCTCAGCAGGCAGCCCCTTGAGGCTGGCCTGGCGCAGAGCGGGAATCCAGACCTGGTAGGGCAGGGCCTCGTGCTCGTAGCCGTAGCCCCAGGTGACCGTCCCGGGCAGATTGGAGCCGTACTCAGCGACCTCTTGCAGCAGCCGGGTCTTGCCCAGGCCGCTCTCCCCCGCCACCAGCACCAGCAGAGGCCGTCCGGGAGCCGGCTCGAGCCATTCGAGCAATCGCTCGAGCTCGCGCTGGCGACCCACGAACTCGCTCGCTTCCAGGCGCGGGACGTCAGGTCCCAGGAACTCGCCCGACAGATCGCCCTGGAAGATCGCCTGCCAGTGGTGCAGCACCTGCTCGGCCGAGTCGTAGCGGTCGGCCGGATCCTTGGCCAGCAGCCGGAGGATCAACCGGTCGAGAGCCTCGGGCAGGCCGGGAACCAGGCTGCTGGGCGGCTCGGGATCGTCGAGCAGGATGTTGTGGATGGCGTGGGCGGGGTTGCTGCCGGCGAAGGGAAGCTTGCCGCACAGGGCCTCGTACAGAATGACGCCCAGACTGTAGAGGTCGGCGCGAGCGTCGGCCTTGCCCGTGCTCAGAAGCTCGGGGGCCATGTAGTAGGTGGTGCCCATCACCTGGCCCGACTCGGTCAGCTGGTGGGTGGCCTGAAGACCCCGGGCCAGCCCGAAATCGAGCAGCCGGGGCTGGCCCTCGTCATTGACCAGGATGTTCTCGGGCTTGAGGTCGCGGTGCACGATGCGGCGTTCGTGCAGATAGCTGAGGGCCTCGAGCAGTCGGGCCACCACCGTCTGCAGGCGCTCGAGGCTGGTGCGGTGACGGTTGAGAAACTCCACCAGGTTGATCCCCAGCACCAGCTCCATGGTGTAGTAGGGCTGCCCCTCCGAGAGCCCGGTGGAGATCACCCGCACCAGGCCCGGATGGTTGAGCCCGGCGGCAATCTTGAACTCGCGCTTGAAGCGCAAGACCTCGATCCTGCTCAACCCGGCCACTCCGCGCAGCAGCTTGAGCGCAAGCTCCTGGCCGTCGGGCGAGCGCACGCGGAAGACCCGACCGAATCCGCCCTGGCCGAGCAGGTCGAGCACCAGGAAACCATCGATCAGCCTGGGAGTGGGCTCGTCCAAGTCCGTCAGCGGGCTCCTTCCAGCAGCCTGGGCAACAGCTCCTCGGCCCGGCCCAGGAACTCCTGATCAAAGAACGGGTTGGGCGGATCCAGCGGCTCCAGGTTGACCAGGGCGGTGCGGGCTCCGTTGGCCTGGGCCTCGCACACCAGGCGGCTGGCCGGAGCCACGTTGCCCGATGTGCCCACGGCCAGGAACAGGTCGCAGTCCCAGCAGGCCCGGAAGGCCGCCCGCGACACCCGGTAAGGAAGCTCCTCCCCGAAGAGCACGATGTCCGGGCGCAGCAGGGCCCCGCAGCCCGGACAGGGGCGCATCTCCCCGTGGGGGTCCTCGAAGGCGGGCAGCTCGCAGGCCGAGCACCGGCTGCGCAGCAGGCTGCCGTGCAGCTCGAGCACGTTCCGGCTGCCGGCCGCCAGGTGCAGTCCGTCCACGTTCTGGGTCACCAGCGTCACCTCGCAGCGCTCCTCGAGCCGGGCCAGAGCCAGGTGGGCGGCGTTGGGCCGGGCCTGCACCACCGCCTGGCGCATCGGTCCGAACAGCTTCCAGATGCGCTCGGGATGCTGAGGCAGGTCGGGCGCCGCCGACTCGCGCTCGGCCTCGGGGTTGTCGGTCCACACCCCGCCCGGACCCCGGTAGGGGCGAAGGCCGGAGGCCACCGAGATGCCAGCTCCGGTGAGGACGACGATGCGGCGGGCCGATCCAAGCATTTGAGGACGGGTTCAACAGGTAACATTCTGGCATCCTTCTCCCGACCTTCAGAAGCTAGCATGCCGGCCATGAGGATCGCTCCCCTGACCGCTGCCATGCCCGTGCTGTCCCCGGCGATGCCGCTGGCCGCCGCTGTGCCCGGCGACCGCTTCGAGGCCACCATGCAAGAGGTGATCCCCCTCACCCAGAGCCTGGTGCGCGTCGACTCGGGACCCACCAACCTGGTGGCCGGCCAGAACCAGGTGGTGGACCTGATGGTCGACTACGCCCGCCAGGCAGGACTGGAGGTGGACCGCTTCGAGACCGTCAACGGCAAGCCCATGCTGATCGTCACGCTGCCGGGCAAGGATCCAACGCTTGGCTCGGTGGGCTTCGTGCACCACGGAGACGTGGTGGGAGTGGAGGGCGAGTGGAAGCTCGGCCAGCCCTTCAGCGGCGACCTCATCGTCGACGAGCGAGGCCGCCAGGTGCTGCACGGCCGGGGAAGCCTGGACACCAAGGGTCCGGCCGCCCAGATCCTGGTGGCCATGAAGGGCCTCAAGGAGTCGGGCCAGGTCTTGAGCCGCTCCATGAAGCTGTTCGTCTTCCCTGACGAGGAGACAGGCGGCAAGGACGGGGCCCACTTCATGGCCACCAATCACCCCGACAAGCTGCGCGACGTGCAGTACTGGCTGGTGGAGGGCAGCGGCATCCTGGCCCCGGAGATGCTCAACGGCATCGAAACGAAAGAAGACCTGCCGTATCTTGCCATGGCCCAGAAGTATTGCCTGCCGATGCAGCTCGAGCTGAAAGAGCCGCTGCCGGCTCACCAGGCCGTGGGCAAGACCGTGGAGGCCCTCAAGCGCCTCGACGAGCACCTCGATGCGGGGGAGTGGACCAACCTGGGCGATCCCGACGAGTCCGACGAGAGCTTCCGCCGCATGGGCAACGCCGTGGGGGGCTTCAAAGGCTGGATGATCCGCAACTTCTGGGACTGGAAGTTCGTGCAGCGCCGCATGGGCCCGTCGCTGGCGGCGGCCAACCGCAGCGACCTGTGCAAGACCGACTTCTACCTGAGCCACAACCCCGCCGGCAAGACAGCCGACCCCAACGTCAAGCCCTCCTCGGCCACGGTGGTGCTCGAGCTCGATCTCTCCGGGGCCGAGCGTGAGAAGGCCCTGCGCAAGATGCGCCGGGCGGCCGGCGAGGACTTCGTGGTCGACGACCTGCCCACGGGCCGGATCGAGCTGCGCCTGCCCCAGGAGAACTACCACGGCGGCAACCACGGCTCCACCGCCGACCGCGAGCAGGATGCGGTGGACATGACCTGCCGGGCCCTCGAGCGGGTGCGCAAGGCCTTGAAGGGCAAGCCGCTCCAGGTGGCCGACTTCTACACCTCCAAGAGCCGCAACCAGGGTCAGGGCGCCTCCGGGCCGGTGACCAGCAAGGTGACGCTGGACCTTCGCGTGATCGTGGACGACGACCGCCAGGAGGTGCTCTCCGACATCCAGGAGGTGGTGGGTCCCGAGTTCAAGCTCACTCCGCTTTACGCTCCCGAGGAGAGCGATGCCAGCGTGCGCCGGCTCAGCTCCAAGAGCCCCCTCTTCGAGGCCGCCGAGGGAGCCTGCCGCGAGGTCTACGGGCCGGATCGGCCGATCCTGTTCGGCAACACCACCTCCTCCAACGATACGCGCTTTCTGCAGGAGGTGAACCCCAAGAGCGAGACCCTGACCTTCGTGCCGGTGGTGTTCACCGAGCACGGCGCCCACGGCCCGGACGAGGTGGTCACGGTGGATTCGCTGGTTTCGGGCGTGGAATGGACGGCCGAGCTGATGCAGCGGCTGGGAGAGGCGAAGGAGTAGCCGGGGCGCTCGCGAATCAGCACGGCCACCTTGCGCGCCTTGATGGATCACGGAGCGCAGTTGGATTCGCGCCCATTTCCTGATAGGAGCTGTGCGCTTCACTTTTCCCCCGGAGGTTCGTGCGTGAGCGCTGATTTAGAAACCCGCATCCAGGAAGCTCTGGAGCAGAGCGAGGCCGGCGAGTCGGAAGGCCTCGAGAAGCTGGTGGCGCTCACCGCCGAGCACCCCGATTCGGCCCCCGCCTGGCGCGCCCGAGCCCAGGCCGAGAGCGAGCTGGGCCAGCCCGAGGAGGCTCTCAAGTCGATCGACAGGGCCCTCGAGCTGGTCAAGGACGACTCCGAGGCCTGGCTGGTCAAGGCCGAGCTGCTCCTGGACCAGGACCAGTTCGAGCCCGCCCTGGAGGCGCTCGAGAAGGGTCTGGAGGCCGATGAGGACGACGCCGACCTGTGGTTTGAGAAAGGCGCCACCCATCTGCGCCTGGGCAACTTCGAGGAGGCGCTGACGGCCTTTGATCGGGTGGTGCACCTGGAGCCCGACCACCTGCGCGCGGTCTTCAACCGGGGGGACCTGCTGGCCCGCCTGGGCCACCTCGAAGAGGCCTGCAAGGCCTATGAGAAAGCCGCTGAGCTCTCGCCGGGCGAGTCGCGCAACTGGACCCGACTGGGTCAGGCCTGCCTGGAGGGACGCGATTTTCCCCGGGCCCTGGAAGCCTTCGACAAAGCCCTCGAGCTCAAGGAAGACGACTGGGAGGCCTGGAGCAACCGCGGCCTGGTGCTGGCCAACCTCGATCGCATCGAGGAAGCTCTCAAGTGCTACGATCGGGCCGTGGCCATCGAGCCCAAGAACCCCATCATCTTCTACAACAAGGCGGTGGCCCTGGAGGTCACCGAGGATTTCTCGGGCGCCCTGGACGCTATTCGCGCCTGGCTCGAGATCGAGCCCGAGCGGGCCGAGGCCTTCTTCATGATGGGTCGCCTGCAAGACCGGCTGGGCTTCAAGGAAGAGTCCCAGAAGAACCTCGATCGGGCTCTGCAGCTCAATCCCAACATTCTTGGCCCCATGAACGTGTGGGGACTGGCGCTGGTGGACGAGAACGGTCAGCCGGCCCCGGGCGTTCAGCCGGTGCAGGTGCAGAGCAACATGCCTCCCCAGGAGGTGGCCCGCCAGTTCGTGGAAATGCTGATCAGCCAGGGCAAGCACACGGTGGAGAACGGGCTGGTCGACGGCAAGTACAAGGTTGCCGTCATGCCGGTCCAGATGGGGCCCCAGAGCTGGGGAGTGGGGCTGTTCGACGAGAACGGCCAGCCCAATCCCGAAGTACCGCCCATGCAGGTGCAGACCGACCTGCCCCCGGAGCAGTTCGTGGGCGACTATATCAAGCTCTTGCAGGAGCAGGGCCACACCATCGACGAGAACGGGATGGTGGACGGCAAGTTCCGGGTGGGCGTCTTCCCCCTGCAGCCTGCTCCCCCGGCCCCGGTTGCATAGCTTGAACGGTTCATGGTAGGATACTCATCGTTTCGTAAACCCCCGGTAAGGAGAACTCGGAAAAATGGCCAGAGCTTGCCAGTTGTGCGGGAAAGGTCCCAGCTATGGGAACATGGTCAGCCACTCGAACCGCAAGACGCGGCGCCGTTGGCTGCCCAACCTGCAGAAGTCCATTTTGATGATCGGCGGCCAAAAGGTGACGGCCCGCATCTGCACGCGTTGCCTGCGCTCTTACAAGGGCAAGGTGGCCGGCAAGGCCTGAGCCCCGGCTGACGCCTGCTGGTCGTCGTTCAAGACAGAGGCGCTCCGCGCGACCTCTGTCTTGTCATGTACCCCAGGCGGGGATGGGGGGCCAGGCCGACAGGTCCTGACCGGCCGCGGCCGTGTAGGTCCAGACGCGCCAGAACTGGCCCTCCTCGTCGCGGGCCGGCACCAGCCAGCGCTCGTACTCGCTGGCCCGCGGCCCCACCGGGCAGTAGTCCTCGAAGTCGTCGAGCAAGTGCAGCAGGCGCACCCCCTCGGAAAGGCTCAGGATCAAGCCCGGCACAGGCGGCCCCGACACGGTCTCGGAGGGCGAAGGGCCGGCCCGCATCAGGTCGGCCTGATGGTCGGAGGTGCCCAGAGTCAGGGGTTGGCCCGCCGCCATGGTCGGGTAGCCGGTCTCGCGCAGGTAGAGCTGGCCTGAGACGTGAGCCGTCCGAGCCCGCCGCACCCAGCGCTCGATGAGTGGATAGTTGCGCTCGCCAGGCTTGAGCGAGCCGTAGCAGAAGAGATGCAGCACGATGGTGGCGTTTTGACGCCTGACCGGTCGTGCCTGCCAAAGGAGTTTCAATCGTGAAAGTTGCCATTCTGGCCGCCGGAGTGGAGCGCGACCCCGAGTACTGCAGGGCCCAGCTCCAAGCCGCCCAGCGCATTCTGTGCGCCGACGCCGGCTATCGCCTGGCGTGCGAGCTGGGGGTGCGTCCCGACGCTGTGGTGGGCGACTTCGACTCGCTGACCCCCGAAGAAGTGGCCCGGCTCGAAGATTCCGGCATCCCTGTGCACCGCTATCCGCCCGAGAAAGACCAGAGCGACCTGGAGCTGGCCCTTGATCTGGCGGCTTCCTGGGGGGCCCGTGAGGTGGTCTTGCTGGCCGCCCTGGAGGGGCGGCTCGATCACCTGCTGTTCAACCTGATCGCGGCCCTCGAGTATGCCCACCGGCTGAGGCTGCGGGCCCGCCTGCTCAGCTCGGTGGGGGAAGTGTTCCTGGTGCACGATGAGGTCGAGATCGCGGCCCGAGAAGGCTGGACGGCCTCGTTTCTGTCACTCGAGGGCGAGACCACCGGCATCACGCTGGAGGGCTTCCGCTATCCCCTGGTCGAGGAGTCGCTGCTGCGCCACCACAGCCGCGGGCTGTCCAACGTAGTGCGCGACCCGCTGGCCCGGGTTCGGCTGCGCCAGGGGGTTCTGCTGGCGGTGTTGTTGCCTTGAAATCGGGGGCATGGTCTGTGGTGACAGAGTCGGTGATGATAGGCTATGATTCCAGGGATGCCTGGAGGAAAATTCAATCTGCTCGATCCAGCTTATTGGGAGGCGCTCTGTGACGCAGTCGAGGGCTTGGAGAGGGCTGGAATCGACTGCGTGGTGGTAGGTGGGTCGGCCGTACAGGTCTGGATGGCTGTCTTGTACACCAGCTCAGGGGAGTTGTCCATCACAGACGTCTCCGAGTTGGAATACATGCTCCGGTCAACACGGGATGTGGACCTCTCGGCGCGGGCCAAACCCGAGGAGGCCCTTTCGGCTTGGAACCGGCTCGCTGCGACGGCTCGCCCCCCAGCAGAGGTCCTGTCGCCTCGCGCAGCCAGGCTCCGAAACATCTCCTTAAACCTGACGCTCGAGCCCCAAGACGTCACAGGCTTCGCGGAGTTTTACGATGCGATCATTGAGCGCGCTACCAGAGTGCAGTTGCGCCGACAGAATCGCTGGCTGTTCTTGAAAGTCGCAAGTTTGGAGGACCTTTTCGGAACGAAGCTCACGCGAAAGGGAAACCAGGCCAAGGATCTTGTGGACCTGGACAACCTCTGCGCATCGTTGAGCTCTGCAGGTCAGAAAGTGCAGATCGCCCCCGTGCGCGAATATTTGGACGAGCAGGGCCTCGCCTTGTTGAACGCTCAGGTCGAGAGGTATCCCGAGGTTTTCGATGCATGACGCCGACCGCTTTCTCGGTCAGATCGAAGAGGGGCGCAAGACTCTGACGAGCTATGCCTTTGCCGGAGATACGGCTCGCTGCCTCTGGATGCTGGCCAGGCTGCCTGTCGAGCGCTGGAAGAAATGGGCCAGACCATGGCCGAGGAAGCTCGAGATCGTCAGCGACCACAACCCCCCTCACGCAGTGGCCTCTTTGAGCCAGGATAAGGTGGCCCACGAATTTGGACCAAGCATGCTGAGAAGCCGCGAGGAAGTCTCGAGTCCCGCGCTCATGAGCTCCGTGCCCCTGGTCCGCCCCCCTTACGTTCTGGCACAGTTGCTCCTCAGCCCCGAGCCGCTGATCGTGACCCAGATTGCCGGTCTCCTTCGGTGCCTTCCTCGCGACTTCGACCTCGAAAGCGTCCGCATTCTGTTGAAAGCTGTCGGGGAGGGGGAGCGCTACGAGACGCTGAGGGACGTTGCTTGCGCCATCTAGGCGGAGGAGCGGTAGGAGCCCCCGAGAGCGTCCCCTCCGCCACCGCAAGATGTTGTAGGTGGCCGAACTATGTTGGGCGTCGCGCAGCCGGAAACCGTGTCAAGGGGGGTTCCGGCTGCACTCCAAGGCCAGGGTGGGGCCGCCAGGAGTGAGGCTCTCGGGGGCCCCTACCCCCGGCTTCCGGCTGCGCTGAGAGGTCCGGCCTCCGAGCACGCCGGCCGAGCTGAGCGGGCCTCGCCCGCGGGAGCGCTCATGGAGCCCGAGTGGTTTCCCGCATTTCCCCGCGCAGCACTTCCCCCACCCGCTCGAAGCGAGGCTGGCTGGCCGGACCGCTGATCT
>BTUM01000034.1:0-77401 GCA_045863235.1 Candidatus Xenobia bacterium | reverse complement strand
CGGCCAGCCAGCCTCGCTTCGAGCGGGTGGGGGAAGTGCTGCGCGGGGAGATGCGGGAAACCACTCGGGGTCCATGAACTGAGCGTGCACGTATCACGAGCGGCTCTAGAGCGGCCGCCCGTTTTCGGCGCCACCGAGTCATCAATCAGGTGGCGCCAGCCGGGATAGAGGCCGGTCGGAGTCGGGAAAGTCCACGCTCAGAGCCAGGGCACCCATTATGCCGAGCCCGACCGCCTGCGCCAGGGCGCCAGCCGTCAAGTCGACGCTCGGGCCGGCCAGCGGGGAGGCCTGGCTCGAGCAGAGGATGCCCAGCCCCAGGGCCAGCACCGCGAACCACTGGTTGAGGGCCAGCCCCGCCCAGCGCAGGGTCTGGGGCTCGCCGCGATAGCTCTCCTCCACGAACCGGGCCATGCCGCTCAAGATCAGGTAGCCTCCGGTCAACACCGAGAGGGGCCAGCCCAGCAGGAAGCCCCGCAGCAAGAGCGGTCCCAGCACCAGGTTGCTGGCGATGGAGTAGAGCTGGGTTGGATAGATGGACTGGCCGCCCAGTCCGGCCAGGTAGCAGACCCGAGAGCGAGGGTGGCGCACGACCAGTCCCGGTCCCGGTCGTCCGTGGCAGCACCCCTGTACCAGGCAGCGCAGGCGTCCCAACGCCTGAAGGAAAGGCAGCGCCACGGCCAGCGCGCCGGCCAGTCGCCAGGGGTCGGCCCCGAGAGAGCAAGCCAGACTGAGCCCCAGCAGGCCGCCCGCCAGGCCTCCGAAGAAGCCGAAGGGGCGCGAGAGATTGCTCTGACCGCGCGAGAGCTGGCCCCACACCATGGCGCCCAGGAGGCCGGCGATCAGGACCAGAGCTTGATAAGGCCAGGCAGCCCCCAGCCAGCTGGCCAGCAGGCTGCCCACCAGGCCGGCGCTGAGCGACCAGAGGGCGTGGCTCAGTACCCGGGCCGGGCCGATTCGAAAGGAGTTGAACGAGTTGGCCAGTCGTTCGGCGCCTGCCAGGGCGGCTTGCCAGATCAGGCCGCTGAAGCGGGCCACCAGGTAGCTCGGGAGGATGGCGGGGGAGAGCAGGGCCAGGGGAAGAAAGCCGGTGGCCAGCATGGCCAGCCCCACCGCCAGCGAACCGGGAGCACCCAGCAGAGCCAGCACGACCAGAACCCAGCCCCGCAGCACGAACCGGCGCAGGGCGCTCCGGGTGGGAGCGAGCAAGAGGCCCAGCACCAGGGCCGCGCCCGGCAGGGGAGCGGGGTTCACCCAGGTCAGCAGGAAGGCTGCGAAGCGATCGCCCGGTCGGGGAGGCTCGAGCGTGTCGGCCGGCAATCCCAGCCAGGGAGTCCAGCGCGCATCGGGAAAGCGTCGACGCTGGGCGTGCTGCTCGTAGCCAAGCACCAGGGAGGTGCAGCCCAGGGCCAGGCAGGGAGTGACCAGCCACAGGCCGGCGCGCAGGTCGCGCACCATGAAAAAGCCGGCCAGAAGCAACGTGAAGCCGGTGTAGATCGGGTGGGGGAGGAGGGCATAGACCCCGGTGGTGACCAGTCGGCGCGGGGGAGCGATGTTCATGGGCAGCCCCTGTCCGTAGCGCATCAGGGCCCACCAGCCCGACCCCAACAGGGCCGCGCCCAGGGTGGCCAGCAGCCAGCCGGTGGTCCGGTCGCCCAGGGGGGGCAGAGAGAGCTTCCGCTCCAGGGCCTCGGCCCAGAGCACCAGCACAACCGGCAGCACCACGACGAAGAGGACCGCGTAGGCCAGCGCGGCGAGCCTTCGAGACCCGCTCACGAGCCTCTTTAACCGCCCGACTTCAGTGGGCCCGACTCAGATCCCCCGGCTTGAAGCTGGCTTCCAGCCGCTTCACGACGGGGTCGAGCTCGGACTTTCGGGCCAGCGGATAGCTCAGACGAAAACTCTGGCTGCAGCCTGCGCCATGAAACGTCTTCTGGTAGATGATGCTCTGGCCGCTCACCCAGCTCACCACGAACCAGCTCTTCCCGCTGGCCTGGTAGCCGATGGGACCCTCCTCGCGGGCGGCCGCGACGGCCTCGCGGTAAGCCTGCTCGAAAGTCTGCGAGAGAACGTTGTTGCTGCCCCAGGCCAGAAGCTCCGAGGTGCCGTCGGAGAAGGTGCGGCCATCCTCGTTGGCGGGCGCTTCCTGGGCCCGAAAGCCCTTCGGAACCTCGAGCTCGAAGCCGTAACGCGGGTTTTGATAGAGCGTCTCGGCCCACGAGAGCGCCATCAGAGCCAGCCAGCAGCACAACAGCACCTTGCTCTTCATGAGCCTGACTTCTGTGCCACGCGCGCCTTCCTCCTGCGCGGGAAGTGCACCACCTCGTGAATCACCCAGCCCGGCTGGCCGTCGAGCCAGCCCCGAGAGATCCACTTCTGTTCGCGCAGTGCAGCCGGCACCAGCGAGCTGAGCACCGGCACGGTGCGGGCCAACGGTCCCTGGCGCAGCACCGTGCCGCGCTCCACGGTCAACCTTCCCCCGGGCCAGCTCAGGCCGTCCGGCTCCAGTCGAGCCTCGGTCTGGGCGGCTCCATCGCGGTAGACGAGCAGTCCCCCGGACCAGCCCACCCACACCAGCCAGCTCGAAGGGGAGGTGAAGCGCCCCCAGCGCAACTGGCCGATATCCAGCTTCCAGGGGATGCGCCCGAGCCGCACTTTCTCGGCGTAGCCCCAGCCCTCCATCTCACCTTGCAGCACCACCCGGGCGCAGGGACGCAGCACCTGCCACAGTACGGCTCCCTCGAAGAGGGAGACCTCCGGCAGTGGATCCGAGCCCGTCCAGGCTCCCCGCACTCCCAGTGTCTCCGACTCCCATTCCACAGCCTGATCGGTCAGGCGGGGAGGGCTCTCGCGGGTCAACGAGCTGGGGCCGTTCACCCGGCCCACGTAGGAGAGGCGGCGCTCTCCCCAGGAGAGCTCGGCGCTGTAGCCGATGAAGGCCTCCCCCTCGGAGCTGACGCAGTCGAGATACCATTTGGAGAGGGCAAACATCAGGCGTTCCCGCCGGACTCCAGCCCAACCTCGTCACCAGAGCGACGGTTCACGACGAATAGCGGTCGTCGCGCCACGGGTCGGCGGTGTTGGAGTAACCGTTACGCTCCCAGAAGCCGGGTCGATCATGGGCCAGGAACTCCAACCGGCACAACCATTTGGCCCCCTTCCAGGCGTAGAGGCGGGGGGTGATGACCCGCACCGGACCCCCGTGCTCGTCGGTCAGCGGCTGCCCTTCGGCCGTGTGCACGAGCAGCACGTCGCTCTGCAAAGCCATGGAGAGGGGCAGGTTGGTCTCGTAGCCATCCAGGCCGTGGCACATGACGGCGACCGCGGCGGGCAACAGCCCTGCTTGCTCGGCCAGATGGGCCAGACGCACCCCCTGCCAGCTCAAGTCAAAGCGCGACCAGCCGGTGACGCAGTGAAAGTCGGAGCGGTCCTCTACCTGCTCGAGCTGCAGGAACTCGTCCCACGAGAGGTGCAGCGGCCTTTGCACCAGGCCGTCCACCACCAGCTCCCAGCGCTCGATGGTGGGCACTTTTCCGTAGTGCAGCACGGGCCACTTCGTGGTGGCCGTCTGGCCGATGGGGAGGCGGGGCAGTCCATGGCGATTGGGCTCGCCGCTGCCTTGCGGGGAAGGGGTTTCGACCACCGGACGCTGGCGCCGCTTGAAGAACAACCTCAGGGGTCGTTCGTGCTGACCATCATCACCGCCTGCGAGGTGGCCGTGTTGGGCACCCCCTCGGGGGTCACCGCCGCCTCGTTGCGCTCGCCGGTTCGGATGCGATAGACCCGCTCGATGGGCATGACGAAGACCTTGCCGTCGCCCACTTCGCCTGTGCGGGCCGACTCCAGGATAGCCTGCACGGTGGGCTCGACGTAGGATTCGCTGACCCCGATCTCCAGGCGAATCTTCTCGGTCAGCTCCATCTTGACGGTGGTGCCACGGTAGGTCTCCACCCGCTCGGTCTCACCCCCGTGACCGTGCACGCGCGAGACGGTCAGTCCGCACACGTCGGCCTTGAAGAGGGCCTCGAGCACGTCGTTGAGCTTTTCGGGACGGATGACGGCCACGATCAACTTCATGCGGCGCTCCCGCGCGTGAGCACCAGGATGGCGCCCTCACCCGAGCTGTAGGCTTCCTCGCCATGCTGGGTGACGTCCAGGCCGTGGCCCTCCATGCGCTGGTCGGCCCGCAGCGGGGTGATCAGGGCGATCAGCTTGAGCAGGGCGAAGGTGCCCACGGCGCTCCAGACCAGGGCGGCCACCACCGCCAGCAGCTGGATGCCCAGTTGCCCGGGGTTGCCGAAGAGCAGGCCGTCGGCTGGCGAGCCCCAGGCTTTCTGACAGAAGATGCCGGTCAGCAGGGCTCCGGTGACGCCTCCGAGCCCGTGGCCGGCAAAGACGTCCAGCGAGTCGTCCAGGCGGGTGCGGCTGCGCCAGAGGATGCCGTAGTAGCTGGGGAAGACGACCAGGGCCCCCAATAGAAGGGCGTTCAGCGGGCTGATGAAGCCGGCTGCCGGGGTGATGCCCACCAGGCCCACCACGATGGCCGTGGCTGCGCCCACCGCGGTGGCGCGTTTGGTGCGGAAGAGGTCGAGCAGCACCCAGACCAGCATGGCCGAGCACGGAGCCAGCAGCGTGTTGACAAAAGCCAGTACGGCGGTGGAATTGGCCGCCAGGGCGCTGCCGCCGTTGAATCCGAACCACCCGAACCAGAGCAGGGCCGCGCCCAGCAAGACCATGGGCACGTTATGAGGCAGCAGGGCCTGTCTGCCGTATTCCTTGCGCGGGCCCAGGGTGAGGGCGGCCACCACCGCTGCCAGGCCGGCATTGATGTGCACCACCGTGCCGCCGGCGAAGTCCAGAGCGCCCATCGTTCCCAGCCAGCCCCCGCCCCAGACCCAGTGGGCCAGCGGGCCGTAGACCACCAGGCTCCACAGGGCGATGAAGGCGAGATAGGGGCCAAAACGCATCCGCTCCACCACCGCTCCTGAGATCAGGGCGGCGGTGATGATGACGAAGGTGGCCTGGTAAGCCGCGAAGAGCAGGTGCGGGATGGCTCCCTTGGCTTCCAGGCCCACGTTCTGCAGCAGGCTCAAGTCCAGGCCACCGAGCCAGCTGTTGCCGCTTCCGAAAGCCAGGCTGTAGCCCAGCAAGAACCAGAGCACGCCCACGGCTCCGAAGGAGACGTAGCTCATCATCATGGTGTTGAGCGAGTTCTTGGAGCGGACCAGTCCGCCATAGAAGAATCCCAGTGCGGGAGTCATCAGCACCACCAGGCCGGTGGCTATCAGCATCCAGGCGACATCCCCGGGCTGCATGGCCGGGGTTTCCTGGGCAAGCCAGAGTGAGAACAAGGTCAAGATCCTCCGTAAGGATTGCTCTGAGGCGGTCTTGGTTAAAAAAATAAAGCCAAAGACGTCTTCGAGGTAATTTGTTTTCGGTCTGGGCAAAAAATCCTTCCTCTGTCTCGGTGGAGAGGTCGAGCCCGTCCTTGTGGCGCCATTGCAGTCACGACGCCAAAAGGAACCCCTCGCGCCCTCCCCGAAAGCCGCCTCCCATGGCCAAAAAGACCGCTCGTAGCAAAAAAATCGCCGGCTCCCAGGTGGCTCGCAACTGGCTCTTCGAGCGCCTCGAGCGCTGGATGGCCGAAGACGGCAGTTGGGCGGCGGTGCTGGTGGGCCCGCCCGGGGTGGGCAAGAGCGAGTTCCTGCGCGAGCTGACCGCTCGTCACGCCCACAGCATTCTGGTGGATGTGCGCCGCCCGCTGGGCACGCACCGTCAGGAGGGGTTCTGGTCGGCCCTGCTGGGCCAGACTGACCTGGAGGGAAAGAAGCTTCCCGTGCCGGCCTTCGAGGCCTCCCGCTGGGCTCACGAGCACCTGCCCCTGGATGGGCGGGCCACTCGCCTGGTGGTGGTCGACTCGCTCGACCGGGCCCAGGATCTGCTCGATGGCTCCGGGCTGGCAGGGCTCGATCGGCCCATCGCCGGCGTACGGCTGCTCATCGCTACCCGGCCCACTCACGACATGGCCGGGCTGGAGCGCTCGGGGGCCCGGTTTTTCCGGCTCAAGCAAGAGGACCCTGAGAACCTGCGAGACGTCGAGAGCTACCTTTCGGAGCGTTTGCGCGACATGGGGCGCAGCCAGACGGCGCTGCCCCGCCTGAGCCGGCTGTCCGGGGGCAATTTTCTGGTGGCCCGGCTGGTGGCCGACGCCTTCTCCGAACGGCTGCTCGACCATCAAGACCTGCACAGCAAGTCTTTCGACCTGCCCGCTCTCGACCGCGCCATGGCCGGCCTGTGGGACGAGATCGTCTCGCTGGCGCCCGATGGGGTGACCCAGGAGGAGATGGCCCGGGTGGCCTGTTGTCTGTGCGAGGCGGGCGAACCGCTGCCGGCCTTCAGCCTGGCCGATTTTCTGGCCCTCTCGGCTTCGCGGGTGAACATGCTGCTCAAGGCTCTCCATCCCTTGCTGTGCGAGGAGGAGGGACGCATCCGGCTGTTCCATCCCGCTATGAGCCACCTGCTGGCGCGTCTTTTCCAGCGCGACCTGGTGAGCATCCACCGGGGCGTCGTGGCCTACTTCCGGGAAGCCTTCCCGTCCTGGGAGGAGATGACCGATCCCTATGGCTGGCGCTTTCTTGGCCATCACTGCGACCGGCTCGCTCGCACCGCCCGCCGGGTCGATTTCTCGGTGCTGCACTGGTTGGGCGAGGGGCCCTATCTGCGCGCCAAGCTGAAGAACACCCGCTCGCTGCGGGCCGTGCTCGACGATCTGCACCGCTGCCTGCGAGCCGCCCTGGAAGAGGTGGACCTGCCCCGCATCATCCACTACGGGCTCAGCATCCCCCGCCTGATCAGCGAGGAAGCCGCTCCCGGCCTGCACGAGATGGCCGACCTGGGAGAGTTGGAGCTGGCTCACGAGCGGGCCGGACTGTTGGCGGACGAGCGCCTTCGCCTGCTGGGCTTCTTGCTGCTGGCCTGGCAGTCGTGGAACGAGTCCAAGCCCGAGCTGGTCGAGCGCTTCTTGCAAGAGGCCCTGGCTGTGCCTCGCCCTCGCCTCTATGAAGACGATCTCCCTTTGTTGCTCAGCATCGTGGCCGACCTGGCCGGGCATGATCGCGCCCAGGCCTTCTTGTTGCTCGATCGCGAGGAGGAGCCTCTCAAGGCTGTTTCCTATGCCCTCAAACTGGGCCAGAATCAGCGCTTGAGCGACGAGCTGCGCCTGGCGGCTCTGGCGCAGGGTTGGGACTGGTCGAGCCGGGTGGAGGACGCCGAGGACCGCGAGTCGGCACGGCGCAGCCTGACCCACGAGAAGTCGCGGGTGGGCGCCAACGGGGTGCCGCCCCGGCTGGTGGGGCGCGATCTGGCTCCTCTGGAGGAGCTGCTGGGGGCGGGCTTCGACGACAAGCAGTTCCCCCGGGCCCTGGAGATCCTTGGTGGGCTGCGCTGGGAAACTCGCAAAGGCATCGCCCTGGGGGCCGTGGCCGCCGCCCTGGCACGGGAGGCCCACCAGGGGGCGAGCTGGCCCCGGGAGGCGTATCTGCAGCTGAGCCAGGTGGCCGTCCAGCTGGTCTCTCCCGAGGAGCGCTGCAAAGCCCTGGTGCGGATCATCCAGAGCCTGGCCGAGGCCGGCCGCCGACCCTACAGCCTGGAGCTGGTGGAGCGCTTCGCGGCCGTGGCCGAGACGCTGGAGGACTACCACCTGCGCTCGAGGGCCCACGCGGTGCTGGGCACCTGCCTGCACCGGCTGCGCGATTTTCGGAACTCGAACCTGCGCTTCTCCGAAAGCGCCCGGCTGGCATTCCTGGTGGAGGATCGCGACCTGAAGGCCCGGGCGCTCTCGTTCGTGGCCGGCTGCGTGGCCGAGACGGGCGACCAGAATCGGGCTCGCGATCTGGCCTTCAACTCGCTGCAGGCATCGTGCGAGCCACCCGCCGAGCGTCAAGACCAGAACACCCGCGTCAGTCTGGCCGTGGGGCTGGTCTCCAGCGGTCACGAATATTCCACCAGCATGATGCACGTGGCTGCCCAGACCGCTACCCAGACGGTCGAGCCGGCCACCCGGGCCACCGCGCTGATCGCCGTCTCCCGCGGCATGTACCGCCTGGGAGAGGTGGACTGGGCCCGCAAGTTGTTCGAGCAGGCGCTGGGAGCAGCCCGGGCGGTAGGCCCGGGGGCGGCCCAGGCGGTCACCCTGGCCGAGCTGGCAACGCACTGCGTGGAGACGGGCGATCTGCCCCGGGCCGAGAAGGTGCTGCAGGAGAGCCTGGAAACCTTGCAGCGCGAGTCCCGGCCGGGTCACAAGGCGGAAGGCCACCTGGCCGCCGCCCGGGCCCTGCACAGCATTGGCAACGAGACTGGCGAGCGCTTCCAGATCGACCAGGCCTTCGACTGCCTCGATCAGCTGGCTCCGGTGGAGCTGGCCGTGGCTCCGGCCCTGCAACAGATCGTGCGCCTGGGCCAGCGTGCCCGCGCCCTGCTCGAGCGAGCCATGCAGGCCGTGGCCGCCAGCGATCCAATTTCTCGCGAGGAGATCGTCCTGGCCCTGTTGCGGGCCCAGCTGATCATGGGCGAGCGCGAGGCGGCCGATGAGCTGCTCGCACTTCTCAAGCGCTCGGACAACCGCTGCCGGGCCCTCACCGAGATGGCTCGCTTTCTGATTTGCGAAGAGCCGGGCGATGCGGTCGATTACCTGCGCCGAATCGAGCTGAGCCGCGAGCGGATGCAGGCCGTGCGCCAGTGCGTGGTGGAGCTTTCCAGCGAGATGCGCCCTTCCCGCCAGCTCTCAGCCCGCCAGACTCTGGTCGAGCTGACCTTGCTCTCGGTGGACGACGAGGAGACCGCCGACCTGGTGCTGAGCCGCTGGACTTACTACGCGCCCAACATGATGACCATTCTCGAGACCATGCGGAAGATGGGCTGGTCGCTGGACGAGGCCGCTCCGGTGGCGACCGGGAACATCCAGCTTCGGGGACGCTAGTCTTGCCGCATTCGCACAAGCTGACGAACTGTAGACAATCTGTTGAACGGCGCCGCGCTAATTCCCGAAGTGTTCAAAGCCCGGCGCCTTAAAGTGCGGGGCCTCGCACTTTAGAACTCGTTCGGGGGGCATTCTCAATGGACGAAAGAGCATATGGAGCGCCGCTATCGCAAGCTGCCAAGCAAAATCCTGGGCCGCGACATGGAGACCATCATCCTGGGTCAGGGGGGCGCTCCGGTACTGGTTTTTCCCACCTCCAACGGCCGGCCCTGGCAGTGGGAGGACTTCGGGATGGTCGAGGTGGTGCGCGAGCATCTCGAGAACGGCTGGGTGCAGATGTTCTGCCTGGACTCGGTGGATCGCGAGGCCCTCTACAACCACGAGGCTGACCCCGAGGAGCGCATCGCCCGCCACGCAGAGTTCGACCGCTACCTGGTGGAAGAGTACCTGCCCTTCTTGCGCGAGCACAACCAGGTCGACTACCTGATCGCCACCGGAGCGAGCTTCGGCGCCTACCACGCCATGAACTTCAGCCTGCGCCACCCCGACCTGGTCAACCGGGTCATCGCCATGGGGGGCGACTATTGCATTCGCAAGTACCTCGACGATTACGAGGGACTCGACGGTTACTACCATTGCCCCACCGACTACCTGCCCAACCTGAAGGACCCGTGGTATCTCGACCTTTATCGAAACCGGCTGGACATCATCCTGGCCAGCTCGGACTGGGATTTCTGTCTCGGTCCCACGCTGCGTCTCTCGGAGACCCTCTCCAAGCTTGGAGTGGAGCACTTCCTGGATATTCTAGACGGCCACGTGCTGCACGACTGGCCCGCCTGGCGCTGGATGTTGCGCAAGTATCTCTAGCTTTCTTTGCCGCCAACGATCAGGAATCGGACTCGGAAATGATCGAGCAGCCTGACGAGGCGCTCAGGCCTTCTTGGTGCTGGAGGTGGTGCTCGTCCTGGGCTTGCTGGGCGTGCTCTTGGTGGTCGTCGAGCTGCTGCTCTTCTTGGCGCTGGAAGTCGAGCCGGCGCCCGAGGAGCCCGACGAAGCCGTGGAGCCGGGGGAGGCCGAGCCGGTGGCTGGCTTGACCGCGCCGCCGCCGCTGCTGCCCGGGGCGGTGCCCGTGGGCCGGGTGGTGTTGGCGGCCAGGCTGGACGTGTCCGTCGCGCGTCCGGCAGCCGGAGCCGTCTCTCCAGCGTTCTTGGAAGTGAAGCTGGCGATGGTGCGGCCGATATTGTTCCCCCAGCCGCCCAACTGCTGTCCGGTGCTGCCCGGACGCGGGTTGACGTCAGTCAGCACGAAGGCTTTGTCCACCTGACCGCTGACGCCCTGGTCATTGGTGATGGAGCCTTCGTATGGACGCGCCTGGCCGTAGTGGTCGTAGACCATCTGGCCGTTTTGGCCGCGAGCGATCAGGGCGGTGTGGTTGGCGGTGCCGGTGTCGCCGGGCCGGCCGCTGGCCACGTTGTCGTAGCCGATGGCCGTGCTATGCTGGGTGCCGTCGGGGCTCTGCAGCGTGCGAGGGTCGACTTCCTGGGTCCGCACGCCATAGTAGCGTGCGATGTCTTGCGGGAACTGGTTGGTGTTCAGCTGGCGCAGCGCATCCGGATACTCGATGCCGTTCTCTTGAGCCATGCGGGCCGCCGCTGCCGCCTGGTAGACCACGGCGTTGTTGCGTCCCCAGCCGTTCCCCTGGAACTGGCTGGCATCGCGCGCCTGGGCGAGCTGCTCGCGGGTGAGGCTGACCTGGTAGTCGTCACGCATGGTGACGTTCACGCCGCCGTTCTCGGCTCGCTCGACGTGCATCGCGTCGCGGCCCCACTGGGCGCGCATCCCCTTGATGATGGCGATGGCCGAGCAGTTGTTGGGCGTGTCCTGGCCGAATTGCCCGATGGCCTGGGTGGGCGTGGCCGGAGGGGTGTCCGCCACGCGCTCGCCCACCGGTGTCTCGGCCACCTGGGTGACCGGCCCGGCCGTGCTGGCTGGCTGGGGAGTCGTCGCCGGCTGGGGAGTCGTCGCCGGTTGCGGGGCGGCCTGTTGCTGGGCCGCGGCTTGCTGCTGCTGAGCTTGTTCGGTGGCCTGAGGCTCGGCCGTCTCGGGCGCCGAGCTTACCTGGCGAGGAGAGGTCGCCGGCGAGTTGCCGCCCGTGGGGCTGGAACCACCCGAAGGGCTGCCTCCGGACGGGCTGGAGCCACCCGACGGGCTGCCGCCGGACGGGCTGGAGCCACCTGAAGGGCTGCCGCCGGACGGGCTGGAGCCGCCCGATGGACTTCCTCCGCCGCCGGTATTGCCTCCGCCGCCCTGAGGAGCTCCGCCCTGCGGGGCTCCACCCTGAGGTCCACCGCCGCCCTGTTGTTGCTGTTGCTGGGGATCGGCCAGCAAGCCGGCCTGCTGGGCCATCTCCAGAGCCTGCTTGACCAGCGCCTCAGTCTCAGGCTTGATGGGAAGGTTGTTCAGCTTGGCTCGCTGGTAGTCGCCCATCAGCGATTGAGCGGCCGATTTGGGGTCGCCCTGGCCGGTCTGGATGCCCTGCACCACCTGCATTGCCTGGCTGGCCAGGATGCCATCCATCATCCCACCGCTCAGGTTCTGGGCAAAATTCATTCCCTGCGAGGCAGCCAGCGGGTTCATGGCGGGGTCGCGCAGCGCGTCCGACCCGGTAAAGCCATCTGTCCGGTTGGCAACGGGGGCCCCGCCGTTTTGAATCGGCGCTACCGGATTGAATCCCGGGACGATCGCTTGTTGGGGGAGGGCGGTGACCCCTAAAGCCATGGTCTACCTCCTGGGCAGTCTCTTGAACCCATCCTACCCCAGGACGTCCCGGCCCTGGTGGTGCGGGTGTTGCCAGGTTGTTAACGGTGTGAACTCTCCGTTAACAGGTCTTCTCCATGAGTTAACATCCCTCAGCCGAGCAGGTCGAGTCGGGACGGCTCGCTGGCACCTTGCTGAAAGACCTGCATCAGGGGGGAGCGATCGCCGCCCACCGGGCCTGCCGAAAGCGGCTCGAGCACCGCGGCTTTGTTGGGCAGGGAAACGAAATTGCCGTTGCGGGGGATTCCCTGCTCCAGGGCCCCCCCGTCCTCCAGAGTACCCGCGGCGGCGCTCTCGCTGCGTCGTTCCGAGTTGGGGCTGGGGGACGGAGACGGGGGCTTCGGGCCGAGGCTGGTCTCGATCTTCCCCAGGGGCTGGTTGGGCTCCACGACCTGGTTCTTCTCGACCGTGGGGTGGAAGGTGATGGCCTGGACATTGTAGTTGGCCGCCAGCGCACCGGCCAGGGGGCTGGTGTCCTCCTCCCCGTAAGCCTCCTCGGACAACACGGCTCGGTCGGAATCGGTCTGGCCGGGGGGGGAGCCTGGAGGGGAGCCCGATTCGAGGGCGATGGGGCTGGGACGGGTTGCCGAGACTGGCTGAACGGGGGCAAAGGGGTCCTTGCTGGCCATAGGAAGACCTCCTCAGAGTTCTCCCACGGTGTCCGTGGGGATGCAACGTTCCTCGCCGCTACCCTGCGTTTCTTGGCCGGAATGAAGGGAGGCGGTCTAGCATCTATGGTAGCGGATGCCGAGCCAGAGTTTGTTAGAGCCGATTGAACCAGGTTACAGCTCTGTAAACTTTGTGGGTGGACTTTGAGCGACGGGTCGCCCGTCCCTGTCGCAGGATTCGTCCACCTGCGGGAAAAACAAGCATTTTCGTGCTGATCTTCAACAAGAACGAAAAGGCCAAGAAGCTGCTCGAGGAGGGCCTGCAGAAGATCGCTCAGGGCGATGCTCAGGGGGGTCTCGAGCGCCTCAATCAGGCCGTTCAGGCGGCCCCGAAGTTCGCGCCGGCTCTGCTGGCCCGGGCCCGCCTGCTGGCTGAGGCCGGCAAGACCGATCTGGCTCATACCGACATCGAGCTGGTGATCGAGCTCGAGCCCCAGGTTGCCGGGCACTTCTTTTTTCGCGGCCTCTGTCGGCGGGTGCTGAACCAGGTAGAGGCTGCCATCGCCGACTTCGAGCAGGCGCTGCGGCTCGATTCTCGTCTCAACGAAGCCGCCTTTGAGCTGAGCGCCCTGTTCGTGCGCCAGGAGCGCTATCAGGAGGCTCTGCCTTTCCTGGACCGCGCCCTGGAGATGCAGCCTGATGACCTTTCTCGTCGTCTCACTCGGGCTCGCGTGCTGATCGCCCTCAAGAAGGCCGAGCGGGCCCTGGAGGACGTCGAGAGGGTGGCCCGCGCTCAGCCTCACTCGGTGGAGGCCTGCCGGCTGGGAGCTCAAGCCCTGCTCGGTTGCCGCCGTTATCCCGAGGCGGTGGCCCTGTGCAAGGAGGCCATGCGGTTGCTGGAAGCCAATCCGCGGGCCGACAACAAGGATGAGGTCTCTCAGGTCAGCCTGGAGCTGGCCCAGGCGCTCGACCGGGCCGGCCAGGCCAAGGAGGCTCTGGCGGCGGCTACCCGAGCCGTGACTCTGAACCCTCAAAACAACGACGCCCTCTTTTTCCGCGCCGCCATGCTGCAGTCCCAGGGCCGGGTGCCCGAGGCCATGGAAGACTACGCCGAACTGCTCCATCGGATTCCCGGCTGGGTGCCGGTGCTGATCAACCGATCGGGCTGCTATCTCACCCGGGGTCACGCCTCGCGCGCTCAGGCCGATACCGAGGCTGTTCTCAAGCTGGTTCCCGACCATCCAGCGGCGCTCTTCAACCGGGCTCGGGCCAATGTCCACCTGGGCGACTGGATGGCAGCCGGCGCCGACCTGACGGGCCTGCTCGAGCGCTTTCCCGAGGATGCCGAGGTCTGGCTGGAGCGGGCCCGCGTGTGGAACCTGGCCGGTCGTCCCGAGGAGTGCGCCGACGATCGCTACGAGGCGGTCAAGCGGGTCCCCGGTCTGCAAGCCGAGCCGCTTGACCCGGTCAAAGGCGGGCGCTTCGTGACCGAAATCGGCCGCCTGCGCTCTTTTTGCGCTCCCGCCTGAGCAGGGCCTCAAGTTGTGCTCGGTCTCACAGACCGAATTCGTCGATTGTTCTATGCTGGAATCCGGGGCGGTCTGGCCAGCTTTTCCGCCTCGGGGGGTTGCATCGCCATGGACATCGACAGGCTACCGCAGTCACCAAGTCCTCGCCCGGCCAGCCGTCCGGGCATGGTGCTGCTTGTCGGTCTGGCCGGACTGCTGCTCTTCTTTGGCCGCTGGCAGGACCAGCTGCTCGAGCGTGAGCTGGGCCGCCAGCAGGCCCTGTCGGACCTTGCGGTTCAGCTCGAGCGAGTTCGTTCTCTGACCCGTCAGAGCGATGAGGAGGCTCCCCTGGAGGAAGCGCGTCACGCTCTGCAGCTTTATGAGGCCCTGCCCCCCGCCGACCGCGAGGCAGTGATCTTCCCCCCCCTCGAGCCCCGCCCTTCCCTCCGCCAGCTCGAGCTCGACTGCGGCCGGATGGCCTTTCGCGTGGGCCTGCTCATGCAGGAGCAATCGTCTTCCAGTCGGCAACGAGCCGCCCTGGCCAGCCAGGGGGAGAGCCTTCTGGCCATGCTGTTGACCCTGGGCCTGGTCTACCAGACCCTGCGCGTGCGCGACCCCCGTAAGGCAGTGCTGGAGCGCCAGCTCGACCTGCTCGAGGATGCCGGCCGCGACCTGCTGCGCCGCTTCCACGAGGTGGATCGCAGCCACCGCCAGCTCAAAGCCGATCTTTCGGCCGCCGGGCGGGTGCAAAGGGCGCTCTTGCCCCAGCAGGCTCCGCGCATCAAGGCCGTGGAGGTAGGCTGGATGTTCACGGCCTGCTCGCACGTGGCGGGCGACATGTTCAACGTCTTCGCTCTGGACGATCATCACCTGGCCGTCTGGGTGCTCGATGTCTCGGGCCATGGCGTGCCGGCCGCCTTGCTTTCGGTCTCGGTCAGCCGGGTTTTGCACCCCAATCCCCGCCAGGGCGGCTTGCTCCGACGTCCGCGCCTGGGCGGAGGCTTTGAGCTGGTGGCTCCGGCAGCCGTGGCGGGCGAGCTCAACCGGCGCTTCCCTCAAGCGCACACGGCCGGGCTGTACTTCACCCTGCTCTACGGCATCCTGGATAGCCGCACGGGCACCTTCAGCTTCGTGCGCTGCGGCCATCCCCCGCCGCTGCAGCTGAGCCGGAACGAGTCTCGAGCCCGGGTGGTCGATTCGGAGGGCAGCTTTCCCCTGGGAATCTTCGAGGACACCGTCTTCCGAGACGAGGTCGTGCGACTCGAGCCCGGCGACCGCCTCATCCTCTACACCGACGGCATCACCGAGTGCGCAAGCGAGGAAGGGGCTGACTTTGGCGAGCAACGGTTGCTGGCCTGCCTGAGCCGCAATGCCGCGTTGGACGCAGCCAGCTTGATGGAGCGCCTCAAGACGGAGCTGACCGAGTTTCTGGAGGAGTCCCGCCAGCGCGATGATCAGACCGCCGTCTGCCTGGCCTGGAGCCCTTGAGCTTCGACCGCTCCCGTCGTCGCTGAATTTCCCCATGCCGCCCTCACCAGCCCGGTACCGGGCAATCCCCCGGTACCGCCCTCATTCCGGCGTGTACCCCGGAGCCAGCCCGGTACCGGGCAATCTCCCGGTACCGCCCTCATTCCGGCGTATACCCCGGAGCCAGGCCGGTACCGGGCAATCTCCCGGTACCGCCCTCATTCCGGAGTATACCCCGGAGCCAGCCCGGTACGGGGCAATCTCCCGGTACCGCCCCTATTCCGGTATACTCCGGAGCCAGCCCGGTACCGGGGAGTCTCCCGGTACCACCCGGGCTCGAGCCCCCTCCTGTCGTCGATTTCCAGGACCGGTCGTCGCTCATTCAGCATTCTTTCAGCCCAGAAAGGCCACACTCGGGGGCGATGATCATCGTCCTTCGTCCCGACGCAGGTGAAGCCCAGATCGACTTCATCCAGACCAAGCTCGAGGCCCGCGGCCTGCAGACGCGCGTGATCGCCGGCGCCGAGCGCTCGGTAGTGGCCGTCATCGGCACCGGGCTGCCCGACCCGCGCGAGGTGAGTTTCTTCCCCGGCGTGTCCGAGGTGATCCGCGTCTCCAAACCCTACAAGCTGGCCTCGCGCGAGGTGGTCCCCACCACCTCCACCGTGACCGTCGGTCCGGTCACGCTGGGCGGCTCGCAACTGGTGGTGATCGCCGGCCCCTGCTCGGTGGAGAGCCGCGAGGGGCTGCTGCTGGCCGCCCGCCAGGTCTACGAGTCGGGCGCCTCCATGCTGCGCGCCGGGGCCTTCAAGCCGCGCACCTCTCCTTATGCCTTTCAGGGGATGGGGGAGGAAGGCTTGAAGATCCTGGCCGAGGCTCGCGAAGAGTTCGGCCTGCCCATCGTGACCGAGGTCATGAGCATCGCCCAGGTCGAGCTGGTGGGCCGCTACGCCGACGTGCTCCAGATCGGGGCGCGCAACATGCAAAACTTCGACCTGTTGAAGGCCGTGGGTCAGGCCGGGAGGCCGGTGCTGCTCAAGCGCGGCCTGGCGGCCACCATCGAGGAGCTCTTGATGGCCGCCGAGTACATCCTTTCGGGCGACCGCCAGGCGCGCGTGATCCTGTGCGAGCGGGGCATTCGCACCTTCGAGTCGAGCACCCGCAACACGCTCGATCTCTCGGCCATCCCGGTCATCCGCAGCCTCAGCCACCTTCCGGTGGTGGCCGATCCCAGCCATGGCACCGGCCATCGCGGCTATGTGCCGGCCATGGCCCTGGCGGCGGCCGCCGCCGGTGCCGATGGCCTGATGATCGAGATGCACCCCAATCCCCCCGAGGCCGTCTCGGATGGCGCCCAGAGCCTTTATCCGGCCGAGCTGAATCGCCTGATGCGCGACCTGGCCGTGATCGCTCCCGTGGTGGGGCGCCAGGTGGAGGGCCGCTCGCGCCGCCTGCCGCCGGCCAGCCGCCCCATGCAGGTGCGCGGTGAAGGCCTGACCGTGGCCCTGCAGGGCGAGACCGGCAGCTTCAGCGAGAAAGCCGCCCGGCAGTTCTTCGGACCCGACCTCGAGCTGCGCTCCTTCGCCGCCTTCCCCGAGGTCTTTCAGTCGCTGGCCTCGGGCCAGGTGGCCTACGCCGTGGTGCCGGTGGAGAACTCGCTCACGGGCAGCATCCACGTCAACTACGACCAGCTGCTCGAATACCCCGAGCTCGCCATCGTGGGCGAGCTGAAGGTGCGGGTGGTGCACAACCTGCTGGCCAATCCGGGGGTGGAGCTCTCCGACATCCGCCGGGTCTACTCTCACCCCCAGGCCGCTGCCCAGTGCGATCAGTTCCTGCGCAGCCATCCCGAGTGGCAGGTGGTCAGCATGTATGATACCGCCGGCAGCGCCCGGGTGGTGAAAGAGCAGGGCATGCTGGATGCGGCCGGCATCGCCAGCCTGGAGGCAGCCGAGAACCTGGGGATGGTGGTGCTGGCCTCCAGCATCGAGACCCATCCCCAGAACTTCACCCGCTTCGTGGTGCTGGCCCGCCAGGGACCGGCCGCCGACGACTACGACAAGCTGTCTCTGGTGCTGGAAACCGAGCACACTCCGGGAGCGCTCTATCGCTCGCTGGGCATCTTCGCCGAAAGCGGGCTCAATCTGGTCAAGCTCGAATCGCGGCCCATCCCGGGCACGCCCTGGACCTACCGCTTCTATCTGGATCTGGAGGCTCCGCCCGACCGTTCGGTGCTCGAAGAAGCGCTGCAACGGCTCGTTGCCAGCTTGCCCTTCGTGCGCATCCTGGGCCGTTACCGCTCGGCCGAGTCGGCCTGAATCGGCGGCGGCGTGCGCACCCCGAACATCTTCTTGAGGAACCACCAGAAGAAGCGGAACTGGCCGAAGAGCGCGCCGTAAGCCAGCAGCAGCACCTGGTAGGCGGGCAGCACGATGGCGCACCAGAGCAGCGTGCGTTGCCACCAGGGCCAGTCAGGAGTCACCCCGATGGCCTCGAAGGCCAGCCTCTTGACCAGCACGGCGCTGGTGCCGGTGAGGGCAAAAACCAGCATGATGATCCAGAACTGGCGGGCCGAGGTGATGCCCCAGCGGGCTTTGAGCCGGTCCATCGCTCAGCTGAGCCGGGCCAGCAGGTCGTCCTGGTCGGTAAACCGGGCCGGCAGCAGGATGGGGTCCTGATTGCGCAGGCGGAATTCGAGCATGGAGCCGGTGTGGTGGACGTAGTCGAGATCCTTGCGCTCGATGCGCCGCTCTCTTCCGGCTGTGAGGATGGTGACACCGTGAGCGTCGACCAGGATGCGCGTGGACTTGTACTGGTAGTGGCGCAGCAAGTGGGAGAGGTAGATGGAGAGGAGCACCGGGCCCGAGAGCAGCATGACCAGCACGATGGCCCCCGCCCGGCTGTTGACCAACCGAATTCCGTTGATCATGGCATAGCCCGCCATGAAGGAGAGAAAACACCCCAGAATGGCGAGAATCAGCCAGGGTAAGCGACCGGTGTTCTCCTGGCCGCCGTCGTAGAGATACTCGCGAACCTCGTCCACAAAGGAAGAATTCGCGACCGCCGGTCAGCTCACCTTGCGGGCTCGGGATAGGGCGTCAGGCGGCGCAGGTTGCTGCCATCGGCATCGCAGGCAAAGACGTCCTCCAGGCCGTCTTTCTCGCGCGCGGCGTGGAAGGCGATGGTCTTGCCGTCGGGCGAGTAGTGGGGCTGCTGATCGTCAATGGGCTCGGCCAGGAGCGAGGTGGCTCCCTCGCCTCCGTCCGCGGGCACGGTGCGCATCTCGAAGGTGATGTTCTTGCGCATGCTGGTAAAGGCGATCGTGCTGCCATCGGGAGACCACTCCGGCCACATGTCCTCGGTGGGCAGATCGGTGAGCACCTGGCGTCCGGTCCCGTCCTCGTTGATGACGGCGATCTCGCTGTTCTTGCGCCGCCAGGTGTAGGCCAGCTTTGTGCCGTCGGGCGACCAGGCCGGATTGTAGGCGCCCTGGGGCTCGTTGGTCACCTTGCGCTGGTTGGAGCCGTCCTTGTCCATCACGTAGATCTCGTTGCGGTTCATGTCGTCATGCTCTTGGGTGTCGCGGGTGGACACGAAGGCGATCTTGCTGCCGTCGGGCGACCAGGTGTGCTGGAACTCGTAAGCGGTGGGGGTGTGGGTGAGCTGGGTGGCCGTGCGGCCATCGGGGGTCACCGTCCACAGCTCGTCCGGCCCGCCCCACTCGCCTTCCTTGGACTCGGACTTGTACAGGATCTGGCTCCCGTCGGGCGACCAGAGCGGCTGCTCCTGGTCGAACCAGTCGTCGGTCAACTGGCGCATGTCGGTGCCATCGGCCTTGCAGGCGAAGATGTCGTAATCGAGCCGCTCGCCCTCATGGATCAGCCCCTGGAAGGTCAGCTGGGTGCTGTCGGGCGACCAGCTGGGATAGAAGTAGGGGCGCTTGCCATCGGTCACCTGGCGCTGGCCGGTGCCATCGGCGTTCATCGTCCAGATCTGGTAAGAGCCGGTGCGGCTGGAGATAAAGGCCATCTTGCTGCCATCGGGCGACCAGACGGGCATGTAGCTGTTCTTGCGTACGTCCATGATGGGCCTGATTGTATTCAGGCGGACCCCTGCAGACTTTGCCGTTGTGTTGACGGGCCGTCAGGGATGGGAGCGTACCGACCGCTGGCCCTTGAGGCTCCACCCGGAGGGGTGGCTGACTTCCAGGCGGATCAGCACCAGCTCGCCCTCGGTCTCGAACCGAAGCGAGCTGACCCGCAGCTCTCCGTTGAGTCGGGTCACCTCGGTGTGTCCGCTGGCATCGCGCCGCTCCACTTCAAAGGCGCCCGATTCGGGCGTCACCAGGTAGACCGTCAGCTTGTCCACCGGGTAGTGGATACGCACCGGCTCGGCGCTCTCCACGGTCAGCTGGCGAGGGCCCAGAGCTTGAAAGGGGAGGCTCTGTCCGCTGGCGGCGTCCAGGACTTGCAGGTTCCCCCCGCTGGGATGCACAGGGCTGGAGAGCAGCACCAGCCCGCCCAGTGGACGCCGAATCTCGCTCTGACGAGTCTGAACCAGCTCGCAGCGATCGGGGAACAGGCGCGCCTCGGAGCTCTGGGCCAGGTCCTGGGCCAGCTCCGAAAGCCACCGCTCCAGGCTCAATTCGGCCTGAAGGTGCTGCTGGCGTAAAGAGGTGGGCCGAGTGACCAGCTGCAGCGTGAGCGCAATGCCCAGGGTCAAGAGGACGGCCAGGCCGGCCAGCCAGCGCCAGGGATCGCGGGGAGGGATGGTGAGCACAACTCATTCTACCAGATATGGGGGAATCCGGCCGGGTTTACGGGAAGATGCCGCCACTTTGCGAGTAAAGGAGCCCGATGATGACCGAGTTGATCGTGCTGGCCTTCGACAATGACAAGGCCGCGTTCGAAGTCCGTGACAAGCTGATTTCACTGCAGAAAGAGCAGCTGATCAAGCTGGCCGACGCCGCCGTGGCGGTGCGCCAGGCAGATGGCAAGGTGAAGATCAAGCAGGTGGTCGACCTGACCGCCGAAGGCGCGCTGGGTGGCGCATTCTGGGGCTTGCTGGCGGGAATCCTGTTCTGGATGCCCTTCATGGGGATGGCCCTGGGCACCTTGCTCGGCGCCCTCTCGGGCTCGATGGCCGACTACGGCGTGGACGACGATTTCATCAAGGAGGTCGCCTCCACCATCCAGCCGGGCCAGTCAGCCCTCTTCCTGCTGGTGCTTCAGGCCACCACCGACCGCGTGGTCGAGGAGATCAAGCAGTGGAACCCCCGCGTGCTGCGCACCAACCTCTCGCGCGAGCAGGAAGTCAAGCTGCGTGAGGCGTTCGGCGATGCCGACGTGGAAGCCCACATGAGCGCGGCCAGCTAACTGGCCTGAAACCAGGCGCCTCTGCGGTGGCGCCGGCCCGGGGCCCGAAATCACCTTTGCCTGGCAGAGATGAGGGCCCCGGGTCGGTGCCACGGTGCCACCCCTCGAGTCGGGCCTGGACGTTAATGCTAAACGATTAAAGCACTCGTCCACGATTTATGTGGAGCATTTCGTCTTAGATGGGGTAAGCTCAACTGCCCGTGAGTGGGAACTGAACTCGTGTTCGAGTTGTTAGAATCTCCGCGTAGTCGATTTTCCCTGTGGACCGTGATTCCTTGCGAACGCGGAGGGAGCCCTATCCGCGGGCCAGTGCCGCCAGATGGCTTTCGAAGGTGGCCACGCGCGGGTCGTCGGCCGACAGGGTCGCATTCAGGCAACCGCCCACATGGCCGACCGGGTCCTCCAGCGTGATCGTCCCCTCTTTGTGATTCACCGTCAGCCACTGCTCGGCCCCGCCGATTCCCAGCAGGTAAGACGACGTGCCCGGCGAGTTGTGGTCCACGATGTAATGGACTTCCGGGTAGGAGCCTTCGGCCTTCCGCGTGATGTTCATGCGGTTTTCCGCGCCGGGGATGTTGGTGGCATAGCCCCTCAATCCGTCGTATCCGTTCAACACGACGTGATTGTCGACGTGCTGGCCTCGACGATCACTATCCACGTCGACTCCGTCCACATTGTCGAGGTTGAGGACTCGCGATCGCATTTTGTCGACCACGCTGATGATGTTCGTGGCCCGCTGAAACTGGTTGAGATTGAGAACCGTTCCGCCCATCGCCTTGCCCTCCGATTTTCTCTCCGCGGGGTCATACTATCGGATGTGTCTGAAAAGTTACCAAAAATCGAAGACTGGTCACCTTGAGTCGCGGAAGGGCGACCCGACCAGAGGGTTACGAAGGAGCTCCGAGCACCACCACCGAGCGCCCCTGCAGCGGGTAGCGCGCCCCCGAGCGATACTTGTGGGCTGGCTCCTCGGGCCGGGCTGTGTCCAGCAACAGGGTCCAACTCGGCACCAGCTGAGGGCTGGCCAGGCGAAACTCGATGGGATCGCAGTGGGCGTTGAGCAAGAGCAACAGGTGGTCGCCCACAACCGGATCGCCCTGCTCGTCGATCTCATCCTGAGGGCGACCCGACACCCAGACTCCAAGACAGCGCACAAAGTCCTGGTTCCAGGCTTTGTCAGTCATCTCGCTGCCCCTGGGCTCATACCACACGATGTTGCGGAGCTGGCCCCGGGGCGGGCGGGGGGGGAAGAATCGGCGTCGCCGCAAGAGCGGCTGGGTGCGGCGCAGGGCGATCAGGCGGCGGGTGAAGCGGAGCAGCGCGGTCTGCTCCTCATCCAGTTCCCAGCTCAGCCAGCTGATGGGGTTGTCCTGGCAATAGGCGTTGTTGTTGCCTCGCTGGGTACGCCCCATCTCGTCTCCGGCGCACAGCATGGGCACCCCCTGCGACAGGAAGAGGGTGGCCAGCAGGTTGCGCTTCTGGCGCTCGCGCAGGGCGCGAATCTCCGGGTCGTCGCTGGGGCCCTCGTGGCCACAGTTCCAGCTGTTGTTGTGGCTCTCACCGTCGCGGTTCTGCTCGCCGTTGGCCAGGTTGTGCTTCTCGTTGTAGCTGACCAGGTCGTGCAGCGTGAAGCCGTCGTGGCAGGTGATGAAGTTGATGCTGGCCTGAGGTCGCCGTCCCCCCTCCTGGTAGAGGTCGCTCGAGCCGCACAGGCGCGAGGCCAGGGCCGGGGCCTGGCCGGAATCCCCCTTCCAGAAGCGACGCACCGTATCGCGGTACTGGCCGTTCCACTCCTTCCACAGCACGGGGAAGTTGCCCACCTGGTAGCCGCCTTCGCCCAGGTCCCAGGGCTCGGCGATCAGCTTGATTCGGTTGAGCACCGGGTCTTGTTGGATGATATCGAAGAACGCGCCCAGTCGGTCCACCTCGTAGCTCTCACGAGCCAGCGAGCTGGCCAGGTCGAAGCGAAAGCCGTCGATGCGCATCTCCTGCACCCAGTAGCGCAGGCTATCCATGATCAGCTGAAGGACGCGGGGATTGGTCGTGTTGAGGGTGTTGCCGCAGCCGGTGAAGTCGAGGTAGTAGCGGGGGTTGTCCGCGAGCAGGCGATAGTAGCTGGCATTGTCCAGCCCACGCAAACAGGCGGTGGGACCCAGGTGGTTACCCTCTCCGGTGTGATTGTAGACCACGTCCAGGATGACCTCGATGCCAGCCGAGTGAAAGCGGGCCACCATCGACTTGAACTCGCGCAGCACGTCCTGGGGCGAGTGGTTGATGGCATACTCCGGATTGGGAGCGAAGAAGGCCAGCGTGTTATAAGCCCAGTAGTTGCGCAAGCCTTTCTCGGTCAGGTGGCGCTCGTAAGCCGGGTAGTGCACCGGCATCAGCTCCACGGCCGTCACACCCAGCTCTTTCAGGTGCTCGAGGACCGGATCGGAGGCAAGTCCGGCATAAGTTCCCCGCAAAGCTTCCGGTACCAGGGCGTGCAGACGGGTCATGCCGCGCACGTGCAGCTCGTAGATGACGGTCTGGTTCCAGGGAGTCCGGGGAGGGCGGTCGTCGCCCCAGGAGAAGGCCGGCTCCACCACCACCGACAGCGGCGCCAGAGCCGCATTGTCGCGGGTGTCGAGCGAGAGATCGGCCTTGGGGTGACCCACCTTGTAGCCGAACATCTCGTCGTGCCAGCGGTTCTTGGAGCGCACGACGGCCCGGGTATAGGGGTCGACGAGCAGCTTGCAGGGGTTGAAGCGGTGTCCTAGCTGGGGTTTATAGGGTCCGTAGGCTCGGTATCCGTAGAGTTGACCGGGGCGGATGCCGCTGACGTAGCCGTGCCAGACGTGGTCGTCGTACTCAGGCAGCACCAGGCGTTGCGACTCGCGCTCGTCCTCCTTGGAGTCGAACAGGCACAGCTCGATGCGGGTGGCGTTCTCGGAGTAAACGGCGAAGTTCACCCCCTGGCCGTCCCAACTGGCTCCCAGTGTGTAATGCTGCCCGGGCCGGATCTTCACAGGCGGGTCAGCAGGCTGGCGTAGCGGGCCGGGAAGTTGGTGATCAGCCCGTCCACCTCACACTCGATCAGTCGCCGCATATCCTTTTCCTCATTGACGGTGTAAACGAGCACCGCGCCCCCGCGCTGGTGGACCTGCTCGGTCAGCTTGCGGTCGGCCAGCGACAGGTCTACCACCAGGGCCCTTCCGGTCCAGGCCAGCTCGTTCTCCCAACGCTCTCCCTGCTGCAGCCAGTCGAAGTCGCGGGGACGGGGGCGGCCATTCAAGAGAGGGTGGAACAGCCGACCCAGGGCCACCTCGGGCATCTGCTGATGGAACAGCTCCACGGCGCGATGGTTGAACGAGGTGACCAGCACTCTGCGCTGGCAATGGCTGGCCCGGATCGCCTCGGCGCAGGCCCGCACCAGCCGGTCGGGGCGGCCGAAGAAGCACTTCAGCTCGACGTTCACCGGCAGCCGGGGAGTCACGGTCTGCAGGCAGTCTCCGAGCTCGAGCAGACGCTCGCCGCGGAACCGGCCGTCGAACCAGGCTCCCGCGTCCAGGGTTTGGAGCTTCTTCCAGGTCGACAGGCCGACCAGACCGCGTCCGCTGGTGGTGCGCCCCAGCGAGTAGTCGTGGATGACCACGGGCACTCCGTCGCGGGTCAGGCGCACGTCCAGCTCGACCATCTCGGCTCCGTGCGTGATGGCCATCTGGAAACTGGCCATCGTGTTCTCGGGCGCCTCCCCGCACGCCCCCCGATGGCCGATGTTGAGTGGAAGTCTTTTCACCAGCAAGCGAGTGCGCGGCCAGGGACGGATTCCCTTCCTCGGGGAGGGAATCCCAGAAGATCGGCCATCGCGGGGTGCTTCGACGACCCGCCGGGCCATTGCCGGACAGCCGGTTGGAAGGCTCCTTCTGAAGCGAGGCGGCAGCACCCCCGGAGGGGTTGACAGCCTTCAGGCCCCTGGCTATAATGACGTCCTGGAAGACAAATATCGCGGGGTGGAGCAGTCCGGTAGCTCGTCGGGCTCATAACCCGGAGGTCGCAGGTTCAAATCCTGTCCCCGCAACCAACAGAAACCCGTTGAACAAACGGGTTTCTCTATTTTGTTCTCAGAACTCGATGTAGAGCATTCCCCAATCCGACACGGGAGCGGCCAAAAAAACGAACAGAGGGGGCAGGATGACTGATGCCAGGTAGACCGGTGCCAGGACTTCCTGGCTGGTTGCTATCGATTTCAGGGCGGTCCCCGACGCTCTGGCTCTTTCGAGCGTGGAGAGCAGGCTCGGACAGCGCCCGGGGGGACTGTAGCCGGGAGGTGAGCTGGGCTCATACTCGGCCAGGGAGTAGTCAAATCGGCTCGACTCCGTGAGTTCGAATCCGGCCAGCCACTCGAGTCTTCCGGATTGCTCGCAGAGCCGGAGCAGGCAACCCCGCTTGGCCTGACAACGACTCACCGCCTCGGCAACATAGGCCTCGCCTGGTGGAATCCCAGCTTCCTGCAACTCGGCCACGACCTCTAGCAAGTGTGCTTCGGTCCTCATTGCGGAAGGCTTTTCCTCCTGTCTGTGAAGTTTTCCCTTTTCTCCCCGCTCGGAGGGTGCTATGCTCTTGCTACAGCGCGCCCCAACCCACGGGGCATACATCCTTCAGGCGGACGAGGTCGCGGGTTCGAATCCCGTCAGGGGCACCGAAATGCCCTTGTAGCTCAGTGGCAGAGCGCGAAAAAATGCACCGGAAACTTGCGCGCAGAAGGCGCCTCTCGGCCATCGGTCGGGGGGCGTTCGTCTTTTCAGGCCCGGTTGGCCAGAAAGCCGCGCAGCCTGGCTTGCAGGCCAGGCTCCAGGCGTTCGGATCGCTCCAGGTCACGCAGCAGGTAAAGAGACAGGGCTGCTTCGGGGGTGTCGCGCAGAGCCAGGTCGGCCAGGGTGTCCAGAATCGAGCGGGCCAGGTTGAGCGAGCGCCCGCGCACGGCCAGGTCTTCTCCCTGCCCCGCCAGCATCACCTCGATCAGGAATCGCTGGGCGTTCTCGCGCCGATCCAGGGCCACCTGGCCGGGCACGTTGCGGTGGGCTTCCAGAAGCTGCCGGGCGGCCTCGCGCGAGAGCTCGTGGCTGCGCGGGTCGGGGCGCTGGCGCAGCACCAGGGCCAGGATCTCCCACAGCGGCGTATCTCGGTGGGCGTAGAGGTCGCTGCCCTTCTCCACCGCGTCCAGCCAGTCTTGCAGAAAAGAGAACAGTCGCACCACCACCAGCGACTGCAGTCGCTCGGGGCCGGCCGGGTGGCGGGCCAGCGCGCCCAGAATGCGCAGGGCGGCTTCCCGATCCTCCCGGCTCCAGGCGGTGGGCACTCGCACGCCGTCGCCGCTGGAGGCGTAGCTCAGGGCCTGGCGCATCACGCTTTCCAGGCTCTGCTCGCGACCCTTCCAGAGAACCGTGCGGCACAGCATCCCCACCAGCTCCTCGGCCTCGTGGGGGAAGTGGGCTGAAGCAGAGAGCTCTTCCAGGCCGGCCAGGCAGGCGCTCAAGATCTCGCGGGCCGGCTCCGACCCCCCGAGCGGGGCGCGCAGAGTTCCCTCCACCAGGCGCTGGCTGGCCTCGGAAGCGGCCGGGTAGAGGGCCAGCAAGGCCTGCACCCGTACCGCCGGGTAGGGCGACAGCTGCCCCCCCAGCCGCTCGATGATCTGCTTGCGCAGGCGCTCATCCAGGGCTCGGATGGCGCCCACCTGGCCCAGGCCCAGCCAGACGGCGGGCAGGCTCTCGGGCGTGAAGATGGGAAACTCCAGCAGCTGGCGCACCATCTCGCGCAAGCGCGCCTTCTCGACCCCCTGCACGCGCCGGGCCAGCGAGCCGAACAGCAGCAGACGCGTGGCCGCCGCTCCCGACTTGAGAGCCGCTTCCTCCGCCAGGCGTGCGAAGGCGGGCTCCAGGGCCTCCAGGGCGTAGTGGGCCAGCAGCTCGAGCACCACCGCGTCGTCGGGCTCTTCCATGCGGAAGGCCTCCTGCAGAAGGTAGAGGACGATGGCGCTGCGGTCGGGCATGGCCAGAATGCGCTCGACCACTTGAGGCAGGAGCAGCTGGCGGGTGCGCACCAGGGCCAGCAGCAGGCTGCGATCGCGCAGGTGCAGGGCGGCCAGCTCGGCCAGGGGGGCCACGTCGGGGGGCTGGAAGTGATGCCACAGCTGCACCAGGAAGATGCGCAGAGGAGGGGACATGCGGGCCACCACGGCCGGGGAGGAGAGATCCTCCAGGCTTTCCTCTCCCAGGCGGGCGAAGATGAGCTTCAGGTTCTCGAGCATTGCGCTCTCGCGGCCGTGCTCGAGCAGGGTGGCCTGCATGCGCTCGAGCAGGCGGGAACGCTCGCGCGAGGTCAGCTCGACCCGGGTCAGCACGTGGGCGTAGAAGACGTGAAGCCCCGGGTCGACTGTCGATTCCAGGCGGCGCAGGAGATAGCCGGGCAGCTCGGGATAGCCGCTGGCCAGGGCCACCAGGAAGGTGGTCAGGGAAGCCCGGGGCTCGGAGTCGAGCTGCGGCAGGTCATCGAGCAGATACTCCAGGAAGGCCTCCAGGGCCGAGTCCAGGCCCTGCTGGGTGAGGGTGGAGCTCTGCAGCACCTGGCCCAGCCGCTCCAGCGAGTCGAACAGCGTCTGGCGTTGCTCGCTCTTTCGCAGCACGGGCAGCAGCGCCGGCAGCAGGATGGAGTCGCGCAGCACGTCGCTCTCGCGAGCATTGAGCAGGTAGTGCACGGCGTCGGCCACCCGCTGAGGGTCTTCCTCCTGCAAGGTTTCCAGGGCGCGGCCCAGGTCGCGGTGCAGGTGCTCGCGTACCAGGTGGCCCACCTCGCGCGACAGGTCGGGCTTGCTCCGGCGCAGAGCCGTGACCAGCAGCCCGGAAGGGTCCTGGCCGCTGGACAGGGTGGCCCGGAAGAGGTAGCGGAAGTTCTCCACCAGCTCGGTGGGGCTCTCGGCGTCGAGCAGGGTGAGGGCGGCCTCCTCCAGACGGCGTCGATCCCACAGCACTCCGCTCATGCGGGCCGGCTCGGCTCGCCCGAGCACGGCCGGCAGGAGCGAGCTGGAGCTGGGAGCCCCCGCATCCAGCTCGTCGGGGGTGAGCACGTGGGCGATCTCCCCCTCCAACTGCACGCCGGCTCGTCCCTCCAGCACCTGCTCGATGCGTCGCGGCTGGTGGGGCGGGGCCAGGTCGCGCCAGAAGTCGCCCATGAGGAGCTCCGGCTGCGCGGCCGCTTCCTCCAGAAAAGCCAGCGAGAAACGCACCCGCCGGGCCCCCAGCGAGAAGATGCGCGCTCCCAGCCGGTGGCTCACCGAGATCCCCTGCTCTTTCAAAGCCCGAACGCATTCGCCCGCCGAGACGTGAGCAGTGGGGTCGAAGGTGTCGGCCATGATCGCATGGACTTCGACCGCCTGCGACAGGGAGCCTCTCCAGCATCCCGAATCGGGCCTCGGATGAAGCGCGTGCTGCTGGTGGTCTTGCTGCTGATCGGCTGGGCCGCCGCCGAGCCCGGGATCCCCTATTACGACGAGGCCATGCAGGCCGTGCAGGCGGGCAACTGGCAGGAGGGTCTGCGCCTTTTCAAGCTGGGCGAGGCGGCCACCGAGGGCGAACCCGCCGCCCGGGCCCTGATCCGCTACCAGATGGCCGTGGTGCAGTACGACCAGAAGCTCTTCCAGGACGCGCTGGCCAACTTCCAGCTCTGCTGGCCCGTGCTGGGTCAGTCCGGCCAGCCCAACGTGGTCGAGATGATCCAGTTCCGGATGGGCTTGACCCACGATGCGCTCGGCCAGCCCGCCGAAGCGCTGGTCGCGCTCGAGAAGGCGGCCGCCAGCGCGCGAGGGCGCGGTCACCTGGTCAACCTGCGCCACGCCCTCTATCACTGCGGCCGCGTCCGACTGCAGCTGGACGACTATCCGGGTGCTCAGCGCGACCTGGACGAGGTTCTCGAGCTGGCCCGCCAGGCCGGCGATCTGACCCAGCAAGCCCAGTCGATGGAGCAGCTGGCCGTGGTTTACGCCGCTGGCTCACACCCGGTGCTGATGGAGCAGTGCTGGCGCCAGGCGGCCGAGCTGTGGGGCCAGGCGGGCAATGCCCAGCGCCAGCAGAAGGCGATCCAGACGGCCGATGGCATTGTGGAGCTGGTGACCCGCACAGCGGCTGACTTTCAGGCCCGGCTCGCCCAGACGACCGAGCCGGCCGCCCGGGCGGCCCTGCTCTACAAGCTGGGGCGTTGTCGGGCCTATCTCAAGCAGCCGGAGCTGGCCTGCCAGGCCCTGCTCGAGTCGGCCCGGCTGTATGCGGCCAGCGACCCGGTACGAGCGGCCGAGCTGACCGTGGAGGCGGCCGAGTTGGAGACCGACCCGGTGCGGGCGGCCCGGCTCATCGAGTCGGTGCTGGGCGTACTGCCTGGAAGACGGCTGCAGGCAGCCAACATGCTGGTGCGGGCCGGTCAACTGGAGCGAGCCCTGGCCCTCTGCGACGAGGGCCTTCAGCAGGCCGCGGACCCGCTGGCTCGTGCCCGGGCCCTCAACGACCGAGCGATCATCCTCAATCGCGCCGGGCGCCTGCAAGAGAGCGCGAGCAGCCTGGAGGAGGCCCTGCAGATCTGCCCCTCGGACGATCCGTTTCTGGCCACCCTGCACAACAACCTGGGCGAGGCCTGTCAGAGCCAGGGCGACTACCAGCGGGCTCGGGATGCCTACCTGGAGGCCTATCGCTTGAGCCCCCGGGCGATCACCCTGTCCAACCTGGGCACCGTTTACTACAACCTGGGCGATTATCCCCGCGCCCTGGACTGCCTGCATCGCGCCCGCGAGCAGGCAGCCAGCGAGCGGGACGAGACCCAGCTGGGCGTCACTCTGAGCGCCCTGGGCCTGACCTACCAGTTCCTGGGCCGCACTGTGGAAGCTCGCGAGCTCTACGAGCTCTCGCTGCGCTCCCGGCGACGCACCGGCGACGAGCGAGGCGAAGCCTACACCCTGAACAACCTGGCCGCTTCGTTTCAGGAGGCCGACCAGGCCGAGCAGGCCCGGCAAAACTTTGAAGCCAGCTTGAAGCTGGCCCGCCAGATCCATGACGAGCTGTTGCAGGCCAATCTGCTCAACAACCTGGCTGCGCTCGAGTCCGACGACCGGGCGGCCCTGGCCTACCTGGAAGCGTCATTGAAGCTCTCGCGACAGCTGGGCATGGCCGACCTGGAGGCCAGCTCGCTGGATCTCCTGGCGGGCGTGCAGGACCGTCTGGGCCAGCCCGACGAGGCCCTTCAGACCTCGGCCCGGGCTCTGGAACGACACCGCGAGCTGGGCAATCGCCAGGCCGAGGCGGTCAGCTTGATGCTGCGAGGCGAGCTGTTGGCCAGCCGGGGGCGCGCTCTTGAAGCGGTGGAGGCTCTGGAAGGCTCCATCGCTCTCTTCGAGGAGCTTTCGGTGGGTCTCACACCGGCTTCCAAGGCGGCTTTCCTGGGACGCAATCACCGCGCCTATCAACTTCTGATCGAGCTCTTGCTCCAGCAGGGCAAGGCCGAGCAGGCCTTCATCGTCTCCGAGCGCTCGCGAGCCCGGGCTTTCCTGGAGTCGCTGGCCCAGGGGCGCCTGCCCCAGACTTCCAGGCTGCCCCGGAATCTGGTGGACCAGGAGGCGGCCTTGCGACTCGCGCTTCGCAATCATCTGGCCGGGCTGCCCGGGGGCCGCCCCATCCAGGAGGTCAAGCGCGAGCTGTCCGCCGTCCTGGACGAGATACGCCGGCTCAGTCCCGAGACGGCTTCTCTGCGTGAGGTGCGTGTTCCCGAGTTGCAAGCCATCCAGGCAGCGCTGGGGCCGGGTCGGGTCATGCTGGAGTACTACGTTCCCCCGGAGGGCCGGGCGCGATTGTTCATTCTCACCCCGCAGGCCCTGCGGGCCGTAACCCTGGATGCGGACGCAGGGCGCCTGACCCTATTGGTGGAGGCGGCCCGGCGCCAGCTGCTGCAGCTCGACCAGGCCAGCGGCCCGGTGCTGGGCGAGCTGGGGACGTTGCTCTTGCAGCCGGCCAGTCAGGAGCTGGCCGGAGCCAGCGAAGTGCTGGTGGTGCCCCACGGCACGCTGCACTACCTGCCCTTCCAGGCCCTCGAGCTGGGGGGCGCCCCGCTGGTCGAGAAGACCGCCGTGGCGCAGCTTCCCAGCGCAGCTGCCTGGATGCTGATCCGCGCGCGGCCCCGCTCGGGCGCCGACGGAGTGGTGCTGGCTGCCCTGGGCAATGCCAGTGTCAACTGGGGAGGCGAGCTGGGATCGGCCCACAAGCTGGTGACCCGGGCTGATTTCTCGCCTCTGCCGGGCACCCTGGCCGAGATTCGCTCGGTGGAGCCGCTCTATCCCAGGCGCACGGTGTTGCGCGAAGCCGAGATGACGGGGGCCAACCTGTCCCGGGTCGTGCGGGGAGCTCGCCTGGTGCACCTGGCCACCCACGGCCTGCTGGACTCGCGCACCCCCCTGTTCTCGGGCCTGGTAGCCACCGACACGCTGGTGACCGTGAGCGACATCATGCAGTGGGAGATGCAGGCCGAGTTGACCGTCCTCTCGGCCTGCCAGACCGGTCTGGGTGGTTTCCAGGGGGCCGGCGGGGACGAGATGGTCGGGCTGTCGCGCGCCTTCCAGCACGCCGGGAGCCGGTCGGTGCTGGCCAGCCTGTGGAAGGTCTCGGACGTGGCCACCGCCGAGTGGATGGCCGAGTTGCATCGGGCCCTGGCTCAGGGCCACAGCCCCGCCCAGGCCGCCCGGCAGGCCTGTCTCAAGGTGCGGGCGACTCGCCCCGCGCCGTTCTTCTGGGCCCCGTTCGTGCTGATCGGCGTCGGGGACTAGTTAGAGTTAGAGGCTCCTGGCTTCTCCTTCTTGCTGGTTGAGGAACAGGAGCTTTCGGAACAGCTCGCGCACGCTCTCGTTCTTCTTGACCTCGTAGGCCTGGCGAGCGGCTCGCAGGGCCTCGGAGAAGTCGTTCCATTCGTAGGCGATCTGGCAATAGCTGAGCAGACGCTCCAACCGGAAGGGCTCTTCGAAGGCCCACTGGCGCATGAACTCGAGGCTGTCGGCTCGCTCGGGGCTCAGCAGCACGGCCCAACGACCCACCGTGGGAGTGTCGGGGGCGCTGAAAAGCAGCCGGATGGGCACCCCGGTCTCGACCGACTCGGGCAGGAGGGCGATCAGCTCGTTTTGCTGGTTCGGTCCGGTGGCGGTCACCTCCGAGGCGATGGCGGATTCGGACGGGCCAGCCGTCTCAGGATTGTAGGGGAACGCCGAGAGCGTAAGCGGGCCTTCGAACTCGGGCCGGGCTGAGAAGACCACCTCCACCTTGCCGTCCTCACGGCGGCGTAGAGTGGCGTAGTCGAATTCGGCCCGGATGCTGGCCACTCCGGCCTTGCCGATGTTGCCGCTGGGAACCTTGCTGATGGCTCCCGGACCGGACTGGCGCTCGATCTGACCCGAGTGCTCAGCCGTGCCCACTTTGACAAAGCCAGGCCCCGTCAGGGTTTCCTTGTGGCTGTCGGTGAGGTAGACCAGGGTCACCGAGCTCCCTTTGGGGACTTCGAGCTTGTCCCCGCGAGCCAACCGCTGAGCCACTTTGGCCGGCTTGCCATTGAGGGTGACGGTGCCCTGCACCTTTGTGATCAGAGCCTCGTTCTGGGCCCGGGCCATCCCCGTGAGTGCGAGCAAGAGCAGGGCGATGAGGGAAAACTGTTTCACTTCTTCCGGCGAACCTCGAACACTTCCATTTCGGCAGTCTTTCCTTTGAATTGCTGCACCCCGCGCGAGATCCACTCCACTCCCGGAAGGTGGCGCTCGGCCTCCTGCTTGGTGGCTGCGCTCACCAGCAGGAAGGCTCCCAACTTCTTGGTCAGAGTCTCGATGCGGGCGCCCAGGTTGACGTCGTCTCCCACGGCGGCGTATTCCATGCGTTTGGCCGTTCCCACGTTGCCCACCACGACGTCCCCCGTATTGATCCCGATTTTGACCTCGTAGAAGCCTTCCCTCCCGTTGGCTGAGGCTTTCATCTGCTCGAGTCGCTCGATCATCTCCAGGCCGGTCATGACGGCTCGGGCGGCGTGGTCGGGCTGGTATTGGGGAGCGTTGTAGATCACCATGATCGCATCTCCTACGAACTGCTTGAGATTGCCTCCGTGCTTCTCGACGATCTCTGCCATCGCGCCGAAATATTCGTTGAGCATGGTGATGACCCGGTCCGGGCTCGAGCGCTCGGTGACGGGGGTGAAGTCGTTGATGTCCGAGAAGAGCACGGTGACCCGGCGCCGCTCGCCTCCCAGCATCGTGACCTCGGTCTCCTTGAGCATGCGATCCATGACCTGGCTGCCCACCATGCTGCCCAGGAGGCGCTTGACCAGGTCGTAGCGAGCTACGTAAGCCACCAGGTAGGCTCCCACTCCGGCCAGCAGGGGAGTGACGAGCGGGACCCAGTGACCTTGCCGGGTGAAGAGCGTGACGGCGCCAAAGAAGTAGCCCACCAGCAGCAGCAGAGCAGTGGGAAGGCTGAGATACCAGCGCAGCCGGAAGGCGGCCCACCCCACGGCCAGAGCCAGTGCCAGCGTCAGGCCCACCCATTCTCCCGGGCCTGCTCGGGTGATCAGGCGGCCGGTCAGCAGCGAGTTGACCAGACTCGCGTGGATCTCCGCTCCGGCCGAGTCGAAGCCGGTGATCAGGTTGAAGGGAGTGGTGCGGTAGTCCTGCTCGGCCGGATCCTGGAAGAACAGGATGCAGATGGTGTTCTGGTAGCCCTTCAGAGGCTTCTTTGCCTTCACTTCGCCGAGCAGGTCCACGAAGCTGGCCCGGCGAGAAAAGGCCGAGCCCCAGGTGTCGGGCGGGCCGGGATAGTTGACGCGGACCCTGGGGACGCCGTCGTCGAACTCGGTGGGGATCTCGTCCTCGCCCAGATAGAGTTCGTTGCCTTTCAGCTCGAACAACTTGCCCCGAGCCAGTTCGACCAGGCGAAAGGCGAACATTCGAGAGCCCGGGGTGGGGTCGTTCTGGCGCGTCAGGTAGGGCACGGTCCGCACCACCCCCTGCTCTTCTCCCGTGTTGACCAGGCACAGATTGCCCTGAGTTTGGGCCATGGTCGCCAGGGCGTTGACGGCGACCCCCTCTCCCGGCTCGGGGTTGGGCACCAGGATGTTGGTTTGCGGATTGTAGTACTGGGCCAGCACGACTTTCTCACTGGCGAGGGCCTCGAGCAGGACCCCCTCTTCTTGCTCCAGCACGTCCCTGACAGCTCGGTATTTCGGGGTCTCCAGCCCGCCTCCCAGACCGTTGTCTCCCACCAGCAGGTCGATTCCCACGCAGAGCGCTCCAGCCTCGAGCAGGGCCTTGCAGACCAGTCCGATGTCCTCGAGCCAGAACACAGTGTTGCGCCCCTGCTCGCGGAACGACTTTGTGTCAATGCCGATCATCACCACGGCTGGCTCGGTCGAGATCGGCTCCTGGTTCCCCCTCAAGACAAACATCAAGTCGAGCGCTCGCAGCTCGATCACGCTGTAGAGCGGGCCCTGGCCATAGCTTGCCGGTAGGGACAGTACCAGCGAGAGCAGCACGATGAGCACCAGGCAGTTGCGACTCACCCGGGCGGCCTTCGCCTCACAGACCGGGAAACTCCTGGCCCGAGTCGAAGGGGGGCCGATGCAACTCCACTTCCTGCCCGAGCAGAGCTTCGAGTGCCGCGATTGCTCGCGCTGCTGTCGCAACTGGCAGATCCACGTGGATGAGGCCTCGCGCGACAAGATCCGCGGCAGCGCTCTCGAGCTTCGCATCCTGCAAGAGACCGGAGTCTCCCCGCTCGAGGACATGGAGGACGGCACCTGCCGCACCGTGCGCCGGGAAGGTTCTTGCATCTTTCTCGATGAGCACGAGCTGTGCCGCATCCACTCCGAGATCGACCGCAAATCCAAGCCGATTGGTTGTCGCCAGTACCCGTTCTTGATCCGCCCCACCCCCGACGGGGTGGTGATCGGGGTCTCCTTCTACTGTCCCTCGGTGCAGAGAAACAGCGGTCGTCCTCTGAGCGAGTATGCCGGCGAGCTCGAGGAGCTGATCCGCGAGTATGGCTATCGCTCGGTGGGTTTCGAGCCGATCGCGGCCGGTCTGGGCCTGGCGGTCGATTGGCCGGCCTACCGGTTGATCGAGCACAGACTGACGCGCTGGCTGGCCGAAAGCCCGCCCGATGCGGCCCTGGCGCGCGCCATCGGCACCCTCGGCAGGGCCATGCTGGTGCATCAGGGCCGATCTGACCGGGTGCTGGGGGAGGATGTCCTGGGCGTGCTGCTCGATCGTCCCCCCACCCACCGGTTGGAGGAGGACGAGGTGCTGGGCACCTTGCGCGAGTTCTTCCTGGCCGCGATGGTGGGGACCATCGAGGCCCCTCATCCCGAGATGGCCCGCCCCATCACCGAGGCGCTGCTGGAAGGCCGCGAGGTGGACCTGACGCGCAGCGGCTGGCGGGGCACCCTGCCCGGGCTCTACGTCTTTTTGCACGGCCCCGAGTCAGGCTCGGCTTCCGAGCTCGAACAGGGCATCCTGCGCTATCTACGGGCCCTGCTCTTTCGCAAGTTCCTCACCATGGACCGGCCCTTGATCGACAATCTGGCCGCTCTGTCCTTGATTCCCAGCGTGCTGCGCTTCTACCACTTCGTGGATGGACTCAAGCGCCCGCAGGCCAGCCACGACGAGCACCTGCACATGGCCTACGATCATGCCGAGCTGCACATGCTAACTCACGTGTCGGGGGTGAATCCGCTCTTTGCAGGCTTTGCCTCAGCCTACCTCGATCAGCTCTCGCTCTTGCCCGAGTGACGCTTCACCCTCACGCCCCCGACGATGAGGGCGTCCTTGTCCTGGCGGATGGTCAGCGATTGCTCGGGTGTCAGGCCCCGAGCCAGGTTTCCCACCTCGCGCTCGGCTGACTCGCGGCGCTCGGTCAGGGTGGCCAGAACCGAGCCGTAGGTGCCCAGTCGGGCCCGGCTTCGCACCATGTCGTTGGCTTCCCGGCTGGCCCGGCGGCCGGCCAGAACGCAGGCTCCTGAGCCCAGCCCGAGGGCCAGCCCCAGACCCAGAGCCGGACCCGGGCTGGAGCTGATCAACGAGAAGACGCTGACGCCGGCCGCCAGCAACAACCCCGAGCTGGCCCAGGCCAGTTTGCGCGAACGAGTTTCCAGGCGGTGGGCCTGCAGGGCGGCATTCTCCTGCATCTCGCCCAGGGTAGCCCCGGGGGTGCGGGCAAAGAGCACCTCGTCTTCCTGGCTGCGCTCGGCCAGGGTCGGATCGGAATCGCGCAGGGCCCGGGTGAATTCGAGCAGATCCTGGCGTGGAAAGTTGCGGATCTCCATGACTGAAGCCTAACCCTTCAGCCTGAACAAAGTACAAAAAGGAGCGCGCCTGGTCCGCGCGCTCGTCGTCTTGCAGATTCGCCCCCACCTGTGGGTAGGGACGGGCCCGACCGCTATCCCGCCAACCAGCGGTCCTGCACAACCTTCTTGCTCTTGAGGTCGATCCTGATCTCCTGGGCCTCGCCGTTGGCGAAGCTGAGCAGCACGGCCACGCGATTCTTGCGGTCCAGGATCAGGGTTTGACCGGGGGAGACGAACATGCGCGTGCCAACCCGGGGCGCCTCGCCGATGCGATAGACCAGGGTGGAGCTCTCGCTCTTGTCCACCGACAGTCGCCAACCATGCCGCATCAACGACGCCGGCTGCTCGACGTAACGCCAGAACCGGGGGGTGTTGATGCTGTCGATGGCCTCCAGGAAACCCGCTGCCTTGAGACTGCTCCGCAACGCCTCGGACACGGTTCCGGTTCCTTTGAGAACTTCGCGGGCGGGTTTGCGGCGCATCGGGGGGGTCTCCTGTCGTCGGTGTTGGACTCAGTTTAGGATACCCCGGATACACCAGAGTGAATTCCAGCGCGATGATGTTACAGAGTTGTTAACATTGTTGCGGAGTCATTTCATCCAGAAGCTGTGTTCGTTCACACGCGCCTTCAGTACATGTAGCCCCATTCGTCCTGGAGCCTTTGGCGGGCGGCCCGGTTCTCGCGCATGGCCTCGTTGATCAGCTCGTTGCCCTCCCAGATCAGCCGCAGACCCGACTCGAGGTACTTCTCGTCCCCCGTCTCCACGAAGCCGAACATCAGCTGAAGCCCTTCCTCGTACTTGGTCATGCCGCTGACCCCGACCTCTACCTCCTGACCGCCCTCGTTGTCGTATGCGGTCTCCTTGACGTAACCCAGGATGCCCAGCTTGTGGCTCTCGAGCAGCTCAAAGACAGTCTCCAGATAGTGTCCTAGCTCCTCTGGCGTCCAGCGGCCGTCTCTGGCCTTCTCGGCGGCCTCCTTGATGCTGTTGTAGCGTTCGGTCACGTGGCCGGTGTTGCTGGGGATGGAGGTGGGGTCGATTTTGGGCAGCCGGGCATTGCACTGGAGGCAGAACCCAGTGTTGGCTTCGTTGGCATTTCCGCAGCTGAGACAGACGATCACGGTGAGTTGCGATCTGCCGGCTTCTCCAAAACCCCGGCGGACTCCCTTTTGGAAGGTCGCCGTACTGGAGGCGCGGAAGGTCTCCCGATGGAGCTGATCTTTCCTCCCGACCAGAACTACGACTGCGTTCAATGCGCCAAAGGATGCCGCCATACCTGGCGCATTCACACCGATCCTCACACCGAGGCGGCCATCGCCAACAGCCCGCTGGCTCTGCGGGTGATTCAGGAAACCGGCCTGGATGGGGTGTTCGATGAGAACCCCGATGGGGGCTCGAAGTTGCTCAAACGGCTCAACGGAGCCTGCGTCTTCCTGCGCCCGGACAACCTGTGCGCGGTGCACGCCGAACTGGGCTACGACTCCAAACCCATCGGCTGCCGCGAGTTCCCTTTCCAGCCTGTGCGTACTCCCGACGGCCTTTACGTGGGCATCTCCTATTACTGCACGGCGGCCAAGCAGAATCACGGCCGCCCGATGGCGGTCCACGGCCCCGACATCCAGGATCTGCTGAAGTTGTTTCATCCCCCCGGGGCGGGCTTTGCCCCGATGAGGATCACCGCGATAACCCAGGCCACTCTTGAGTGGCCCGTCTATCGTCGCATGGAGGAGTTGATGGCCGAGGAGGGGAGCGCCGCCCGGGCCATGTGGACGCTCTCCGAGCTTGCCGCCGGGCTTCCCCCGGTGGCCGTTCCCCTGGAGCTTCTTCAGGACGCATACCGGCAGGCCCGGCCAGAGCTCCTGGCCAGAGACGAAGTGCTCTCGATTCAGGAGCAGTTCTACGTGGCCACCACCCTCTGCACCCTTGAGTTGCAAGACCAGAAGGCCCGCCAGTCGGCTACCGAGCGTTTCATGATGGGGGAGGAGGTGGAGCTGCCCCACACCGGCGTCACAGCCAACCTGGCCACCCTGGAGCAACTGGCGGCCCGCCTGCCCGACTGGGCCGGGACGGTGCTGGCCCAGTACTACCAGGCGCTCTTGTTCCGCAAATTCCTGGTTCAGAAGCGTCCGATTCTGGACAACCTGGTGGCCCTCCACCTCATGCCCCGTCTGTTCGGACTGTACGCCGCCATGGCCGCCCTCAAGCGCGGCGGATCGGAGATCGAACGGCCGGACGTGGACTACGCTCTGGACGAGTCGGAGCTTTATCTCACCCACACCACCAGCGATGGCGTGGACCGGCTGCTGTCAGCTTTTTCACAGGCCTACGTGGAGCAGATTCCAGGGGCGGTCTCGGCTTGAACTTCGTCGCCTTCACCATGCCACGAGGATCAACGCAAAAATGAGCCTCCTCGTCGGAGGCTCAAATTTAGACCGGTCTATATAGAGCGGGCGCAATCAGAACTCGCGCACTCTCATGTCGTCGCGATCCTCCTGGAGATTGGGCAGGGCCGGAATGTCGGGGCGGGCGCGGTAGTCGGGCCAGTCCTGAACGCGCTCCAGGTTCAGCTCGACGGGGCGGGGCTGCTTGACGGTCGGCTCGGCCACCAGCTTGGTGTCGGCTTCGTTGGTCTCGGTTACCGCGGGGGCCGGCTGGTCGGCGGCTGCGTCGCGGGCGGGCTCCTGGGCCAGGCCGGGCAGGCTCAATCCGATGGTCAGCAGGGCGATGGCCAGGGCTTTCCTCGTGTCGTTCATCCAGTTCTTCATGGTGTTCAGGTTCCTTTCCTTAATTAGACCGGTCTACATAGGCCGGCCACAAAGACTTTAGCTGAGTGCCAGCTTCATATGGAGCTTGATCTGGGCGGCCACCTGGCGCAACGGCGCCGGGGACTTGAGCACCCGGCTCAGCAGCACGGCCCCTTCGTAGGCGGCGAAAGACATCTGGGCCAGACCCGGCACCTTGTCGGGAGGGACCCCTTCGCGCTTCATGGCTTCCTCCAGCAGGCTGATGGCCTGGCGAAAGAAGTTGGCGCACTGAGTTTGCAGGCAGTCGCAGGATACGGTCTCGAGCGCCACGGTGGCAATCGGGCAGCCGTGCTGGTAGTCGCTGGCCTCGAGGTCGGCGATGGCCTGCTCGACGAGCAGCGCCAGGGCGTCTTTCAGCCGGTGATTGGAGAACAGGTCGCGCAGTCGGGCCAGGGTGGCCTGGGAAGCGAGCCCCAGCGCCTCAGCCGCCAGCTCTTCCTTCCCTTGCGGGAAGTAGTGGTAGAGTGAGCCTTTGGGAGCCTCGCTCTCTTCCACGATCTGGTTGAGACCGGTGGCGTGGTAGCCCTGCACCCGGAGCAACTGGGCGGTCGTTTCAACCAACCGGGCCCGGCTGTCTCCCCTGGTTTTGGCTCGCTTCATAGTTGGATTATATAGACTGGTCTAGTTGTTGTCAAGGCCTCTCCTTCGAAAGGGATCTCAGGTTCCTCAGGAAACGGCTGAAGAATGCTCTTTGCTGTTCTTCCTCCCCACGCCGTGAAGCTCGCTCCCGGACCCTCTCTGCTTGGCCCCGAGCCCTTGCGTCTCGTGCGCGAGGTGCTGGAGGAGCTCGATCAGGAGGCACTGGATCTGCCCGCCCTGGCCAGCTCCCTTCAGCCGCTCACCCGCGCCCTGGCGGGCTATGCTCCGGCCGCCGGTCGACTGCTCGACGGGCTTGCGGTTACCCAGGAGTCCAGCCGACTGGCCACCCTCGCGACTCGCGAGCATGAAGGACAAGAGCTTCTGGAGCACTATGTCGTTTACGACGCCCAATTCGGGCTGCGACGCCGGCCGGAGATGACCTGGACCGAGTTGAGCGCCCAGCTCGTCCTCACCGGTCTTCGTTTGCTCCAGGACCTGCCGCGCACGCTGCTGGCTCGACGGCACTGGCACTCGCTGCTTCTAGCCCTGGAGCGGATGCTGGCTGAAGTTGGTGGGGACCAGCCCTGCCAACCGCTGGACCCGGCTCCACTGGAGGGGGACGTGGTCGACTTCCGCTGGCGCAACGGTCACCATTTTTTCTGCCTGACCTCGCTCTTTGCCCGGCTGGCGCTGGAACGCGCTCTTTGCGACCTGGAGCAGGCCGGGTTGGCGGTGGATCAGGCGACTGACATGATCCAGGCGACCAGCGCAGCGATGGCTTATACCACCGACTTTCCGTCGCGCATCTATCTCGAGCGGGTGCGGCCGGCCATGCCGCCCGGCTTCTCGGGCAGTCAGAACAGCGACTACAATCACCTCAAGCTGGCCAAGGGCAGGCTGGCCGCGGCGGTGAGCCAGAGGTTCACCGGCGAACAGTCCTGGCCGCCCTCACTGCTCAATGCCCTGCGGCGCCTCAGGGTGCTCGATCAGCTCGATCTGGACGAGCACATCATGATCGCGGCCCAACAGATCGGGCTGACCGCTTCGCTCAAGCAGGCTTTCAACGCCGAGCAGGGCACCGCTATCGACGCTTTGCGGCGAACCCAGTCTCAGCGCTGGCTCGAGTTCCGTTTGCCCTGAGCCTACCAGGTGACGGTCATGATCGAGTGGGCCGGCAGGCTGAGAGGCAGCGCCCTCCCGCCCTTGGGGAGCCCCTTGGGACCGAGCACGAAGGCGGGGATCTGCGACCAGAACTCGGTCCACAAAAACAGCTCCACCGGCTTGTCGGTGCGGTTCATCAGCACCGTCACCACCGAGTTGTCGGCGTTCACGAAGGCGGTGGCCTGAATCTCCAGGCGCATCGAGGTGCAGGCGATGCGCCGGGCCTCGGGGCGCACGAACTTCGAGAAGTGTCCGATGTAGTAATAGCTGTTCATGTAGGTCAGCGTGCCCTTGCGCGTGTCGGCGTGGACGGGAGCAAAGCAGTAGTTGGCGACATGGTTGGGTCCGCCCACCTCGTCCAGGAGCACGTTCCAGTCCGTCCAGCCCCGGCACCAGTGGTTGAAGTCGTTGATCATGGAGTGGCCGTAGGTCTCACCCCACTTCCAATCGTGGATGGTCTCCCAGCTGAACGGGTAGGCGCACCCCTCGCTGAAGAGCAGGGCTTTGCTCGGGTAGGCGTCGCGCAGCGTGCTCAAGTTCTCGAACTGGTCCCCGTCGTACCAGTGGTAGGCCAGCCCCCAGACGTAGCGGCGGGCTTCCGGGTCCTGGAACACGGTGGCTCCGCGCATGTAGGCCATGGCCCGGTTGTGGTCCCAGATCATGAGCTTGAGGTCGGTCAGGCCCGCCTTCTCAAGGGTCGGGCCCAGGTGGTCGCGCACGAACTCAAGCTCTTCGATGGCGGTGTAGATGCACGACTCCCAGGTCTGCACGGCCATGGGCTCGTTTTGCACCGTCAGGCCCCAGATGGGGATGCCGGCCTTGCGATACTCCTGGATGAAACGCACGTAGTAGTTGGCCCAGGAGGCTGCGAACTCGGGCTTCAGCTTGCCCCCCCGCAGCATGTGGTTGTTGGTCTTCATGAAGGCCGGCGGGCTCCAGGGCGAGGCAAAGATCTTCAGTTGGGGATTGGCTTTGAGAGCCCTGAGAATGAAGGGGATGCGAAACTTTCTGTCGGGGTCGATGGAGAAGGTCTTGAGCTCGCCATCGCCCTCCTGGACGTAAGCGTAGCTCGAGCTGGAGAAGTCGCAGCTGTTGATGTGGGTGCGCGCCAGCGTGTAGCCGATCCCCTTCTCGGGATCGAAGTAGGCGCTGATGAGCTCGCTTTGCTTGTCGGCGGGCAGTTTGGCGAAGGTCTCGGCCGAGGCGTCGGTGAGGGCCCCGCCGATCCCCTCGATGAACTGGAACTTGCGGGTAGGATCGACGAAGACCACATTCTGCCGCTCTTCGGGCTGGAGCATGACCTGCCAGTCGGGAGGATCGATCTCGGTCAGGCGCTGGCCGGTGTCGCGGGCTGTGACGAAGACCCGGGGCTCTTGAGCCTGGGTGGGAAGCAAGAGCAGAAGCAGAAGCAGGAGGCGTTTGAGCATGGCCGCGGCCAGTTCGCCTTCCGGGTCCACGCACCTGTCGCAAATCAGTCTTCTTTCAGCGACTTGCGGTAGGTTGGGGCGATGCAAATTCGGGGGATCGGTCTGTCCAGCCTGCTCGCTGCCGCTCGACCTGCGGCGGCCCAGCCGGGCTTACTCGATCGGGTCGAGCTGCGCCGTCAGGTCGTCACCCGCCCCGAGCTGGTCAAGCTGCTCTCCAACATGCGCCGCGACATGCCGCGGGTGGAGGGCTTCCTGCAGCGCCACCAGGAGGCAGGAGTTTTCGTGCTCGGCAGCGCCCGGGCCGAGGAGGGCAGCGAAGACTTTCGCAAGGCCGAGGATGTGGGCAAGAGCCTGGCCCACGTCAACGAGGATCCCATCGGCGGGGGCGGCCCCAGCCTGATGTGGGCCGTCCCGCGCGCCTTCAAGGAGGAGCGGCGGCAGATCGCCCCCTTCGAGAACGCCCCGCGCACCCTGGCGGTGGCCCTGGAGCTTCCCCACGAGACGGGCGTCAACCCGGCCGTGGATGACTCGGAGGTGCTCAGCGAGTTCCTCTTCCGCAAGCTTGCTTTGATCCGCAACAGTCGCGCCTTCCTGGCCCTTCCGGGCGGGATTGGCACCCTGGATGAGGTGTTCGAGATCTGGGCTCAAACCTCGCGCGACCAGCACAAAGGGCCCCTCGGATTCACCCAGACCAGATTCTGGAAGCCCATCCTGAACAGGCTCTACGATGTGGCGGTGCGCGAGCGCTCCCTGATCGGCCGCGACTGCTTCGAGCGGGTGGACTATACCGACGACCACGACGACTTCTTGCACCGCCTGCCCCCCTGGGCCACCATCCGCAAGGGACAGGAGCCCTTCGCGGTGACCTCGGCCCGCTTGCAGCAAGAGATCACCGAGACGGTGCAGGCTCTGGACGACCGCCCCGAGGCGGTGGCGGTCCTGGGCGGGCGAGGCCTGGCGGCAGACGATCCGGTGTTGGACACGGTGCGCGAGCTGTCGCGAATGCTGAGCGGCGAGCAGATCGAGCTGCGGGTGGGCAACCCGCCCCAGATCGCCCGGGCTGTCACCGAAGGGGCCGACGGCGCTCCGGTGCAGGCCCTCAAGCTCAAAGACGAGGAGATGCCCTCTCTGCCCGGCCTGGAGGTGCTGGCCGAGCAGACCGACTTCATCAGCCACCGCGAGCTCCTGACACGCTCGGCCCGCGGGATGGTCTACGCCCCTGGCGGGCTGGGCACGCTCTCGAGCCTGTTTGCGGTGCTGACCCAGATCCAGACGGGCAAGCGGCCCGAGGTGCCCATCGTGCTGGTGGGCACGAACTTCTGGAAACCCATCTTCCAGGCCATCGAGGAGAGCATGCTCAACGAGCACCGGCGCTACATCTCCCCCGAGGACCTGGGCCTGGTGACCATCACCGACGATCCGCGCCACGCTTACCAGGTGTTGACCGGCCGATTACACTGAGCCTGTCTCCAGCAGCCGCTCGAAGGCCGCTTCATCCAGGATGGGGATCTTCAGCTCCTGGGCCTTGGTCAGCTTGGCTGCCCCGGGAGCTTCCCCAACCACCACCGCGGTGGTGCTCTTGGAAACGCTCCCTGGCGACTTGCCGCCCCGGGCCTTGATGGCCTCCTCGGCCGCCTCGCGGGAATACTTCTCCAGGGTTCCGGTGACCACGATCGACTTGCCTTTCAAGACCTGGGGTAGCGTGGGATCGCCCGGTCCGGAGAAGTTCAGCCCGGCGGCGCGCAGCCGCTCGATCAGCTGGCGGTTGTGCTCTTGCTGAAAGAAGGTGTAAAGGCTGGTGGCGATCACGGGCCCTACCCCCTCCACCGCCGCCAGCTCTTCTTGGGACGCCTGCATGATCTTGTCCAGGCTCCCCATGGCCCGGGCCAGCACCTGTGAGCCGGCCCCGCCCAGGTGACGGATCCCCAGGCCCACCAGCAGGTTGGCCAGGGGGCGCTGTTTGGAGGTCTCGATGGCGTTCTGCAGATTCTGCACCGACAGGTCGCCGAAGTTCTCCATCCGGCGAATCCTGGCCCAGTCGAGGTTGTAGATGTCGCTGACGTCCTTGAGCAGGCCCTCCTGCAAGAAGAGCTGCACCGTGCGCTCGCCCAGTCCGGCGATGTCCAACCCGCCCCGGCCCGCGAAGTAGACGATACGCTGCTCGCGCTGCTTGGGGCAGTCCGAGCCGGTGCAATAGGTATCCGACTCGCCCACTGCCCGCTCCAGGGCGGCCCCGCACTCAGGACAGATCCTGGGGAACTGCCAGGGCTGTGAGTCCGGCTTTCGCAGCGAGAGCACCGGCCCCACCACCTCGGGGATGACGTCCCCGGCCTTGCGCACGATCACCGTGTCTCCCGGGCGCACGTCCTTGGCCTTCACCTGGTCTTCGTTGTGCAGCGTGGCCAGGCCCACGGTGGAGCCGCCCACCCGCACCGGCTCGAGCACGGCGAAGGGGGTGGCCTTGCCCGAGCGACCGATGCTGACCATGATGTCCCTGAGCAGCGTGTTGCGCTCCTCCGGCGGGAACTTGAAGGCGATGGCCCAGCGGGGCGCTTTGGAGGTGGCGCCCAGCTCCAGGCGCTGGGCCAGGTCGTCCACCTTGACCACCACGCCGTCCATCTCGTAGTCGACCGAATGCCGCTTCTCTTGCCACTCCTGGCAGTAGCCGTGGACCGCCTGAAGCGAAGTCAGCACCCGGTTCTCGGGGTTGATCGGCAGCCCCAGCTCCTTGAGAAAGCCCAGTGTCTGGTGGTGCCTGGCGAAGCTCGGCCCTTCCTCGACCTGGCCGAGCTGGTAGGCGAAAAAGGCCAGCTCGCGTCCGGCCGTGATGCGCGAGTCCTTCTGGCGGATCGACCCGGCGGCAGCGTTGCGCGGGTTGGCAAACAGCCGCTCGCCCGCCCGAGCCTGCAGCTCGTTGAGGCGGGTGAAGGCGCTGACCGGCATGAACACCTCGCCCCGCACCTCGAGCAGGGGCGGCGCGTTCTGGAGCTGCTGAGGCACGCTCTTGATGGTGAGCACGTTGTGGGTGATGTCCTCGCCCACGGTGCCGTCGCCCCGGGTGGCCGCCCGCACCAGCTGGCCGCGCTCGTAGATGAGCGAAACGGCCAGCCCGTCCAGCTTCAACTCGCAGGCAAAGTCGACCTGGCCGGTGATGAAGCGCTCCATCCGCTTGCCCCACGCGTTCAGCTCCTCCAGGCTCATGGCGTTGTCCAGGCTCATCATGCGGCTCAGGTGGCGCACGGGTGCAAACATCTCCGAGGGGGCAAAGCCCACCTGGGAGGTGGGGGAATCCTCCGCTGTCAGCTCGGGATGCTGCTCTTCGAGAAGGGCCAGCTCGCGCACCAGGGCGTCGTACTCGGCGTCGGAGATCTCGGGATCGTCGTCCTGGTGGTAGCGCTTGTTGTGATAGCGGATCTGCTCGCGCAGCTCTTCCACGCGGTCTTGCACAGTCGAGTTCATGGGCCCACCTCCAACACGTTCAGCACCCGACCGCTGGAGGCGGCCGGGGGCGGGATGCGCAGCAGCTCGCACAGGGTGGGAGCCAGGTCGCGCGGGGTGCAAGGCTCGATGTGCCAGCCTTTGCGGATGCCCGGTCCGCGCATGAGCAGGGGCACATGCGTGTCGTAGTTCCAGACCGGATTATGACTGGTGCCGGCGGTGCGATCGGTCGCGAGCCAGTAGGGGGACATCACCACCAGCATGTCGGGCGAGCGCTTGCGGTGGTAGCTGCGGGCCACGGGCCCGGTCACCATGCCGGGTTGGAGCTGGTTGGTCTCGATGTCCAGGGCGCTGATGGCCATCTCCACCCCGGCCATCTCCTCGGCCGCCTGGCAGGCGGCGCGCAGGGCGTCGGGACGGCGCGCCCGGGGGTCGAGGTAGACCTCGGGGGGGTGGCAGTCGATCACCCACTGGCCGGGGCCGAGCACGCTGCTCAAAGCCTGGTTCAGCCTTTCGGAGAGTCGGTCGGGATGAAGGCGGCCCGAAGGCAGGTTGCATGACTCGGGTAGGGCCATCCCGCCGTGGTCGCCGCTCATGGCCACCACCGTGTGCCGCAAGAGGTCTTTTTGTTGCAGGAAGGCAAAAAAGCCAGCCAGCTCCCGGTCCGAGCGCAGCAACAGGTCTTGAATCTCAGGTGAATAAGGCCCCTGCTGGTGACCCAGCTTGTCCAGCGAGCTGAGGCTGATGAACAGCACGTCGGGTGCTTCGTCCTGGCCCAACTGCTCGCCCTCGATGGCTCTGCGGGCGGCCAGGAGGGTATACGCGTCGCCCAGCGGGGTGAAGCCCAGAAGCTCGAAGAACTCGGTTCCGGTGGGCATCTTGCCGAAGCGCCCCCGGTCGGAGGCGCCCTGGTTCTGGGGTCGAGTCCCTCCCACGAGCTGAGCCTTCTCCGGCTGCCACAGCCAGCCCTGACGTTGGCCGGCCCAGTCCTCGCGGTTGAAGCGCTCGACCCAGTCGGGCAGGCTGTCGCCGTAGTAGCGGCTGGAGATCCAGTTGCCGGTCAGCTCGTCATACCAGATCGCCAGGTCGGCCCGGTGCCCGGCCATCAGGATGGCGGCCCGCTCCTTGATGGAGACGCCCACCACCTTCGAGCCCGGGACCGCGTTCTTCAGCTCGTCTCCCAGGGTGGTGCCGATCAGGTTGCGCGGAGAGGCGCCCAGCTCCTGGCCTGCTCGCTGGATCGGACGGTTGGCCGAGAACAGGCGCGGGTTGGCGGGATCCTCCATGGATTGGACGATCTTCTTCTGCCTGCGGTCGTACCAGGAGTTGGAGATGATGCCGTGCTGGGCCGGCAGGGCCCCGGTGGCCAGGGCGGTGTGGCCCACCGAGGTCTCCATCGGGAAATGGTCGTAGAAGCACTGGCGCTGCCAGGCTCCCTGGTCGAGCAGGTAGCGAAAGCCCCCCGGCTTGCCGGGCGCATCGGGCAGGAACTGGTCGTAGTAGCGGTCCAGGTAATCGGCCCGGAACTGGTCGAGCACGATCACCACCACCAGTCGTGGACGCTCGCGGGCCACGGCGGGGGAGAGGAGCAGGGCCAGGAGCACGAGGATCCAGCGCATGGCCGGTCAGGTTTGGGCTGAGGAGGGGGGATCCCTGCTGAGTCCCTGTGCGCCACGGAGGCTGGAGGTCCAGCCGCGAACCGAAGGAGCGCAGCCGGAAACCCCCTTGACACGGTTTTCCGGCTGCGTGACGCCCAACATGTTGCTAGCAGGCTGATGCAAAACCGGTTGTAGTGGCGGGCCCCCCAAGCTCAGAGTGAGGTGGAGGTCTCGGCCGCTGCCGTCCGCTCACGAACCGCCTCGGCGTGCACCGGCAGGATCACGACCGGGCAGGGGGCGTGCCAGGCCACCTTCTCGGCCACGCTGCCCAGCAGCCAGCGGCTCAGACCCGAGCGGCCATGCGAGGTCATCACGATCAGATCGCTCCGGTCGCTCTCGGCGCGGTCCAGGATGGCCGCGCCCGGCGTGGCGTCCTCGACCCGCCGCACCACCTCGAAGCCGGGCAGAACGACCTGCTCGAGCTCGGCCTTCAGACCGGCCAGCATGGCCTCGCGCTCGAGGGGACGCAGCGGCAGGAGGTTGGCCTCGGTGGCCCGCAGCAGGGTGACCCGCGCGCCGGGGCTGGCAAACTGAGCCACCAGGGGCAATGCCTTCAAAGCTTCCTCCGACCCGTCCAGAGGCACCAGGATGCGCTCGAACGAGGTGGGAGCCGAGCCTCGCAGCAACAAGACGGGACAGGGCGCCAACCGCAGGGTGCCCTGCACGGCGCTGCCCATCAAGAAGCGGCCGGCGGCCGAGTGCTCGCGGGTGGCCATCACGATCAAGTCGGCCTGCTCCTCGCGGGCAGCCTCGGCCAGCTCGTAGCTGGCCTGCCCCTCGCGGATCAGGTTGCGGGTGGGCACCCCGACACGGTCGTGGAACTGGCGCAGATAGACGAGCGGGCCTTCCCGACTCCAATCTCGGACCCGGTCGGCCAGATCGGGCAGCATGTCGGGCGGGGCCAGGTAGGGCTCGATCACTCGCACCAGCAGGAGCTGAGCCTGCCACCGTTGGGCCAGGGCTTCGGCCAGGGGGAGCGCTCGCTCGGATTCTTTGGACCCGTCCAGCGGGCAGAGAAGCTTCTTCATCGTTTCATCTCCATGGGTTGCGAGGCGAGCAGAAGGCTGACCTCCCGGTCGGATACCTGGGTAAAGTCGGCGTAGAAGGCACCGACGGCGTAGAAGAACTCGGGGGAGTCCAGGCACACCACCTGATCGGCTTCTCGCTTCAGGGTGGCCAGGGTTTCGGGCGGGGCGACCGGCACGGCCACCACGATCCAGCTTGCGCCCAGCTGGCGGGCCGCCTGCACGGCTGCCCGCATGGTCGAGCCGGTGGCCAGGCCGTCGTCCACCAGCAGGACGGTCCTGTCGGTCAGTTGCAAGGGGGGTCTGGGGCCCCGGAAGGTGTGCTCGCGGCGCGCGACCTCCTGCTGCTGCACCGCCACCAACTGGGCCAGCTCATCGCGGCTGATGTCCAACTGCTCGGCGGCCCGTTCGTTCAGCACCAGCGCGCCGCCGGAGGCCACGGCGCCCAGGGCGAACTCGGGGTTCCAGGGTACGCCCACCTTGCGCACGACCAGCACGTCCAGGGGAGCGCGGAGTGCTCGGGCAACCTCGCGAGCCACCGGCACGCCGCCTCGGGGCAGGGCCAGCACCAGTACCTCCGGTCGGTCGCGGAACTCCAAAAGAGCCTCGGCCAGCAGGCGCCCGGCCTGGTAGCGGTCCTCGAAGAACATGGCTGTTCCTCCTTCCTGTGCACAGCCTAGAGGCTGGCAGCCGCTGGCTCAATGATTTTCGTCAGGCGACCTGGTGGTAGACTTCCAGGTGACTGTGGGGACGAAGAAAGGGGCCACTCTTGCGCACTGCCTCCTCGAAGGCCGGCGAAGTGTCCAGGAGGCGCAGCTTCCCATCGTGCTCGGCCATCCACTCGGCCGCGGTGGCCACCAGGGAGACGGCCGAGGCGTCGGCCAGGGTCACCTGGCTCAGATCCAGTCCCAGCGTTTGAGGCCTGTTTTCCAGGAGGTGCACGACCTCGGTGAGCAGTCTCCCGAAGGTGGTCAGGTCCAGGTTGCCAGCGACCTGCAGAATCGGAAACCCGAATTGTTCGATCCGACGCACTCTGAGCATTTTGGCTACCTCCCTCTTACGCTTTCAGTCTAGCGCGTGGGGGGTGGGCCGGACGACCTTCTCGAGGCGGGTTTGTGGTCTCCTCCGAAAGGGGGAGCTCCCTCCTCAACGAGTCGAAGTCTCCAGCAGGAAAGGCCGGGCCAGTTCCCAGACCAGATCGGGGACCTGTTGGCGACAGAGGCGGTCGGTGCTTGCCAGCACTTCGTTGAGCTCTTCGGACGACTTCAGCCCCCGCGAAAGAACCTCGCGAGTGGCCTTCAGCTCGCTCTCGAGCAACTCCTGGATGGCCCTCACCAGCTCCGGATCCTGCTCCAGGGCGCGGGCGGCCTTCTCGAACAGCTGCACTCTGAGTCCGGCGGCCACGCCCTGCCAGACCGTCTCGGCCCAGAGTCCGGTATCTTCGCCCGGGTAGGCGGCCCTCCAGACCTTGACCACCCCCATCATGAGCTGGCGGATCTGCTCCGGGGACTTGTCCAGGAAATTGTGTCCATCGACGGTCCGGTTGCGCTCGATCGCCGCGGCCACTTCCCCGGGGGTGGCGCTGGGGCTCATCCCGCTTGGCGCCGGCCAGGTCAGCCCCCTGGAATCCATCAACTCGCGCAGGCGGTCCCAGGCCAGAACGCCCACCTCCCGGAAGAGGCGATGCAAGGAGCAGGAGGTGACCCGCTTGGAGATGTCCTCGCCAACACAGGCTCCCAGGTGAGGCTCGATCTCTTCCATCCCCTGATCGAGCACTTTCAGAGCCTCGGCATCCAGGCCTGTACCCAGCTGCTGGTGGGCCTTCAAGATGGCCTGCCGCATTCGCTCCTGGCGCTCGGCGATGGCTTGCTGCTCGAGCTCAGCCTTTGTCGGACCGACCTGCCCTCCGTCAGCGGTGGTCGGAAAGCGGGCCTGAAGCGAGCGGGCCAGGTCGTTGAGCGCCCCCAGGGACTGTCCGAGCTCGCTGGCGGTCTGCTCGAGCTGCTGCTCGGGGCTGAGCGGGGGAGACTTCGGCGGGGGGCCCTCACTGTGGAGAAAGTACTCGAAGAACTGGCTGACGGTTGTAAGGAAATTGCTCATTTGCTGACAGGTTACCCTGGCTCACGGTCTCGAGCGATGACCGAGATCATCCCGAGCCAAAATGCAATGGCTACACTTTCAGCACCGGTCACCCGGGTGGGGTCAATCCTCGGCTGGCCAGATCCGCAGCGTGTAGCTCAGCTTCTCGCTGAGCGGATTGGCCACCACCAGCACCCGGTCGTTGCCGGCGGGCAGTTCGGCCTCGGGTCCGGTCAGCTCGGTGCGCGTCATCCGTCCGCCCTCGAAACTGAGAAGCTGCACGCTGAGACCCTCCGGGATCTCCACCCGCCCGGCCTCGGGCAGGGCCAGCTTCAGGTAGCGCACCGAGGAGGCGGCCAGCTCGGCCGAGTCCAGGTCGGGGAACTCGTCGATGGAACGGGCTTCCGTCATCGCGGGCAGGTCCAGCGTGCCGTAGTGCAGGCCCGGGTCGATGACGCCGCGAGAGTCGGCGTAGTTGGCCACCACCCAGTCCTTGTAGAGGTCGTCGAAGCGCTCGGGACGTCCAAAGCTCTGGAGCGTGCTGTCGATGCCGGCGGTGCCGTTGTCGGGGTTGGCCACCAGGGCCTGGAAGAAGCCCTTGCCGTAGCGCTCCTGCAGGTAGGTGCCAAAGAGCATGCAGGCTCCGTAGCTGACGTAGGTCTGACTGACCAGGGGAGGATGGTCGCTCTTGCTGGCATAGCGAGCCACGTGTCCCATGTCGGTGTGATAACCGTTGACCGACATGGCCGCCTCGGCCACCATCTCGTTCACCCAGCTCTCCTCATCGGGATCGGCCGCCTGGTGGCAAAGGTGCTGATACTCGTGGGCCAGCACGCCCAGCATGTAGTCCGAGTCCACCGGCTTGGAGGCGTGATTGAGGTAGACCACCTCGGCCTGGTTGGAGTGCTGGCCGTACTCGCGCCAGGCTTCCTCCTCGGTGAGGGAGTCGAAAGCATTCACATAGCCGTCCATCACCATGCCGTTGAAAGGGGCCAGCTCGGTGATCAGCACGTAGGCCTTGCGATCGTTGTCCTGGCCCAGCGCCGGGGCGCCGAAGTAGTCGTTGTTGATGGCTGCAAAGCCCCGGCGCGGGTCCACCGAGCCGGTCGAGCCCTCGCGGTGCAGGCGCCGGTCCACCGTGGCGATCGCCTCGTCCGAGACCGGCACGCTGTCATCCACGAACACGTAGGACTCAGGGCCCACCGCCCTGCAGGTGGCCTGGATCTGCTTGAAGCCGGGTGGCATGACCGCCATGTCCCACACCCAGAAGCTGCGCTGGCTGCCCACGGTGGGAAGCTCGGGCGATGAGATGCTTCGTGGCATGAGCTCGGGCGGAGCCTCTCCTGCCTGGAAGCTGTCGCCGGCTAACGCGGGTTGGGCCTGAGGCCGGGGGCGAGGGAGCGCGGGTACGGGGTCGAGGGTGGTCGGTTGAATGTGCATCTTGCCTGGCAGAGTAGCACCCCCTGCGCAATCGGGTGGGAACGGAATGTGAACTTTCCGATCCAGGTCCCGCCAGACTTGAAGGGACTGAGATCGCGCGGGGCAAAGCCCATGAGATAGCTTCCAGTTTTTCGGGCTGCACCATGGTTGTGGAGGAGGACGAAGACATGGCACGCTGGCAGGACGTCGTCGACTCAGCGCCTGAGTTCGCGGCCAGGGTGCGGGCGCTCTTCGATGCCCACAGACACAAGACACTGGCGACTCTGCGCAAGGACGGCTCGCCGAGAATCAGCGGCATCGAGTGCGAGTTTCGCGAAGGTGAGCTCCGCTTCGGCTCGGGAAAGGGCTCTCGCAAGTCGGCCGACCTGGCGCGCGACCCGCGCCTGGCGCTCCACGGGCCGTCCCAGGACCCGGGAACCGACCCGATGGCCTGGCCTGGCGAGGCGAAGGTCAGCGGCCGTGCAGTGCGCGTTGAGACGGTACGGAGCAGCGGCGAGCCTGAAGGCGAGGGATTTCGCATCGACATCTCGGAGGTCGTGCTGACCCGTGTCGGCGGTCTGGACCACCTGGTCATCGAGCTCTGGACTCCGGCCAGGGGCCTCACGATCACGAAATGCTACAATTAGCCGTTCGCCCCATGGTCTGCTCGGCTAACCGGTGAATGACCTGCGAGCCTTCGAGTAGTGCAGGCAGCTCGACCAGGTCGTCATCGCAGCGCTTGCACGCCGCCCGGACCCAGCCTGAGCCCTGTCCACTGCTCCGCCCGGGGCAAGAGGCCCCGGTCAGCCGGAGGAAAGTCCCACACGATCAGCTTCTTGTCCCAGACCAGCAAGAGCTGGTCGTTTCCTAAGAAGATCGGGTCCAGCTCCATCGCGTGCGGCAGTAAAGGAGAAAGCGGCAGCCCGGTGGCGCGATCCCAGAGTCGGGCTCGATTCTGCTCGTCCACGGTTACCAGCCGCGAGCTGTCGGGCGAGAAGCACCCGTTGCTCAGACCCACGCCCCCATGGCTCATGACCGCCGGAGTGGGTTGCAGGGTCTCGGCGTGCAAAACTCGGGAAGTGCCGTCCAACGAGGTCGTGAGAACCCACCGGCCGTCCGGGCTGAAGACCGCCCGGGTCACCCAGGCGGTGTGTCGGAAGGAGCTCGAAGGCTTGCCCGGGCCGGATTGGTAGACCACGGCCGAGCCCTCCAGGCTGTCGGTCCAGGCCAGCAGGGTCGAGGAGCTCGGGCCAAACGCTATCCCCATCAATCGCACCTGCGTCGCGAATCCTTCCCAATCGGGGCGAAATATGGATACGACGCGATCACGCCCTCTGCCCGCCGCCGCCACCCAGGATCCGTCCGGGCTGTAGCGGACCGGAGTCTCGCCGCCCGGGTCCGGTTGCTCGCGCAGGACCCGGCCTCCGGCCAGCTCGATCTCTTGAAAAACCCCCCTGGTGGTCAGGACCAGAGCCGCCCGACCATCTGGACGCAGAGCCTGGAATGCACCCGGCAGCGAGTACTCCAACCGTCGACCCTGGCTCCACTCGATCAGGCTGCCGGTCGCCTTGAGAGCCAGCACCCGGTCACCCAACAGCCAGGCCTCTCTCACCCCGGCAAGGCTCTCCTCCAGAGCCAGATTGCGACCGCTCCAGACCCGCACCCGGGTATCGGTCCAGGCCAGCACCCTTGCCTCGGAGGCGCGCAAACCAAGCGGAAAATCCTGCAGGTCGGCCAGCACCGAGGTGGGTGCGGGCAGGCTCCAGCGGCGTAGCGTCTCCTGGTCTTGCTCTGCGCTCAGGGTGAGCAACTCGCCGTCCCCCATGCGCGCCCAGACCACCGGCGCTTCATGCTGGAGCGGAGCCCAGGCCAGCGGCCGAAGCCCGATTGGAAAGCCGGCCCAGTTCCAGAGCCGCACTCGGCCGTCGCCGCAGGCGCCGGCCAGAATCTGCCCGCTGTCGTCGAAATCCAGGTCGAGCACCGTGAACTCGGTGAAAATCGGCTCACCCTGAGGCTCTCCCGTCTCGGTTTCGCGCAGCTCCAGACGCGAGCCTACGGCCATGGTGAGAGAGATGGCTACGAACTGGCCATCTGGACTGAAGCAGGCCGAAGCGGCCTCGCGCGATTCGGTTTCGCGTTCCCAGAGGACGCTCCCGGTCGCTGGCTCGACCAGCCGCGCGCGGTAGGGGCTCAGAACGAGGGCGGGTCCGAGCGGGGAGAAGGCCATCTTATCGCCGGTCGTCCTGGCGCCCGGGAGAAACTGCACCTGGCCTCCCCCGACCGAGGCCAGAGCGCCCTGGGTCGAGGCAACCAGCTCCGTCCCCGTCTCGGGGCGCTGAGGCAGTTTGCTTCCGCCGGTCACCTTGCGCAACGAGTCTCCGGCGATGGCAAGCAAGCCCCCGCCCAGGGCGAAGTCCTCCGAAACCGGGTAGCCTGGTCCGACCGGCTGACCGTCCAAAGTGTAGACCTGCAGCTGGCCGGAGGATTCCACCGCCAGCCAGGAGCCGCCGGGATCAAAGCAAGCCGAGCTCCCAGGAAAACGCCGCAGAATCTTCCCGGTGGGGTCGCAGAGCGCCACCTGGTCCTGGTCCAGGAGCAGGGCCGACCCGTCTGCTGCCAGGCAGCGCTCCGGGACGCCGGCCAGGTGTACCGGGCGTGACCATTCCAGGCGGGGACTGGCCCTCAGGTAGGCCTGGGCGGCGACCCGACGCACAGCGACGGCATGCTCGGCCTCGGACCGTTCCACCGGGTCGCTGATGCGGGCCAGAGACTCGGAATCGGGGCTCTGGTCGCTGGCTTCGGCCAGGCGCAACACGCCCTCCATGCCACCGGCTGCCAGACCCGCCTGGAAGAGGGATCCGGCCAGACGCTCGCGAGACCGGACTTCCTCCAACAGAGCCCGGTCGCGCTGCGAGGTGACGCCCACAAAGGCCAGGGCGATGGTGAGTGCCAGCAGGGTTGCGAAGATCGCTGCGGCCGAGGCCAACACGCGGTTGCGGATCAGGAACATCCGAGCCCGATACGCCGGGGTGTGCGGACGGCAGCTCAGCGGGTAGTGACCGCGGCGGTTCCTCAGATCGGCCAGCACCGCCCCCGGGGTCTGGTAGCGACGGGCCGGGTCGAGCTCCAGGCAGTGCTCCAGGATGGCAGCAAGGTCAGGATCCACCTTCGGATTGAGCTGCCGCAGGGGGACGAGCTCCTGGTTCGGGAGCTCGGCGCAGTAGCGCTGCAGAATGGCGCGCGTTCCGCCCGACCCGCTCAGCGACTGACGGAACTCCGGCGTGGCGCGCGGGAGCTGGCCGCCCAGCAACCGGTAGAAGGTGGCTCCGAGCGCATAGACATCCCAGCCGGTCGAGGAGGGCGAGCCTGGCTGCGCCTGCTCGGGCGGCATGTAGAAGAGCGTTCCGAGGGCAACCTGTCCCTCCTCGGCGGTGACGGCCTGGCCGAAGTCCACGATCCGCACTTGCTCTTCCCGATCCACCAGCAGATTGGCGGGCTTCAGGTCGCAGTGCAGCAAACCTCTGGAGTGGACGAACTCGAGAGCCCGCAAGGCCTGCTCCAGCCAGGCCTCGGCCCGGGCCACCGGCGGGTCGGGCTCGGACTCCAGCGAGCGTACGAGCCTTGGGGTCACCACGTAAGGGGGATCGTGTCTCAGGTTGGCGTCGATCAGGCTGAGCACGTTGGGATGGTCGCTCACGGCCCGCAGTCGGGACAGCTCGCGCTCGAGATAGGCCACGCCCCCATGGAGCAAGAGCTTGATGGCCACCTCCTGACCCGTGCTGCACTGGCGAGCGCTCCAGACCTCTCCGAAGGAGCCGGCGCCCAGGCAGCTCTCCAGCTCGTATCCCGGCACGATGGGACGGGGAGGCTCATGCAAAGATGCCGCTCGAGCCTGAGCCAGATTGGACTGCTCGAGGGTCTCGTCGCTATTCATGCAAGGTGGCGATCATGACGGTTTCGACGGATGTGCTCTCCGGGCTCGTCTGGAGCGGGACCGACGCGTGGGCAGATACGGGTCCGTTCGCGAGCGGGAGGCGACATCTCCTGGGAGTGGAGCGCTCACGCGCCCCGGCATCTGGTGGGGCCGGCCGTGCTGGCGATAGAGACGAACCCGCAGTCGAATGTCCTCCTGCAAATGACGCAGATCATTCCCTGCCCACCCTCGCCGGCAGTAATCTCAGGCCATGCGTACTCTCCTTCTGGCAGCCCTGCTGCTGACTTCCGTTGTCCGGGCTGAGACCGGGCAGGAGCTTTTCGATCGCCACTGCCAGGTCTGCCACGGTCCCCAGGGCGAGGGGAATGGCCCCGGGGCGGAGGCTCTCGACCCCCCGCCCCGCGACTTGACCATGCGCCCCTACAAGTATGGCTGCGGGCGTCGCCCGATTCTGCGAACCATCACCGAAGGGGTGAGCGGCACCGCCATGCCGTCCTTCGCAAAAGTCCTCAGTCCGGGCGAGATCGAGCAACTGGCCGATTTCGTGTTCAAGCTCAGCCGCCAGAAGGGATGCGGCTGCAAGAATCGGTGAAGGTCCTGGCGGGTCGGCAAGAAACCAGACGCCCATGAGCCTGCTCGGCTGGCTCGAGCCAGCCATGCACCGACTTTATGGCGCCCGCAAGCGAGCGCTCTTTTCGACTCTTCAGGGTCGGGTGCTGGAGATCGGGGCCGGCACGGGGATCAACCGGCTCTATCTGCCACCGGGCGTGGATTGGCTTCCTCTCGAGCCGGAGGTCGCTCATCACGCGAGCATTCTCCGTCGCCAGCCCGACGTCGCCATTCTGACCGCTTCGGCTGAAGCTATCCCGCTGGCCGAGGCCAGCGTGGACGCGGTGATCAGCTCGCTGGTGCTGTGCTCGGTAGGCAGGCCGGAACGCGTGTTGCAGGAGATCCTGCGCGTCCTCAAGCCGGGCGGATGCCTGGTCTTCCTCGAGCACGTGGCTGCCCCGCGGGGGACGCTGCTGGCATGGATGCAGACTCTGGTGCAACCGATCTGGACCTGGCTTAGCGGCGGTTGTCACCCTGACCGGGACACGGGACGGATGCTTCGACAGGCCGGCTTTGCCCGGGTGGAGTGGGAGGAGCTCAGGCTCCCCGTGCCCATTGCCTCGCCGCACCTGATCGGTCGCGCCTTCAAGGCCTGAGCGTCAGGTTGGCCGGATGGTCAAAGAGTGGCCGTCTCGTCCGCCGTCAGGCTGACCGCCCCCTCGTCGAGCACGATGGGAGGCTTGCCATTGGGGCTCTTCTTCTTCTGGGCCGGATCCCCGAGCAACTCGTTGATCTGGTCCTCTTCGAGCACCTCTTGCTTGATGAGCTCGCGAGCGAGCAGCTCGAGCTGATCGCGCTTCTCGGTGATGATCTTGCGGGCTTTCTCGTGCGAGCCCTCCACGATGTTGCGCACCTCGCGGTCGATCTCGCGGGCGATGTCCTCGGAGTAGTCGCGGCTATCCACGATGTCGCGGCCCAAGAAGACCTGCGACTGGCGCCGCCCCAGGTGGATAGGGCCCAGCTTGTCGCTCATGCCAAAGCGGCACACCATGTCGCGGGCAATGCCGGTGGCGCGCTCAATGTCAGAGCTGGCCCCGGTGGTGATCTCGCCAAAGACGATCTCCTCGGCCACCCGGCCGCCCATCAGCACCGCCAGGGTGGCCAGCAGCTCGGCCCGCCCGTAGGCGTAGCGGTCCTCATCGGGCATCTGGGCCGTAACGCCCAGGGCCATGCCGCGGGGGATGATGGTCACCTTGCGAACCGGGTCGGCCTCGGGCAGCGAGCGGGCCACCAGGGCGTGGCCGGCCTCGTGGTAAGCGGTGATCTCGCGCTCTTTCTCGGGGATCACCCGGCTCTTGCGCTCGGGGCCCATCATGACCCGGTCGATGGCTTCCTCGCAGTCTTCCATCTTGATGCGGTCGCGGTTGGCCCGGGCCGCGAGCAGGGCACCCTCGTTGAGCAGGTTCTCCAGATCGGCGCCCGAGAACCCCGGAGTGCGGCGGGCGATGATCTGCAGGTCCACGTCGGCCGCCAGCGGCTTGCCCCGGCTGTGCACTTTCAGGATCGCCATGCGACCTGCGATGTCGGGCTTGTCTACCACCACCTGGCGGTCGAAGCGGCCCGGGCGTAAGAGGGCCGGATCGAGCACGTCGGGCCGGTTGGTGGCAGCCAGGCAGATCACGTTGGTGTTGGCCTCGAATCCATCCATCTCGACCAGCAGCTGGTTGAGAGTCTGCTCTCGCTCATCGTGGCCGCCACCCAGACCGGCCCCGCGCTGGCGCCCCACGGCGTCGATCTCGTCCACGAACACGATGCAGGGCGAGGTCTTCTTGGCCTGGTCGAACAGGTCGCGCACGCGCGAGGCGCCCACGCCCACGAACATCTCCACGAAGTCCGAGCCGCTGATGTAGTAGAACGGCACCCCGGCCTCGCCGGCGACGGCCCGACCGAGCAGGGTCTTGCCCGTGCCCGGAGCGCCCAGCAGCAGCACGCCCTTGGGGATGCGGGCGCCCAGGCTCTGATACTTCTTTGGGTACTTGAGGTAGTCGACGATCTCGGACAGCTCTTGCTTGGCCTCTTCCACCCCGGCCACGTCGTCGAAGGTGACCTTGACCTTGTTCTCGGAGACCAGCTTGTGCTTGCTGCGTCCGAATGCAAAGGCCTGGCCTCCGCTGGACTGGGCCTGGCGCATGATGAAAAGCAAGAACACCAGGCAGAGCACGAAGGGAATCACGTAGGCCAGCTGGCTGATCCAGTTGCCGCTTTCGGTATCCTTCACTTTGAAGGGGATCTTGTAGTCGGTCAGCACGGCTTCCGGCTCGGGTTTGGTCTCCTTGCGGAAGTAGGTGTAGAACTCGCGCTGCTTGGCCTCTCCGGCCACCGGCTTGTACTTACCCACGACCTTGGCCCCCTGGATGGTGGCCTCCTGGATCTTACCGCTGGCGGCCTGCTGGATGAATTCGTAATACCCGATCTGCACTGCTGGCAGCTGGCCCGAGTTGGCGGCGTGGAACAGATAGATGAGCACGACCCCCAGGCCGAAAAAGACGATGATATGACGAAACATCCGAGACAAACCGGGTAAACCTCCTTATGGGGACAAAGCCGTATCCAATCTTCCACCCCAAGCAGCCGTCCCCTGTCGCAGCAGCCGAACACGCAGGATGCGCTGGCTGGCCGAGGTGGCCAGAAAGCGCCGATCGGCGCGCACTCCGGCCAGCCAGACGATCTCGCCTCCGCAATCGAGGACCGGGACGGTCTCGCGCTGGCTGCGGGGCACCCCGGCCTTCTGCAAGACCTCCTTCACGCGGGTGTTGGGCGTTGCTGCAGGCTCCACTCGACCACGGTAGGGGGCCATGGCGTCTCCCTTGCGGCGTGGACGCAGGATCCATGGCTGGCCCAGCCGGTCGAGATCCAGGCAGACCACCTCCGGCCCCGTTTCCAGCTCGGCCACCGGGTCGATCTCCAGCACCAGGCTCCACTCAGCCACCTCGTTGCGGCCCTGGTGCAGCACCACCTCGGGCAGAACCGGCGGACGCCCCTGGAAGACCAGCATCTCGCCCTCGCGATAGCGAAGCACTCCGCTCGGAAGCGCCCGGCCTCGATGGTGGGAGGCGGTCAACCGCGCCCCCGGAGCTACCTGGCACAGCACGGCCCGATAGACCCGGGTCCGAAGCGGCTCGGCCAGGCCCCGGAGCCAGGCCTCGGGCACGGCCAACCCCCCGGGGCGCGGCTCGGCCCAGCGAGACAGCTGCCCGCGCGCCAACCAGCGCAGCCAGCGCTCGTCGCGTCGGGCCCGCTCGGACACCCGTCCGAGGGCTTCCACAGCCAGGGGGTTGAGTGACTCCATGGCCGGCAGCACGGTGTGTCGCACCCGGCTGCGGGGCAGGTTGGACAGGTTGGAGGGGTCTTCGCGCCAGCTCAGCCCACGCTCGGTCAACAGTCGCCGCAACTCGTCGCGGCGCACCTTGAGCAGCGGGCGCACCAGCCAGTCGCCCACCCGGGGCCAGATGCCGGTGGGTGAGCCACCTTCGGCCAGTCGCATCAGCACGGTCTCGGCCTGATCGTCAGCGGTGTGGGCGGTGGCCGCTACCGCCTGACGCCGGCGCGCAAGGCGGCGCAGGAAGCGGTAGCGGGCCTGTCGCCCGGCCGCTTCCAGGCTGGTGTGCTTGCGCCGGGCCAGCTTGCGCACGTTGACCCGGGCCAGGTGGAAGGGCATCCCCAGCCTCTCGGCCTCGGCCTGCACGAAGGCGGCGTCTTCGGCCGACTCGGGCCGCAGCCGGTGATCCAGGTGGGCCACCTCCAGCTCCCGGTCGGTCTCGGAGAAAAGCGACAGCATGGCCATCGAGTCGGCTCCCCCGGACACGGCCAGAATCAGCCTGCGGGCGCGGGGGAGGAGCAGCTTCATCGCACCCGGGCGCCCACCAGGCGGGGCTCCAGGGCCCAGCCTCGGGCTCCCTCTCCGAAGGCGGCAGCCATGCTCCGGGCCACCTCGGCGGCATCGGCCCGGCGCCGATCCACGAAGGCGGCCATGGTGGGTCCGGCGCCCGACAGAAAGGCGCCCGCCGCGCCGGCCTGCCGGGCCGCGGCGCAAACGGCCGCAAAGCCGGGGACCAGCCGCTCGCGGTAAGGCTGGTGCAGGCGGTCGCCGGTATCCAGCTCCAGGCCCTGGGACAGTCCGCTCAAGAGCAAGGCCAGGCGCGAGAGGTTGAAGACGGCGTCCTCGAAGCTCACCTGGGGCGGCAGAGCCCGGCGCGCCTCCTCGGTGGAGAGAGGGAAGGGGGGGACGGCCACGGCCAGCTGCCAGCACTCGTGCAAGGGCACCTGGCGAGCCACGGGCCCCTGCTCGAGCACCCCGCTGGCCACCAGGCCGCCGGAAAGGACCGGGGCCACGTTGTCGGGGTGGCCCTCCATGCGATTGGCCAGCTCCAAGAGCGGCAACGGTCGTCCCAGCAGCTGCTGGGCCGCCACCAGCCCGCCCACGATGGCAGCCGCGCTCGAGCCCAGGCCGCGCGAGAGGGGGATGCGATTGACCTGGCGCAGCTTGAGTCCGGGCAAGCGCCGCTCGGCGAAGGCCAGTCGCATGGCTCGCACCACCAGGTTCTTCTCGTCCCGGGCCAGGCTCTCGGCCCCTTCGCCCTCGATCTGGATGCTGAGCCCCTGCTCGCAGGGCTCCACCCACACCTCGTTGGTGAGCTCGAGGGCCAGGCCCAGAGTATCGAACCCCGGACCGAGGTTGGCGGTGGACGCGGGAACCTCGACACAGAACATGCCCGGCCGTTCTCTGCCGCCAGGAGAATGCCCTCCGGGCGGCGATACCATGAACTCGTGGCCACACTCGATCCGGTTGCGCTCGACAAGCTTCGCAAGCTGGGGGGAGACGAATTCGTGTCCGAGCTGGTGCAGACGTTTCTCAAGGATGCCCCCGAGCGCGTCCGAGCCGCCCTGGAGGCGGGTCGCCGGCAGGACTGGGAGGGGGTTGAGCGAGCCACTCACTCGCTGGCCTCCTCGGCCGCCATGATGGGAGCCGGAGAGCTGCATGACCTGGGCCGCTCCCTCGAGCACCGAGCGGCTGAGAAGGCTGGCGATCTGCTGCCTGAGCTCGAGCGCCTGGAAGCCCTCTACCACGAGTACGCCAGCCAGCTGCAAGCGCTCTTATGACGGCTCTCTTCCAGTGCGTGCCCAACCTGTCCGAGGGGCGCCGTCCAGAGGTCGTCCAGGCCCTGGCCGATTCGGTGGGCTCGGTTGCGGGCGTCACGTTGGTGGATCACTCCTGCGACAAGGATCACAACCGCATGGTCTTGAGCTTGCTGGGAGAGGCCGGGCCGCTCGAGCAGGCCATTCTGAGCCTCTACCGGGCAGCCGATCAGCACCTCAACGTGCACCAGCACCAGGGCGCCCATCCACGCATCGGAGCGGTGGACGTGGTGCCCTTTGTGCCCGTCTGGGGAGCTACCATGGAGCAAGCCGTGGCCCTGGCCCGAGCCACCGCCGAGAAGGTGGCCGACGAGCTGCAGGTGCCTGTCTTTCTCTATGCCGAGGCGGCCCGACGCGAAGCTTATCGCAGCCTGACCTGGCTTCGTCGCGGGCAGCTCGAGGGCCTGAGCAAGGACCTTGGTGCTGAGCGGATGCCCGACTTTGGCCCCCCGGCCCTCCACAGTCGCCTGGGAGCCACGGTGGTGGGAGCCCGCAGCCCCCTGGTGGCTTACAACGTGGTCCTGGACACGGCGGATCTGGAGGTGGCCCGCCAGGTGGCCCGGCGGATCCGCGAGTCGACCGGCGTGTTGCGCTGGGTGCAGGCGATGGGGGTGATGCTGGAGGAGCGGGGACGCGCGCAGGTGAGCATGAACCTGGTCGACCCCCAGCGCACAAGTCTTTACACGGCGCTCGAAACGGTGCGCATGGAGGCGCGGCGGTTCGGGGTCTCGGTGCTCGATAGCGAGATCGTAGGGCTGGCCCCCCTCGAGTGCCTGGTGGAGACAGCCCGCTACTATCTGCAGTTACCTGACTTCCGCTCCACCCAGGTGCTGGAGGCCCAGATATTGGGTCTTCTTGCGCGGGAGGAAAAGCCCGCAAGTTAGCCAACTGCGCGCACGATGAAAACGGCTGACCTGATCGTGGCTGCCGGGCAGATCGCTACCTGCGCGCCCGGCAACGTCCCTCGCCCCGGCACGCTGATGGACAACGCCGGGGTGTTGCGCGATTCAGCTATCGTGATTCGGGGTGACACCATCCAGGCGGTGGGCTCCCGGCGCGATATCCTCAATGAGTGGAATGGCGACATCCTGGAGCTGCCCAACTCCACGGTCGTTCCCGGCTTCGTCGATCCGCACACCCATCCCCTGTTTGGCGGCTCGCGCCTGCGCGAGTTCTTGTTGTGCAGCCGGGGAGCCAGTTACCAGGAGATTCACGCCAGCGGGGGAGGAATCTTCAGTACCGTGCGGGCCACCCGAGAGGCCTCCGACGAAGAGCTGACCACCCGGGCCAAGGACGTTCTCGAGCGGATGATGGCTCACGGTACCACCACCGTCGAGGTCAAGAGCGGCTACGGGCTCTCCACCGAGGAGGAGGTGCGCGAGCTGCGCATTCTGCGCGAGCTCTCCCGGACGCTGGATATCGACCTGGTTCCGACTTTCCTGGGCGCTCACGCCATTCCGCCCGAGTTCGCCGACCGCCGCCAGGATTACGTCGAGCTGGTCATCGGGGAGATGATTCCGGCCTGCCGTGAGTTCGCTCGATACGCCGACATCTTCTGCGAGGAAGGCGCCTTCACGCTGGAGGAGTCCCGCCGAATCCTCACGGCTGCCCGCGATGCCGGCCTGGGCCTGCGAATCCACGCCGAGGAGTTCACCTATCAGGGTGGGGCGCGCATGGCTGCCGAGCTGGGGGCCGCCTCGGTGGATCACCTGCAAAGGCTGCCCGAGAGCGATTTCGCCGTCATCAAGAAGAGCGGGGCCATCCCCATTCTGACGCCTGGCACTACCTTTTTCCTGGGGCTGGAGAGTTTCGCTCCGGCCCGGGCCATGATCGATGCCGATCTCCCCGTTGCCCTGGCCACCGACTTCAATGCCGGCAGCTGCCAGACCGAGTCGATGCAGGCGATCATCTCGCTGGCCGTGCTGCGCACCCGCATGACCCCGTCCGAGGCGCTGGTGGCGGCCACCGTCAACGCCGCCCACTCGTTGGGGCTTGGCAGCGCGGTGGGCAGCCTGGAGCCGGGCAAGAAGGCCGACCTGCTGATCCTGGACATGCCCGACTTTGCCGAGCTGCCCTACCGTTTCGGGGGCAACTACGTACGCGCCATCATCAAGAGCGGCGTGGCCGTCAACACCATCCTGGACAGCCCGCTCGGGGATCCGCTGTGAGCTTGGAGCGGTTGGCCGGCCTCGACCCATCCCCGGGCGCCTCGCTGCTGGCTGAGCCATGAAGTGGGCTCGTTACAGCGCCGAGGTCGAGCAGGCGCTGGCCGAGGCCCGGCCCGTTGTGGCCCTGGAGTCGAGCGTGTGGGCCCAGGGGCTGCCTCGCCCCATCAACCTGGAGGTGGCTCGCGAGTGCCAGGAGGCGGTGCGCGCCGCCGGCGCCACCCCTGCCATCATCTGGCTGCACGAGGGGCGAGTTCGCTTTGGTCTGACCGAGTCCGAGCTGGAGGACCTGTGTGGCCCGCGACTGACCGCCAAGGTCGGCATTGGCGACATCCCGGCCGTGCTGGCCAAAGGGGGGGAGGGCGCCACCACCGTCTCGGCCACCCTGGCTCTGGCCGAGCGAGCCAACATCCAGGTCATGGCCACCGGGGGGCTGGGAGGAGTGCACCTGCAGTGGACCTCCCGGCCTGATTTTTCGAGCGATCTCACCCAGCTGGCCCGCAGCCGTTGCCTGACGGTTTGCTCCGGGGTCAAGGCGGTGCTGGACGTTCCGGCCACGGTGGAGATGCTCGAGACACTGGGCGTTCCGGTGGCCCTCTACGGTACCGACCGATTCCCCCGTTTCTACACCTCGGGCCTGTCCATCAAATTCGGCTTCCGAGTGAACGACCACCAGGAGGCTGTCAACGCCTACCAGCTCAGCCTGGCCACGCTGGAGAGGGGGCTTGTGCTGGCCAATCCCGTGCCCTCTGCCCACGAGCTGCCCCCCGGCGAAGTGGAAGGCTGGCTGCGCCAGGGCCTGGAGAAGGCCGAGACCGAGGGCCACACCGGCAAAGCGATGACGCCCTTCCTGCTCGACTATCTCTCGCGCGCCAGCGGCGGCCGGACGCTGGAGGCCAACCGCGCCCTGTTGCTGGCCAATGCCCGGCTGGCGGCCGAGCTGGCCGTGGTGCTCAAAAGCCATGGCTGAGCTGGCCGCCATCGTTTCCTATCTCGAGGACCTGCTTCGCCATCGCGAAGTGAGCGATCGCTACTGCCCCAGCGGCCTGCAGGTGGAGGGTCAATCCGAGGTCCGCCGGGTGGGTTTTTGCGTGGATGCGTGCATGGAGTCCTTCGAATCGCTGGGAGACTGCCAGCTGGTGATCGTCCATCACGGCCTGTTCTGGCCTTCGGTATCACGCGTCACCGGCACGCTGCGTGACCGCCTGGCCTACCTCTTGACCCGCGGGATGTCGCTCTATGCCAGCCACCTGCCCCTGGACAAGCACGTCATCCTGGGCAACAACGCCCAGCTTCTGAAAGCGCTCGGGTTGAAGCCCGTGGAGGAGTTCGGCGAGGTGGGCTGGCTGGGCGAGTTCGAGGCCCCGGTGGCCCGGTCCGCTCTGTGCCAGCGTCTGGAGGGGCTCTTGAAAGGGCCGGTGCGGCTGCTCGACTTTGGTCCCGAGGAAGTGTTGCGCCTTGGCGTTTCCTCCGGCTCGGGAGGCCTGGAGCTGCTCTCCCAGGCGGCCCTGCGCAAGGCCGATCTGGTGCTCACCGGCGAGACCTCTCACCCGATGTACCACGCCGCCCGCGAGGCCGGGGTCAACGTGGCCCTGGGCGGGCACTACGCCACCGAGACCTGGGGGCTGAGGGCCCTGATGCCCGTGCTGGAGGAGGCCTTCGCGGTGGAAACCTGGTTCGTGGACGTGCCCACGGGCTTTTAGGGCAACGCGCAGAAGTCGGGCGCCCCTCAGGAGACCAGGCGCGCGTTACGGGCTCGAGCGCGGCATCTCCACCCGCAGCGGCTGCTCGAGCCAGTCTCCGTCTTTCCGGCTCAAGCCCTTGCTCTTCCAGATCTCGGAGGTGAGCACGGGGATCTCGAAGCTGCCCTTCACCTCGCGCTGCTCGGGCTTGGAGACGGTGTAACTCCACTTGCCCGGCGCCAACCTGACCTTGGTGCGGCCGGTGAAGGTGGTGGTGACCTCGATGACCTTGCCGTCCTTCTCGAGCTTGATGCGGGCGCCACCGACTCCTCCCGGCAAGGGTTTGAGCAGCTCCTCGGTGGTGAGCGCGGGAGGGGCGGGAGGACTGCCTGTCTGCACCACTTCCAGCGCCACCCAGCTGGGGTGGTTGGGGCCGGGCGTGATGACGAAGACTTTGCCCTTGCCGGCGCACGTGGGGCAGTCGCTGCGCTGTCCCGAGCACTCCCGGCAGACGCGCGTCTCCATGCGGTCTCCGGGATAGGTCTCGGGACGGCTGGCCCGACTCAGCCCGCACATCGTTATGGGGATGAGAAAGGCGGCCACCACCGCCCAGGCCAGCAGGCGGCCCTTGACCCCGGAGAGGAAGCGGTGCAGGAAACTCAGGCGGTTTGCTGGCCGAAGCCAGGCCACTCGATACGGGTTTCGACGGCCGGGGCGTGTTTGAGGGTCGTGCGGCGGGTCAGCTCGAGAAAGAAGTTCCGCTCTTGCTCGGCGGCCGCCATGTTGCTGTTCATCTGACTGCGATCCTGGACCAGAAGACGGCGCAGAGCGCCATTTCCACCCGTTTCCCACACTGGCATCGGTTGCTCGATCCCCTTCCTGCCCTCCGGCAGCTGCGCTCCGATCACACCCATCGAGGTGGCCTGGCGGCGCAGGTTGATAATCAGGAAGCTGGGATCCTCGTGCTCGCCCTTGAGGTCGATCCGGTCGTCTCGCAGGGCGGCCGGGGTCGCAGGCGGAGCCAGGGGGACCTCGGGGACGGTGGCTGCGGGAGAGGTGAGCACTTCACTCATCGTGCCCTCATCCTAACCGGTCTCGATGCTTCCCAGCAGGAGAATAGTCTTACCGGGCTGTTAAGACTGTGAACGAATTGTAAACCTTTCTTTGAAGCCCATTCCCTCGGAGTTGGCCTGGCCTGTGCGGGTCATGGGAACTTCCCCTGGCAGTTGTGCATTGAACCGTAGCAGGGTTCTCCGGGCTGGAGCAGAAGGTGCGCCCTGCATTTTATAAGGAGTGTAACCCGATGACGTTGTCTCTTCCGAAGACTGACTATAAAGTCGCTGACATTTCCCAGGCCGAATGGGGCCGCAAAGAGATTCGCCTGGCCGAGCAGGAGATGCCCGGCCTGATGGCTTGCCGCGAGCGCTACGGCAAGACCAAGCCCCTGACCGGGGCGCGCATCGCGGGCTGCCTGCACATGACCATCCAGACCGCGGTGTTGATCGAAACGCTGGTCGAGCTGGGCGCCGAGGTGCGCTGGTCGAGCTGCAACATCTACTCCACCCAGGACCACGCCGCGGCCGCCGTGGCCGCCGCCGGCGTGCCGGTTTTCGCCTGGAAGGGCGAGACGCTGGAAGAGTACGACTGGTGCATCGAGCAGTCGCTCTTGTTCTCTGAGGGACGCGGGCCCAACATGGTGCTCGACGACGGCGGCGACCTGACCAACATGCTGCACGACAAGTATCCCCAGATGATGGAGCAGGTGCTGGGCATCACCGAGGAGACCACGACCGGCGTGCACCACCTCTACAAGCGCCACCAGGAAGGCAAGCTGATGGCCCCCGCCATCAACGTGAACGACTCGGTGACCAAGTCGAAGTTCGACAACCTCTATGGCTGCCGGGAGTCGCTCATGGACGGCATCAAGCGGGCCACCGACATCATGGTGGCCGGCAAGGTGGCCGTGGTGGCCGGCTACGGCGATGTGGGCAAGGGTTGCGCCCAGTCGCTGCGCGGCCTGGGTGCCCGCGTGCTGGTGACCGAGATCGACCCCATCATCGCGCTGCAGGCCGCCATGGAGGGCTTCCAGGTGGTGACCATGGAGCAGGCCGCTCCCCAGGCCGACATCATCGTGACCGCCACCGGCTGCATGGGCATCGTGCGCCCCGAGCACCTCAAGGTGATGAAGGATAAGGCCATCCTGTGCAACATCGGCCATTTCGATGTCGAGATCGACATGGCGTGGCTGGAGAAGAACTGCAAGATCGAAGAGGTGAAGCCCCAGGTCGACCTGTTCCGCTTCCCCGACGGCAAGGAGCTGATCGTGCTCGCCCGCGGCCGCCTGGTCAACCTGGGCTGCGCCACCGGCCATCCTTCCTTCGTGATGTCGACCTCGTTCACCAACCAGGTGCTGGCTCAGATCGAGCTCTACACCAAGCACCAGGACTACAAGATCGGCGTCTACGTGCTGCCCAAGAAGCTCGATGAGGAAGTGGCTCGCCTGCACCTCGAGAAGTTGGGCGTGCAGCTCACTCGCCTGACCGACGAGCAGGCCAAGTACCTGGGTGTTTCCCAGGAAGGGCCCTTCAAGCCCGAGTTCTACCGCTACTGATGGTGGACTGAAAGAGCCCCGGGCGCGATGCCCGGGGCTTTTTCATTGCAACAAAAACAAAATCAGGCCACCCGCAACGGGTGACCTGCTTGACCAAACTGACCGAAAAGCTCAGCCCTTGGAGGCGGCGAAGACCTTCTTGTCCAGTCGCGACTTCTTGCGGGCGGCCTTGTTCTTGTGAACGACGCCTTTGCTGACGGCCTTGTCGATGATCGAGGCGGCCTCTTTGGCCACGGCAGCCAGGTCGCCGCTCTTTTGCTCGAGCGCCGTGTCAGCTTTCTTGAAGGCCGACTTCACGGCCGTGCGCACCGGCTGATTGCGCGTGCGGCGCCGGTCGTGCACTCGGATCATCTTTTTCGCAGTTTTCGTGTTCGCCACGGGGAACCTCCGGAATATTTGGGCCTGCAGAAGCCTGCAAGTTCGCCGGAGTATAGCACAGCCCTTCGGGCTCGACAAGCCCCCTTCTGTTCGGTTGCGAAAGGGCTGCAAGCCGTGTATGATGGGGCAGAGGAGCGAACGACCCGGCCCTCCGGGCGAGCGGGCAAGCGCTGAGCCAATGTCTATCCAATGGGTGCCGACTGGCCTCTGTGTGAGTGCCGGCCTTTCAGCCGGAGTCCTGAGGAACGTCAGGAGGTACCCGCCCTGAACGAGAGGTTCAGGTAAGCGGCTTGCCGCCCCTGGGTGGGGCGCTCTCAGTGAAGGCGTTTCGAGGGATCGAAACGCCTTCTTTATCAATGCTCTTGCCTTTAGAAGGGTTTCCCGGGTGCTTAGAAAAGGGGATTCCCGCTATGAGCGTCTCCTGCACCCAAGACCGATGCTACGAGTTCGCCGCCAGCCTCGCTCCGGCGGCCACGCAGTTCGCTTACACCCACGGTATCGTGCGCTACACCAAGGACCTGTCCCGGGTGGTCCCCCTGCCCATGTCGCTCTCACCCTGGCGGGCCGATCCCCAGATGGTGAAGGATACCCGGGAGATCACTCCGGTCTACAATCGGCTTTACGCCCGGGTCAGCGCCCAGCGCGAGTTCCTGGCCGAAGGGCTGGCCTCGGCCCGCAAGGTGGATCCCTTCGTGGCCCGCCTGTTCGACTGCCTGCCCAGGACGTTGCCTGAGAAGCCGGAGTTCTTCATCAACCGCAACGATTGCATGCCCCACGTCGAAGGGGGAGAGGTGGTGCCCAAACAGGTCGAGATGAACCTGATGGCGGCCAGTCTGGGCGTCGTCTCGGCCAAGGTCAACCGGATGCACCGCTACCTCTATGCCGAGACCGAGCTGGCCGACCAGTTCTACGTCAACAACGCAGGTGACGACCTGGTGGATACCTTCGTGCAGGCCTGGAAGCTGATCGGCTCCAAGGACTCGGTACTGCTCTGGATCGTGGACCCGGGCGAGCCCAACATCTTCGACATGCGAGCCACCGAAACCCGATTGGTGGTGGACCACGGCATTCCCCTGCTGCGCTGCTCGCTCGACGAGCTCGGCTCGGAAGGCAGCCTGCAAAGCGGCGACCTCCACTTCCGAGGGCGCAAGGTGGCCATCGCCTACTTCCGCATCGGCTATGCCCCCACCCACTACACCACGGCCAACTGCTGGAAGGCCCGCGAGCTGATCGAGGCCAGCTCGGCCGTGTCGGTGCCCTCGGTTTCGGTGCAGCTGGCCAACATGAAGAAGTTCCAGCACATCCTGGCCGACCCGTCCACCCTTCGCCGCTTCGTCGACGACCGGGAGGCCCGGCAGCTCGAGCGCACCTTCGTGCGCTTTGCCCGCCTGGAGGACGAGCTCGACTGGCGCGGTCAGTTCGGAAAAGCTCGCGACCTGGCCATCGCCCACCCCGATGACTTTGTCATGAAGCCGCACCGTGAGGGTGGGGCCAACAACTTCTTCGGCTCCGAGATGGTGGCCCAGCTCAAGACGCTGTCGGTGGAGGAGAGCGAGGCCTTCATCCTGATGGAGATGATCCGGCAAGAGCCCTTCCGCTCCATCCGCCTGGTCAACGGCCAGGTGGAGGACGGCCTTTGCTTTACCGAGCTGGGCGTCTTCGGGGTCTACCTTTCCCCCGGGCCCGGAGCCGAGCCGCTCCTCAATCGAGAGGGCGGCTACCTGCTCCGGACCAAGGACCAGGCCAACAAGGAAGGCCTGGTTCTGGGAGGCTTCTCCTTCATGGACTCGGTCTCTACGCCCTGAAGTAGTCGCTCCACATCGCGTTGACGCGCTCGACGGCCTGCTCGTGCTCTTTTCTGGCCTGGCGGAAGGCTTCCAGCCAGGCCTCCTGAGCCTCGCGCAGGAGCTTGAGCAGTTTTTCCTGATGCTCTTGCTGGCGGTGACAGTGCTCGAGCCACTCATGGCGCTGCCGGCCGAGAAGCTGCTCGGCCTTCTGAAGCTTCGTCGAATCGCTGATCTGCTCGGCCCTGCGCCGAGATTCCTCGCTCAAAGTGATCGACTCGGCCGGACCGCGAGGCGGGCCCACCAGGCCGAGCAGACCCCGCCGGGGAGGGGGCTCGGATTTTGAGATGCGAACTGATTCCAAGGGCATTTCATCCTCCTGAGTTTGTTTTGTCCCGGGCACCTTCAGGGTAGGCGAGCGCTGTTGCCAGGTCCTTGCCGGGTGGTTGCCGCAATGCTGCCGGGAGGTTTCCGAAAAATGAACGCTGGAGGGCGTCTTGCGCTCTAGCGAGAATATCCCCCCGATCTCAATGCGGAGGGTCTATGCTCCATCAACTGGAAGAGGTCTTTTTCCCCGAGACGCTGGCTCAAGCTCTGGAGAAACTGAATCAGTACGAGGGCGCGGCCGCGCCTATCGCGGGCGGCACCGACATCGTGGCCGATCCGCCTCCGGGCATCCGGTGCCTGGTCAACATCACCCACCTTGGGCTCGACTATGTCCAGGAGGATGAAACCCACATTCGCATCGGCGCGACCACCACCATGCAGCGGCTGGCCACCAGCCCCGAGGTGGCCGCTCTGGCGGGCGGGATCCTCAGCCTCTCGACTTGCGAGGGCTGGCCCCGGCCCATCCGCAACGCCGCCACCATCGGCGGCAATCTGGCCGGAGCAGGGCCCTTCGCCGACACTCCCCCGGCCATGCTGGCCCTGGGCGCCGAGGCCGTGGTGGTGACGAGTCAGGGCGAGAAGACCGTGGCCATGGACGACTTCTTCCTCGACTACCGCACCACGGCCGTGAGCCGTCGCGGCATCTTGAAGGAAGTGCGCATTCCTCGCGTGGCCAAGTCCACCCGGGGGATCTTCCTCAAGCTCAGTCGCACTCAGGTCGACCAGGCCCTGGTCAACGTGGGCGCCACCATCGAGCTGGAGGATGGCTGCTGCCGGCGGGCCCGCATCGCGGTGGGAGCGGTCTCGCGCGTACCCTGCCGGCTGACCGAGGCCGAGAAGAAGCTCGAGGGACGGCCCCTCGACGGAAAAACCATCGAGGAAATCAAGAAGGTGGTCAGCGACACGGTGGAGCCGATGGTGGATTTTCGCGCCAGCGCCGATTATCGCCGTGACATGAGCGCTGTGCTGGTAGGCCGGGCCCTGATGGCCCTGGGCCGGGGAGCGTAGGAGGCAGCTATGAAAATCGACCTGACGATCAATGGAGCCGCGCATTCCTTTGAAGTGCATCCGGGCACGCTGCTCATGGAGCTGTTGCGCAAGGAGGGCGTGTTCTCGGTCAAGCACGGCTGCGAAACGGGCGAGTGCGGCACCTGCACCGTGCTCATCGACGGGCGCAGCATCAACTCGTGCATCTACCTGGCGGCCCAGGCCCACGGCAAGTCCATCGTGACCGTCGAGGGGCTGGGCACCCCCGAGAAGATGCACCCCATCCAGGCCGCTTTCGTGGAGACCGGGGCGGTGCAGTGCGGCTACTGCACCCCGGCCATGGTGCTGGCCAGCCACGAGCTGTTAAGTCAGAACCTCGAGCCCACCGAGGCTGACGTGCGCGATGCCCTGAGCGGCCAGCTCTGCCGCTGCACGGGCTACGTCAAGCCGGTGGAGGCGGTCATGCTGGCCGCCCGGCGCATGAAAGAAGGAGGACACCGTGAAGAAGGACTTTCAGATCATCGGGAAGCCGACGATTCGCCTGGACGCCGCCAAGCTAGCTTGCGGTAAGGGGACATTCGTCGACGACTTCGAGATTCGGGGCCTTCTCTACGGCGCGCTGAAGTTCAGCCCCGTGGCCCATGCCCGCATCAAGCGCATCGACGCGAGCAAGGCGCGCGCCCTGCCGGGTGTGCACGCCGTGCTGACCTATCAGGACATCCCTCGCATCCCCTACACCACGGCCGGCCAGGGCCACCCCGAGCCTTCGCCTTATGACGCCGTGGTGCTCGACAGCCGGGTGCGCTTCGTGGGCGACCGGGTGGCGGCGGTGGCCGCCGAGACCCCGGAGCTGGCTCGCCAGGCGGTAGAGCTGATCGAGGTGGAGTACGAGGAGCTGCCCGCCATCTTCGACCCCGAAGATGCCACGAAGCCCGGGGCGGTTCTGCTGCACGACGAGCCCGATGCCACCGGCATCCACGATCCCTCCAGGAACATCGCCGCCCACATCCACGCCAAGGTGGGCGACCCCGAGGAAGGTTTCAAGCTGGCCGACCGAGTCTTCGAAGGCACCTACCACGTACAGTACGTGCAGCAGTGCCCGCTGGAGCCGCACGTGGTGATCACCTACTTCGATGAGAACGACCGGCTGACCATCCGCCTCTCCACCCAGGTGCCCTTCCACGCGCGTCGCATCGTGGCCCGGGTGACCCAGATCCCGGTTTCCAAGATCCGCGTCATCAAGCCTCGCATCGGGGGCGGCTTCGGGGTCAAGCAAGAGATCCTGATCGAGGACATCTGCGCCTGGCTCACCAAGGTCACCCGTCGGCCGGTGCGCCTGGAGTACAACCGCGAGGAGGAGTTCCGCTCCTCGCGCACCCGCCATCCGCAGAAGCTGGTCTACAAGACCGGCGTCACCAATGACGGCAAGCTGACGGCCATGACTCTGAAGGTGCTGGCCAACACCGGAGCCTACGGCTCCCACGCCCTGACCGTGCAGTGCAATACCGGCTCCAAGTCGCTGCCGCTCTATCGTTGCGACCACGTCGAGTTCGAGGCGGTGGTGGTCTACACCAACCTGCCGGTGGCTGGCGCCTTTCGCGGCTACGGGGCCCCCCAGGGCCTCTTCGCCCAGGAGGTGCACCTCGATGAGGTCGCCCACGCCCTCGGGATGGACCCCATCGAGCTGCGCCGCAAGAACCTGGTGCAGGTGGGCGATTCGCCCCCGCTCCTGGAGGAGCTCGGCGAGGGCAAGGCCGGCTTCAAGCAGGTCATCTTGTCCTGCGAGATGGAGGAATGTATCCGCCGAGGCAAGCAGGCCATCGACTGGGACAAGAAGCGCTCGCGTCCGCCCGCCGAGGGCAGCAAGAAGCGCGGCGTGGGCATGGCCTGCCTGATGCACGGCTCGGGCATCCCCGGCGTCGACATGGGGGCAGCCTACCTTAAGATCAACGAGGACGGCTCGTTCAACCTGCAGGTGGGAGCCACTGACATCGGCACCGGGGCGGACACGGTCTTCGCCCAGATTGCGGCCGAGGTCCTGACCGTGCCCACCGACAAGATGATCGTCTACTCCTCGGATACCGACTTCACACCCTTCGACGTGGGCGCTTACGCCTCGTCCACCACCTACATCACCGGGGTGGCCGTGAAGAAGGCGGCCGAGCAGTGCCGCGATCAGATCCTGTCGGTGGCCTCCAACATGCTCGAGGAGCCCATCGACAATCTGACCCTGCGAGACGGTCGCGTCTGGGCCGGCAACGAGCGCAGCCTGACCCTGAGCGAGATCGCCCTCTACTCGCTGTATCAGTCCGAGCAGTTCCAGATTCAGGGGGCCGCCTCGCACTTTTCCTACCATTCGCCTCCGCCCTTCGCGGCCCAGTTCGCCGAGGTGGAGGTGGATACCGAGACCGGCCAGGTCAAGGTGCTCGAGTTCGTCTCCTGCGTCGACTGCGGCGTGGCCATCAACCCCGACGGGGCCACCGGCCAGATCGAGGGCGGCGTGACCCAGGGCCTGGGCTACGCTCTGACCGAGGGGATGGTGTTCGACGACAAGGGCAAGCTCCTCAACACCAGCTTCCGCGACTACAAGATCCTGGCCAGCACCGACATGCCTCGCATGACCAGCATCCTGGTCGAGTCCTACGAGCCCCACGGGCCGTTCGGGGCCAAGGCGGTGGCCGAGATCCCCATCGACGGCCCCGCCCCGGCGGTGTCCAACGCCATCTTCAACGCCATCGGGGTGCGGATGCGAGCTCTCCCGTTCACGCCCGAGAACGTCCACAGGGCGCTGAAGAACCCCCGCGAGCAGGACATCGAGAAGCGCAAGTCGGAGCCGGCTCTGACGCCGAGTTAGGCCTGGAGAGAACCAGAAACTCACCTGGTTGGCAGATCGCATGATCTGTGCAATGGGGATGCCAGCCCGTCGTGGTTGTACGATGGATGGGAGAGCCCGGCTCTTGCATGAATCCCGCTGCTATATTTCATGCATGATGGGTCGATGAAACCAAGCGACCTGAGCAGAGGTGATTTGCGTTGAGCTTTCTGGGTAACATCATCTGGTTGATCTTCGGAGGCCTGACCGCGGCTCTCGGCTACGCCGCCAGCGGTCTTTCCATTTGCCTGACCGTGATCGGCATCCCTTTCGGCCTCCAGAGCCTGAAACTGGCGGGCGCGATGCTGTGGCCGTTTGGCAAGGAGGTGGTGGTGAGCGAGTCGGCCAGCTCCACCCTTTACTTCCTGATGAACGTGGTCTGGTTGGTGCTCTTTGGTTGGGTTCTGGCTCTGAACCACCTGATTTTCGCCGTCTTGCTGGCCATCACCATCGTGGGCATTCCCTTTGCCCGCCAGCACCTCAAGCTGGTGCAACTGGCCCTGATGCCCTTTGGCCGTGAATTGCGCTGAGCAGGGCGCGCAACCAGTTTCCAGAAGTCTCAACCTGATGCTGCAGGATGAACGCCGGCTCTATCGGGTGGAGGAGCTTGACTCGCTGGAAGGGGAGTTCGAGCTAGACGAGGGAATTCTCGTCCCCGTGACCCGTCCCAAGCGTCTGCACGGCCGCATCTGCATGAACGTGGGTGGTCTACTGTGGAGCCACTGCCGGGCTACGGGCCAGGGTGAGGTGCTGAGCAATGATGCGGGCTTCATCCTGCAGCGCGGCCCCGATACTTTGCGCGGGCCCGATGTGGCTGTGATTCGCGTCGAGCGGGCCCGGGAACTGGCCCCCGATTGCCACCCCGAGGGGGCTCCCGACCTGGTTGTCGAGGTGATCAGCGAGAGCAATCGGCCCGGCGAGATGCTGCGCAAAGTCGGTCAGTATCTCGAGTCGGGAGCCACCCTGGTCTGGGTTATCTACCCTGAGCGGGCACAGGTCGTGGTCTATCGCTCTGATGGTGAGGTCGAGCTGCTGGCTCAGGACCAGGAGCTGACAGCCGAGCCCGTGCTGAAGGGCTTTCACTGCAAGGTCGCCGATCTGTTTCTCTGAAATCTGTAGTGGATGTCCCGGTTTGCGGCTCTTCGAAGTGCAAGGCCGGCGCAGCCGGCCAAGTGGCCTCCGCCACGAGGCCCTGTCTCCGGACGGGGCTAAAAGAAAGGGCCGCGCTACGACCCAGCCCACCCAAGAAGCGCGCGTCCATAGTTTTCACCACTTCCCTTTTCAAGAAAAGGGCGCGCGCTTCGCCGCGCTGAGCCTCCGCCTCCAACCAACGGGCCGCGCCAGCGGCCCGCTCGGCACCAGGCAACGACACAGATTTGTCAAACGCGCCCTCTGGACTTGTCTTGATTGCTTGCCTAGATTAGCCGAATCAACAAGTTTACCGTTGAACGCAACAGTGGTTCCGTCTTTACGCTGTTTCCGTGAAAGGTAACGTTCCAGAAGCCCGGTTTAAGTTGGTTCCCCCATTTGTAGTTGGAGCCGGGGCGGCGGGCGGCGGGATGGTGGCAAAGCTCCATCATCGCCTTTTACTTTACCCCTGAAGTAAAGGACGTTGGACACCAGGATCAGCCCACACCAGAAAGTGCACCGTAGATTGGGCCAGCATGCCGGCCTCGGCGTTGCCGGGACCGTTGCGCAGCGTCTCGTACTCGGCTGCTCCTCGCAGGCCCGCCAGCAAGCCCGAAATCTGGCCCGCGTTGTAGTAGGAATAGAGCTCGGGCACTCCTACCGCGGTGGAGGCCCCGTAGACCGGCACGCCGTACTGGCTTTTCACCACGATGGCGTACCACTCGAACGTCTTGTTGTCGGTGGCGGTGAAGATACCGGCGAAAGCTTCGGGCATCCCCCACGCCCCGCAGGATGGGCAGCTGGGCCAGCGGAGTGCCGTTGACGTCGGTGCGGTGGGCACCGTGCAGGCCCGCCCCCATCTGGCGGATGGCCTTCATGTCCCCGGCCCGGTAGCCCAGGATGACGTAGTCCACGCCGTACTTCTTGCCCATGGCCTTAGGCATCCATCTCATCGGCATTAAACGTGCGCTCAATCATGAGCAGTCTTCGATCGATATCGGCCAAAATCCCTCGAATCGCCAGAATCTCTGAACTCGCACGCTGGATGTCCATGTCCCCCGGCTTCCGGAGCAACAGCGGCAAATGCTCATAAAACTGGCGCATAACTTCTGTAAAATCGGTCTTTTTGAATACCGAGAGAATCGCCTCCTTTGCGCTTCCGGAATTTACGTCCAGTGCACTAGTTGCACCAAGCGCCGGATTAAACAGTGCTATCATTAGGCCAGGCAACGTAATTTTGCTATGGTTTATGGCCTTAGACGCTAACTCGGCAGTGGCCAGATAGTATCGGAACTCATCCGTAAAGTCCCCTACCCCTGATTCGATTCTTGCCGTCATGACTGATTCAACGTGGGTAGCGTCGATGTCTGCTGAAGGTAAGACTCTTGCAGCTAGGCCGCCCGTTGAAAGCAGTGCGAGATAGGCATGCTCAATGGATACCGAGGTTTGATTCATTCGTTTGGCAACTTTGCAGGCTTCCCGAATGAATCTGGCTGCAGTAGGTGAGAAGTTTGCGTCTATCGTCCTAATCATGGGCACCGGTTTCAAGTTCCTATCAGTCTGGCACGCCCAAAAAGGTTCCACTAGGGGGAAGCCCAGGGATCGTCCTGATGGGTCTCGGGAAACCAGGCGTATTAGGTCGCGTGGGCAGACCACCAGGATATCTCGTAGGCTGTCCGGGTTGCCCATTTGGAGTGGATTCAGGTTCATTGTTCGGGCTAATGGGTCCAGGTTCAAAACTCGGCTCGAAGTCCTGAGGGCCCCAGTTTTTCCGATTTCGATCCCCCGGATCAGGTTTACCCGGCTTGCCTCTCTCTTTGAAAGGCCACGTGCCCTGAACAGGCCATTCCTGGCGATACAGACACCGAGCGAAGATCTCCAAGTGTTAGTGCACCAAGCAAGGGAGGCTTCAGGGATCTGACATGTTGCCCCACCTGCGCCCACGAGCGAGACAAGAGCGTCCAGGAATGGGGCAAGATCCTTCAGGACAACGCCCTGGCCAGCGC
>BTUM01000033.1:0-78908 GCA_045863235.1 Candidatus Xenobia bacterium | reverse complement strand
CCTCGCCCAGGCTGCTCTGCATCTGAACGACGCTACCCTGCACCTCGCCCAGGCTGCTCTGCATCTGAACGACGCTACCCTGCACCTCGCCCAGGCTACCCTGCACCTCGTCAACGCTGCTCTGCATTTCGCCGACGCTGTGCTCGATCTGGCCGAAGCTGCCTCGCATGGCGGCAAGCTCCGTGCAGGACTCTTCGACTTTGTCGGCGACCACGCGGACGCGGTCACCGACCAGCCGCAGCTGACCACCGTTCTCGAGCAGGCGATTACGCTGCTGCTCGAGGCGCTGGCTGAGCCAGGCTCGGTCTTCGCTCTGTTGGACCTTCAGCTGGTGCAACTCGCGCCAGATCCGTCTGATCCGATCTTCCATGGGCCTTTCACCCCACACGAGCCGGACGAATCATTGGAGGCCTCTGCTCACAGGTGTCCGGCTCGTCATGGAGCATATCACACTTGACCGGCCCCCGGGAAGGAACCCGACCCCTCCCGCGCAAAATGGCGGTTCTACCGAGGAGGAACGCGCCCAATGTCTATCGACACCACCACCGTCCCCGTCACCACCATCGAGCAGATCGGTCAGTATGCCGGTCAGAAGGTGCGCCTGCGCGGCTGGCTCGACAACATGCGCTCCTCGGGCAAGATTCGCTTCCTGAAACTGCGCGACGGCACGGGCCGCATCCAGGGGGTGCTGACCAAGAACGACGCCGGTGAGGAGCTTTTCGAGCGCACCGGCCATCTCGGCCAGGAGTCCAGCCTGATCGTCGAGGGCGAGGTGCGCGAGGACGCCCGCGCTCCCGGCGGTTACGAGCTGCTGGTGAGCGGGGTCGAGATCGTGCAGAACGCCGAGGGTTATCCTATCACCCCCAAGGACCACGGCACCGACTTCTTGATGGATCACCGCCATCTCTGGATTCGCTCCCAGCGCCAGCACGCTATCTTGCGGGTGCGGGCCCAGGTGATGCGCTCGATCTCCGATTGGCTCGATAACCACGGCTTTCTGCGCATCGACACGCCCATCTTGACCCCCAGCGCCTGCGAGGGAACCACCACCCTGTTCGAGACCAAGTACTTCGAGAACTCGGCCTTTCTGAGCCAGAGTGGCCAGCTCTACAACGAGGCGACCGCCATGGCGTTCGGCAAGGTCTACGCCTTCGGGCCCACCTTCCGGGCCGAGAAGTCCAAGACCCGGCGCCACCTGATGGAGTTCTGGATGGTGGAGCCCGAGATGGCCTTCGTGGATATGTGGGAGAACATGGAGATCCAGGAGCAGATGGTCAGCTACGTGGTGCAACAGTGCCTGCAGCACCGGCGCCGCGAGCTCGAGTTGCTCGAGCGCGACTTCAGCAAGCTCGAGAAGATCGTGCCCCCCTTCCCGCGTATTCACTACGATGAGGCGGTCCAGATCCTGCGCGACAAAGGCGTCGAATTCGAGTGGGGCGGCGATTTCGGCGGCACCGACGAAACCCTGGTCAGCGAGCAGTTCGACCGACCCGTGTTCGTGCATCACTTCCCGGCCGCCGTCAAGGCCTTCTACATGAAGCCCGACCCGGATCGGCCCGAGACCGTGCTGGGAGCCGACCTGCTCGCTCCCGAGGGCTATGGCGAGGTGATCGGGGGCGGGCAGCGGCTCGACGACCTGGCTCTGCTCGAGCAGCGCATCGCCGAGCACCAGCTTCCACCCGAGGCCTACGCCTGGTATGTCGATCTGCGCCGCTATGGCAGCGTGCCCCACTCGGGCTTTGGCCTGGGCGTGGAGCGCACCGTCACCTGGATCTGCGGCATCGAGCACGTGCGCGAGACGATCGCATTCCCGCGCACGCTTTATCGTCTTTACCCCTGAGGAGAACATATGGCTGGTCATTCGAAATGGCATAACATCCGCATACGCAAGGGAAAGCAAGATGCCGTCAAAGGCAAGGCCTTCACCAAGGTCTCGCGCGAGATCCTCATGGCGGCGCGCTCCGGCAGCTCCGACCCGGAAGCCAACTTCCGCCTCAAGATGGCTATCGCTAAAGCCCGCGAGGTCAACATGCCGATGAGCAACGTCGAGCGCATCATCGAGAAGGCCACGGGAGGCGGGGACAGCTCCATGGAGGAGCTCATCTACGAAGGCTATGGCCCGGCCGGGGTGGCCCTGATCGTGGAAGTCACCACCGACAACCGCAATCGCACGGCGGCCGACATGCGTGTCATCTTCTCCAAGAATGGTGGCAATCTCGGCGAGACGGGCTGCGTGGGCTGGATGTTCGACAAACGCGGCGTGATCACGGTGCACAGGGGCAAGCTCGAGGAGGAGCAGGTGCTGGAGATCGCCATGGAGGGCGGGGCCCTGGACATGGTGGCCGAGGACGAGCGCTTCGAGATCCTGACCGAGCCCACCGACCTTCACCAGGTCAAGGAGGCGCTCGAGAAGGCCGGGCTCAAAGTGGAGTCGGCCGGCTTCTCGATGGTGCCCCGGAACGGGGTCGAGGTCTCTCGCGAGGATGCGCCCGCTGTGTTAAAGCTGGTCGATCTGCTGGAGGACCAGGACGATGTGCAACAGGTCTACGCCAACTTCCTGATTCCCGACGAGGTGTTGGAAGAGCTGGCCTCCGCCTGATGGAGATTGTGATCGGGGTCGACCCGGGAACGGCGAGAACCGGATACGGCGTGCTGGCGTTCGAGGAAGGTCGCGTGCAGGCCCTGGACTTCGGTTGCATCACAACCACCCCTCAACAAAGCCGTGAGGCCCGGCTGCGCACGCTCTACGACGGTTTCTCGGAGGTGCTGCGGCGGGCTGAGCCTCAGCATGTGGTGGTGGAGCAGCTCTTCTTCAACCGCAACGTGACCACCGCCATGGCGGTGGGGGAGGCTCGGGGCGTGATCTTGCTGGCCGTGGCCGAGCAGGGGGCCCGGCTGGCCGAGTACAACGCGGTTCAGGTCAAGGAGGCCCTGACCGGCTACGGATCGGCTTCCAAAGACCAGGTACGCCAGATGGTGATGATGCAGCTGGGGCTGGAGAAGCCTCCGCGGCCCGACGACGTGTCCGATGCGCTGGCCATCGCCCTGTGCTACCTCTTCCGACGGGACATGGACCGGTGATCGCGTTCGTACGCGGCCCTGTGGCCGAAGTCTCGCAAGGATTGGCCGTGGTGGACGTAGGCGGCGTGGGCCTGGCCGTCCGGGTGCCCGACCCCATCTCGCAGCGGCTCGAGCCGGGTGACGAGGTGCGCCTGGCCACTTTCCTGGTCGTGCGCGAGGACGAGCTCTCCCTCTACGGCTTCAGTTCCAACCGCGAGCGCGAGCTGTTCAAGCTGGTGCTCACCATCAGCGGGATCGGGCCCAAGCTGGGCCTGAAGCTCCTCAGCCACCTATCTCCCGGCCAGTTGGCGGCGGCCATTCTGGAGGAGGACGTGCGGTCCCTGACCCGGGTGCCCGGCGTGGGCGCCAAGACCGCCAAGCGGTTGATCGTGGAGCTGTCCGAGAAGATCGCGGCTCTGTCGCCCGGCGAGGCCGACGAGCCCGAGGCTGCCCGCCTCGAGGCGGTGGGCGTCTTGATGCAGCTGGGCTGCCACCGCGACGAGGCGCTGGCGGCGCTTCAGGCCGCCCGGGAGCGATTGGGGGAGGTCGAAGTTGGAACCGACCGACTGGTCATGGAAGCGATGCGTGTGTTAGGAGAGAAGTCATGAAGAAACTGTTCTTGATCTTGTTGTTGCTGGCTGGGCCGGCGCTGGCCGAGTGGAAGGAATACAAGAACGCCCAGGCCGGCTTTCGGGCCAGCTTCCCCGAAAAGGTGACCTTCGCCAAAGACGGCCCCATGGAAATGTTTCACGCCGGTGCCTTCACGGTGGCGGTGCTGCCCCAAGCGTGGTCCAAGTCGCGCTACGGGCTCTTGAAGAGCTTCCTCGAGCTCGGTCCCGACTATGCCCGGGCCAACCTGGCTCGCAACGAGCGCGAAGTCGACGAGCGTCCGGGCCTGGAGCTGAGCGGAGTCGACCATGACGGCTCGCCGGTGCTGATCCACCTGGTCCACACTCCCTCTCGCGGCTACGCCATCATCGGGCGCAGCTTCGATATGAAGGAGAACCTGCAGTTCGTCAATTCGTTCCGCTTCGTTCCCTGAAGAGGGCCCGACGGGCAGAGCATAGAATATTCCTCAAGCCATGCTCCGCTTGCTCAATCCCGCTGCCCAGGAAGAAGACCGCGAGAACTCGCTGCGCCCGCGCCAGCTCGAGGAATACATCGGGCAAGAGAGCGTGGTTGCGAACTTACGGGTCTTCCTGCAGGCCGCCCAGGAGCGGGCCGAGCCGCTCGACCACGTGTTGATTTCGGGCCCCCCGGGCCTGGGTAAGACCACGCTGGCTTCGCTGGTGGCCCAGGAGATGGGGGTGAAGCTGCGCACCACCTCGGGGCCGGCTGTGGAGCGCCCCATCGACCTGCTGGTCCTGCTCAACACCCTGCAAGAAGGGGATGTGCTCTTCATCGACGAGATCCACAGGCTCTCTCGTACGGTGGAAGAGATCATGTACCCGGTCATGGAGGACCTGTCCTTCGACCGCATTCTCAGCAAGGGGCACAACAAGGGGGCGCGCACCCATCGCATCCCCCCGTTCACCCTGATCGGCGCCACCACCCGGGCAGGCTCCATCTCCTCGCCCTTGCGCAGTCGCTTCGGCATCTTGTTGCAGCTCGAATTCTACAAGGAGAGCGAGTTGATGGAGATTGTCAGCCGCTCGGCTCGCATTCTGGGCTACTCGATCGAGCCGGAAGGGTGCCGCCAGATTGCCTCGCGCTGTCGAGGCACCCCCCGCATCGCCAACCGTCTGCTCCGGAGGGTGCGCGATTTCGCTCAGGTCGAGGCGGCCGACCCCATCGACGGCCTGGTGGCCTCGCGAGCCCTGGACCGCATGCAGATCGACAGGCGGGGCCTGGATCGGCTTGATCAAAAGATTCTCGAAGTGTTGGTGGCGCGCTTCCGGGGCCAGCCGGTCGGTCTGAACACGCTGGCGGCGGCGGTCCAGGAAGACCCGGCCAACCTCGAGGAGGTCTATGAGCCTTACCTGCTCGCGGCCGGGCTGGTGCAGAAAACTCACCGCGGGCGCCAGGCCACGCGGCTGGCCTTTGAGCATCTGGGGGTCGAAGTGGTTTGAACTTGGACCAGAAATCTGGTCCACTGCGCTGATCAGGCGCTGATCGAGCCGTCGAACTTGACCGCGCAGGCCTCGCGGATGCGGTCTCCGCCCAGGTGCAGCGCGATTGTGCCGCGCTGGCGCATCTGGTCCACCAGCACGTCGCGCACCCGGTGGCCGTGCTCGGCCTCGCGGGCTTTCATGGCTGTATAGTTGTCACCGCCTGCCAGCAAGAAGTCGTCGGCGGTCACGTGATAGACCTGGTCATCCCCCAGTGGCTTTCCGTCGGGGGTGTTGATCTCGACGATCCGCTCTCCAGGCGGCTTCTCCGGGTCGAAGCTGATCTCCAGCCCGGACACCTGCAGTACCTTGCCCGCTTTGAGCGACAGGCTCTCTTCCATCAGTCGCTTGAGATCGCGGCCGGTCATGTCCACCTTGACCACGTGGCTATCGAAGGGGAAGGCGCTGTAAACCTCGCCCACGTCCACGGGGCCCGGATTGATGTCGTCCTTGAGCGAGCCGCCGGGAATCACGGCCACGTCCGAGCCGGTGGCGTCGCGGAGCAGGTCGGTCACCAGGTTGCCCAGGGGGGAATCCTTTACTTTGTCGCGCGTGAGGGGAGCCTCATTGTGAGCCACCACCTCGCCCATGCGCTCGCCCAGGCGGGCCTTGTAGCCCTCGAGCAGTTGCATCACCTCGGGGTCTGGTTCGAGCTCGGCCGAATTGATCGGCACTCGGCGATGCTCGAAGCCGACCACCTGGGCTGTGCCCGGGGCCAATCGCAGGTCGAGCTCGGAGAGCTCTTCGCCCCGGTCGCCGCTCTGCACGACCAGGGTGTTCTCGCCTACCCGGGGCTCCTGGAAGTCGGTGTAGCCATGCCCGCCCATCAGGACCACCGGAATGGGCTTGCCGGACGCTTCCTCAGCCAGTTCGGCAGCCTGGGCCGCAAGGTCGGTGCCTCCTTCGCGCAGCAGCTGGTATTGCAGCACCAGGACGTCGGGACGCTCTTCCTCGCAGATCTTCGGCACCAGGCGGCTGAGGGTCTCAACCGGATCCTCGAAGCGCAGGCCGTTCACATTGTCCGGGTGGGTGGTCTTGCCCGACTCTTCCTTCATCAGGCCGATGACGGCCACGGTGCACAGGCCGATCTTCTTGGTGAAGTATTCGCCCACTTTGGCCAGAGCGTGGCCGGCCGACTCGGAGATGTGTCGGCCGGTGGCGTCATCGAGTAGATTGGCAGCGATCACCGGGAACTGTGCTTGCTGGATGCGCTGCGAGAGCACCTGCTGGCCCTTGTCGAAATCGTGGTTGCCGAGCGTCATGGCATCGAACCGGTCGCGATTCATCAAGCGAATGACCGGCTCGCCGTCAAACATGGTGGAGATAGGCGGCCCCTGGAAGAAGTCTCCGCCCGAAAGCAGCAGTAGCTCTCCCGCCTCCTGGCGCTTGCGGCGAATCTCGCTGGAGAGAAGGGCCGCCCCGCCCGTGACCAGGCCAGGCGTCTTGGGGTCATACTGATCGAGCAGGCAGCCGTGCAGGCCATCCATGGTCACGATCGACACGCGGTCTCGCAACCCGCCCTTCTGGCCCGCTCCGACGATATCAGGCATGACTCTCACGCCTTTACTCTAAGCGGGAAGTCTGAAAAAGGGTTGAAAGGCGGTGGGGGGAATCCTGGCCGATGCCCCGCACCTTCGTCGTTTTGCCGGCCTATAACGAGGAGGCGGGCCTGGCGGCCCTGCTCGACAAGCTCGAGCTGGCCCTCTCGGACATCGACTACCACGTGATCGTGGTGGATGATGGCAGCCATGACGCCACTGCCGCGGTGGCCCGCTCGCGGGGGGCCGAACTTTTGCAGCATCCTCAGAACATGGGGTTGGGAGCGACCGTGCGCGACGGGCTGGTGCACGCCGGCTCGCTGGCCAAACCCGGGGATACCGTGGTGGTGCTGGATGCCGACGATACCCATCCCCCCTCGCGGATCCTGGCCATGCAACGCAAGCTGGAGGATGGCTACGACGTGGTTATCGCCTCCCGCTTCCGCCTCGGCTCGCGGGTGGTGGGTGTGTCCTGGTCACGCCGACTCTACAGTTGGGGAGCCTCCTGGCTGTTTCAGCTCTTCTATCCCATCTCGGGTGTGCGCGACTTCACCTGCGGCTTCCGTGCCTATCGGGCCGAGGCTTTGCAGAAGGCCCTGGCCTGCTATGGACCTGGTCTGGTGGACCGGGACGGATTCGAGTGCATGGTGGACACTCTGCTCAAGCTCCGGCAGCTCAAGCTCCGGTTCACCGAGGTTCCCTTCGTGCTGCGCTACGACCGCAAAGCCGGGGCCACCAAGATGAACGTGCGGCGTACCATCGTCAACACGCTGCTCTTGATGGTCAAAGGGAAGAAGAAAACTTAGAGCTGGTATCGCACGATGGCCGGAACCGAGCGGTTTCCCTCTTCATCGACCGCAAAGATGCTCATGATGACCCACATATTGGGGAATGTGACCGGCACTTCATAGTGCACCTCGAAGAAGCCCTGGGCGTCGGCCTGTCCCTTCTCGGTTCCGCCCTCTCCCTCGGTGGTCGCCGTGGTGGACGGTGGGGCCGTATTCTCATTGAAAGCCACCCGGATGTAGGCCACAACCGTGGAGTTCGGCCGGGTGCGACCTTTCACGGTAAAACTGCTCGAGTTCAGCTGGGTGCCTGACTCGGGAGACAGGATCTTGACGCGAAAGATGTTGGCAAAAAAGCGCACGGGTTTCTCGGCCGTCATCTTGTCCAGCCTCTTGCCGACCTCGAGATAGCCGATCACGCTCATCTGCATGCGAGTGTGTCCCGGCTGCACCAGGTAGCTCCCTCGGTAGTGTCCGGGAGCGACCTCTTGCATGGGGTGGCTTCCTTTCACCCCCTCGATCTCAAACCAGCCCTTGCCTCCTGATGCGCCCATCATGTCCACTGTCAGGGTGTCGAACTCGGCCATGGATTCTGCCCCGCTGTGGGTGATGCTGCTGATGCCTTGATCGCTCTTCACCTGGAAGCTCCAGCGCCGCTCTACCGGAACTCCGTCCGCGGTCTTGGCCCAGAAACGCGCCTCGACCTTGCCGTTCTTGAGCTCATCCAGGGGACGCCCACTGACGAATGTGGGGGTGCGCAGGCAGTTGAAGGTCAGCTCTTGCTTGCCCACCCACAGCCGGGCCGAGCCATGATCCACGCCAGCAGGGAGACTGACCGTGATCAGAGGCCGGCTCTCGGTGATCACCGCTCCATCCTCCGGGGTGACCGAGAGCTGGGGCTGGGCCAGGAGGGGCAGGGCCAGAAGCAAAAAGAGCCACAATCGCATAGAACTGGGCTTTCATTCCCGCGAAGGAAGCTCCTCCAGAGCGTAGAACGCTTGCCGGCGATATGAGCACCCACAACCAGAAAACTCGCGTCGTGGTGACCGGACTCGGTTGCGTCACGCCTCTAGGCCTTGGCCACCAGGACTTTTGGAACGGACTCCTGGAGGGGAGAAGCGGGGTGTCGGCCATCACCGGCTTCGACACCACCGCTTATACCACGAAGTTTGCGGCCCAGGTCAACGATTTCAATCCGGAGGACTTCATCAACAAGAAGGAAGCCAAGCGGATGGATCGGGTGATCCAGTTCAGCGTGGCAGCCTCCAAGATGGCTCTGGAAGACGCCGCGCTGAGCATCACTGAAGAAAATGCCGATCAGGTTGGGGCTTCTATCGGGTCGGGCATTGGAGGGATGCACACCTTCGAGACCTGGCATCGCACCCTGGTCGAGCAAGGGCCCAACAAGGTCACCCCTCTCTTCATCCCCATGATGATCCCCAACATGGTCAGCGGCCAGGTCAGCATCCAGTTCGGCCTCAAGGGCCCCAATTTCGCGGTGGTGTCGGCTTGCGCCACGGGCGGAAATTGCATCGCCTGCGCCATCGACGTGATTCGCACCGGTCGCGCCCGTGTCATGCTGGCCGGTGGCACGGAAGCCGCGGTCACGCCTCTCTCGGTGGCTGGCTTTTGCTCCATGCGCGCCCTTTCGACTCGCAATGATGACCCGCATCATGCCTCTCGCCCCTTCGACCGCGAGCGAGACGGCTTCGTGATGGGAGAGGGGGCCGGCATCCTGGTGCTGGAGGAATACGAGCACGCTCGAGCTCGGGGGGCTCGCATCTATGCCGAGATCGGAGGCTATGGCGCGACCGCTGACGCCTATCACATCACCAATCCCGATCCCAACGGCGACGGCGCCGCCCGGGCCATGAAGAGCGCCCTGGACGATGCCGGCCTGCGCCCCGATCAGGTCGATTACATCAATGCTCACGGCACCTCCACCCCGGTAGGCGATCCCTGCGAGACCCGGGCCATCAAGAAGCTCTTTGGCGATTACGCTTACAAGGTGCCGGTCAGTTCTTCCAAGTCTATGATAGGACACACGCTGGGGGCTGCGGGGGCTCTCGAGACTGTGGTCTGCGTGCTGGCTGTGCACAACGACCGCATCCCCCCCACCATCAACTACGAGTATCCCGACCCCGAGTGCGATCTTGACTACGTTCCCAACGTGGCCCGCGAAGCCACGGTGAAGGTGGCTCTCAACAACACCTTCGGGTTCGGCGGCCACAACGCCGTGATCGTGGTGAACAAACTCAACGGTATTGAAGGATAACTCTCTCGAAGCGCTGCAAGGGGTCCTGCAGTATCGCTTCCGCGACCCTGGTCTGCTTGAGCTGGCTTTGCTGCACGAGTCCCATGCCAACGAGCAGGGCTTGCCCGAGTCCAACGAGCGGCTCGAGTTTCTGGGAGATGCGGTGCTCGAGTTGGTGGTCAGCAACTATCTGTTCACCCGTCACAGCCACCTGAGCGAGGGGATGTTGACCCAGCTGCGGGCCCACCTGGTCAGCACCCGCAATCTGGCCAATCGGGCCGCCCACTTCGGGCTCGGGAGCTACGTCCGGCTCGGTCGGGGGGAGGAGAGCTCGGGGGGACGCGAGCGCCAGAACCTTCAGGCTGACCTTCTCGAGGCCCTGGTGGGGGCAGTTTTTCTGGATGGGGGCTTGGAGGCTGCCTCGCAGCTGGTCCTGCATTTTCTGGGCGAGGACAAGGACGACGACTCGTTCTCGCGTGACTACAAGAGCCTGCTTCAAGAGCTGACTGCGCGTTATCGTCGAGCCGCGCCTCAGTACCTTCTGGCAGATTCCTCGGGGCCTCCTCATCGGCCTCTGTTCCGCGTCCAGGTTGAGTTTGAGGGCCGCGTTGTGGGTGAAGGAACCGGGCCTTCCAAGCGGGAAGCAGCCCAGGAAGCCGCCCGAGCAGCCATGTCGCTGCTCGAGACGGAGCTGGAGCCGCCCGATGGAGTTACAGGTTCAGGCCAGCGAAGCGGAGCTCTCCTTCCGGGTGAAGGTGACCCCGCGCTCGAAGACCTCGGAGATCGTGGGGGTGAGCCAGGGAGCTCTACAGGTTCGTCTGACGGCGCCCCCGGTTGAGGGGAAGGCCAACCAGGCCCTCAAGGAGTTCCTGGCCAGGCGCCTGGGTCTTCGCTCCAATCAGGTGAGCATCCGGGTAGGAGACAAATCTCGCTTGAAAATCGTGGCCGTGAGTTCTTTGAGCCTGAGTCAGCTTGAAGAACGGCTTTTCGGGCAAGAATAGAGGAGAAGCCGTGTCGCAGAAGCCTAAGTTACAATTCTCTGTGTCCTGTCTGGGTTATGAAGAGCCCAACGACATTCCCTGTCTGCTCTACCTCTTCTACGACCTGCCCTTCGGAGAGCTGCCCGCCCCGCTCGAGTTCCGGGTCTGCAACGGCTGGTGCATGGGCCAGGGACGCTTCGAGCAGTCGGTGCAGGTGCTCGATCCTGAGCGCAACGTTCTGCTCGATACCCAGAAGCGAGAGTTTACGCTCGACTCGACCACCAAGCCCTTCCTGTCGGTCTTCCAGTTCCAGCTGGTGGTAGAGAAGCAGGGCAGCCACTGGATTCGCGTCAGCCTGGGCGACGAAGTGGTCATGGAATACCCATTCACGGTGCGACTCGGTGAGAAGAAGGGCGAGGTGGGTCAGCCAGTGGCCGCCAGCGCGGCTCCCGCTCCGACCGGCCCTGGCCCGCTGGCGCCCCAGTCCTCGCTCGACTCACCCAAAACGCTCGATCAGCCCTTCTTGATGCCCTGACTTGCGCTTCCAGCAGTTCTTCCTCCTGGCCGTAACCAGCCTGCTCCTGTCGGGTTGCCTCTGGATGACCGCCGACACGGTGCTCCAACAGAGCTTCGACGGTTTTTACCGCGAGCAGGTTGCGCGCGAGCTGCGCGACCTCTTGCTGCGCACTCCGGCCAGGGCCAACGAAGAGCAGCTCAAGAGCGAGCTTCGCGACTACCGCCTGGGTCGCGACGGCTACGCGATTCTGGCCCGGGCCGGTGGGGCTGACCTGTTTCATACCGAGCGCGAACGCCTCTACAAGAGCCTCTTCGTGCTGGCCGACCAGGCCCAGATTCCGGGTTTTCTGACGGCCAACCCGGCCGGCTCTTTGGGTTTACTCGGCCACGAGCAGACCCGTCGCTATGTCGCCTTTGCCCCGGTGATCGACACGCCCTGGCTGGTCGGCATCGTGCTGCCGGTGGAGGAGTCGGCTCCACTGCTCATACGGGCCCGACTCGGTCTGTGGACCGGCTGTTTTGCGGTGGCTCTGGCCGCCCTTTTGGTCTCGGCGCTGATGGCTCCCTGGCTGGCGCGGCCCTGGGTGCAACTGGCCGACTACGCGCGTCGCCGGGCCGAGGGCGAGAAGCCCGAGCCCCCCGACCTGGTGCTCCGAGAGCAGCTCGACATCGCCGGGGCCATCGACCTGCTTTGTGAGCGGCCGAGCACGGAACCCTCTCCTTCAGCCGATCTGCAGCCTCTCACCGGCCTGCCTGGCCCGCCCACACTGCAACGAGTCTTGTTCGAACGCATCGACGCGGCCACGCCTTTTGCCGCCGGTCTGGTCGATCTCAGTTTCTTTGGCTCGTTTACCCGTCGTTACGGGATCGAGCGCGGTGACATGGTCATTCGACAACTGGCCGTGCTCTTGCAGAATGCGCTGGGAGAGCACACCTATCGCGAGCACTTGCTGGTCCATCTCGAGGCGGACCGCTTTGCCTTCGTCGTCGCTCCCGACAAAGTCGAGCCGCTGTGCCACACCCTGCTCGACCGCTTCGAGCGAGAGATTCAGGATTTCTACAAGCCCGAAGACCGCAAACGAGGCCAGATCACCGGCAAAACTCGGGCCGGAGATTTCGAGCAGGTTCCCTTGATGCGCCTGCATGTCGCCGTGGCCACCAATCTCAAGCGGCCGCTCATTCATCCGGTGCAGATCGGAGCGATCTTCCAGGAGATTCTGACCTACCTCAAGGCCCAGCCCAAGTCGGGCTTCCTGGTGGATCGGCGTGAAGCCGATCGACCGGGCCCTCAAGAGCCGCTCGAGTCCAGCGAGAAGGAGCCCTCTGAGAAGAGTGAGCCCGAGCCCTCTGGCCCGAGCGAAGAAGTTTAACCTCCGCAGGGCCCTTTTCCAAACGATCGTCCAAACTCGTGCTGCTATCCTGAACTCAGGACGGTATTCAAGGTTACGTAGGGCGCCAGTGTCGCGCCCCTCTTCTTTTTCCGGAGGAGTAGGCGAAGTGGCCCGGAAGTGGCCGGGGTGGAGACGGTCGAGGACTATCTGGACTCGGTTCCCTCGGAGCGCAGGGCCACCTTGCTCAGGGTGCGAGAACTGGTGCGCGAGAGTCTGGACCCGGGCTTTGAGGAGGGGCTTCAGTATGGCATGATCGGCTGGTTCGTGCCCCTCGAGCGCTATCCCAAGACCTACAACGGACAGCCCCTTACCGTCGTCAACCTGGGCTCGCAGAAAAATCATATGGCACTCTATCTCATGTGCCTTTACTCCGCCCCCGAGCAGCGCCAGCGCTTTGAGGCGGCCTACCTGAAGGTCGGCAAGAAGCTGGACATGGGCAAAGCCTGTCTGCGTTTCAAGAAACTGGAGGACCTGGCCCTCGAGGCCATTTCCGGCGAGCTCAAACAGGTGACCGTGGATGGCTTTCTGGCCGCCTACGAAGCCTCGCGTCGAAGGTGATCGGCTGGGGCATCATCGGTTGTGGCGCGGTGGCCGAGACCAAGAGCGGTCCGGCCTTCTCCCGACTGCCAGGCAGCCGGCTGGTGGCGGTGATGCGTCGCGACGGGGCTCTGGCGGCCGACTTTGCTCGCCGCCACGGCGCTCTGCGCAGCTATTCCAGCGCCCAGGAGCTGCTGGCCGACCCCGAGGTCAGCGCCGTTTACGTGGCCACGCCACCGGATTCTCACGCCCGCTACGCCATCCTGGCCATGCAAGCCGGCAAACCCGTTTACGTGGAGAAACCAATGGCCCTCAACGCCCTCGAGGCCGAGCAGATGCTGGAGGTCTCGCGCGCAACCGGTCAACCGCTTTTCGTGGCCTATTATCGACGCTGCTTGCCGGCCTTCCTGAAGGTGCGCGAGTGGCTCTCGCGTATCGGCGAGGTTCGGTTCGTGTTGTGCGAGCTGGTGCGCGGCCCCGACCCCGAAGGACCGGATGCCTGGCGCGTGCAGCCCGAGCTCTCGGGAGGTGGCTACTTCGTCGACCTGGGTTCGCACGTGCTCGACCTGCTGGACTTCCTGCTCGGGCCCATCACCCGCGCTCGGGGCACCCCCGCCTGGCAGGCGGGAATGTACCCGGCCGAAGACCTGGTGACCGCTGAGCTGGTCTTCTCCAACGGAGCGCTTGGAACGGGAGTGTGGTGCTTCAATGCTCGTCCGGAGGATCAGCGCGACCGGGTGGAGATCGTCGGCAGCCGCGCCAGGCTCAGCTTCTCCTGTTTCCGGCCCGACCCTGTGCGTCTTTCCACCGGCGAGGAGTTTGTGGCCGAGTCCGTAACCTGTGTCCAGGAGCCTTTGCTGGCCACCGTCCTGTCGGCTCTGCGGGGGGAGGGTGAGTGCCCGTCCACGGGCCATAGCGCTCTACGCACCGAGCGCGTGATGGACGCCATTCTGGGGCGAAGCCCCAGCAGCAGGGCGTGGAGCTGACGGCCCTGCAGGGGATTCAGCTCGAGAGCAGAATTCTCGGGCCCCATGCGAAAGTTCATTCTGCAGACTGCCGGGCTGGTGCTGCTTGGCATGTTGATGGGCCTTTTCTCGGGCTGGACCACAGGCATTCTGGCGGGGGCCGCCGGAGGGCTCATCGGGCTCCTTGGAGGGGCATTCCTGGGTTTCTCGGTCAGCGATCAGGTGGCCGAGCGGGCGGTTCACGCCAGTGAGCGGGGGCTTTTCCTGGCCGGGACCAGCGCCACTCTCATCGGAGGAGCCCTGGGCCTGGTGGGCGGGGCCTACGTGGGTGGCTGGCTGAGCGGGATCGAGATCATGGGCGCGATGGCGCTGGTGGGGGCCCTGGCCGGGGTCTACGCCGCCCTCTGCCGTTAAAGCTGCTTTTTCTCAGGCGTCAGCTCGCCGGTCAGACGACCCGATAGCTCGGCTTCGCCAGAAAGGCTGAGGCTCAGGCTTCGCGAGCGCAGGTCCGGCTGGCCCGGGCAGCGAGTTCTGATCTCAAAGGTCTGAGGCGACTGCGCCGAAGCCACCTCCAGGTTGATCGAGAATCTCCCGTCCGTGGAAGGATGCAGCTCGGAGAGCGGCTTTTCGATCACCACCGAAACGTCCGGGAAGCTGAAGATCACCGTGGCCTGGGGGGGGAGCTCGGGCAGGCTGCCGCTGATCAGCACTGGATGACGTCGAACTTCGGCCACCGACTGCTGGACGGAGGGAGGGGCGATGAATGCTGCCCAACCAAGATAGACCAGCAGCAGAGCGCACATGGCCAGAGCCAGCAAGGGTCGAGCCAGCTGGACCTCGTGGGGCGGCGGGGGAGCCTCTGCCGGGGGAGCGGGCTCGAGAGCCCGAGCTGGAGCGGCGGGTGGAGCCAGGGAGCCTGCTGCCGGCTCGGCCGGCCGGGATGTCGGAGGGGCCAGGGTGTTGGCAGGACTGCCCACCGGGCGGGCTGGCGCGGTGGGCGACAGGTTGGTGCCCTGTCGCCCGGGGCGAGGGGTCTCTCCCGAGGGAGGAGCTTCTGTCCGAGGGCGCTGGGTGACGCCGGAGGGAGTCTCGCTCTTGCTCCTGGCCGGGGCCTGGGCAGGCGGCTCGGGTCGAGGTGTGGCGGGCTCGGTTCGAGGCATGGCGCCTGAGGGTGGCTCGGGCCTGGTCTTGGCGGTGGGATTAGGTCTGGTTAGCCCCTCGGGACGCCTCATCTGTTGGGTTTCCAGCGATTGGCCGGACTTGGAGTCGCGCATCATCTCCAGATGTTGGATCTTGAGCTCGGAGGAGACCAGGTCTCGCTCTGCTTGAGCCCGGTCGGCGGCCTCCAGGACCCCCGATTTCACGCTACCTCGCGAGTCGACCGCTTTGTAACTGTACTTTGGCATACCCTGCCCCTTCAGGGTAGCAGCCAAATGGCAGGCTGACCACCCGGGAGAGGGAGGGCGTTCCCTAACCGCAGAATGGGGCCAAAAACCGGGCTACTTGCCGGGAGGAGGCTGGATGCCCTGGGCGATCACTTCGTCGCGCCGGTGGCACTTGTCGAACAGCTCGTCCAGGGAGATGCGCCCCTCGAGGTAGTGGGTGATGAGGGACTGGTCCATGGTGACCATTCCCTGCTCGCGGCCGGTCTGGATCGAGCTGTGGATCTGGTTGGTCTTGCCTTCGCGAATCAGGTAGGAGAGGCTGGGTGAGGCCAGCATCAGCTCGCCGCAGGCCAGTCGCCCCGGCCCCTCGGCCTTGAGCACAAGCTGCTGGGCCAGTACGGCCCGCAGGTTGTCGGAAAGCTGGGTGCGCACCTGGTCTTGCTCTTCGCCCGGGAACACGTCGATGATACGGCTGATGGCCTTGGGGGCGTTGGGAGTGTGCAGGGTGGCGAAGACCAGCAGTCCCATTTCCGCTGCCTTCAGGGCCTGCGCGATGGTTTCCAGGTCGCGCAGCTCGCCTACCATCAAGACGTCGATGTCTTCACGCATGGCGTCTTTGAGGGCCTGGTCGAACTCGGGCGTGTGGGTGCCGACTTCGCGCTGCACGATCTTGGAGACGTCCGACTTGAGCACGAACTCGATCGGATTCTCGATGGTCATGATGTGAAGCGGCTTGGCGTTGGCCAGAGCCGTCATCAGGGCGGCGAGCGTGGTGGTCTTGCCGTTGCCGGTGGGCCCGGTGACGATGATCAGGCCCTGGCCGATGTCCAGGAACTCGTGCACGGCGGGAGGCAGCAACAGGTCGTCCAGACGCGGAATGTGGGTGGGGATGTGACGGAAGACGGCTCCCACCCCGTAGCGCTGCTTGTAGAGGTTGACGCGGAAGCGAGCGTCCAGGCCCGGCTCGGCGTGGGCCAGGTCGAAGTCGCCCTCGGCATAAAAGCGCGCCTCGCTCTCCTCGTTGAGCATGTGCGAGACCAGCTCGCGCATGAACTGCATGTCGGTGGGCGGACCGGTGCCGGGCACCACGTCGCCATAGACGCGAAAACGGGGAATCAGGCCCGAGCAGAGGTAGATGTCGGAGGACTTTCGCTCCAGCATCTCCTCGAGCAGGCTGAGCAGCGCTGGCATCGACTTCTGGACCTTGGATTTGACCAGCCCTGACTTGGAGGGGGCGCTGGGCACCGGCGCAGCAGCCGGCTTGGGAGGCGGGGGAGGAGGCACTGCTGCAGCTGCGCTCCTCGGAGCCATCTCCAGGCGAGCCGGAACCGCCGCCGGCGGCGCTGCCGACGGGGGGGCGACGGCTGCCGGAGGAGCGACCGCCGCCGGAGGGGCCACCGCAGGCGCAGGCGGTGCTTCCGCCGGAGGGGCGGCCGCTGCCGGGGGAGGGGGCGCGGCCGCCGGCGCGGGGGGAGCCTTGCCTCCACCAGGCGTCAACGAGTCCAGAAAATTGGCAAAGTGCGGCGAGGGCGCCTTCGGCTTGGGCCGGTCGGGGGAGACGTCGGGGTTGTTTTGATCGCTCACGCTGTCCACTCCAGAAAGTCCTCGAATCGGGACTTGTTATTGGCTTTGGTATAGGCCGTTCGGGCCGAGATCTCGCCGGCTTGCAGCAAATCGAGCAAGGAAGCGTCCATCAGCTGCATGCCCAGTGCCTTGCTGGTTTCGATGGTGCCCGGAATCTGGAAGGTGCGCGCCTCACGGATCAGGTTGGAGATGGCCGGGGTGCAGTACATGACCTCGGCGGCCACCACTCGACCCTTGCCCTGGGCTCGCGGCAGGAGATACTGGCTGATGATGCCCTTGAGCGAGTCGGCCAGCATCACGCGGATCAGGCCCTGCTGCCCGGGCGGGAAGCTGCCGATGACACGTTCAATGGTGCTGGAAGCGTTGGAGGTGTGCAGCGTGGCCAGCACCACGTGGCCGGTCTCGGCGGCCGTCATGGCCATCGAGAAGGTCTCCAGGTCGCGAAGCTCACCCACCAGAATCACGTCGGGCGCGTCGCGCAGGGCCGAGCGCAAGCCGGACTGGAAGCTTTCGGTGTGAGTGCCCACCTGGCGCTGGCTGACAATGGACTTGATGGGCTGGTGCAGATACTCGATCGGATCTTCCAGGGTCACTACGTGGCGGGCACGGTTCTTGTTGAGATGGTTGATGATGGCGGCCAGGGTGGTGGTCTTGCCGCAACCGCTCGGTCCGGTCACGAGCACGATGCCCTGACGGTGGAAGACCAGCTCCTCGATGCCTTTGGGCAACCCCAGCGTTTCGATATCGGGAGGGGTGTCCGGGATCAATCGCAACACCGCATCCAGCCCGTAGGATTGCACGAAGACATTGACGCGCAAGCGATGCTCGCCATACTCCGTGGCCATCTCCAGGATGAGGTCGACCGACTGCTTGGCTCCGAGCTCGCGCAGCTGGTTCTCATTGAGGTGGGGAGTGATGATGGCGGCCGTGTCGTCAGGCTCCAGGACCTCATAGGGAAGTCGGTGCAGCAACCCCTCGAGGCGAATGATGGGTAGCTGCAGAGCCGAAATGTGCAGGTCGGAGCCTTTCAGGCGAACCATTTCGGTCACCAGTTGTTGCAAGTTGGGGATACCCAGGACGACGGCCCTCCTTGGACAGATTCCTGGGGCCGTTCGTGGGTTGTGGGCGGAATCCTCGTGTCAGCGCAGGATCGGATTGTTGACCGGAAAGCCCTGACTGTCCATCCTGATGGGCGGGCAGGGTCGGTGGTCGATCACCCCGGCTGGAGTCGTCGGGCGCGGGCAGTCGAGCACCTTGCCAGGGCAAGGGATTGAGAAAGTGGGCGACCCGAAGTCATCATAATATTGATACTCGTAGCCAGGCTGGATCTGCTGCTGAAACAGGGTCAGGCCGGTGGGCTTGTTACGGACCAGCTCGACTCCGATCGGAGTGAGATGCAGGGTGTTGGCTCCCGTAATCGAGCCCACCCGGGCCACGATGCGGACGGACTGGCTGCGCCCGACCGCCATGGTTTCGATGGGAAATCGGGTCAGTTTACGACCCGGCTCGATGAACACCCGCTCGGGAAGATTCACTCCCGGCTCGGCCGCAAGCTCCACCATCAGGCCCTCCGGCGGGGCCGGGGCGTTGCTGGCCACCATCCCCTCCAGGGGAGCCCCCCCTTCCACCCGGCTGTGGGTAAAGTTGACGTAAAGAGCACTCTGGGCCAGGCTGGGAAGCGCCAGGCAGAGCCACAAAAGCATGGTTCTCATGGCTGGATTCTAGACCGGATGAGCATCTGGTGGCAGAGACAGGATGTTAACAGGCCTCCCGCAAACAGGCAGCTGTGACCACTGCCGTCCTGGCCCGCCAGTGCGCTCAGCGCATCCTGCACGAGTTCCAAGTCTACGATCAGCGCTTTCAGGAGATCACTCGGCGCGCTCGCGGGCGATTCGCCGAGTGTGACTGGGCCGGAGCCCTGGCCGACTCCAGCGAGCGGCTCGAGCTCTACGCTCACCATATCGATTCCCTGCAGGACCACCTGGAAGAAGATGCCGGAACGGCCGTGCGCTACAAAGCTCTCTGGATCGAGCTCAAAGCGATCTACCGCCAGGAGTGCGCCGGCTCGAGCGACCCTGAGCTGAAGGAGACCTTCTACAACTCCCTCGTTCGCCGCTTCTTCCATCAGGCCAGCGTGGACCCCGAGGTCATGTTCGTGGCCTCGGAGGAGCCGGCCGTCGATGATGACATTCCCGGGGTCAAGACTTACCGAGATCTCGACGACATCGAGCTGATCCGGGCCATTCTGGACGGGTATCAGCTGGGCTTGCGCTTCCGGCATCCGGAGTATGATTGCCGGCTGGCCGCCGGCCAGTTGAGAAAGCAGCTTCCAGGCTCATGGGAGTCGGTCGAGATGCTTCCCGCGCCGTTTTTTCGAGACAAGGGGGCCTACCTGGTGGGCCGCATCGTGGCCGGTTCCCAGCTCTTGCCCCTGGTGTTGGTTCTGACCAATCGCGAAGGAGAGCTGGCCGTGGACGCGCTCATCACGGTTCCTTCCGAGGTGAGTATCATCTTCAGTTTCACCCGCTCCCACTTTCAGGTCGAGACCAGCACGCCGGGGGCGCTGGTGCTGTTTCTCAAGTCGGTCATGCCCCTCAAGCGGAAAAGCGAGCTCTACACCTCGCTGGGCTACAACAAGCACGGCAAGACGCTTCTCTACCGCGACCTCCTCCAGCACCTGGAAACGAGCGACGAGCGTTTCGAGCTGGCTCGGGGAGAGAAGGGGATGGTCATGACCGTCTTTACTCTGCCCACTTTCGACGTCGTGTTCAAGCTGATCAAGGATCGCTTCGCTTACCCCAAGACCACCACCCGGGCCCAGGTGCTGCAGAGCTACGAACTGGTCTTTCATCACGACAAGGTGGGGCGCATGGTGGACGCACACGAATTCGTGTTTCTGGAATTCGAGAAGAGCCGGTTTACCGAGGAGTGTCTCGAGGAGTTGCTCTCTGTGGCGGCTCAGACCGTGGTGGTGGAGGGCGATCGGGTGACCGTGAAGCACCTTTACGCAGAACGCAAGGTCACGCCCCTGAACCTTTTCGTGAAAGAGGAGAGCGTCGAGAGCGTCATCGATGCCGTGCGAGACTACGGCTCCTGCATCAAGGACTTGGCTCGGGCCAACATCTTCCCCGGAGATCTGCTCTTGAAGAACTTCGGTGTGACCCGCAACGGGCGGGTGGTGTTCTATGATTACGATGAGATCTGCCTGGTGACCGACTGCCATATCCGCGAGTTGCCCGACACCGACGAGTACGGCACCCAGTCAAGTTATGTCGGCCCGCACGACACGTTCCCCGAGGAGTTCCGCCGCTACCTGGGCTTGCAGGGGCTCTATCGCGAGGTTTTCGTGGCTCACCACGACGCTCTGTTCCGGCCCGCCTTCTGGCGCGAGGTGCAACAGCAGATTCAGAGCGGTCACACGGCCACGATCCGCCCTTATCGTGATCGGCGTCGGCTGCGACCACTCAGCGACTGATGATCGGGTTCGAGGAACCGGTCCCCGGTCGGCGAACTTCTCTCGGGAGGTGAAGACATTGCGTCGCTTTCTCACAGGTTTCGTGCTTTTGCTCTGGCTGATGGCTCCGGCTCCGGCCCAACCGACCGAGGACTCCTCTCAAACGCAGGTGATGATGGACATTGTCCGGATGATCCTGCAGCAAGCCCGAGAAGGCCGCCTGGAAGGCCTGGCGCCCGACCCCGAGCAACTTCGCGGCCTGGCCGACTTTCTCAGGCCGGACCAGGAGGGCTACGGACTGGCCAGCGAGTTCCTCGAGCTGGTCCGGCTGACCCCCGAGCAAGAGCAGCGCATGCGCACCTTTCGCATCTCGCGCGACCAGCTTTTCGACCTCATGGAGCTGGCCCTCGACCGTGGGCTGGAGGGAGGCCGCGAGGGCTACCGGGACATGCTGACCGAGGTGCTCAGCCGCGAGCAGCTCGAAGCTCTGGCCGGGGTGGAGCTATCCCCCGAGCAGATGAGCCGGGCCGAGGACCTGATCTTGAGCCAGGCCGGCCCACTGCTCGACAGCCTGCGCCAGCGGGCCGAAGGGGCGGCCGATGCGGCCCGGGGGCTCAAACTCACCCGCGAGCAATCGCAGATGCTGGAAATGTTCCTCGAGCTACTGGCTGTTCCTCGGGAGCGTTGATTGGGGCCTGCGGCCGGAGTTCTCAGAGGCGCGGCCGAAGAGGCCTGGGACCCGGCCGCCTACCCAGTATCTTGTGCGTGGAGATCCCCATCTTGAACCTAGGAATCCACGCACCAATCGGGAAGAGACGGCCCCAACGTGGTCAGGCAAAAGAAGACAAGTGATAGCGCCAGCGTTCTGGCGCTGCTCGACGACAAGTCGATCGAGTTTGCCGGCTACGGCACCGCCCGCCAGATCACCGATCTGGGCTGCGAGCCCATCGAGGTCCACCACCTCGACAGCGGGCTGCAAGAGAAGCTGGGCGAGGTCAAGGCCACCGCCATCTGCGGCAATGACATCACTTCCAGCTGTCTCTACGTTTCGGCTCAGGCCTGCATCCACGGCGGGCCGCTGGCGCCTCTGGTGCTGGGCTTCGTGGCTGGATTGCTCTATCTGTTCCGGGGCATCTACCATGAGGTGGTTTCAGCCCTGCCACTCAACGGCGGGGCTTACAACGTCCTGCTGAATACCACCAGCAAGTTTCGGGCCTCCATGGCCGCCTGTCTGACCCTGCTCTCCTACGTCGCCACGGCCGTGATCAGCGGCTACGAGGCCATTCACTACGCCACCAACCTGCTACCCGGTGACCACCCCCCACTGGCCGTGCTGCTGGTCGCAACCATCTGCCTGCTGGGCCTTTTCGCTTTTCTCAATATCATGGGCATGACCGAGTCGGCCGTGGTGGCGGTCTTCATCTTCTTCTTTCATATCGGCACCATGACTGTCCTGGCCCTGGTTTGCGCCGGCTCGGTCATCTCGTATCCCAGCCTGCTGTGGAGCAATCTGCACGCGCCGCCGCCCGATGGGATCGCCAAGGCCCTGTTCTTCGGATTTGCCGCGGCCATGCTGGGCATCAGCGGCTTTGAGAGCTCAGCCAACTTCGTGGAGGAGCAAAAGCCGGGGGTCTTTCCCAAGACCCTGCGCAACATGTGGCTGGCCGTGGCCATCTTCAATCCGCTCTTGAGCTTCCTGGCTCTGGGCTTGATACCGGTGGCCGAGATGCGGGCCCACGAGCACGATCTGCTGGCCGACATGGGCGGCATCTCCTGGGGCCCGTTCATGGCCCAGTGGGTTTCGCTGGATGCTGTTCTGGTGCTGTCAGGCGCCGTGCTGACCTCCTACGTGGGCGTGACCGGGCTGATGCGCCGCATGGCGCTGGACCGCTGCCTGCCCCAGATCTTGTTGCACGAGAACCGCTGGCGCCGCACCAATCACTGGATCATCCTCTCCTTCTTCGTGATGTGCAGTTCGATTCTGTTGATCACCCAGGGCGACGTGGGCCGGCTGGCCGGGGTGTATACCCTCTCGTTTCTCAGCGTGATGGGCTTGTTTGCGGTGGGCAACATCCTGCTCAAGGCCAAGCGCGGCCGCCTGCCACGCGAGTACGTGGCCGGGGGGTGGTCGCTGTTTGTGGCCATCTCCGCGGTGGTCGCGGGCATCGTGGGCAACGTGCTGATGAACGATCAGGCCGTGCGCGTCTTTGCCGCTTACTTTGCAGTCACTTTGTTCGCTGTGGCGCTCATGTTCGTACGCATCCAGATCTTCAAGCTGATCTTGATGGTGCTCCGAGCGGTGCTCGAACGGGTCCTGGTTTTCCGCCAGTACGTCGTGGATTCGGTCAAGCGCATCAACGAGCAGCCCATCATCTACTTTACCAAGGAAGACAGCCTCGAGCGTCTCAACGACGCGGCCGAGTATGTCATGCGCAACGAGCAGACCAAGCACCTGATCTACATCCACGTCTATGAGGACGAGGCCAAGATCCCGCCCATGCTGGGCCAGTACCTCAACACCATCGACCGGATCCACTCCGAGCTTCGCATCGACTTCATCGCCGTCAAGGGGACCTTCTGCCCCGAGCTGATCGAGCGCCTTTCGCGCAAGCTGCGCGTGCCCAAGAACTACATGTTCATCAGCACGCCCGGCGACCGGTTCACGCATCGACTGAGCGCGCTGGGCGGCGTGCGACTGATCCTTTGACGCCTTCTTGACCCCCTCGGGCCGGATCTTGACCGCCGTCTGACCGCCGCGGGCCTATTCTGGTGAGGCCATGACCACAAACATGCTGCTGACCACCGGCCTCGTGCTCTTCGTCCTCTTCGACCTGATCGTTCTGGTGCTGCGCTGGCTCTTCCCCGAGAAGCGCGACCCGCTCTATCTGGCCCGGGCTTGCTCGGAGAGCGCCAGGATTCTGGCCGAGGGCTCCAGTCCCAGCTCCTCGTGCAGCGTTCGCCGGAAGGACTCGAAGAGGCGCACCGCCTCCTCGGGCCTGCCCAGCGCCAGCAGGCTCTCCAGAGAGCCCTGGCAGGCCTCCTGACGGCAGGGGTCGAGCTGCAGCGCCCGCTGCGAGTGGTCCAGGCACTCCTGATGGCGACCTTCCTCGCTCGCCCAGCGTAACAGCTGGGTCAGGGCCTCGAGCACGCGCTCGGAGACCCGGGTGCGAATGGGGTCGGTCCAGTCCATGTAAGACGCTTCCAGGAAGGGAGCCCGGTAGAGCGCCACGGCTCGCCGGAAGCACTCGGCTGCCGGGGCGCTCTGGCCCGCCTCGCGCAGCCGCACCCCCTCGTCCAGCTCGCGCTCGAGCTCCTCGAGATCGTGCCAGCGGGGCAGGGTCGGGTTGAGCTGCAGGCAGCCGCCGCTGCGCAGGATGTAGTCCAGCTCGTCGGGCCATCCGTCGGGGCGCAGCAGGCCCCGGAGCATCGAGCTGCACCAGTACAGGTTGCGTCGCCCCTTCTCGAAGTCGTCGGCCCAGAAGGCGTCGATCAAGAGGTCTTCGGCCACCGGCTGGGCCCGGGCCGCGGCCAGGTAGGCGAATACGTAGCGTACCTTCTGGCTGCGCCAGCTCTTGTCGCTTACACGATCCTCGCCTTTGAAGACTTCCAGCGGGCCCAGCGTGAAGATGCGCAGCACCGGAGGGGTGCGTTGCACCAGCTGGCGACGCCGGGCGGCATCCACCGCCGCGCGCACTTCGGGGGCCGGATCGGACGCCAGCGCCAGCAGTACCCGCTCGGCCACCGGGCCGCCCGCTTCAGCCAGGGCTGTCACAGCGGTGGTGCGGGCCGGGACGTCCAGGCTCCTCAAACAGGCTTCGTACTCGCGGGGCGCGTCTCGGGCCAGCCCGATCAGGGCCCGGGCCAGCACCGGGTCGGGAGCCTGGTTCTGGCGCTCGAGCAGGAACGGCAGCAGCCACGGGGCGCAGCCCGCCAGCTCCCAGGCGTTCTCGGGGGCGAGCAGGGTGGTCAGAGCCTGCTGCAGGGAGGGGTCAGCCACGACCACTCGCCCCAGCACGCGGGCCGACAGGAGGGCCTGCGCTTCCCCGCGAGCGTCGCGCAGCTCGCGGAAGAGGCGATAGGATTGCTCGAGGAGTGCCGGGCCCTCGGTTTGACCGGTGCGGCAGAGCAGCATCCCGGCTTTGAGCTGGGTGCGGGCGTAAAGCCATGGACCCTGCTGGGCGGCCACTTCGGTGGCCAGGCGGGCCTGACGGTTGAGCTCGGGTCCGGGGGAGGCCAGGCGGGCCAGCCCCAGGTGGGCCTCGACTCGCTCGCGGCTCGACTTGCCGCTCAGGATGATCTCCTGGTAGGCCTGACCGGCCCCGGCGGCGTCGCCGGCCTCCTCCAGGGCCCGTCCCAGAGACAACAGTCCTCGCAGCGCCTGACCGGTGTCCGTCCCGGGCCGCTGGGCGGGGGCCAGGTGATCGAGCAGGGCGGCGCAATCGGGGTCGAACCGCCCTGGCTCCAGCTCTTGACCCCGGGCCACCGCCAGGGCCAGTGCGGCCAGACGCGACTCGAGGGGGATGGAAGCTCCAGCCAGGCCCTCAGGCCCGCCCTGGCCGTCCCAGCGCTCGTCCAGGTGGCGCAGGGCCAGGGCCAGGCTGGCCGGCAGCTCCTCGGGGGCGGGCTCGTAGAGATCCCCCTCCAGCCCCCCGATGGCGGCCAGCAGCACGGCCAGCTGCACGTCCTGGACCGAGGCCGACTGCAGCTCGCGGGTGTGGGCCAGCCGCTGGCCCAGTCGCCCGGCTTCCACCAGGCCTCGCTGGGGTCGCCCGGGATGGCCCATGGTATCCAGCAGGCGGGCCAGGGCCTCGGTGCTGCGCAGCAGGCCGGCCCGCAGGCGCTGGTCGTGCTCGGCTCGTTCCTGCTCTTGACGGCGGGCCACCAGCAGGCGGCGCACCGCCCCCAGAAACTCCTTGAGGTCGAAGGGCTTTTTGAGGTAGTCGCCCACTCCCAGGCGGATGGCGCGGATCGAGTCGGCCTCGGTGGAGTAGCCCGTGACCACCAGGCTGCGCACCTCGGGCTGCTGCTCGCGCACTCGGGCCAGGGCTTCCAGGCCATCGATGCCCTCCATGCGGATGTCCACGATGACCAGGTCGAAGGCGCTCTGGGAGGCACACTGCACCGCCTCGAGGCCGGTGCCCACCGCCTCCACCTGGTAGCCCTCTTTCTCCAGCACCAGCTCGAGCATGGAGCGCATGTTGGCGTCGTCTTCCAGCACCAGGATACGGGTCATGCGGGCAGAGTCATCCCGAAGCAAGCTCCGGGCTGGCCTGGATTGAGCAGCTCGAGCCGTCCGCCGTGGGCGGCCACGATCTGGCTGCTGACCGACAGTCCCAGCCCGGTGCCGCGACCGACGGGCTTGGTGGTAAAGAAGGGATCGAAGATGCGAGGGGCCACTTCGGGCGAGATTCCCGGCCCCCGGTCCTGCACCTCCAAAAAGACCTCGCCGGTGGGGCGAACCCCGGTGGTGACCGTCACCTGGCGCTCCCGGCCCTCGAGCAGGGCGTCCCGGGCGTTGAGGATCAGGTTGGTGACCACCTGCTGCATCTCGTTGGGGCTGGCCTCCACCTCGGGGATCTCGCCCAGGTGGCAGACCACCTGCACCTGGTCGATCCGGAGCTGGTTGCCGATCAAGAGCAGCGTGTCCCGCACCACCTGGTTGAGATCGGTGGGCTGCCGCCCCACCCGGCCCTCGCGCGAGTAGTAGAGAAGCTTTTCCACGATGGAGCGGGCCTGACGGGCGGCGTCCCGGGCGATGGAGAGAGCCTTCTCGCTGGGTTTCTTCTCCAGCGTGTCGAGGGCCAGCACGATGGCGCCGAGGGGAGTGTTCAGCTCGTGGGCCACTCCGGCGGCCAGCTGGCCCACGGCTGCCAGTTTGCTCGACTGCACCAGCTGGGCCTCGGACTGGCGCAGTCGCTCATAAGCCTGGACGTTGCTCAGGGCCAGCGCCGCGTGCAGGGCGAGCAGCTCGAGTTGATCGAGCTCCTCGCGGGTGAAGGCTTGCCGGCGTCCCAGCAGCAGCACGCCCTGGAGCTGGTTCTCGGCCTTGAGAGGGATTGCCAGCAGGCTGGTCTCGCCCGGAGCCAGCGGGGGAAAGCGGCTGGTCTGAAGGTCGTCGATCAGCAGAGGCCGACCCGATTCGGCCACCGCCCGGGCCACCTCGGGGGCCTCCTCGAGGGTGCTCTCCACGAACTGACGCGAGGAGTGCGCCACCAGGCGGGCGGCCGAATCGCCCAGGGCCCGCAGCAGGTCATGCCGGTCCAGGGTGGCGCCCAGCACCCGGGTGGCTTCCAGCACCTGGTCGAGCCGGTCCAGCGAGCTCTCCAGGGCCTGGCTGCGGGTAGCCTCGCGGGCCAGCCGGTCCACCTCTCGGGCCGGCTCCAGGCCCGGACCGACCACCCCCGCCAACACGCCCAGCAAGCGCTGTTGCTGGGAGGTCAGCTCGCCGGCCGCGAGGCCCACGTAGAGGGCCGTGCGATGGTCGAGAGGCACGGCCAGGGCCACGCTCTCTCCCTCCATCAGCCGGGTCGGGCCCGGCGCCTCCAGCCGGGTCGCCCGCCCGCTGGCCAGGGCCTGGCGCACGATGGGCTCGTCGGCCTGCAAGAGCTGGCTTCCCTCCAGGCGGGCCGCCAGGGGAGAATGAAAGGCCACGGGCACGAGCGCGCCTTCGTTTTCTTCGAAGATCACCGCTGAGCGACAGGGCACCAGGCTGCGGGTCAGTCGCAGAGTGGTTTCGAGGCGTCCGTGATAGTCGGAGGAGCGGGCCAGCTCGCGGGCCAGCTCTTCCTTGAGCAGGCTCTCCTCGATGGCCCCGGCCAGGTCGCGCCGGGTGCGCTGCTGCTGCTCGCGCACTTCGGCGGCCGCCAGCTGCGTGCGCTCGAGCCGATCACGCAACTCTTCGCGCTCTTCGGCCCGGTAGCTGATCAGAGCCCGACGCGCGGCCCACTGCAGGGCCATCAGGCCGGGCACCAGCAAGAGCCCGCCCACCGGGGTGGTCAAGAGAGCCGGGGCGGCCACCCTCAGGGCAAACCAGGCCAGCCGGGTGCGATGCTGGAAGCGACCCCAGCGCTGGCGCTCCTCGCGGTCGAGCGCTCCGGCCAGGAGCTCGGGCAAGAGCCAGCTGGCGGGCAGGTAGAGATCGAGCAGCAGAAAGGCGGGAGCCAGCGAGGCGCCCACCGCCGGAGCCAGCCAGACGAAGGCGGCCAGGGCAGCCGTCAGAGGCAAGAGGTCGGCCAGGGCCGAGAGCAGTCGGTGGCCCTGGGGAGGAGCTGCCGTGCGCAGGGTCAGGCAAAGAATCGCAGCCAGCAGCGCCGCCTTCGGGGAGATCAGGGCCAGGGCCAGGTAGCAGGCCGGAGCAGCGCTGAAAAAGCCCATTCCGGGCATGGCCACGGCGGTCAGCTCGAGCAACAAGGCCGAGAGCAGCAGAATGACCCCGTTCAGGAGGGGAAGGCTGGCAGGGCCGGGCCCGGCCAGCACCAGGAGGGCCAGTACCACCGTGAGCGCAGACCAGGCCGCAGGCACCTGGCGGGCATTCTTGCGGGGCGGCCAGAGTCCTGGTTGCAAAGGTTTTGCAAGGTGGGGACGGTTAGGCTGGCAGGGCAGTTCAATAGCCAGGAAGGAGCTCCGCGCGTGTACATCAGCAGCCAGCCTTTCTCCAGTTGCTTTGCCTTCAGCCTTCCCACCCTGCCGACGGTCCCGGTGAACTGGATGGGCCCCCCATGCTGGGGCTGGAATCTGGGCGGTCTTTCGAGCACCGCTCTGGCCTTTCCGGGAACGTCCTACAACGGAGGGCATCTCGGTCAGGCTCTGGGAGGCACGCTGGGCTATGGCGGCTGGGGCTGCCCGGAGCTCTCCTGGTCCTTCTTGATGAGTCAGGTGACCGCTCAGCCCGGTAGTCAGCTCGGTCCGGGTTACAATCCGCTCTGGGCTCAGTTCGAGGGGCAGCTCAGCAACGGCAATTGTCACTGCAACTGTCCGGAAGAAGCCAGCTGGGAGGAGCAGCTCAGACGCGAGCTGGCTCGCCTGGAGGCGGAGGCCCAGGCCGGGTGCACTGAGTGCCAGCAGCCGCCCGCCGAGACCGAGTGCTTCGAGCCGGAATGCGAGCTTGAGGATGAGTGCGTGAGCGAGCCCGATTGCCAGGCGCCGCCAGCCGAGACGGAGGAGTGCGTGTGCGAATCGGAATGCGAGCCTGAGGGTGAGTGCGTGAGCGAGCCCGATTGCCAGGAGCCGCCGGCCGAGACCGACGAGTGCGTGAGCGAGCCCGATGACCAGGAGCCGCCGGTCGAGACCGACGAGTGCGTGAGCGAGCCGGATGACCAGGAGCCGCCGGCCGAGACCGGGGAGTGCGTGAGCGAGCCCGATGGCGAGGAACAACCTTCCGAGCCCGATCCCGAGCCCCTGCCGGAGTGCCAGGAATGGCAACCCGAGCCGGGTCAAGATCTGGCCTGGGCCTCCCAAACCGTGGTCGACCACTTCGACCTGCTCGATACGGCCAGCGGCCAGGCCCGTGACGGCCTGGTCAGCCGTCAGGACCTGGAGAGCTTGCTGCGCGACAATCCGGACGCCCCGCCCGAGCTGCGCGATGCCTGCGAGCTGCTGCTGCGCAACGATTCCTACTTCCATTCCGCCGACGCCGCCCGAGGCGGCACTCCCGACGGGCTCATCAGCCGAGATGACGCCCAGCGCAATGCCGAGCGCTTTCAACTCATCGAGGAGCGTCCCCCTGGCGAGAGTTTCAGCCCGACCGCTACGGCCGAAGTGCTGGAGCGCTACGCTCCGCTGCTCGATACCGCCAATGGCGGCCAGGCGGACGGCGTGTTCGGACGCGAAGACCTGCAGCAGGTGCTCGAAGATCCGAACGCCCCCGCCGAGCTCAAACGAGCGGCCCGGCAGGCTCTGGAGAACTCCTACCTCTTCAACTCCTTCGATGATGCCAAACACGATGACGGCAACCTGGATGGCAAGATCTCCATCGACGACCTCAGAGCTGCGCAAGAGCGCTTCCAGGGCCTGACCCCCGAGCCGGTGGGCGAGGGTCCCATGACCGAAGCCCGGGCGGCCCGCACTCTGGAGCGATACCTGCCCATGATCGACCAGGCGGCCGGACAGGGCGGCCGGGACGACAAGCTGGGACGGGCCGATCTCGAAGCCCTGGCGGCCTCGCCTGACCTTCCCCCCGATCTGCGCCAGGCGGTCGACCTGTTGCTGGCCAACGAGGCCGTTTTCCACCACTTCGACCAGGCCGCGGACTCCAATGGCGACCTGGACGGGGAGATCGGACTGGCCGGTCTACAGGCCCTGGGTGGTCAGTGCTAAATCGCATGGTATGATTGACGCATGACCCGTCGCGGCACGGCCCTGATCCTGGCCATCTTCTTCCTGGGATTTTGCCAGCTGGTGGCCATGGGCTTTACCAGGCTCTTACCCACCGAGTTGAACGGCACCCTGCGCTACCGAATGGACGTCGCCAGCTCGCTGGCGGCGGACGCCGGCATCCAGTATGCCGTGGTCTACCTGGAGGACAAGCTCAATCGCAAGCAGGAGCCGGTCCCTGGCCCTCAATCAACCCTGGTTCTGGAGTCCCAGCGCCTGGGATTGAGCCTCAATGACTGGGACTGGCGGGTGACCCTGCACCCCGATCCGGAGACCCCTCCCCTGGGTAACAACCCGAGGCGGGCCTACAGCATCGAGTCTCAGGCCCTGCTGCGCGATCAGGTGCACCGGGTGGTGACCGTCCAGGTCGTGCAGCAGAGCTTCGTGCGCTACGCCCGCTTCACCAACACCTGGCCGGCGGTGGTGTCGGCCTGGGCCGGGGCCCAGCACTTCTCCGGGCCTGTGCACTCCAACGAGATCATCCGCATCGGCATCCATCCAGGCTACTACACCAACGGCGACGACCAGCTGTTCCAGGCCAAAGTGACCAGCGTGGGAGGGATCGAGTATACGCCCGAGACGCTCGAGCCTCCACCCGCAACCGAGGCCCAGTACCGGCGCCTGTTCAACATTCCCCGCGAGCCCACGCGGCGGCGCACCAAGATCGAGGTTCCCTGGGAGCCCAACATGCTGCGCCAGGCCTCCCTGGCCGGAGGGCAGCCTGATCCCGGGCCGATCACGGTGCGTCCAGGTGGCGGTATCTTTCTGCGGGGAAACGTGGACGAGATGCGCCTGGACGTCGAGAACGGCGACCCGGTTCAGTTCATCACCATCGGTGGGGCCACTTACAAGGTGACCGAGCGGGGCTCGCCCTCCAACGGACGCACCCGCGTGGTCAACCTTTCCACCGGGGCGGTAGTGGCCGACCACTCCGGCCATCCCAACGGAACCATCTACGTGACCGGCTCGATCCTTGGGCTGCACGGGCGCAACAAGGGTCGTCACACCATCGCTGTGGATTCGAGCGTCAAGCACAAGATCGTGGTAGGCGGAAACATTCTCCAGGCCGGCGCCACCGCCAACAGTCCGGCGAGCGATCTGGACAACCGCAACGCGCTGGGACTCATCGGCCATACCATCGAGATCCCGTATCGGATCGATCCGGCCACGGGTCCGCTGGTCGTGCATGCGGCCATCATGGCCGGGGATGGCGACGGCACGGGAGGCTTTCGTACCGAGCGACTGGAGGAGATCCCCCGCGATGATCTCCACCACAACTACATCACCTTCGTCGGCTCGGTGGTGGAGGATTGTCGCAACATCACGGCTCATATCAATCCTGGCAGCGGCTGGACGACTCGCTTCGAGTTCGATCCCTCGCTCAAGGACGCTCCCCCTCCTTACTTCCCGGCCGAGCCCGAGTTCGAGATGAACGGCTACTCAGACCGCTATGACACCTAGGAGCGCAGCCGGAAACCCCCTTGACACGGTTTTCCGGCTGCGCGACGCCCAAGATATTGTGCTAGAAGTCCGGGCGCCTACAACATCTTGTGGTGGCGGAGGTTCCCTCCGACACCAGATGGGGGTTTGCGGCCGGACTTCTAGCCGTAGGGCCTTTTCGCAGATCGAGCTGCTGGTGGCTCTGGGAGTTCTCGCGGTGGGCATTCTGGCCGTGTATGCCTCGCTGACCTTCAGCTTGAAGGCCAGCCGACACAGCGACTCCATGGCCCGGGCCATCGCCCTCAATCGACTGATCCTCGACCTGGTGCGCTCGCGCGGCCTCGACCGCACCACCGCCGGGCTCAATGACGGTCCCGGTCAGCGCCGTCCCGTGGATGCTGCCCCCTTCGCGGCCGACATCCCGGGCAACCCGCCCTTCGAGCGCAATGTTCAGATCGATCCCGTCTCCACCGATGCCAGTCGCCCGGAATCGGCCCTGCGTCGGGTCAAGGTGACCATCTTCTGGCGCGAGCAGGGGGGCGAGCGGAGTGTGGTCTTCGAGGGCTACCAGCGCCAGCCGTGAGCCGTCGTGCCCTGACCCTGCTGGAGATCCTGGTCAGCCTGTCCCTGCTGGGTGTGGTGGGCGTGCTGGTGTTGCAGATCTTCCTGGCCGTCAACCGCGTGAGCCAGTATGGCGGCGCCCGCATCGAGGTGCAGAACGCCACCCGGCTGGCCATGCGGCGCCTGGTGCCCCTGATCGAGAGCGCCATTCCCCCGGCCTCCAACCAGAGCGCCGTCACCCGTCCCGCCGACGGCCAGACCGGAAGGGTGCTGGAGTTCACCTCCAGCATCGACCACCTGGGCAACGCGGCTCCCGATCCCCGCAACCCGGTCTACCTGCGCTTTCGCATCCGCCACGCCGGACCCGAGCTGTGGCTCGAGCAGCTGGGGGGTGGGGCTCCTCCGCCACGCCTGCTGGGCCGGCTGCAGCAAGTCGAGTTTACCAACCTGGGTGGCGAGAGCGTGCGCATCGCGTTGCGGGCGGAAGCTCAGACCCGCACTCTGGCGGGGGTCACGGAGACGGTCTCTTCCGAGCTGACCACCCAGGTCTACTTGCCCTACCACCTGCACCAGGCCGCTCAACCGTGAGGGACGTGCACCAGGAGCTGGCGCTTTCCTTGCGTCAGATGTCGGCCATGCTGACGGCCGGGATCCCGATCGTGGAAACCCTCACCTTCCTGGGCCGAAGCTCGAGCCCGGGCCTGAGCGAGGTCTACCGGGAGCTCTCGATCCAGGTGGCGCGTGGAAACTACCTGTCCAGCTGCATGAAGAGCCAGGCCGTGTTCCCGTCCTACATGGTCGGTCTGGTGGCGGTGGGGGAGCAGTCCGGCTCCCTGGTGGCGGTGCTGGGCCATCTGGCCGACTACCTCGAGCGCACCCTGACCTTTCGTCGGCGCATGGTGGCCGCTCTGAGCTATCCGGCCGTGCTCCTGACCGTCAGCCTGGGGTTGCTGTGGCTCTTGAGCTACTCGTTGCTGCCGGCCATGTTGCCCTTCTTTCAGCAACTGGGTGTCGAGTTGCCAGCCCTGACGCGATTCGTGCTCTGGCTGACCCGGGTGGTGGCAAGTCCCCTCACCCTGCTGGTCTTGATCCTGGTGGTGGTCACGGTCTTGCTGGTGCGCCGCCAGCTGCTCGAGGCCGAGGAGGATTCCGACCTGCGCCGCCGCTACGACCTCGCCCTGCTGAGGCTGCCGGTGGTGGGCTCGTTGCTCGAGCAGGGCATTTGCGCTCGAATGCTGCGCATGCTGAGCCTGACCGGGCTGCTGGGCCTGGACCTGAGCCGCACTCTCAGGCTGCTCGAGGGGGTGGCCGGCAACCGGGTGGTGGTCGAGAAGCTGCTGCTGGTGCGCGAGGACGTGTATGAAGGATGCGCCCTCAGCCAGGCGCTGGCCAACCGCCGGCTGTTCAACCGGGCCGTGCAGGCCATGGTGCGCGTGGGCGAGGAGACCGGCCGCCTGCCGCGCATGAGCGAGCTGATGGCCGGGCTCTACGATCAGGACATCGAGCTCAGTCTGACGCGCATCTCGGCGCTGGCCGAGCCGTTGATCCTGGGCTTTACCAGCCTGCTGGTGGGAACCTTGTGCGTGGCCACCATGCTGCCCTGGATCAACTTGATGCAGGGCCTGGTATGAGCCCGGAGCTGGCCGATACGCTCCAGATGACCTCACGCCTGCGCCGCCATCCCACCGCTGCGACTTTGCGAGCCGCCCTGCGCCGAGCGGGGCTCGAGCCCGACGAGATCTTTCTGCTCACCATCGACGGTGGCCCCGACGGCAGCGCCGGGTTGCTCGTGGACCGCCTGGGCCGAGCGCTCGAGTTCGAGCAGCAGGGGAGCCGCGCCGTGGTTCGCCCCGTCGACCGGGCCACAGATCCTCTGGTGGCTGAGCTCCTGGAGAAGCTGCCGGGTTGGGAAGAGCTTCAGAGGGCGGTTGCGGATTCTTCCCCGGACTACAGTCCCGGGCCTTAAAGCCCCTGGCGGGCTGCCTCGGCCACCTGCTCGGCCGGCATGGGCTGACAGAAGTAGAATCCCTGCCCCAGGTGGCAGTCGTTCTTACGCAGATACTCGAACTGCTTCTCGTTCTCGATTCCTTCGGCCAGCGAGCGCATGTTGAGGCTCTCGGCCAGGCGGATCACGGCCACGCAGATACTCAGGTACTGGCGATTGCCCGGGATGCCGGCCACGAAGGTGCTGTCCAGCTTGAGGATCTTGGTCTGGCTCAGGCGGATGGTCTTGAGCGAGGAGAGCCCGGTGCCAAAGTCGTCGATGGCGATGCGCACGCCGCCCAGGCCCAGGTCGGCGAGCACCGAGCGCACGCGCGGGTCGCTGGTGTAGTGGTCCTCGGAGACGTCCACCACGATGTCGCGCCCGTCGAGCTGGGCTTCTTCGAGCACGCGCAGAAAAGCCGAGGCCATATCGGCGTGCAGCAGCTGGCGGCGCGACAGGTTGACGTCGATGAACATGTCCAATCCCAGCTCTTTCCAGGCCTTCAGCTGGCGGCAGCTCTCGCGTAGCACCCAGTCGCCGATGGGCACGATCAGCCCGCTCTCCTCAGCCACCGGCAGGAATTCGCCCGGGGAGACCTCGCCCAGCTCCGGGTGGGTCCAGCGCAGCAGGGCCTCGACCCCCACCACTTCGCGGGTGGTCAGGTCGACGATGGGGTGATAGAGCAGGCTCAGCTCGCTTCGCTCCAGGGCCTCGAAGAGGCAGTTCTCCACCACCAGGCGGCGGCGGAGCTGCTGCTGCAACCCTTCGCTGTAGACCTGGAAGCGGCCTCGACCCTGCTCCTTGGCGCAGTAGAGCGAGGCGTCGGCGTGCTCGAGCATCTCCTGAGTGCTCTTCGCGTCGTCGGGGCAAAGCGAGATGCCCAGGCTGGCGCCCACGTGCAGGGGCTGATTTTGCACCACGAAGGGCTCGTCGTGCAGAAGCTCGAGCACGCGCCGGGCCACCAGCTCGGCCTGGCTGCTCTCGTGCAGCTCCGATAAGAGCAGCAAGAACTCATCCTCGCCTCGACGCGCCAGGAGGTCCGACTCGCGCACGATGCCCTGAAGACGCTCGGCCACCAGCACCAGCAGCTCGTCTCCGGTCTTGAAGCCCAGGGCCTCGTTGATGATGCGAAAGCGGTCGAGGTCGATGCTGAGCAGGGCGCTGGTGCGCTCGTAGCGGTGGGCCTGCTTGAGATTGAAGTCGAGCACCTGGCGCACGTGGTTGAGGTTGGGCAGCCCGGTCAGCTGGTCGACGTAAGCCAGGCGCTGAGCCTCTTCGTCCCGGGCCTGGGTGCGGGCCAGGATCTCCTGAGCTTGTAGCATCAGCTCCTCGGCCTGCCGAAAGCGCTCCTCCGCCTGCTGCAGGCGTTCCTCGGCCAGGGCCAGCTTCTCGTCGGGGCTCATCGAAGGACGGAGGTTCCCGACCGGTTCGGCGTGTCCTCTCGGTCTGGTTTCCTCCACGGGATCAAAACAGCTCTCCCTGGACGAAAGTGCTACCGGGCACGGAAGGGTTTCGTCCACTCCTTTCGTATACAGGCCGGCCATGAGACTGTCGGTCGCGTGCTTGCTCATTATTTTCAATTGCCTGTTCTTGCCCGCGATCGGTCAAGAACCGCAGCAACCACAGGCCAGCCCGCAACCTCAAGCCAGTCCAGACCTTGGAACCAGCCCGCTGCTTCAGTACCAGGCCCCCTCCCAGACCCGGCCGCTGAAGCTGATGGAGGCCGTCGATCAGGGAGTCTCCCAGAGCCCCACCTTGAAGCAGTCGGCCCAGGGTATTCAATCCGCCATCGGCGATTACGAACAGAGCGACAGCCAGAAGAACCTCAAGTTCGTCTTCCAGGACGAGAGCATCGTCTTGAGCAAGCAGAGCCTTGCCACCACCCGGCAGAACACCGTCTCGAGCCAGCTGAGCCTGACCATGCAGGCCCTTTTGACCACCTTTGGCCGGGTTGAGAACGAGATCGCGGCCGCTTTCCTTCAAATTGACGTGGCCACCCAGCAACTCGAGCTCGACCGCCAGGATCTGGTCTTGAACATCAAGGAGAGCTTCTTTCGCCGGCTCCAGGCCGATGAAACGCTCGACGTGGCCCGGCAGAACCTGCAGTTGACCAAACAGAACCTGTCGGATACCAATGCGCTGTTCAACCAGGGGTTGGCCGCTAAATACGACATTGTGCAGGCCGAGCTTCAGGTGGTGGAGGCCCAGCAGACGGTGGCCCAGAGCGTGACATCAATCGGGAATACCAGCATCGCCTTGAAGACCGTGCTCTACGACCAGGGCCAGGAGCCGCTCCAGCCCGTCGAACCGGCCAGCGCCACGGTGGCCGAAGGGGTCGACCTGGATGGTCTGGTGGCGCTGGCCCTGCAAGCGCGTCCCGAGGTGGTCCTGGTCAACAAGAACATCGCCGTGGCCGACAAGCTGCTCGAGGCGGCCTACCACGAGAGCATGCCCATCGTCAGCATGCAGGCCGGCTACTTCGACACCATCGGCTCGTTCTTGCCCACCGACACCTTCGGGGTCAACCTGAGCGTGAGCTGGTCGCTGTGGGACGGCGGCTTGCGCGATGGACGGGTCAAGTCGGCCGAGGCCCAGGTGCAGGCCCTGCACGATCAGCTCGACGGCTTGAACGCGCAGGTCATTCAAGACGTCACCCAGGCCTGGCTGAACTTCCAGCAGAGCGAGTTTGACCTGCGCACGGCCGAGAAACAGGTCGAGACCGCGGCCGTCTTCTACGAGATGGCCCGCGAGCGTTTCATCAACGGCCTGGGAACCTCGCTGGAAACGCAGAACGCCCTTCAGAGCCTGATCAATGCCCGGCTTGACCTGGCCGTGACCAAGTACAACCGCGAGATCGTCTTTTCCCGCCTGGAGCGCGCGCTGGGGACTCAGTTCCCGGACCGCGTCCTCAAGCTTTCCGTCCTGCCCTCGAAAGGAGCACCCGATGCTGGTTCGTAATCTCCTCACCCTGATTTTGCTGGGTCTGTGGCTGGTCAGTTGTGGCCCCACTCCGGGTGAAGGAGAGGGGGAGTCGAGTCCGACTCCGAGTCCCGCGGCCAGCGGCAGCCCCGGGGGGAGCCCTTCGCCGGGGGCCGTGCAGCAGCCAGGCCCTCCCCCCGACGTGGTGGTGACCAGGGTCGAGGAGAAGCAGGTCTCCCTCTATAGCGAGTACACCGCTCGCACCGAGGCCCGCCTGACCGTGGACGTCAAGTCTCAGGTCCAGGGAAGCCTGCTCGACTTCAGCTTCCAGGAGGGTACCTTCATCAATCGCGGTCAGGTCCTCTTCCAGATCGATCCCAGCACCTATGAGGCCCAGCTCTCCTCAGCCCTGGCCCAGGTCGAGAAGGCCAAAGCCGATCTCGAGTATGCCAAGAACCAGGTCGACCTGCGCAAAGCCCAGGCCGACCTCGCCTCTTCCAAGGCCGAGCTCAAGCGCTGTCAGCAAGACGTGGATCGCTACAAGCCGCTGGCTTTCCGCAGCGTCATTCCCATGCAGACCTACGACAACGCCGTTTCGGCTCGCGATGTGGCGGCCGCCCAGGTCAACGCCAAGCAGGCAGTGGTGGACAACACCCGCCTGAGCGACAGGGCCAACATCGACATCGCCGCGGCCCAGCTCGAAGCGGCCCAGGCGTCGGTGGAGCAGGCCCGCATCACTCTGGGCTACTGCACCATTACGGCTCCCTTCGACGGCGTGATCGGCAAGCTGAATGTAAGCCCGGGCAACCTGGTGCGGGTGGGCGACCCGGTGCTGGTGACCATCTCCGAGTCCAATCCGATGTACGTTGACTTCTCCATCGCCGAAACCGACTACCTCAAGTACTTCAAATCGCGACCCGGCCAGGGCGTGGCCAGGCCGTTCGAGTTGCTGCTCGGCGACGGAACCCGGTATCCCGAGAGGGGCAGCTTGCAGATGGTCGGACGCACCATCGACCAGCAGACCGGGACGCTCAGCCTGCGGGCCTCGTTTCTCAACCCTACCGGCATCCTGAAGCCGGGTCAGTTCACCCGCATCCGCTTCAAGTCGACCGACCTCAAGCACGCCCTGCTGATTCCCCAGCGGGCCGTGTTCGAGATTCAAAGCCTCAACGCCGCCTACGTGGTCGGACCCGACAACGTGGCCACGCAGCACAACCTGACGCTGGGCCAGACCTTTGAGCAGTATTACGTGGTCGAGGACGGCTTGAAGCCCGGTGACCGGGTGATTGTGGAAGGAATCCAGAAGGTCCGCTCGGGCTGGAAGGTCAACCCGTCCGAAGTCGGCGGGACTGCCGAGTAACAGATGAGCGTCTTCATCCATCGCCCGGTCCTGTCTATCGTCATCTCGCTGGTCATCTTGCTGGCCGGCGGGCTGGCCATCCTGGCCTTGCCTTCGTCCCAGTACCCCGACATCACCCCTCCCACCGTTCAGGTGCTGGCCAACTATACCGGCGCCGATGCCCAGACCGTCGAGGAGACGGTGGCCGCCCCCATCGAGCAGCAGGTCAACGGGGCTGAAAGCATGATCTACATGCAGAGCAAGTCCACCAACGACGGCCGCATGAACCTCACGGTCTCGTTCGAGGTGGGTCGCGACCCGGACCTTGCCTCGGTGGACGTGCAGAACCGGGTCAACCTGGCTTTGCCCTTCCTGCCACCTGAGGTCACCCAGCAGGGCGTCTCGGTGAAGAAGCAGTCGACCCAGATCCTCATCTTCATGAGCTTCTTCTCGCCCGGTGGCACCTACGACGCCAGCTTTCTTTCCAACTACGTGCTGGTGAACGTGATCGACGAGCTGGCCCGTCTTCCGGGCGTCGGCCTGGCCGTCATCCTGGTGGGTCAGCAAGACTATGCCATGCGCATGTGGGTTGATCCCGCTCGCCTGACCAGCCTGGGCCTGACCACCACCGATCTGGCCAACGCCCTGAAAGAGCAAAACGTCCAGGCGGCCGCCGGCTCGGTGGGCGCCGAGCCGATGCCCCGGCCGGTCGACTTTCAGTATTCGGTCAACGTCAAAGGCCGCCTGACCGAGGCCGAGGAGTTCGGCAACATCATCCTGCGCACCAACCCGGATGGCTCGATCTTGCGCATGAAAGACGTCGCCCGGGTCGAGATGGGGTCCAAGACCTACAATACTTTCGGCCGGCTGAACGGCCAGGCGGCTATTCCGGTCGGCATCTACCTGATGCCGGGGGCCAACTCGCTGGCCACCTCCAAGGCTGTGCGCGAGAAGCTGGAACAGCTCAAGACCAGGTTTCCTCCCGATGTCGACTATGAGCTGACGCTGGACACCACCGACTTCGTGACCGCCTCCATCCACGAGGTGATCCTGGCCCTGCGCGACGCGATCATCCTGGTCATCCTGGTGGTCTTCGTCTTCCTGGGCAACTTCCGGGCCACCCTGATCCCCATGCTGGCCGTGCCGGTCTCTTTGATCGGCACGTTCGCCGCCTTCGTGGCCTTCGGTTTTTCAATCAACATGCTGACTTTGTTCGGCCTGGTGCTGGCGGTGGGCATCGTGGTGGACGATGCCATCGTGGTGGTGGAGGCGGTGGAGCACCACATCGAGCACGGGCTCTCTCCGCTTCAGGCGACCGAGCGGGCCATGGCCGAGGTGGGCGGACCGGTGGTGGCCATCGCCCTGGTGCTGACCTCGGTCTTCGTGCCGGTGGCCTTCATGGGCGGCATCACCGGACTGATGTATCGTCAGTTCGCCCTCACGCTGGCGGTGTCGGTCTGTCTCTCGGCACTGGTGGCCCTGACGCTCACCCCGGCCCTGTGCACGCTGATTCTGCGGCCCAGAAAGCCCATGCGCGGTCCGCTGGGCTGGTTCCTGGCCGGCTTCAACAAGGTCTTCGATTGGGTCAACGCGGGCTACACGCGCACCGTGCGCCTGACCATCAAGCTCATGCTGGTCACGCTGTGCTTGCTGGGTGTCGTGTTCTACATCGCTTACCGTTTGCAGGTCACTCTGCCGACGGGCTTCTTGCCCGGTGAGGACAACGGCTACTTCATGATCGACGCCCAGCTCCCCGAGGCGTCCTCGCTCAGCCGCACCAACGAGGTGCTCAAGCACATGGAGGAGGCATGCAAGAAGCAGCCCGGCGTGAAGTCGGTGCTGGGGCTGGGCGGCTACAGCCTGATGATGTCGACCTATAACACCAATTCCTGCTCCATCGTGGTCGTGCTCGAGCCGTGGGAGGAGCGGACCCCCGAGGAGCACGCCTTCAAGACCATCGAGCGACTGCAGGCCGAGTTCTCCAAGTACCCCGAGGCCCGCATCGCGGTCTTCAATCCCCCGCCCATTCCCGGCCTGGGTAACGCCGGCGGCTTCACCTTCGAGCTCCAGGACCGCAGCGGCGGCGACATCCTCGCTCAGGCCGACACCGCCAAGCAGTTCATCTTTCAGCTCAATCAGCAGAAGCAGCTCAAGGGCGTCTTCACGCTGTTTTCCACCAACGTGCCCATGGTGAAGCTGTGGGTCGATCGCGACAAGGTCAAGGTGCTGGGCATTCCCCTGAGCGACGTTTTCGCCGGCCTGCAGGCCAACCTGGGCGGCTACTACGTCAACCAGTTCAACAAGTTTGGCCGCACCTGGCAGGTCTACATCCAGGCCGAGGCTGACTACCGGCGCACCAAGGAAGACATCGGCAGCCTCTACGTGCGCGCCAAGGATGGCAGCATGGTACCCCTGAAGACGCTGACCGCCCCCAAGGTGCTCACGGGCGCCGATACCATCACCCGCTTCAACCTCTATCGCGCCGTCGAGGTCAACGGCAACTCGGCCCCCGGCTACTCGAGCGGCCAGGCTATCGCCACGGTGGAAAAGATGGCCAAATCGCTGCCTTCCAATTACAGCGTGGCCTGGACTACCATGGCTTACCAGGAGAAGGCGGCCCAGGGCAGTCAGGGAGTGATCTTCCTTTTGGCTCTGTTGTTCGTGTTCTTGTTCTTGTCGGCTCAGTACGAGAGCTGGGCCGTGCCGTTCGCGGTGCTGTTCGGTATTCCGGTGGGCGTCATGGGGGCTTACATCGCCACCGCGGTCATCAAGATGGACAACAACCTCTATGTGCAGATCGGCCTGGTGATGCTGATCGGCCTGGCGGCCAAGAACGCCATCCTGATTGTGGAGTTCGCCAAGGAGAAGTACGAGAAGGAAGGCTTCACGCTGGTGGAGGCCGCGGTCGAGGGGGGCAAGCTGCGCCTGCGCCCCATCTTGATGACCAGCTTCGCCTTCATTCTGGGCGTGGTGCCGCTGGTCGTCGCCGAGGGAGCTGGCGCGGTCAGCCGGCGGGCCCTGGGCACGGCCGTCTTCGGCGGCATGCTGGCGGCCTCGACGCTGGGCGTGTTCTTCATCCCGTCTCTCTACGTGCTGGTGCAGGGAATTGCCAACCTGCTCGGTGGCAAGCCAAAGCCGCCCGCCGTTCAGCCGGCCGAAGGCCATGCAGAGGGCCACGCCGGGCCGGCGCCGACCCCCGCGCCCAAGCCCGAGGTCGCGCCCAAGCCGGCGCCCGAGCCTGCCAAGCCTGAGCCGACTCCCGAGCCCCCGAAGTCCAAGAAGGAGCCCGTTCCCGAGCCCGGTCCCAAGTCCGGATCTGAGGAGAAGAAGCCCGAGGAGGTCAAGCCAGACGAGCCCTCCGCGGGACCGACGTCACCTGAAAGCTGATCTCGCGTCTTAGCTCCAGGCGTGGACCTCGAGCCGATCGATGCGGTGGAAATGGCGAACATTGGCCGTTGCGATGGCGTCACCGCGAAAGAGCGCGGTCGCAGCGATGAGCAGATCCGAAGGCGGAAGTCGGCTTCCGTCCTTCATCAATCGCGCATCGATCTCTGCATAAACGCGCACAATTGGCATTGTTATCTCGATGATGGGAATGACCGCGAGCACAGCCTCGACGAACTCCTCGCGCCTGGCCCTGCGTTCCGGCGTATCCGCGCGCCAGCAACCGTGGAGCAACTCCCCGGCGGTCATGACCGAGGCGGCCAGTTCCTGATTGCCGTGGCGTTCGATGATCCTGTCGATGAGCTCTGCCGGGGAAAGGCTGTTGCGTTCGGCGAAGATCAAGAGAGTGGAGTCGATCAGGATTCCCACAAATGCCGATCCTCCACGGGTTCTCCCTCCAAGATCGCCATCAGGTCGGTTGAAAATTCATCATCAAGTCGAACCGGGGTTCGTCCGCGGAGCAGGTCCAGGCATTCAGACGCTTTCCGGCCGTGCACGGGGGGACGGGTCATCGAGCAGATCGACCGGCCCCGGCGATGGACGATGTAGGTCGCTCCCTCCTCGATCTGGTCTAGGATCTCCGAGAACGAGCGGCTTGCCTCGGTGGCAGAGATGTGCGTCGGACCTTTTTCAGATTTTCTCTTCATAAATCTGATTATAGCGAGGGGGGGCGCGGTGTCAATCAGTGAGCCAACTTCCGGTCGCTGAGCCTATAAGGCTTCTTGAAGAAGTGGCCATCAGGGCCGACAGCTCGGCCCAGGCTCCGCGTTCGAACAGGACCAGGCCGTGGTCGGCGCACTCGAGCAAGGTTCGGTTGCCATCTATCCGTCTTCACCTGGCAGAGGTGGACACGCGCAGCCGCAGAAAACCTGAACCTGATGGAAGAGCTTGCTCACAAGCAGTGGACCCTGCAGGAATGGGACCGCATGATCACCTCGGGCTTGCTGGGGGAAGACTCCCGCGTATTCTTGCTGGAAGGGGAGATCTATCAAATGTGCCCGCAAAACTCCCCGCACTCCACTGCGCTTGGACTGGCCCAGGACGAGCTCACGGCTGCCCTGGCTCCGGAAACCCATCTGCGGGTCCAGTTGCCTCTCTACCTGGGCAGTGCCTCCGACCCGGAACCCGATCTCGCCATCGTGGCCGGGAAACGCCGCGACTACGTCGAGCAGCAGCCGCGCAGCGCTTTGCTGGTGGTGGAGATCGCCGATTCCTCGCTGACTTTCGATTGCGGTCGCAAAGCCTGTGTCTATGCTCGCTCGGGTATTCCCGAGTACTGGGTGGTCGACCTCAACGGGCGACAAGTCTTGCGCTACACCCAACCCGGCGAATTGGGTTACTCCCGGTCAGAGGAGATAGGCCCAGAAGGAATGCTGTCCTGGGCTCAGGCCAGCATTCAGGTTCAGGCCTTGTTACCCTAGAGGGTCTGTTGACATTCAGATCCCTTCACTCTCCGCCGCAGAGAGCGCGGAGACTCTCGTTGGGTCAGAAGCATGATTTGAGGTTTTTTCATCAAACGCGAGTTCCGGTCGCCTGGGCCAGCTTGCGCGGCCTGGCAAGCCATATCCGGGTGAGCACGCGGTGAGGGGGCCTGGACAGCGTGAGCGAGCTCCTGTGCGAGCAACTGCGCTCGCTTCCCATCATCGCTTTCGACGCCGGCTCGGGCGCGTCGAGTCCGACCCAACTCTCAGCGCGATGGAGCTGGTGCTGGCTCGGCTGCTGGCTCTGGACTGACCGAGCAAACCCGCAGCCAGCGCGCCCAGCCGGTGCGCAGGGCCAGCTCGGCCCGGTGTCGGTCGAGGCGGGCCTGGCTCTGGGACGACTCGGCGTCGAGCACCTCCTGGTTGATGCTCACCCCGGTCTGATAGCGCAGGCGGGCGATGCGCAGGCCTTCGGTGGTCTGCTCCAGACGCGCCGACGAGAGCCTCAACTGCTCGCTGGCGGTGAGCAACTGCTGGTAGCTCTCCTGCACCTCCAGGGCCACCAGCCGGCGCAGCTTCTCTTGCGACTCGCTCAGCTGCACCACCACCGCCTCGGCCTGGTTGGCGCGCGCCTCGCTGGTGCCGCCGTCGAACAAGGGCACGCTGAAGAGCACTCCAGCCGACCACAGCGAGCTGTTCTGAAAGGCTGTCTCGTTTCGCTGGGCGTAGCGCGTGGCGAAGCTGAGGGCGGGGTTGTCCTGGCTCTCTTCCAGGTGTACGCGGGCCCGGGCCGCCTCCACGGCCCAGTTCAGAGCCGTGAGCTCGGGCCGCTCGACCAGGGCGCGGGTGGCGCCCTCCGCGAGGTCGGGCAGGGCGATCTCCACCGGCCAGTCGGCCAGCTCCAGAGGCTGCTCCAGCGAGCGTCCAAGCAGCGTCAACAAGCGCTGGCGGGCCACCGACTCCTGGCTGCGGGCAGTGACGAGCTGCTCTTCAGCCTGGGCCAGGGCGGCCTGGCTCGACAGCATGTCGTAGCGCGGAACGGCTCCCGCCTTGAGGCGGGTCTCCACCACCTCGACGTGGGCCCGGCGGGCCGCCACCAGGTCGCTGGCCACCGCCAGGCTCTGGCGCGCGAAGAGAAGGCCCGCGTAAGCCTGGCGCACCTGCATGGCCAGATCTTCCTTTTGCCGGCGCACCTCCTCGGTCAGGCTGCGCTGGCGCAGCTCGGCGGTGGCGGTGGCCCAGTGCAGTCGCCCGAAGTCGGCCAGTGTCTGCTGCAGCCCGACCGCGAATTCGTAGTTGTTGTTGACCACCACCGGCAGGCCCGAGAACGACAGCGTCGGGGTCAGGTACTGATAGCCGGCCGTAAAGTCCATGCGAGGCTTGCCCGGTGCTCCGGCCTCATCCACTCCGTAGACCGCCTCCTGCACCCGGGCCTCGGCCTCGCGCACGGCCGGGCTGTTGGCAGCCGCCTCGCCCAGGGCCGCCTCGAGCGAGAGCGGTCCAGACGGCACCACGGGGGCGGTCTGGGCCAGGGCCAGACCCGCCAGCAAGAGCAGCGCGATGGCCAGGCGGATCATCGCCGCCCCCGCCAGACCATGTAGTAGAGCACCGGCACCGTGGTGCGCGAGAGCAAGAGCGAGGCGATCTCTCCGAACATCAGGCTGATGGCCAGCCCGTTGAAGATAGGGTCGGCCAGGATCACGGCCGAGCCAACCACCACCGCCAGGGCGGTCAAGAGCATGGGCCGGAAGCGCACCGCGCCCGCATCCACCACAGCCTCCTCGAGCGGCATGCCCTCCTTGAGGCGCAGCTCGATGAAGTCGACCAGGATGATGGAGTTGCGCACCACGATGCCGGCCCCGGCGATGAACCCGATCATCGAGGTGGCCGTGAAGAAGGCTCCCATGCCCCAGTGACCGGGCAGGATGCCCACCATCGAGAACGGGATGGCCGACACGATGACGAGCGGGGTGATGAAGTTCTGGAACCAGCCCACGATCAGGCCGTAGATGAGCAGCATCACCACCGCGAAGGCGATGCCGAGATCGCGGAAGACCTCGTAGGTCACGTGCCACTCGCCGTCCCACTTGACCGCCGGGCGCTCGGTGGAGGTCGGCTGCTGGATCCACCAGGTGTCGGCCTTGATCTTGCCCTGCAGCTCCAGGATGCTGTAGAGCGGGCTCTCCACCTTGCCCCCCACGTCGCCGGTCACGTAGATCACCGGCTGCAGGTTCTTGTGATAGATGCTCTGCTCGGCCGGGCGGCGAGTGACCCGCACCAGGCTGCTGAGCGGCACCCCCTTGAGGCGCAGCGACTCCAGCCCCGGCAGGGTGCGATCGCCGGGCCCGAAGCGGAGCAGCAGGGGCACCGGCTCGCGGGCCGCGTCGTCGTGCAGAAGACCGGCCGGCATGCCGCCCAGGGCCGCGCTGACGGCCTGCTCTACCTCCATCGGGGTCAGTCCCGAGAGGGCCGCCTTCTCGGCGTCGATCTCCAGGTGCACCTCTTCGTGCGGATCCTCGCGGTACCAGTCCACGTCCACCACGCCCGGCTCTTTCACGTAGAGCTCTCTGACCTCGGTGGCCAGTGCCACCCGGCTCTCCTCGGTGGGCCCGAAGACCTCGGTGACCAGCGTCTGCAGCACGGGGGGGCCAGGAGGAATCTCGGCCACGACCAGCACCGCTCCTTTGACGTCCTTGAGCGCCTCCCGGGCGGCCTTGGCCACGTCGTGGCTCTGACGGCGGCGCTCCTCCTTGGGCGTCAGGTTGACCTGCAGGTCGGCCACGTTGGGCCCGGAGCGAAGGAAGTAGTGGCGCACCAGCCCGTTGAAGTTGTAAGGCGAGGCGGTGCCGGCGTAAATCTGGTAGTTGGTCACCTCAGGCAGCTCGGCCACGCGCCTGCCCACTTCGGTGGCCAGCGCCGCCGTCTGCTCCAGGGTGGCCCCTTCGGGCAGGTCCACCAGGATCTGGAACTCGCTCTTGTTGTCGAAAGGCAGCATCTTGAACACCACCAGGCGTAGACCCACCAGGGCCATGGCCGCCAGCAAGAGGCCGATGGTGGCGACCAGAAAGAGCGTGCGCCAGCCGCCGTGGGCGATGAGTGGGCCCATCAGGTGGCGGTAGAGGCGGGTGAGCGCGTCTTCTTGCCCTTCCTCGTGGCCGTGGCCGTCTTCCTTGAGCAGACGCAGGGCAGCCCAGGGCACCACCGTGAAGGCGACCAGCATGCTGAACAGCATGGCCGCCGAGGCGCCCAGCGGGATGGGCAGCATGTAGGGCCCCATCAGGCCGCGCACGAAGGCCATCGGGAGGATCGCTCCCACCACGGTCAGGGTGGCCAGTACGGTGGGGTTGCCCACCTCGTCCACCGCTTCCAGCACCACCTGCAGCCGATCGCGGCCGGCGTTCTCGGGCATGCGCAGGTGGCGCACCACGTTCTCCACCACCACGATGGCATCGTCCACCAGGATGCCGATGGAGAAGATCAGGGCAAAGAAGGTGACCCGGTTGAGGGTGAACCCGTAGAGCACGAAGGTGGCCAGCGTCAAGGAAAGCGTGACCGGAATGGCCACGGCCACCACCAGCGACTCGCGCTTGCCCAGCGTCAGCCCGATCAGCAAGGTGACCGAGCCCACCGCGATGCCCATATGGAACAGCAGCTCGTTGGACCGCTCAGCGGCCGTCTCACCGTAGTCGCGGGTGACCGTCAGCTCCACTCCGGCTGGCAGCAGGTTCGCTCGCACGGCCTCCACTTTGGCCATCAGCCGGTGAGACACGGCGATGGCGTTGGCCCCGCGCCGCTTGGCGATGGCCAGGGTGACGGCCTCCTCGAGATCCTGGCGGGTGCCGAAGAAGACATAATTGGTGGGCTCCTGGGGCCCGTCTCGCAGGCTGGCCACCTGGCCGAGCAAGACCGGACGCCCCTGGTGGACGGCCACCACCACCTGGCCCACCTCTTCCAGGCTGCGCAGGAACTCGCCCGTGCGCACGCTCAGGCTCAAGGACCCTTCGAGCCGCCCGCTCTGGGCGGCCACGTTGAAGCCGCGCAGGGCCTGGGCGATGGCCGCCGGAGTCAGGTTGTAGGCGGCCAGCTTCTGGGGGGTGAGCTGGATCTCGACCTGACGGCTCTGTCCCCCGAGCAGGGTGATCTCGGAGACGTCCTCCACCTGCTTGAGCTCCTCGTCGAGCTGGGCGGCAATCTGGCGCAGCTCGTAGCCGTTGGATTTCTTGGAGTGCAGGGTGAGGGTGAGGATGGGCACGTCGTCGATGGAGCGCGACTTGATCAGGGGCTGGCTGACCCCCGGCGGAATGCGGTCGAAGTTGGAGTAGAGCTTATTGTACAGGCGGACTGTGGCAGCTTCGGGGTTGAGCCCTACTTTGAAGCGCACGATCACCAGCGACTGGCCCGGGCGGCTGGTGGAGTAGACGTACTCCACGCCCTCCAGCTCGCGGATCAGCTTCTCCATCGGGTAGGTCACCCGTTGCTCCACCTCGCGAGCGGTGGCGCCCGGAAAGCTGACCAGAACGTCGGCCATGGGCACGGTGATCTGGGGCTCTTCCTCGCGGGGCAGGGCCAGCGTGGCGCCCACCCCCAGAACCAGGGAGAGCAGCAGCAGCAGCGGAGTCAGCTTGGACCGCGCGAAGGCGGCGGCCAGGTGACCGGCAAATCCGAGTTTCACGGCAGACCCACCGTCTCGCCCGCGTTGAGACCTGACAGCACCTCCACCAGCTCGCCCTGCGCCTGACCGGTCTTGATCAGGCGCAGCTCAGGATATCCTTCCGGGTCGATGACCTGCACCTCTTCCAGCTGGCCCCTCCGGGACACCGCTTGACTCGGAACCAGAACCGCCTGACGCTTGCCAACTGTGAGGCCCAGCTTGCCGTACATGCCCGGGATCAGCTCGGCTTTCGGGTTCTCCACGGCCACCTTGACCGTGAAGCTGCGGCTGGCCGGATCGGCCGCGGGCACGATCTGGCGCACCTTGCCGCGCAGCTTGCGGGTGCCCAGCGTCAGCTCCAGGGTCTGGCCAGGCCGCACCGCCTCGAGCGCTTCCTCGGGCACGCTGACCTCGAGCTGCAGGTGGTAGGGGTCTTGAATCTCCAGGATGGGAGCACCCGGCGTGGCCAGCTCGCCCTGGCGCAAGAGCTTGCGGCTGACCACCCCGGGGAAGGGGGCCTGGACCAGCCCGTAGCTCAGGTTCGAGGCCACCGCCTCGGTGCCCGCCCGGGCCTGCTCGACCATGGCCTGGCTCGAGGAGATGCCGGTGCGGGCCTCCTCGAGCTGGGCTCGGGCTGCCTCCACACCCGCCTGGGCCCGCTTCAGGCCAGCCTCGAGCTGCTCTTGCTGCGAGCGGGCCACCTCAAAGTCGGCTTTGGCCCGGTCGGCCACCTGCTGGGCGATGGCCCCTTCGGCAGCCAGGAAGCTCTGGCGCTGGTGCTCGGTCCGGGCCAGCTCGAGACGGGCGTTCACCTCGCCGCGCTGCGATTGGAGCGCCTTGAGCTGGGCCTGAGCCTGCTCCAGGCCGCTCTGGGCCGTGCGCACCGAGGCCCGGGCCTGCACCGTGCCCGCCTGGGCCACCACCTCGCCGGCCCGGGCCTGGGCGGTGCGGCTCTCGAGATCAGAGGTGTCCACCCGGGCCACCACCTGGCCGGCGTTGACCCGGTCGCCCTCTTCCACGGTCAGCTCCAGCAGACGGCCGCTCAGGCGCGTGGACAGGGTGGCCTGGCGCACCGGCGTCAGGGTGCCGCTCAGCTCGAGCTGGCGCGGCAGCGTGCGCTCCTCCACCCGGGCTGTCGCCCCCTGCCAGCGCTCGCGAGCGGGGCGCTCGACCGTCTCCCGGTGCTCCTCTTTGGGCCACAGCAAGAAGACCAGGATGGCCACCAGCACGGGGACCAGCCAGCCCCACTTCTTGCGCGAAGGCGGCGGGGGAGGAGTCGGGGTGGTGGTTTCCTCGTCTTCAGCCATCTCAGATCACTCCGGTCGGGACCAGATACCAGTAGGCTTTGTTGAACACCATCTTCTGGTAGTGGACGATGGCGTTGGGCCTGGCGGGGGCGGGCGGACGCTGGTAGTCGAAGTCGAGCAGCGAGGCGTGGTTGTAGCCGGTCTCCAGGAAGCACATGACGTGGCCTCCGTAACTGGCGTGGGACTCCTCGCCGCGCAAGGCGGCACAGAGCCGGTCCACCACCACGGGAGCCTGGAAGTGGGCCGTACTGCCGGCTTTGCTGATGGGCAGGTCGGTGACGTCGCCCAGGGCCCAGAGGTTGTCGGTGCCCTGCACCTGCAGAGTGTGGCGGTCGGTCTTGATCCAGCCGCGGGCCTCGGCGATGGGGCTGCCCTGCAGGAAGGCCGGGCCGCGGTGAGGCGGGACCATGGCCAGCAGGTCATAGTCGAGCTCGATGCCCTCCAGCGACAGCGCCTTGCCGGGGTGCACCTCCTCGAGGTTGAAGAAGGTCTCCACCTCGACCTTGCGCTCCTCGAGCAGGGGGGCGGCGATCTCGGCCACCGACTCGATCGAGAACACCCGCCCGATGGGGTAGGTGTAGACGATTTCGGTCTTGTCGCGCAGGTTCTGGCGGGTGAGGAACTCTTCGAGCAGGAAGGTGAACTCGAGCGGCGCCACCGGGCACTTGTGGGGCAGGCCGCCCACGCCCACCACGATGCGGCCGCCCTGGAAGTCTTGCAGGCGGCTCCACAGGCGCAGGGCGCCCTGCTCGGTGAAGCAGTGCTCGCCGTGCTCGGCCAGGCCGGGCACGTCCTCTGGGGTGACCAGCGCTCCGGGCGCCAGCACCAGGTAGTCGTAGTCCACTTTCGTGCCGTCGTGGAGGCGGAGCTGGCGCCCCTCCAGGTCCAGAGTATCGACTCGTCCCAGCACCAGCTGCACGCGTTTCTTGAGGAGGCTGCGCAGGGGGCGGCTCAAGCTGCGCTGATCCAGCCACCCGAAGGAGACGTAAAGCCAGCCGGGCTGGTAGAGATGGCGCGCGCTCTCGGACACGAGGGTGATGCGCGCCTCCGAGGGCTTGAGCTTCTTGGCCAGCAGGTTGGCAGCCAGGGTGCCTCCGGTGCCACCGCCGACCACGACGACGTTCTTCATCGGACCTTGCGGCACACGAAGCGGGTGGCGCCTTCCACCTCTTCGGTCCCCAGGAACTCATGCTTTGCCTTGGCGATCCAGGCGGGGATGTCTTTCTTGCTGCCCTCGTCGGCGGAGATGACGGCCAGCACCTGGCCCACCTGGGCCTCGCGCACCATCCGCACCAGCTCGAGCAGGGGACCCGGGCAGAAGCTGCCGCGGGCGTCCTTTTCGGTATCGATCGTGTAGTCAGGCATGTTGGTGGCCCTCCTTGTGTTGTGTGGTCTTAGATGAACAGCGTCTGCCCGCCCTCGCTCTCGTTCACGAAGCTGGCCACGCCGGTCACCTCGCTGACCACGTCCTCGAAGTCGGCCATGGTCAGCCCGAAAAGGTCGGCCGTCATGCCGCAGGCTTTGACCTGGATGTTGCCTACCTCCATTCCGTTCTTGAGGGTCTCGAGCCAGCCCGGGACCTTCTTTTCTTGCATCGCCTGAGCGGCGGCCGCGGCAAATTCCTCAAAGTCGCGGCTCATCCGCTGGTTGGTCTTCCAGGCATCCTTCTTGAAGGCCATCAGCCCCCAGAAGGTCAGGAAAATCTTCACATCCTTGCCCATGGCCGCGGCTCCTGTGGCCAGGATGCTGGCCGCCATCAGCTTGTCGACGGTGCCGGAGAAGAGGATGATGGAGAATTTGTCGTTCATTGCGACCTCCCGTTGCTTTGTTGTCGATTCCAGGGTAGATCAATTGGCCCGGCCGGATCTGTGACCATGTCACGCAGGGCTTTCGGGTCGAGCAGGCGGATGCGTCCGCGGGCCAGGCTGACCAGTCCGCGCCGCTCGAACTCCTTGAGCAGCCGGCTGATGCCTTCGCGCGAGCTGCCCAGCTCGACGGCGATCTCTTGATGGGTGTGGCGCACCTCCAGGCTGGCCGCCTCCAGCAAGAACTCCGACAACCGCGAGTCCAGGCGCTTGAAGGTGACTTCCTCCACCACCTCGATCACGTCGCCCATTCTGCGGGCCAGAATGCCGAAGAGGTAGCTGCGCCAGAACTCGTGGGTGGCCACCAGCTCCTTGAGCACGCTGGGCGAGACGGTGAGCAGCTCGACCTCGGTCTCGGCCACGGCAAAGGCGGGGAAGGGGTGGCCGCTGAGAAGGCATGAGGCGGCCAGAATGCAGCAGTCTCCCGGATTGAGGTGGTACAGCGTGACCTCGCGCCCGTTCTGACCGAGCTTGTAGACGCGCACCTGGCCTTCGAGCACGAAGCCGAAGCGCGAGCAGCCGTGGCCCTGCCAGGAGAGGTGGTCGCCCTGGCGGGCGTGCTCCACCCGGCTCTCGTGGAGCAGGGCGTCGAGCTCTTCGGGGGGGAGGCCGGCCAGCTGGCCGGGCAGGCGATCTCGGGTTAGCATACCGAGATTCTAGGGTCCTCCCGCCGGGGAGGATATGACGAAGGTCAGGAGTCCAGGGACGCGCCCGAATGGGGGCCCTATTCAGAGCCGTCCACGGATGCGCCCGAATGGGGGCGCCCTATTCAGGACAGTCCACGGACGAGGCCTGGCTCAGGTTCTCCTCAGAAGGGCCGGCTTTCGTAGCGGGACACGTCGTTTCGGAACCCACCGCTCTGCACGTAGTTGATGATGGTGGAGTAGCGGTCGAGATTGTCGATGGTGCCGCTCTGGATGACCTGGTTGAGCGTCAGCGTGCCGCGATTGAGAGCCTGGGTGATGGCCCCGATGGTCTGCACGTCGGTCTGGCCCACCTGCGGGTTGTTGATCAGATCGCCGTTGCCGGTGCTCTGCAGCAGGCGCCCCAACCCCGGGTTGTCATAGTTGCCCGGGCCGTTGAACATGTTGCCCTTGAAAACGGAGGCCACCTGCATGAAGAGCTGGGCCTCGGGAGCCATTTGCGGGAAGGCGTTCTGACCCTGTTGCAGACCCTGGGCGGTCAGGGGGTCGGCCCCGATGGCGTAAGCGGCGAACTGGGCGGCGTAGTTGCGGGCCACCGAGGCGTGCCACAGGGTAGGATCGGGCTCGCTGCCGAATCGTGTGCCGGGAATGGCGTCGTTCTGAGCGATTCCTGTTTTGCCCTCCAGCGAGCCTCCGAGCCTCTGCGCCTGCAGGTAGCTCGCGAACTCACCGGGATCGGTGGGACCGGGCATTCCCTGACCCGTGGGGCCGAAGCCCGGGTTAGGGTTGAAGCTCGCGCCGCCACCGTAACCGACGAACCCGGTGGGGCGAGCTCCCGAGCCGTAGAGGCCGGGTGACAGCTGTCCGGGACCCCCCGGACCGAACCCTGGCGTCGCGGGACCACCGCCCAGGTAGCCCGACCAGCCCTGACCGAGCTGCGTGAAGGACTGCAGCACCTGGGTCAGAAGGCCGATGAGGCTCGCTCCCCCCGGAAAACTTGGACCGAGCAGACTGTTTGGTTGACCGCCGCCGAGCGGTGAGAAGGAGAAACCGCCACCGAAGAAGCTTGGAGTCAAGGTGTTGAACTGACCAATCTGCATCGGCGGGCGCTCCCTTGGTGATAAAGGTGGTACTTCAGCATAACAGGAGTGGTTGGGATAAATCTTTGACGTTCGTCAAATTTGCCTGGCGACCTGAGACTCAGACCTCCTGTGCTGGCCAGTTTCTCTCAGGGCAGCAACCATCGGACGGGCCCCGGAGGTGAGAAGTTCCCCCGCGCTTGAAGGCGCCAGGGAATTTTCAGACTCATTGTCTATTCTGAGGCCATGGTGATCCGCCCGCTCGCCTGGACCGCCCCAGCGCGCGCCTCGGTACCGGCCTCCATCGGCCTGGACGAGGCTGCTGACGCCGTGCTCTTGAGCGGCTCGAAAGAGGGTTCGCCGCGCTATCCCAAGACCTGGGCCACCCCCTCCACCCAGTACGCCGTCGCCATCCACCGGCCCCTGGTGGGGCAGAACGGGCTGGTCTTCCAGGTGGCCGATCGCAAGATTCAGGCGGTGGATCTTCGCAGTGGCGAGGAAAAGTTCTCGATCCCGGTTGATTCGGCCAGCAGCCCGGCTCTGCTCGGAGACCGGGTGGTGTGTCAGGAGAGGGGCGCCCTCTTCGTGTATGACCCGGCCACACGCCGCGAGGTCTGGCGCCAGCCCATGGGGGGCAGCTGGGGCCGCCAGCCGCTGGTGACCCCCAACGGCAACGTCATCGCCGGCCAGAGCGCCTCACTGGTGGCTTTCGACGGAGACACGGGTAAGGAGCTCTGGAGCACGGGCACGGGCAGCGAGGTCAGTCCTCTCGCGCACACCCAGGGCGTGATCCTGGCGACCTGCGGGATCTACGCTGGCGAGACCACTCGGCTTTTGGCTTTCGATTCGGCCGGGACGCAGATCTGGAGCAAAAGCTACGATCGCCAGGTCTCGGTGGCGGACGGGCCTGTTTACTATCTCAAGGAAAAGATGTTCAAGCTGCTCGGTACGAGCCACTCGCTCAGAGCGGTGGACCCCAAGACCGGCCGGAAGCTGTGGTCGGAGTCCGCCGACGCAAGCACCGACCTGTTCGCCGTTCCCGGCGGGGTCGTGGTTCGCGACGGCCGCCAGCTTCGCATGCGCGAGGCCCAGACCGGGCGCCAGCTCTGGAGCTACCAGATCAACGGGGAGTGCGGCTGGAACGGTCCCTTCAGCAATGTTCAGGCCACCGAAAAAGGCCTGATCGTCACGCATCCGGACGGCCAGATTACCGGCCTCGACCCGGCCACGGGCAAGGAGCTTTGGAACGAGCCCTCCCGCGGTCCCTCCCATCATGGGCCGGCCGTCGGGCCGGACGGTGTGCTGGTGCTCAAGACGGAAGGCACGCTCAAAGGTCTCATTCCGCGTGAGCTGGTCGCGATCGCCGGCCAGCCGCGCCCGGGTATCTCGGAAGGCGAGAGCTCCGTCCAGGTCGGCAATGTGCAGCTCAAGAAGAGACGCTGACTGAGCCGCCGGGTGGCTGGCCTCCGCCAATGCCCGCCGAGGCCGAGCATTTCGAGCGCGACGACACGGCAGAAATAAAGTCGTGCTGAGCACGACCAACCCGGCATGACACGCCGCCGATTTCTCACCGATTGCCTGTTCGCCGGCGGGGCCCTGGTGGCCGCCGCCACGCTGGCTCGACCCGAGCCCTTCTTCGAGCAGGTGTTGGAGGCTCAACCGGTCGCCGGTCCGCTGGTCGTGCCCGTTCCGACGAAGACCACGTGCAGGCACCCTTCCGACCATGACGCAGACCTGACCACCTGTGCCTATCCCTCCGACTCGGACAGCGACCTTCCCAAGGTGACCGATGCCCTGGGCGACTTCGACCAGCCGCCCCGGCTCAAGGGGCCCACCTCCCAAAAGAGCGGCCAGGCCAAACCCTTCTTCAGCCTGTTTTCGGCCTGATCAGGAGAGCAGGCGCGAGAGCACCTGCAACATGTCCGAGGTGGTCACGATGCCGGTCAGTTCCTCGCCCCGGGTCACGATCACCCGGTGGATCTGCTCTCTGAGCATGATGTCCACCACGTCCCTGACCAGGGTCACCTCCTCTACCCGGTGGACAGCCGAGGTCATCAGGTCGCGCACCCTCGAGTTCTCGTGACTGTAGTAGCCGTCGAGCAACTCGTCCACCATGAAGGTTTCGTTGTAGAAGGCATTGGCCCGCGCCTTGCCGCGGGCCAGGTCATAGGCTGAGATCACTCCCAGCAGGCGACGCTTTCGGTCGATCACCGGCACGCCGGAGATGCGGTTCTCGGCCAGAACGCGGGCCAACTCGGCCAGGCTGGCCGTTTCCCGGATCGCGATCACCTCTCGCTGCATGATGTCGCGCACTCGAGGCGCGGTGACACACTCTCCCTGACAGCTGGGGCGGCCCTCGTGCCAGAGGTTGCAGGCGGTCACTTTGCCGTCGGACAGCTCGATCTCGGCCTCACGTTGAAGGTTCGGGCAGTTCACGTGTTCCTTGCTCATGAAGGCGGCCTCCTTGGCGGGTTTCCCCGCAGTGCCAGCATAACCCGCGACAGGTCGGGGCAGAATGATCCGGATCATTCCAAGTCGACTCGGGGACCGCTAGATTGAGCCATAGGATGCGAACCGTTGCCGATATCATGACCAGAGAAGTGTTGACCATTCGTCCCGAGAAGAGCGTGCGCGAGCTGGCCAGCCTGCTTGCGCACGCCCGCATCTCAGGGGTTCCGGTGGTGGACGAGTCGGGCAAGCTGGTGGGGGTCGTGTCGCAGACCGACGTGGCCGCCTATGCCTCGCACGCTCTGCCCACCAGCCGCGACCCCCACGGCTACTACCAGGGCGTCTGGCTGGGGGTTCCGGGGGAGCTGCCCGCCATGGGCGAGGCCCTGGTGGCCGACATCATGGCGCCGTACGCTTACTTTGCCCACGAGGAAACCAGCCTGCTCGAGCTGGCTGATTTGATGTTGGACCGTCGCATCCATCGCATCCTGGTGCTGCGCTCGAGTCAGGTGGTAGGCATCGTTTCCAGTCTGGACCTCATTCGCGCCCTGCGCGATCAGCTGGTCGTCTCAAAGAACGAGGATTGACCAGCAGGACCGGCCGGCGGCTTTTGCGCAGCACCTTCTCGCTGACGCTGCCAAGCAGCCAGCGGGCTGCCCCCGTGCGACCGTGGGTGGCCAGGCAGACCACCTCGGCTCGCTCGCGCTCGGCCCAGTCCAGGATCGCTTCGCTGGCGGTGGAGTCCTCCACCCGCCAGGAAACCTGCAGGTCTTCGGCCCGGGCATCCTCGCCGGCGCGCTGGAGATACTGACCCAGGCGGGCCAGCTGCACCCGGCGCGCGGAGAACTCGGGCGAATCCGAGTCCACGGGCGGCAGGCCGCTGGCACCGAGCAAGACCAGCTGGGCCGGGCGTTGGGTCAGGAGCGAGCAGGCGGCTGGCAGGGCTCCTTCCGAGAAGCTGGTCGTGTCCAGGGCCACCAGGGCCCGGCGGGGGGCCCATTGCGGCCCCGTCAGCTTGCTTTCCAGGCTGCCTGGCTCTCCCGAGCGCACCACCAGCACCGGGCAGCTGGCTCGAGCGGCCACCCGGGCGGCCACGCTGGGCTTCAGCCAGCCCGCCAGGCCCGTGCGACCCTGCGAGCAGATGACCAGGAGCTCGCAGTCTTGCAGGCTCTCGAGCAGGGCCGAGGCGGTCTGACCCGAGGCCAGTCGGACGGTGCAGGGTTGGCCCCGCTCGCGCAGGGCAGTGGCCACCTGGTGCAGGTAGTGGGCTGCCTCCTGAGCCGATCCTTCCTCCAGCTCCTCCACCATCCGCTCTCTCACGACCCGGATCAAGACCAGCTCGTAAGCCAGCGAACGGGCATAGATCAGGGCCTGTTCGGCCTGAGGAGTGCCATCCAGAGCCACCGCAACGCGCTTCATCATCCGCACCAGACCTCCCCACGCCAGGCCCGCCAGAGCATGATCAGGCCCAGCCAGAGTATTACCAGGCTGCCCGCCCGGGGCCAGCGTCGGGCCAGGGGCGACAAGAGGTGGGCAAAACTGAGAGCCGGCAGCGTCCCCAACCAGAAACAGGCCATGAAGAGCGCGCCCTGCAGGGTCGAGCCGCTGGCGGCTGCCTGCATCCAGGCGGCCGCCAGCAAGCCGCAAGGGAGCACGGCCGTCAACAGGCCCAGGAAGAACGGGCGCCGCAGCAGCGGCCCGAAGGCTCGCAGCAGATACCCCCAGAGCGGCGGGCGGGCGGGCAGCAGGTTGGCCGCCAGAGCCACCATCGCAAGACCGGCAAGGACCATGAACAGGCGGCTGCCCAGTCCCAGTCGGGCGGCCCAACCGGCCGTGGCCATGGCCGCGCCTACCAGCGAGTAGCCCAGCAATCGCCCCGCCTGGTAGGCCGGGGCCCGCTTGCCGGTGGCCAGCACGAAGCCGCTGCACATGCCCAGGCAGTGCGTGCTGCCCACCAGACCCAACAGCATCATCTCAAGACTCATCTTTGTCGAACAGCACCCGCCAGCGGGGCCCCTCCAGGTCGTCGAACTGGCCATCCGAAACGGCCCAGAAAAAGCCGCCCAGCCCGACCAGGGCCAGGATGATGGCCAGCGGTAGAAGGTAGAAGATGGCGCTCACGGGCTTCTCCTGATGGAGTTGAGCACGACCGCCAGCGACGAGAGCGGCATGGCCACAGCCGCAAAGAGCGGCGAAACCAGGCCGAGCATGGCGCTGGGGATGGCGATCAGGTTGTAGGTCAGGGCCAGGCCCAGGTTGGCCAGCAGGCGCCCCCAGGCGCTCTCGGCCAGGGCGAAGGCCTCCTCCAGCGGAGCCAGGCCCGGCCGGCGCAGCACCAGGTCGGCTGCCTCGCAGGCCAGATCGGTGCCGTTCTCAACGGCTACGCCCAGGGTAGCGGCCGACAGGGCGGGGGCGTCGTTCACTCCGTCGCCCACCATGGCCACCCGCTCACCCCGGGCCTCGAGCTCGCGCACCAGGGTATGCTTGTCCTCGGGCAGCATGCCCGCGTAGGAATGATCCAGGCTCAGGCGAGTGGCCACTTCCTCCACGCAGGAGGCCTGATCGCCGCTGGCCAGGATCAGCTTCAAGCCTCTTCGGCGCAGCTGTCCCACCACTTCGCTCGCCTCCGGGCGGAGGCGGTCGGAGAGAGCAAAGCAAGCCTCCAACCTTCCGTCTACCTCCAGGTAAACCATGGTGCAACCGGGCCGCTGAGAGCTTCCCTGGCTGACCAGGGCTCGACTGCCAACCGCCAGGCGATGGCCCTCCACCCGGCAGCGCAGGCCCAACCCGGGCAGGCTCTCCAGATCCTCGACCGCCGGCAGCGGCTCCTCACCCCAGGCGGCCACCAGCGAGCGGCCCAGGGGGTGGGGGCAGCTCTGCTCGGCGGCGGCGGCCAGCCGCAACCAGTGCCGCTCACGACCGGGCTCGCAGACGATTTCGTCGAGTTGCAGACGGCCCTCGGTCAACGTTCCGGTCTTGTCCAGCACCACCGTGGTCACGGCCCGACAGGCTTCCAGAGCTTCTCCTCCCCGGAAGAGAAGGCCTCTGGCGGCGGCGCGACCGGTGGCCACGGCCACCACCAGCGGGGTAGCCAGCCCGAGAGCGCAGGGGCAGGTGATGATCAGCACCGACACGGCCACCTCCACGGCTCGGGCGGGGTCGACCAGTTGCCAGGCCAGGAAGGTCAGAGCAGCCAGCGAGTGCACCACCACAAGGAAGCGCCGCGCGGCCTGGTCGGCCAGACGGCCGATGGGGGCCCGCTGGCTCTGGGCCTCCTCCACCCGGCGGGCCAGGCGGGCCAGCACGCTCTGACTGCCCACGGCCGTCACCCGCACGAGCAGCGAGCCGTCCAGGTTGAGGCTCCCTCCCAGCACGGTCTCGCCTGGCTCGACCGCCCGCGGGCGGGACTCGCCTGTCAGCATGGACTCGTCCACGAAGGCGCGCCCGCTCTCCACCCGGCCATCGGCCGGCAGGCGACAGCCCGGACCGACCACGACCCGCGCGCCGGGCTCGAGCTGCTCCACCGGCACCTCGCTGCCGTCTGCCAGGCGGGCCGTCTCGACCTGCAGCGCCAGCAGGCGCTCGAGTGTCGAGCTCACCCGGCCTCGGGCCAGGCGTTCGAGGTAGCGGCCGATCAAGAGCACGAAGACGAACATGGCCACCGTGTCGTAGTAGACCTGGGACCCCACCAGGCTGGCCAGGAACGTGATTCCCAGGCCCAGCGCGATGGGCACGTCCATGGTCAGGGTGCGGGCCTTGAGGGCGCTCCAGGCTCCCTTCCAGAAGGGCACGGCCGAGTAGAGCACCACCGGCAGAACCAGCAGCAGGCTCACCTGGTGAAACAGGGTCTGGAAGTGCTGCTCCTCGGCCGCCCCCGAGTAGAGCGCGGCTGCCATCAGCATGATGTTGCCGGCGGCGCAGCCGGCCACCGCCAGGCGGCGCAGCAGGGTGCGGTCCTCTTCTGCACGGGGACGCTCCTGCAGATCGGGATGGTAGGGTGTGGCCCGATACCCCAGTGCCTGCACGGCCGCCACCACCGCGCCCAGGGTCGCGCTGCCGCTGACCTTGAGGCGCGAGGTGGCGTAGTTGACCCGGGCTTCTCGCACCCCCTCGAGGCGCTGCAGGGCCTGCTCCACCAGCCAGGCGCAGGCGGCGCAGTGCAGGCCATCCACCAGGATGTGCCAGCTGTCACCCACGGCGTAGCGCCGGGAGATCTCGGGTCGATCGTAGTGGGCCGCCGAGGCTGGCAGCTCGGCCGGAGCGTCCGGCGGCCCGGTGCGGAAGCGGTAGTAGTCGTCCAGGCCCAGCGAGTGGATGCAGCTGTAGACCGCCTCGCAGCCAGAGCAGCAGAAGTCGGCGCTGGAGGGCAGGCCGCAGTGGCGGCAAGTCATCGGGCGGCCACGCGCACTTTGTCCAGGCGCTGGCCGTCCAGCTCGAAGACCACGTCCCACCAGCCCGGAGCCGGCTGCCAATCGGCCGGCAGGGTCAGCTGGCGGTCCTGGCTGCGGGTGGCGGGACGCCCCACGCGCACGGTCAGGTTGCCCTGGACCGGTTGCTGGTTGGCGTCCACGGCCCGGGCCTCGAGATGGAAGCTCTGGCCTGCCTGCAGGCGCTGGGGGAGGTTGTGCTGGACGTGCCAGCCCTGGCGCTGGGGGCGCATCAGGCGGTCGTGCTCCAGGCCCATCTTGTAGTATCCAGGCTGGTCAGGGCCTTCGAAGCTGCGCGAGGCCATGGTCACGAAAGAGATCTGAACCAGCACGAAGCTGATCAGGATCCCGGCGATCAGTCGGGGCGGGGTCATTGGCCGGGCCCCACGAACGTGGTCTGGACCTCTTCGTCGTTGGCCTTCAGCCTGAACGAAACGACCGGTCGGTCAGCTTTGGGACGCACCACCAGCACCTGAACCGCTTGCACCGAGGCAGGCGGCACCGTGACCGGGTTGCCCCGGGGAGCGATCAGCTCGCCCTCGGGCATCCCCTCGAGCGAGAGCTTCACCTCGACCGGCTCGTCGCGACGGTTGATCAGGTGCACGGTGTAGTTGTTGGAGACCCGGCCATCGGGAGTGGTGTTGAACAAAGCCGCCGAGCGCACCACGTCGACCGCCAGCAGCTGCCGGTGGGTGGCCAGGTAGAGGAAGGTGGTGGCCAGCACCGCCAGTACCACGCCGTAGACGATGGTGCGGGGGCGGAGCAGGCGCTGACGCCCGCTCAGGGTGCGGTAGCCCACCAGGCCTCGAGGACGCTTGAGCTTGTCCATGACCTGGTCACAGGCGTCGATGCAAGCAGCGCAGGCGATGCACTCGAGCTGCTGGCCGTCTCGGATGTCGATGCCCATGGGGCAGACCTGTACGCAGAGCGAGCAGTCCACGCACGAGCCCTGGGTGGTGTTCACCTTGCCGCGCGGCTCGCCGCGCTCGTTGTCATAGGCGATGACCAGAGTGTCCTTGTCGAACAGGGCTCCCTGAAAGCGGGCGTAAGGGCACCAGTTGTGGCAGACCATCTCGCGCAGGAAGCCGAAGTCGAGCAACGAGATGAAGGTGAAGAAGGCCACCACCGGCCAGGAGGCCAGTGTCAGCTGTCGGATCGGCACGAAGTAGCCCGAGATGGTGATGCCAAGCCAGATGCCCATCACCAGCCAGATAGCCAGCTTGAGGCCTCGACGGATCACCCAGGAGGCTGTCAGAGAGCCTTTCTCTCGCCGCATGCGCCGGGCCCGGTCGCCCTCGACCCAGCGCTCGATCATCATGAAGGACTGGCTGAAGAGCGTCTGGGGACAGGCGTAGCCGCACCAGATGCGTCCCCCCAGGGAGGTGGAGAGGAAGAGCAGCGTTCCGGCCGAGAGCAGCATGATCAGCAGAAAGAACGTCTCCTGCGGGAACAGCACCAGGTGGCCCAGGTAGAGGCGACGATGGGGGATGTCGAGCAAGAGGAAGGGGCGGCCGTGATACTCGATCCAGGGGAGGACGAACAGCAGAGACTGCAGGATCAGGCTCACGGCCGCCCGGAGCTTGTGGAATCTGCCGTTGACGTGGCGGGTATAGATGGGGCGGCTCACTTTTTCTGGAGCGACAGGACAAAGGCTGTCACGTCCTCCACCTCCTCGGGCTTCAGGGTGTTCCCCCAGTTGGGCATCCCCGCCGGTCGGCCGTTGGTCACGCTCTCGAGGATGTCGGTCGGCTTGCCGCCATATTTCCACTCGGCGTCCACCAGGCTTGGTCCCACTTTGCCCTGAGCATTCTCGCCGTGGCAGGTGGCACAGGTGAACTCGTAAATCTTCTTGCCGTTGGCCACGTGGGTCGGATCACTGGCCAGCTGGTTCAGGTCGGCCTTCGCCACCACAGGTTGGGCGCGCTTGGCAGCCTGCTCGGCCTCCAGACGGGCCATCTCGGTGGTGCTCGACCACTTCCAGAGGCCCGGCCAGAACCAGAAGCTCGGGTAGACGATGCAGTATCCGATGGCATAAAGGAATGTGGCCAGGAAGAGGGTGGTCAGCCACATCGGCATGGGGTTGTCCATCTCCTGGATGCCGTCCACCTCGTGGCCGGCCAACAGCTTGTCGTCGGGAAGGACGACCCGGTCGTTGCTCGAGTTTCCCGCCAGCGGGCCGGGCGTCACTTCCTCGTCAGTCAAGATGGTATGCTCGTCGCTCATTCGTCCTCCAGGGGCAAGCGGCCGTATCGCTCCATCGCGGCGCGGTTGGAGCTGTGATAAGTCCAGGCGATGACCCCCGAGAAGATGAGGAAGAACAGCACCAGGACGCCTTCCTTCATCGCAATGATCCAGTCGGGTTGAGGCATCCTTACCTCCACTTGATGTCGCTGCCGAGCCGCTGCAAGTAAGCGATCAGCGCGATGATCTCAGGCGTGTTCTGATAGTCGTCCTTGATGCCGGCCGCCTTGATGTTGGTCTCGACGGAGCTGGCTTGCTTGAAGTAGGCCACGGCGTAGTTGGCGATCTCCTCGTCGGTATAGGGCACTCCCAACCTCTGCAGGGCGCGCATTTTGGCAGGTACCAGGCTGTGGTCGACCTGCTGGGTGAAGAGCCACGGATAGGCGGGCATGATGGAGCCCGGAACGATCTCGCGGGGATTTTTCATGTGCAGGTAGTGCCAGCTGTCGGGATACTTGCCACCCAGGCGCTGCAGGTCGGGACCGGTGCGCTTGGAGCCCCACTGGAAGGGGCGATCGTAGACATACTCGCCGGCTTTGGAGTAAGGCCCGTAGCGCTCCATCTCGTCGCGGAAGGGCCGCACCATCTGGCTGTGACAGGTGTAGCAGCCTTCACGAATGTAGATGTCGCGCCCGTCGAGCTCGAGTGGACTGTAGGGCTTGACGCCCTCCAGCGGGGGCACGCTGGCTTTCACGGCATACAGCGGGACGATCTCCACGATGCCGCCGATCAAGACCACGACCAGCATCAGGACGCCGAACAGAAGTCCCTTTTGTTCGAGAGTGCGGTGCGTCACGCGGGGATCCTTTCTTGGGAGGGTTTGCCCGACATTGCTGTGCGGACCAGGTTGTAGGCCATCAAGATGAGGCCGACCAGGTAGAGCCCTCCCCCGAGAGCGCGCACGATGTAGTAGGGGTGCAGGATCTTGACCGTCTCGATGAACTGGTAGATCAGCGTGCCCTCAGCCGAGTATTCGCGCCACATCAGGCCCTGAGTGATGCCGGTGATCCACATCGAAGTGATGTAGAGCACGATGCCGCCCGAGCCGATCCAGAAGTGGATCTCGCAAAGCTTGGTGGAGTAGAGCTCGGTCTTGTAGAGGCGAGGCACCATCCAGTAGAGCATCGCGAAGATCATGAAGCCAACCCAGCCCAGGGCACCCGAGTGCACGTGGCCCACGATCCAGTCGGTGTAGTGGCCCAGGGCCGAAACCGAGCGAATGCTCAGCATCGGGCCCTCGAAGGTGGACATGCCGTAGAAGGTCAGCGAGGCCACCAGGAACTTGAGGACCGGCTCGGATCGCAACCGGTGCCAGGCCCCTTTGAAGGTCAGGATGCCGTTGATCATGCCGCCCCAGGACGGAGCGATCAGCATCAATGAGAACACCATGCCGAGGGTCTGGGCCCAGTCGGGCAGGGCGGTGTAGAGCAGGTGATGGGGCCCGGCCCAGATGTAGAGGAAGATCAAGGACCAGAAGTGGACGATGGAGAGCCGGTAGGAGTAGACCGGCCGGTTCACCGCCTTGGGCAGGAAGTAGTACATCAGCCCCAGGAAGGGCGTGGTCAGCAGGAAGCCCACCGCGTTGTGGCCGTACCACCACTGGATCAGGGCGTCCTGAACTCCGGCGTAGGCAGGGTAGCTCTTGAGCAGGGTCACCGGCATGCAGAGGTTGTTCACGATGTGCAGCACGGCGATGGTCAAGACGGTGGACATGTAGAACCAGAGGGCCACGTAGAGGTGCTTCTCGCGACGCTTCCAGAGCGTGCCGAAGAAGTTGACGGCAAAAATGACCCAGACCGCCGTGATCAGGAGGTCAATGGGCCAGATGGGCTCGGCATACTCCTTGCCGTCCGTGTGGCCGGTCAGGATGGCCACCGCGTCCAGCACCACGATGAGCTGCCAGCCCCACACGTGGAGCCTGGACAGGGTATCGTTGAACATCCTTACGCGGCAAAGGCGCTGGGTGGAATAGTAGACGCCGGCAAAGATGGCGTTGCCGGCGAAAGCGAAGATGACAGCGTTGGTGTGAAGCGGCCTGAGCCGCCCGAAGGTGAGCCACGGAAGGTCGCCATTGAGCTGATAGAAAGCCAGCTCCAGAGCCGCCCAAAGGCCCACCAGCATCCCCACGAACCCCCAGAATACCGTGAAAAAGGTGAAGAGTCTCGGAGAGTCGTCGTCGTAATAGCTGTCGCCCAAGAAAGCGGTCTCCCTTCCGTTTTCTCGACTATAGGGCCAGATGAAGGAGGAGGTTATGATCCAGATCAGGTCAGCTCGCGTTTCAGGCCGTCGAAATTGTTAAAAATTTCTTCAAGGATGGCGTCATGGACCGAGAGCCCCTCGCCCGGGTAAGGTGCTCGAGGGCGCCAAGATCAGGGACGACAGGGCCCAGCTCGACCTCCTGGAGCCCGAGTTGCGACGAAAGTTAACCTGGTTTACACGGATGTTACAACTGGACAATCGGCTCGCGCCGAGCGGCCGGCTATACTGACAACAGGTCAGCTCTGAGGGGGTCTTGGATGCAGCTTGGTTCGATCGGCTACAACGCAGCTCAATCTTCCCGTTCTTTCTCGTTTCGCGAGCCCAATCCCGAGCTTGAGGTCCGCTCCGACTTCGAAGACGCCTTTTCCCGCATTCTCAGCGAGCCCCAGACGTACAACGGCAACCTGACCATGTCCGCCCACTGGACCTTGCAGGAGGGCGGCTGGTACTCCTACGAGCAGGATCAGATGCGTCTGCGCCGGATGCAGGCGGGCGCCCAGCGCGTTCTCTGATGTGCTCGCACTCTGGTTTTGCACATTACACAGTCTGCACAGTCTGACGAACGCGCCGGTCAATGCGACGAAGTTTAACGCGATCTTGACCTGGATTTGGTAGGGTCCGGGGCATTGCTGTTCGAATTTCCGGTGCCTCGATGTCCAAGAATGCATTCATAGTGAGTCTGTTGGCCTGGCTCGGGCTTCTGACAGGCGGTGTGTCGCCGCAGGAGCTCGAGTCCTCGGCTACCTCAAGAACCTGCCTGGAGACCCTCGAGTCGCTCTCCGAGCCGAAAGGAGGATCGCTGGACCAGACCGACGAGGAAGATGATCGTCCGGTCGAGACCGCGCCCTCGGAGTGGCTGCCGGAAGGGACCGAGACCTCCGACGCCCAGGATCCGGTGCGTTTCAACGGCGTGTTGATGCTGCAGCTCGACGACGGTCACCGCGGCAATCGCAATCCCGCCGTTCAGCTCCCCGCGCTGGACGGCATCTCCAACCGTCCCGCCAGCACCCTGCCCAGCATCCACCGTTTGCGCCTCTCCATGACGGCGCGCCTGGCAGATAATCTCGACTTCATCGTCCAGGGCCATTACGACACGCGCAACGACGAGGCCAACTTTCGCGATTGTTACCTGCGCTGGACCATCAATGATGCCATGGTGTTGCAGGCCGGTCAGTTCAAGATGCGCTTTGGCTATGAAGGCTACCGCTCGGCCGCTGAGACCAACACCATCGAGCGCAGCGACGCCACCCGTGCTCTGTATCAAGACCGTGACTTCGGGCTCAATCTCGGCGGCAAGGCCGGCAAGCTGGAATGGGACGTGGGGGCTTTTCTGGGGCAGCGGCTCGAGTTCCAGGACGAGGACAACGGAAAGGACGTCTCCGCCCGGTTGGTCTACAATTTTACCGACCGGATGCGGATGGGACTATCGGCCCACCGGGGAACCATTGTGCCCGAAGGCGCTTCGCTGGGCCAGCCCTTCATCCGAGCCGACTACGAGTTTCACTACCACTCCGGCCCCTGGACGATCGAGGCGGAAGCCCTCTACGGGGATGGATACAATTTTTTCAGCCAGACCGACTCGCTCGCCCTGGGAGGCTACCTGGCCACGGTGTATCGCCTGGATGAGCAGTGGGATCTCGTTCTTCACCTCGATGCCTTGGACCCCGACCTCAATCGAGTCGACCTGCTCTCGCCCGACAACGCCACCAACGCTCGCAGTCGAGTGGTGCTGGGGGCCAACTATTACCTTGCCCGCAAGCCCGAGCACCGGATCATGGTCAACTACGAGCTCAATCAACAGTGGCAGGGTCCCAGGTTCCCTCAGGACGGGTTTCGGGTTCGCTACCAGTATCGGTTCTAGATGCGCAGCCCCAGCTTGGTTTGCCGCCGGACTTCCAGTCTTTTTCAGCTCTCTCGTCTAGTGTGGAGCTGTGCAGGTAGGTGCTATCGGCCCCAGGCCCTCGCGGGCGCGTTGCTACCGTCAGGCGGCTCAGATTCTTGATCTGGTCCAGCTCGATTCTTCACGCCATCGAATTCTAGAGGAGAACCTGGCCAGTTGCCTGCACAATCTGCGCCAGAGCGTGCCGGATAAGGTGCTCACCAACCTTCGCGAGCTGAAGAGCTGGCTGCATCGAAAGCAAGCCGATCTCGCCGCCGAGGGTAGCTTCGGCGGGTCGGAGCTGAGTCGCTGGCCGGCCAAGATCGTGCGCGACCTCGAGCGCCCCTATAGCGATGCCCAGGTCGGACGGCGGGTGAGGCAGGTGAGCGCCGCCTTCGAGCGCCAGGTGCGCGCCCTGAAGAAGGAGTTGCCAGGTTACCCGCGCCAGTTCATGGCTTTCGGCGGGGTGGCTCACGGGCGCTTCGGAGGCAACTCCGACCTGGACTACCTGTACTGCGATCCTGCCGGTCACAGCCCCTTCAGCGGCAAGCCGCTGGCCGACGGTTTCGCCTTTGAGCCCTCCGACTTTCGGCCGCGCAAGTCGGCCGGACAGGCGATGGGCAGCCCCCTGGTGCCCCTTTCCGGGCCGGCCCCCTGGAAGGCCTTCGAACAGCTGGTGCGAGACCAGCTTCAGGACCGGGGCCTGGACGTCGGGGAGGAGTGGCAGGTGAGCCGGGTGGCCTATCCTCGTCAGGTCTACGAGGATCGCTCCACTCCGCGCGAAAGGGCGATGCCATGCGCTGGCTGACGCTGGCTCTGGTGATCTTGCTCTGGATGGCGCCGGCCCTGGCCGCTCGCTGCACCGGAGCGGATCCCTGCAAAGCCTGCAGCAACTGCAGCAGCTGCGCCCACTGCAACGCCGGCGGCAGCTGTGGGGTGTGCAAATCACGCCCTGCCCCTTCGCCCAGCGATCAGGTCAGCAAGCGCTGCCAGGCGACCACCAGGAAGGGCGCCCAGTGCAAACGCTCAGCCCAGGTCGGCAGCAGTTATTGCTGGCAGCATCAACCTTAAGGCAGGTCTTCACTTGAGCGGATTCTTGAAGATTCCGCTCCGGCCCACCTGGCTGGGCGCACCCGCGGTGGCCGCCCACAGCTCCTGAAGGGGCACGAACTGACGGTTCTCGGTGTCGAAGGCCAGCACGCTCCCGCTCTCCACCCGGTAGGTCCAGGCGTGGATCTGCACCCGACCGGCCAGCAGGGCCGAGGCCACCGCCGGGTGGGTCTGCAGGTTCTGCACCTGCATCAAGACGTTGTGCTCCACAGCCGTGTCCAGCCGTTCCTGCCCCTGAAGGTCGGGGAAGTTCTCCGCCAGGGTGCGGCGGGTGGCCTCGGTCATCTGCAGCCAGTCCACCACGGCTGGCATGGTGGTGGCGTGCTCGGGGGCCAGGGTGGCCTTCATCACCCCGCAGTCGGAGTGACCGCAGATGATGATGTGGGGAACGTGCAGCGCGGCAACGGCATACTCGATGCTGGCCCCCACCCCGCCCCGTGCACCTCCGTAGGGGGGCACCAGGTTGCCCGCGTTGCGGACCACGAACAGCTGCCCCGGCAGCGTCTGGGTCATGATCTCGGGGCTGACCCGCGAATCGGAGCAGCCGATGAAGAGCGCCTCCGGCTTCTGGCCTCCGGCCAGACTCTCGAGATACTCTCGTTGCTGGGGCCATACCTCGCTTTGGAAGCGCGTCACACCTTCGATGAACTTCTGCACGCCTGGTTGCTTTGTTGGAGAGGCCTGGCATCCTGCGTGGTGACTGATCCAGGTCATTTCGTCTGCTCTGCCTCCAGGGTAGGGTAGGACGAGAGTTCGTAAAGGAGTCTGATTGTCATGAAGACGACGCTCAGTTGCATCAAGGCCGATGTCGGTAGCATCGGTGGCCACATTCAACCTTCCCGACTCCTGGTGGAGGCCGTTCGCTCGAAGATCGCAGAGCAGGCAAAGGAGTTGAAGCTGGACTTCGCCATCAGCCACACCGGAGACGACGTGGCCATCTTGATGGCTCACCCCCACGGGGTCAGCTATGCTCCCATCCACGAGCTCGCCTTTCGAGCCTTTCAGGCCGGCACGGAGGTGGCCCGCCAGCAGGGACTTTACGGGGCCGGACAGGATCTCCTGAAGGATGCCTTTTCCGGCAACGTGCGCGGGATGGGCCCCGAGGTGGCCGAGATGGAGTTCGAGGAACGGCCCAACGAGCCATTCCTGCTCTTTGCGGCCGACAAGACCAGCCCGGGAGCCTTCAACCTGCCTCTGTACCTGAGCTTCGCCGACCCGATGTTCTGCTCCGGGCTGCTGCTTGGCCCCAAGCTGATGAAGGGATTCCGCTTCGTCATCATGGACGTGGATTGCACCGAGGGGGATCGCGTCATCGAGCTGAACGCGCCCGAGGACCTCTACCAGATCGCCGCCCTGTTGCGCGATACCGAGCGCTTCGTGGTGGAGGCCATCTACAATCGCATCACCGGCGAGCAGGCGGCCGTGGTCAGCACCAGTCGCCTGCGCAATATCGCCGGCAAGTACGTGGGCAAGGACGACCCGGTCTGCCTGGTGCGCGTCCAGAGCGACTTCCCGGCCACGGGCGAGGTGCTCGCTCCCTACGCCCTGACCCACTACGTGGCCGGATTCATGCGCGGCTCGCACAACGGCCCCCTGATGCCGGTATCGCAGGGAACGGGGGTGTCTTATTTCGACGGTCCGCCGGTGGTCTCGTGCCACGCGATGTGCGTGCACCAGGGCCGCTTCACCGAGGCCGCCGACCCGTTCAGTCACCCCTTCTGGCGCAGTATCCAGGACCAGGCTGCCGCCAAGGCGGTGGAGATGCGTCGTCAGGGATTCTTCGGACCGGCCATGCTGCCTTACTCCGACCTGGAGTACGGCGGCATCGTGCAGATGCTCGATGAGCTCGAGCCCCGCTTCAAGATGCGCCCGGCCGAGAAGGCCGTTCCGGTCTGAGATCGACGCCCAACAGATTGGCCAGGGAGGATTGTCATGGATCTGCACCAGGTACTGGTCGGCCACTCTCAGGAGATCCTCGACGAGGCCATGAGCGCACTCGCGCGGGCCGAGCTCGAGGGCTACCAGCGGGCGGGACCGCAGGAGACGCGCACCCGGTTGGAGACCCTCCTGGCCCTGGTCGCTGGCGCGGTGCGCGACAAGAACCTCGCCAGCATCGTGAGTCACGCCCAGGCGGTGGCCGAGCAACGCCACCTGGCCGGTTACGACCTGAGCGAGATCCAGACGGCCTTCAACGTGCTGGAGGAAGCGGTCTGGCGTTGCGTTGTCCGCGAGGTTGCGCCCGAGCAACTGGCCGAGGCGCTGGGGCTGACAAGCACGGTCTTGGGGGCCGGGAAGGACGCCCTGGCACGGGCCTACGTCTCCCTGGTCAGCCGGACGCACGCCCCTTCCCTCAATCTGCAATCGCTCTTCTCGGGGGCCTGACTCCCGTCGGACCCGCAAGCCTCCCCGGCGGATCGGTGCATGGAATCTTTCCTCGAGGTCTCTTGTCCAGGGGGGAGGTTGTCGTGAGAATCAGGGTAAGATGAAGAGAGAACGGCCAATTGACAGGAAATTGAAGCTCGAGGCGACCCGTTTGCGCAAGCGCTTGCTGAGTTCCCCCTCTCCCGGCCCGAACCCTCAGAACGTGACTCTGTATGAGTTGTGGCTCGGGGAACTGAGCGCGCTGGCAGGAAGGGTTTCCCCGGCCTCCCCGTCTGGTCTCCCGTAACCTCAGGAGGCGGGCTGGCCGCGGTGTTTCACGCGCACCCCGCCGATGGTGACCCAGCCGTTGGCAACGGCGATGCGGGGAGCCGGCTCCGAGGTCTCGAGCGCCGCGGCGGCCTTCTGATTGAGGGTTCCGCAGTCCAGGCTGAACACCTCACCGGAGTAAGTGTTGAGCACCACCTTATCGCCTACTAGAGTCGCGTAAGCGTACTTATCGTTCGTTTCGTAGCGCCAGAGCTGCTCGCCCTGAGGTGAGAGCGCCGTCAGGCCTTGCGAGTTGGCGCAGTAAAGGGTGCCGTCACGACCCACCGACACGTCCATCTCGCCTGCGTATCCCTGGCGGTGGGGAATTTCGAGGGTAAAACGCTTGTTGCCCTGACGGTCGACGGCGCGCAGCTTGCCATCGCGCCCGGCCCAGTAGATCGTCTGGCCGTCCGGCGAGAGGGCGGGTAGCCCACAACTGCCCATGTTGCCGGCGCGCCGCGCCTCGCTGGCTTCTTGCTCGCTCGTTTGATCGAGTCGTTTCTCGAGGAAGGCCGCGTAGTCGAACCGCACCTCGCCCTGAGGGCTGATGACGCGCAGCAAGCTATTGCCGGTCACGCCCAACAGGTCGCCCTCGGGGCTGAAGGCGACGCCTCCCTCGCACAGGTAGTTGCGCTTGTCCGGAAGCACCCACTCGATCTCACCGGTCTTCTGATCCAGACAGAACAGCGGTCCGACCTGTGTGAAGCAATAGAGCTTGCCATCGGGGCCGAGGCTGGGACCGCCCTGGAGCTTGATCTCGAGATTCTTGCCGAAGTCAGGATCGGCAAGCTCCTTTCTGGCGGAATCGAGCAGTGGCTCCAGCACGTCCTTTTTGTGAGCCTTGTCGGGGTTGGCCAGGTCCTGCTCGAGCCCATTGGCCCAGGCGGTTCGCTCCTCGCGCCACAGCTCGACGAGTTTCTCGCGCAGACTGGTGGACCAGAGCTTCTCTCCGTCGGGGCTGAAGGCGTGCATGGACTCGCCGGCGGCGGCAAACACCGTTCCGTCGGAGCTGACCACCGGGCGGGTGGCCACCTCGCCGATGTCCTGGTGCCAGCGCTTCCGGCCGGTCGAATCCAGGCTTGTCAGACCGCTCTGCCCAGCCGCCACGACCCCGCCAGAATGGATCACCGGCGCGCGGAAGATGTTGAACCAGTCGTCGCGGCCCTGGGGGACGGACATCTGGCGCGAGCCGTCGGCGCGCAGCACCACCAGCGTCTCGTCGTTGACGAAGGCGAGCGAGCCATCCGGTCCTACGCCGGCCTGGCTGAGGAGGCGTCCGCCCACGTTCTGCTGCCAGTCGACCCGTAGCTCTTGCACCGACTGATCGCCCTGCAACAGTTTGCGCATCATCTCCTGGCGAGTCATCGGTCGCGGCGTGGAGTCGGAGGGCTGGAAACCGTCGCCCTGCCCGGGCCCGGCGCTGGTAGGGCGGTAGGTCGAAAGAAGCGGTAACTGGCTCGTGATCTGCACGAGCTGATCCTACCGCCCCATCCTTACGACAGTCTGAATTGAGAACCTTACCTGATCAACTCGAGCGCTCTGGCCAACTGGCGCTGGCTGAAGCGCCCCAACGGCGATGGGCCGCGCCAGCCCTGCTCGAAGCGGCAGAAGTCACTCCAGGCCACGGGAAAGAGGCTGCGCCACTCCCTCTCCAACTCGGAGAGGTCGATGCTGTGCCCCTGCTGCTCAATGGCCTGTCTCAGGACGGTGAAGTAGTAGTCCAACCAGTCGTCCGCCTGGCTCTCGCAGCCGGACTCGCCCAGGCAGCAGTCGAGGAAGTAAGCTGTGTCGCGGATGCCGCAGCCCGGGCCGACGTACTGGAAATCCACGGCCGAGGCCTGTCCCTGGTCGTTCCAGCAGAAGTTGGCGGGCTTGGAGTCGCCGTGCAGCAGGGTCTGGTAGCGGGCGCCTCTCAACAGTTCGTCCAGGGGCGCGGCGGCGTCCTTGAGGGAGCCCGGGGGCATTCGGAGCCACTCCTCCCGGCGGGTCTCCAGGTGCCAGTAGCTGCCCTGGTCCCACAGGCCCGGTGGGGGCGGGCCCAGGAAGCGGGCATGGAAGTTGGCCAGCCAGTGAAGCCCGGCCCGTACCTGCTCGCCAAGGGGCGGTCGGCCGGGGTGAAAACCAGCATTCTGGAGATCCTCCAGCAAGAGGAGCGAGCTCTCGGCGGCATAGCAGCCGGCCACGCGACACTCCGAGTCGCAACGCCTGGCCCCATCCAGATACCAGGCCTGCTCGACCTCATAGGAGCGGCGCTTGCGTCGGTCGGCCACGCTCTCTTGAACCCCCTCGGGAGGGATCACCTGCTTGAGAATGACGGAGGCAACCGGCCCTCCCGCGAGGTGGAGGCGCAGCAATTCGCCATAACCGCCCCAGAGGCTCTGGAGGCGCCAGGTCCGGGTCACGGCTCGGGCGCCGGTGTGGGAGAGGACCCACCCGACCCGGTCGAAAGCGGTCATCGGGTCAGGGTTTACCGGCCGGCCGTCCATTCCTACAGAATTCCGATCTGTCGAACGGCGCCGCGCCAATTCGTGAAGCGATCGACGCGCGGCGCATGAGGAGGTGGCGGTCGGAAGGCCCCGGCCACGCCTGGCCAGAACCTGGCCGGATGGCTTTCGGTGAGGGGTTCAGTGACAAGGTCACGGCAGCCGTGGCGGCTGTGGAGCGAGCCTCCGAGGCCGAGGTGGTGGTCGTGGTCGCCCCCCGTTCGGGAAGCTACGCCGACGTCGATCTCCTGGCTGCAATCGGGCTGGGCCTGCTGTCGCTGGGGGTGATTTTGTACGGCCCCTGGAGCTTTCGCCCTGAGCCGATCCTGGCCGATGTCGTGATCTTTGGCCTGCTCGGCTGGGCCGCCAGCCGCCGGTTTCCCGCCCTGCGCCGTCTCTTGACCCGTGCCAGCCGGCGCCAGGCCCAGGTGGACATGGCGGCCAGGCTCGCCTTCATGGATTACGCCGTGCACGCCACGCGGGGACGAACCGGGGTGCTGATCTACCTGTCCCAACTGGAGCGATCGGGCCGGGTGCTGGCCGATCAGGGAGTTCACGGCAAGGTCCCCCGCGCGGTCTTCAGCGAGCTGAAGCAGGGTCTTGCGAACGCCACCTCTCTCGGGGAGCTGGAAGCGGCTCTCCATCAAGGGCTCGAGCTCATGGCTCAGCGCCTTGCCGCTCACCTGCCGGCCACAGGCGAGAATCCCGACGAGATCCCCAACGCGCCCAGGATTCTCTCATGAAGTGGTGGCCAGGCCTCTTGTTGCTGCTGGCCCTGAGCGAGGGGGCCGGGGCCCGAGTGGGAGGCGGCGAGAGTTACAGCGGGGGCGGAGGGGGTGGCTCGGGCGACGACTCGGGGTTGATCTACTTCCTGCTTCGCATCATCCTCCAGCTCTGCCTGGAATACCCCGCGGTGGGCGTCCCGTTGCTGATCGCGTTCGTCGTCGGCCTGGCCTACTTTCACAGCCGCCCCAGCGTGAAGGTCCAGGAGTGGTCCAACAGCGTCAAGCCCACCCGCCAGTCGTCGGCTGCCCTGCACGACCTGATGACCGTGGACCCCAACTTCTCTCGGCCGCTGTTTCTCGACTTTCTCGGCCTGCTCTACACGCGCGCGCAGAGCCAGAAGGTGGCGGGCCTGCAGAGCCTGGCGGCCTATCTCAGCCCCGAGGTGCGCGAGAAACTCGAGTCCGACGCCAAGAATCGCGGAGTGACTGGGGTGGACGAGGTCATCGTCGGCTCGATTCGCCTGGTCGGTGTGAGCGGGCTGCACGAGGAATGGACCAGCCTGACGGTGGCCCTGGAGACCAACTACACCGAGCACCTGGGCGACCAGAAAAGGCTCTACTATCTGGTGGAACGCTGGTACCTGACGCGCCGGAGCGGCGTGCTCTCCAAAGGCCCCGAGGAGATCACGCGCCTGGCCTGTCCAAGCTGCGGCAACCCAGGCGAGCCCACCTCCGAGGGCAAGTGTCCGTTCTGTGACCGGCTGATCACGGACGGGTCCTACGGCTGGATCGTGAAGTCGTTCACGGTCACCGACCGGTTGGATCGTCCTCCGATGGCGGTGGGGGGCTCGGGGGAAGAGCTGGGAACCGAGCTGCCGACGGTCTTCCAGCCTGGCTTCGACATCCGTCGCAAGGAGTTTCAAGCCAGTCATCCGGACTTTTCCTGGCCCGAGTTCGAAGCCCGGGTTCGCCACATCTTTCTCAATTTGCAGAAGGCCTGGAGTGGTCGCAGCTGGGACGAGGTGCGCCCCTATGAGACCGATAGCCTCTTCCAGACCCACCGCTACTGGTTGACGGCTCTCGAGCTCGCCGGTCGGACCAACCGCCTGGAGGACGTCCAGGTCATCGGGGTCGAGGCCGTGCGCGTCGAGCCTGATGCCTATTTTGACGCCATCACCGTGCGCATCTGGGCGTCCATGAAGGATTACACGGTGGATAGCACTGGCGCCGTGGTGGCCGGCTCGAAGGACCGAGTCCGGCGTTTCAGCGAGTACTGGACCTTCATCCGGCGGACCGGATACACCCGAGGAAGAGCGCAGGACCCGGGCCACTGTCCGAGTTGCGGTGCCCCCCTCGACCGCGTCAACATGGCCGGCGTCTGCGAGTACTGCGGCGCCAAGATCACCAGCGGAGACTTTGACTGGGTCCTGAGCCGGATCGAGCAGGACGAGGCTTATGAGGCCTGACGCCTACTGGCCTTCGCCATAGAGCAGGAAGCGGGCCGTTCGGTTCTCCGGGTCGAGCTCGAGGACGCGCCGCAGGACCTGATTCGCCTCCGGATCTCCGATGGCCAGAAGTGACTGCGCAAGGTTCATCAAGATCGTGACGTTCTGCGGCTGGAGGAGCAAGCCAGTGCGATTGGCTTGAACGGCTTCCGGCAAGCGTCCGCAGAGCAGCAACGAAGGTCCGTAGCCCTCCCAGGCCTCCAGGTCCGCTTGATTTCTCTGCAGGGCCTGCGCGTAGGCCGAGGCGGCCGCCTCGTTCTGGTTGGCCCTCTCTTCGAGTTTGCCCAGGGCCGTCCAGGGTGTGCTTGCCCCCGTCCCCAGCTGGGTGGCGCGCTGGAGCTGCTCGCGCGACTCGGAGATGCGGTTGAGAGTCTGCAGGGCCACCGCGTGCATCAAAAGAGTCGTCTCCTCGCAACCGGGCAGGGGGGTGCGGGACAATCGGGCCAGCAACGGCTCGCTGTGCTCGTACTGGCGGTCGTCAAAGCGCATTTTGGCCACCAGCCAGAGGGTCAACGGGTCGTCCGGCTGCTCCTCGAGAGCTTGCCTGGACAGCCTGTCCGCCCCGGGCCCCGGCTCGCTTTGAGCCGCCACCGCCTCGACAAGCAAGAACCCGGGTAGGCCTTCAATTTGCCCCCGGATCGAGGCCAGGTCATCCGAGCGCTTCAGGACGGGCCATGTGTGGGCCGCTGCAAGCCAGAGAGGGGGGCTCGCCTGAACTCCCAGGGGCATCTGCGGAGCCGGCCCGCGAGCTTTCAAGAGCATGCGCAGGCACTCGCCGGTCGAGTCGTCTGCCCGGTAGTAGCTCAGAGGAGCAGAATACTCGAGTAAGGGCAGATCATCGGTGTTTTGCGCGGCCTGAGGGAAGGTCAGTTGCTCGCGTCCGGCCAGGTAGTGGCCGAGCACGAACTCGGGCCGGTACAGGCCGATCGAGCAAAAATCGCGCCGCATGACATCCGAGCTGTCCCACAGGCTTCGTAGCCGTTCCAGGCTCAGGGGGAGCGGGGTCTGGCTACCGATCAGCAGGATGTCCGACTCGCTCGACTGCCACACCGACCCGTGGGGAAAGACGCTGTAGAACGTGGCCAGCACTGTCTGCAGCTCCTCGGGAGAGGAGCTGTAGACGTGGTACCACTGGCACATCACCCCACCGGGTGCCAGCTTCTGGCGACAAGACCGGTAGAACTCGAGCGTGTAGAGGTTGGCGACCCCGGCGATCCAGACGTTCGAGGGCTCGCTGACAATGATGTCCATGGCAGCCAGGCCGCCCTGCAAGAAGGCGCGACCGTCGGTCGCGTGGATTCTGACGCGCCTGTCCTCGAGGATGTGGCCGTTGTAGCCAGCAAAGTAACGACCTGCCTCCACGACCGCCGGCTCGATCTCGGCGCAGTCAATGGTCTCGATTGACGGCGTTGAAGCCAGGGCGTGGAGGGTGAACCCGCTTCCCAGCCCGATCACCGCGGCCCGGCGAGGATTCTGGCACAGCATGGCTGGCACGTAGCCGAGCAGCAGCATTGTCTGCATGTCATCGGAGTTGAGGGAGGCGTCCACCTTGCCATTGACGCGCAGGGCAGGCTGTCGCGGACCCTGGAATTCGACGCTGACCGTGCACGACAGACCGTCTCGATAGAAGGCTGGAGTCGTCTCTTGGGTCAGGCTTCCGCGCGAATAGATGCCGGCGCCTGACGCCATCCAGGCCAGGTTCCAGGCTGGCAGAAGGTAGCAGATGACGAGCACGGCATTGAGCGCCAGAGCCCCCACCCAGCGGAGCCAGGAGGGCGGCACGACCAGGCAGGCAGCCGCCACGTAAAGGCAAGCCGCAAGTTTCAGAGTGGTTTGGAGGCCCAGCGTCGGGATGGCCACGAAGCCTCCCAGGGCGGCTCCCACGATGCATCCGACCGTGTTGGCGGCGTAAATGAAGGACAACCGACTGCCGATGCGCTCCAAGTCGGTTGCCGCCAGGGCACTCGCCAGGGGCAGGGCGATGCCCATGAGCACAGTGGGTGGCAAGATGACCAGGGCCGAAAGCACGGCCACAGGCCCCACGATGCCTCCCACAGAGGGAGAGCTGTAGTGCATGAGCTGGGTGGCCAGCTGAGGGAGATAGCCCAGAACCAGCAGACTCAAAGCCCCGGCCAGGCCGGTCAGTCCCAGCACCAGGGCCAGATGGCCTGCCCCGGTAGGCCGAGAGCGCAGACCGACCAGTGCGGCTCCCAGCCCCAGGCCGGTCAGGAAGACGGCCAGGGTGGTGGCCAGGCCGTAGGTAGAAGAACCCAGGATCAGCGCCAGGCCCCGTGTCCAGGCCAGCTGGAAGATCATGGCAGCCAGCCCGGCCAGTCCCATCGCAAGTCCCAGGCTGCTGGCCCGAAAGGGGGCCGGTTGGGAAGGGCTCGGAGCGGCCGAGGGCTCGTTCCAGCGCCGGGCTGCCAGCCAGGCCAGGAGTCCCACGCTGACGTTGACCAGAGCCGTCAGGAGAATCGAGCCCAGGAATCCTCGGGACGGGAGCATCCACCATCCGGCCAGGGCGGCTCCCAGTGCCGCTCCGGCGGTGTTCACCGCATACAAGCTGGAGAAGACCTGGTTGAGATGGACCTGCTGGCGCACCAGCAGCCGGCTCAAGACCGGCAGCGTGGCCCCCATCAGCAGCGTGGGCGGCGTCAGAACGAGCAGCGAGCCGGTCCAGCACAACAACTGCAGGGCCGGCCAGGACCAGTTGGCGGCGGTGGCGCGAAAGTATGCTTGCTCGACTCCGGCCAGGAACCAGGGAGAGAGCGCGGCCCAGATTCCGATCATGACCTCGAGCACACCGTAGGCGGCCAGAAACCTGCCCGGCGCGGCTCCCTGGGCGGCCACGCGGTCCGCCCAGCGGCCGCCGGCCCGGCTGCCCAGGGCCAGTCCCAGCATGTAGGCTGTCACCACCGTGCTGACAGCCAGTACTGTGTGGCCGAAGGTCAGGGTCAAGCGGCGCGTCCAGAGCACCTCATAGACGAGTGCTGTTGCCCCCGACAGGAAGAATAGCCCCAGTCCAAGCTGACGCATCATCTGCCTGGGATTCTCGCGCCAGCTTGCCAGTGCCTGTGTCGGGGTCGGGCCGTGCAGTACGTCTTCAGGGGCAGCGGGTCAGCTCACCGGGATGTGGGCCAGGCCGTAAGGGGCTAGCGGACTTCAGCCTGCGGACGACGCTGCGAACGAGGTGGAAGGCTTGCTCTTCGGGAACGCCGGTTGATGATTAACTGGAACGTCAGGAACAGGAAGGACTTCATCAACTTACTCGCTGCCCTGGCCGAAGACTATAGGGAGAACCGAGGTGACTGGGAAAGCCAGGATCTTGAAACCTTTCTCTCCCAAATTGCGGACTATGCCCGAGATAGGGAGGCCTACCTGGAGCAGCATGGCCAGGAAATGACTGACTGGCACTTCATCTCGAAGGTCTTCCAAGCTGCGAGAGAATACGAGTAGATCCGGTCCCCGGCGCTCCCGTCATTCGCAACATGCCGGGCGATCTGCGTCGCGGCAGCGGTTTTCCCCATTGCCGGTCTGGCAGCGAGAAGGGTAAGCTGCCCAGGGCCCATCCCGCCCGTCACCTCGTTGACGTGCGACCAAGGGTGTGATCCTTGCCCAGGCTCCCCTCGTCGAGCTCTTGGCCGAGCTGGTGCAAGAGGTCATTCAGATGCATGGCCCTCCCGCGGTGACCAAAGCCGCTTCTGGCCAACAGCCGACCTGCTTCGGCTCTCCAGGCTTCAGGCGTATAGTTCGGTTCTAGGAGGGAAGCCTCGAGCCGACGCAGGTCACGCTTGACCTAAGTGGCGCGGTTACTGGTCTTTCTGTCTGCGGAAGTGTAGCACGCCGGGGCGGGGTAGGCTATTTTCCTCTAGGATGACATAGATTCGATCTAGCTGCTCGCGGGTCACGCGCAGCGTGATTCGCCCGTCCTTCAGAGAGCAGGCCGCTTCGGGTACGCGCGACTGCAGAAGCTCAAACACCCCTTCGGGGTTGGGAGGCGAGAAGACCGCGGTGACAAGGTCCATGCTCGGCAGCAGCCGCAGGATCGCAAGGACGTCCTTCTCTGGGCCGACCACGAAGAACCCGTTCAATACGGGGTGCGGAATGAACTTCACGTCCGGGTAGAACACCTTGAGCTGCTCGATCACGTCGGCAGGGTCGGCGTTCTCTAGGATGCACTCCACGCCCCCGGTAGTACGAAAAAAGGCGTCACGGAGCGGCCATGCGCCGGCCTGTCCGGGTAGGAAGAACAGGACAAAGGGGGCCACCAGCAGCCACCGCATAGGGGTGAGTTCCTGCAGCATTCGTCAAGCCCTGCTATGACACTCGGCGTGCGCAGCAAACGGCGGCACCGGAGGACCGCACGGTTACGGGCTTTCTTGGACGTGGCCGCAGGGGGGCCGCAAACCCGGGATCCTGGGCTGATCTGTTCGAGATTCCCCCAACGAAAAAAGCCCACCGTAGCGAGCTTTCAACCTGGAGCCGGGGAGGCGATTCGAACCCCTGACCTGCTGGTATGATGCCCTCAGGCGGCCAGCAATGGCGCCCCAGGTGAAAAAT